>CAYQWE010000023.1:0-83210 GCA_964421275.1 uncultured Prosthecobacter sp.
GCATTCAATCCGCCGGGGCGTATTACCACGTCATGGCTCGCGGGAACCGTCGCGAAGACATTTTTCACAGGCAGAAGTGTCTGTCTCTTTATCGCCACCAGCCGATCATCTTCCTCCACAAGATCCTCCCCGGCTCCGCCGAAAAAAGCTACGGCATCCAGGTCGCGAGACTCGCCGGCCTCCCCGAAAACGTCATCGACCGCGCCAAGGAAGTCCTCCACCAACTCGAATCCGGCCACCAGCCCGCCGAAAGCGTCAAAGAAGTCCCCGTGGCCACCAGCGTGCCCGCGAAAACGCGGAAGAAGGTGAGGAGTGATGAGGACGCGGGGCAGATGAGTTTGTTTGGGTAGAAGCGTGGAGTCTCTGCTTGCCTCGTCGCTTGTGAGGCATACGATTAACAACATGACGGCCACCCTCACTGCTCCAGTCGAAGCCTTGCTTCGTGAACAAGTCGCCAATGGGCAGTTTCCGAGCATCGAGTTTGCTCTGGAGGCCGCTGTGAAGGCGGTCTTTGGCCGCCGCGCTTCTCCTGCGTTGGAATCTCTGCTGGACGAGGCGTTGTCCCATCCCGGTCAGCGCATCTCATTGTCTCAACTGCGCAAGCAGACAGCATGAAGCCTGTGGTCTTCAACCCCGTTGCGGTGGATGATCTGGAGGAGATCGTGAACTACATCTCGCGGGACAGTCCTGTGGCCGCCGAGGACGTGCGCCAGGACATCCTCGACACCGCAGCGAGTCTTGGTGAGTTGCCAGACCTCGGAGTTCGGCCCCGTTTCAGCGCACCTCGCTTTGCCGGAATCCGTTTTCTGCCTTCCCAGCAGTATCCCACTTATCTCCTCTTCTACCGCGAACTGCCCGAAGCAGTCGAGGTTCTGCGAATCCTTCACGGCGCGAGAAACCTTCCACCTCTGTTCGAGTGACGCCATGAAGGAGTGGAATCATCAGATCATCTTCCTCCACAAGATCCTCCCCGGCTCCGCCGAAAAAAGCTACGGCATCCAGGTCGCGAGACTCGCCGGCCTCCCCGAAAACGTCATCGACCGCGCCAAGGAAGTCCTCCAACAACTCGAATCCGGCCACCAGCCCGCAGAGAGCGTCAAAGAGGTGCCCGTGGCGACGAGCGTGCCCGCGAAGACAAGGAAGAAACCACGCAACGATGATGACGCGGGGCAGATGAGTTTGTTTGGGTGAGGTTTTGAAGCCTTATTGGACTCGATATCATACCCTCAATGTCTCCACAACCTCCGCAGGCAGCAGCAGCTCGCTCGCATCCTGACGAGGCACGGTGATGAAATAATGCATCCTCGACCTACGGTGTGGCAGGGCTGGTTATCCCACTTTTTAACGTACCCAGCGCGCACCGTCGCTCAGTCCCACATGCCAGTCGCGTAGGTGCATGTCGGAGTAGTCGGTCTTGCCCAGCGCTCCGATCATTTTGGTGCCGGTGGCGCGTTTCCATGCCTTGCTGAAGCTTTCCGCCGAGTGGCAGCCCCAGCTCTGGCAATAGGCATTCCGTGCGAAGGCCCAGCGACTGAGCTTCCCTAGGCTGTGCTCATGCAACCATGCGGTGGAGGTGGCGTAGGTGTCGGAACTGTAGTCGAACATGAAGCTGAACTTGTTCGAGTGGCCGAAGTACTCGAAGCCGGAGATTTTCACGCTGCCACGCTTGGGGCCATGATTGATGTATTGGACCAACTCCTCGGTGCTGCGGAACCAGACGAGGTTGATGTAAGGGTAGGCCTTCGGTACGGACTCGATGTTTTGTGTCAGCGGCTGGCGGTCTTCCGCCGAGCGGCGCACATAGCCGTCGCGATACACCAGCCAAGTGATGTGCGTGCCTGCTGGGGCGGATTGATGGATCTCCTGCATGCGCACGCGGGCGGTGCGGATGAAGTTGCCCCACCAGCGGTCATGCTGCTCGCCGGGTTTGCGTAGGTTTTCAAAGCGCCGCACTGCGGGTCCGCCGCTGACGACGAGATATTCGGTGTCAGCAACCGCCTGGGTCGCAAGACCACAGACGAGCAGGAGAGTCGCGGAAAAAATGGAGCGGGTCATGACAGCGTCAAAATGCCAGTGCAGTGCTTACTTTAACTCAACCAGCTTGATGTCCTTGAACTGGACGGTCATCGGCCCACCGACGTGGATTTGCAGCGCCAGCAGGCCTTCCTTGGCCCCAACGGCGGTTTCATCGGTCACATCGACAGTCTGCATGCCGTTGATGAAGTGTTGAAGGTGGCCGCCCTTGGCGACGATCTTGTACTCGTTCCAGTCCTCGCTTTTGATCGCAGCCTGGATGGCGTCGGATTCGCCTACGCTGCCGGTGACTTCGATGTTCGGGCCTTTCTTCACGTTCCCCTTCTTGTCGGTGGTTTCCTTGTCACCTTCGTGAATGACGACCTTCTGGCCGCGCAGCGCGAGGATGCCGCGGGCCTTCTCCTCATACAAAATGCCGCTGTAGGTCTTGCCGGCTTCGAAGTCGGCCTGGTAGCCGCTGATCACAGGACCCTGCGCGCCTTTCTCCAATTCCTTGCTGCGGTATTGGATGCCGGAGTTGCCGCCGATCATCTTGTACTTCAACGTCAGCTCGAAATCTTTCACTGTGCCCGCACGCCAGACGAGGAAGGTGTTGTGCTTGAGGATGGATTTGCCCGGATTGGTGGGATCAGCGGGCGTTTTGCCAGTGATCGCGCCGTCTTGCACGCTCCACAGATCCATGTTGCCGTCCCAGCCGGTGAGATCCTTGCCGTTGAAGAGTTGCCTTTCCTCCGCGCCAGCAAACGAGGCGGCGGCGAACAAGGTGATGAGCGTGAGGTGCAGTTTCATGGTTGGATGAGTGCGGCGGGCGAGGTGTAACGCGAAGGCGTGGAAATGTCTATCGCTTTGCGGCCACGTCGAAACGCGCTTGCGGTTCTCTTTCCCGATGCTAGGCCCCCGGCGATGAAGCCGCCCCGTTTTTTTTCCTCGCCGGTGCTCTGGCGCGTGCTCGTCTCCCTCTGGGCCGTCGTGCTCTGGTGGCTCTCATCACAGAGCAAACTGCCTTCGCCTGCGAAATTCGAGGGCATCGACAAGATCGAGCACGCGCTCTACTTCGCGGTCGGCGGTATGTGCTTTCTCCTCGGCCTGCGCCTGGCCGGTTTGGCCCGCAAAACAGGCAGCGCAGTCGTTTTGACCGTGTTGTTCTGCGCCATCGTTGGCGCGCTCGACGAATGGCACCAAACCTTCACCCTAGGCCGCAGCGGCGGCGATGTGTGGGACTGGGCCTCCGACACGCTCGGCGGGTTCGTCGGCGCATGGCTGGCGCTGATTGCTGCAAAATGGCTTACTTCAAGGGAACCAGCCACAACAGCAGCGCGGTGAGGAAGACGTTTGCGAGGGCGAGCTCGAAGAACACTTTCCATCCCAAGGCCATGAGCTGGTCGAAGCGGAAACGTGGCAGCGTCCAGCGGATGACGATGAAGAAGACGATAAAGGCAAACACCTTCGCGAAGAACGTGCCGATGTGTAGCAGGCCCAGCCACCAGGGCGTGCTGCCGGCGATGTAATGCAACTGTAGCCCGGTGAGCTTTGTGATCACCGGCCCGAACGGAATGCTCCAGCCACCGAGGAACAGCGTCACCGCGAGTCCAGAGCCGATGATCATCGCGGCATACTCGCCGAGGAAAAACAGCGCGAACTTCATGGAGCTGTATTCGGTGTGATAACCGGCCACGAGCTCGGTTTCGCACTCGGCGAGGTCGAAGGGCAGGCGGTTGGTCTCCGCGAACATCGAAACGGTGAAGATGCAGAATGAGATGAAGATCGGGATCAGCAGCACCCAGCGCGAGAGGCTCAGCCCCTCGCCCCATAGCGGTAGTAGCAGCCAGCCGTTCGCGTCCTGGAAGGAGGACATCTTTGTGAGGCTTAGCTCGCCAAAGATCATCAGCACCGGAACGATCGAGAGACCCAGCGAGATCTCATACGAGATCATCTGCGCGCTGGCGCGCACGCCGCCGAGAAAGGGATATTTGGAGTTCGACGACCAGCCGGCGATCACGATGCCGTAAACTCCGAGCGATGCGATGGCGAAGATAAAGAGCGGGCCGACACTGAGATCAGCGATCACCAGTTTGACTGGCTCTACGATGCCAAGAAAAGACAGATCTAGCTCGCTGCCGAAAGGGATCACGCAGCAGGTGAGCAGGGCGGGCACCATGGTGAGACAGGGGGCGAGCCAGTAGTAGAACTTGCGCACATGCGCGGGCACGAAGTCCTCTTTCAGGATGAATTTCAGCCCGTCGGCCGCAGCCTGCATCAGCCCGCCGATGCCGAAAGGCTGCCAGTCCTTCTTGAAACCAAGAAGCGTGAGCGGCACGCCCACGCGGTTCGGGCCCACGCGGTCTTGGATCACCGCCGAGATGCGCCGCTCGAAGTAAACGGAGATCGAGACCAGCGGCAAGATAACGAGGAAGGTCAGGAACACGATCTTTCCCAGCGTGGCGGCAAGGGCGATGAGATCGAAATTGGCAAGCAGGGGTGTGAACATCTGTGGGCCGATTATCCGGGCCTCCCGGAGGGCGGCAACCCGATTTTGTGAAAAATTTCACAAAGCCACGACCCACGTCACGAAGGAGGATTTGCAGAGGGATTTTGCACCGTCTTAACGGCCTCCTCCTCCGACAATGGCGCGATCTTGTCTGCGATGCGGAAGATGGCGAGGATCAGTTCGACCGTGACACGGGCGAAGATCAAATAAAGCAGAAAGGCCACGGGGGCCGTCACCATTGTGAACAAGCCGGAAAACGTGCCAGACTTGAAACCGCTGAACATCCACGATCCCGCGTAAAACACCGCCGCCAGCAGGCTCAACACATAAAGCATGCGCACGAGTTTCGGCGTGACGAAGCGTTTGAAGGAAAGGTCCAGCACGAGGTCGAGTACGGCACGAATTTGCTGCCACAGGTTGGACAAGGCGGAAGGCGGGGAGGGGGGGGAGCTCATGTGGGCAGGGTATTGCGGGTGCGCCGCCCCGCAATGGGTCAAAACAGCTTGTGGAATAGTGGTTGCGCGTTCTGACAACCACGGGCAGAATCCGCGCCTCTTTTTCCGCCCCCTCTTCGGGGAGCGGCATCCGAGCAGCTTCATCGACACACTAACCCCGCCCTAAGCCATGCCTGCGAAACCCAAGAAACCCGCAGCTAAAAAGCCCGCCGCCAAACCCGCCAAGAAAACCGTGGCGAAAGCGGTGAAGTCAAAAGGTAAGCCTGCGCCGAAGAAGCCCGCGCCCAAGAAAGTCATTTCCAAAAAGCCCGCCCCCAAGAAGGCGGCTCCGAAGAAACCCTCCCCAAAATCAGTGAAGAAAGCCGCCCCCAAAAAAGTTCCTGCAAAAAAAGTTCCTGCCAAGAAAGCTTCCGTCAAGAAACCTGCCCCAGCAGCCAAAAAGCTCGCCCCTGCCAAAGTAGCCCCACCTGCTAAGGCGGTGGTGAAACCCGCCGCTAAGCAGACCCCGGCACCTGCCCCGGCCAAACCGTCGAAAGCATCGAAGTCGTCCCCGGCTCCGCTGACTACCAAGGGCCGCACCTCCATCTCCACCGCAGGCACTCCGCGCTCACGCTCTAAACACGAAGACGAAGGTGTCACGATCGAAATTGCCAAGGGGCCGGTGAAAATGACCCCCTTCCTCAAGAAACAGAAGCAGAGGCTAATAGAGCTGCGTGACGCTTACCTCAATTCCATCGAAGGTGTCGCCAACGAGACCATCCGCGGCGACAACGGCACCGCCGCCGCCTTTGGCATGCATCAGGCCGATGCTGGCAGTGACGCTTATGACCGCGACTTTGCCCTCAGTCTCCTCGGCAAGGAGCAGGACGCCCTTTATGAGATCAACGAGGCGCTCAAGCGCATCGAGACCGGCACCTACGGCCTCTGTGAAGGCACCGGAGTGAAGATTCCCGAGGAGCGGCTGGAGGCCATGCCCTTCGCTCGCTTCTCCGTGGCCCATCAGGAAAAACTGGAGCGCAGTCAGATGTCCGGCCGCTGGAGCCGCCCCGTCCATTCTCTCTTCGGCCTCGACAACGTCGATGATGCTGCCGACGACGACAAGGACGAGGACGATGCCCCCGCCTCCTCCAATAACAACAACTCCGGCGAATCGCTTGACTTCTCCAAGGAGTGACCTAGCCTCCGCGCCCCCAAAATTATGCCGCGAGAAATCATCATCCTCGAATGCACTGAAGCGAAGGCTGCAGGAATGCCGACCTCCCGCTATGTGACCACGCGCAACAAGAAGAGCGTTCGCACCCCGAACCGTCTTGAGAAGGTGAAGTTCAACCACTTCATGAAAAAGCGCACCCTTCACCGCGAAATCCGCTAACCCCAGACCCAGACAGCTATGCAGCCGAAGACCAAAGAACGCATGTCCAACTTCCGCCGCGCGAATCGCAAGATGCCGCGTCGCCGTGTGGACATCCCGGTGGAAAAGATCGCCTACACCAACCCCGAGCTGCTCGCCCGTTTCACCACCGAATCCGGCAAGCTCATCCCCCGCCGCATCACCGGCCTCCCTGCATGGTTGCACCGCAAGGTCGTCCGTGAGGTGAAGCGCGCCCGCGCCGTCAACCTGCTGCCCTGATCCGCAGGCCCGCCCGTGAAGGGTTCCCTTTGATCCGCTTCCCACTGTTGCACCCTGCGGCAGTGGGAAGTTTCATTTCCAGCCCATGCCCGCCCTTAAAGACACGCAAAGCGAACCTGATGACCGCCGTCTGCCCATCGACCGCGTCGGCGTGCGCAGCCTGCGCTTCCCGCTAAGCATCCGCGACCGCGACTCCACCGCGCAGCACACCGTCGCCACCGTCTCGCTCGCCGTCGATCTGCCGCACCAGTTCAAAGGCACTCACATGAGCCGTTTCGTCGAGGTACTGCACTCTCATGGCTCGGAGCTGACAGTCTCCAACATCGTCGCCATGCCGCGTGAGCTCATGAAAAAACTCCACGCCGACAAGGCGCACGTCGAAATGCGCTTCCCCTACTTCCGTGCGAAGAAAGCACCCGTCTCCGGTGCCGAAGGCTTGCTCGACTACGGCGTCGTTTTCGAAGTGAATGCCGACAAAGCGGCCGTCGATTTCGTCCTCACCGTCGAGGTGCCCGTCACCACGCTCTGCCCGTGCTCGAAGGCCATCAGCGCCCGCGGCGCGCACAACCAGCGCGGCAACGTCACTCTTTCCGTCCGTTTCTCACAGCCGATATGGATCGAAGATCTCATCGAACTCGTCGAATCCAGCGCCAGCAGCGAGCTCTTCAGCATCTTGAAGCGCCCTGACGAAAAACACGTCACCGAGGCCGCTTACGACAATCCCGTCTTCGTTGAAGATCTCGTGCGCAACGTCGCCGTGAAGGCCAAGTCCCACAAAAAAATCACCTGGTTCCGCGTCGAGGCCGAAAACTTCGAGTCCATCCACAATCACAACGCCTGGGCGGTGATTGAAAGCCACTCAAAAATGACGAATGAGTAAATCCGAATGACGAATGAAGCCCCAATGACCAATGTAGAAGTGCGCTGCCCCGTGCCTGCTTTGACAGACTTCCGTCATTCGAGTTTGGTCATTCATTCGTCATTCGGGAACTCGTCATTCGTCATTTAAAGGCTCCCGCCAGCTCCTTCCATGTCCGCTGCCACCCACGTCACCGCCGTCCTCCGCACCGACGAGCCACCACTGATGCACCAGGCGGTCGAAGAAGCTGTCCGCCTTCTCGGCGAAGGCGAAGTCGTCGCCCTGCCGACTGAAACCGTCTATGGCCTCGCCGCCAACGCGCTTGATCCAGCCGCAGTGACGAAAATTTTCGAGGCGAAGGAGCGCCCGACCTTCGATCCGCTCATCGTTCATCTGCCACGCAAAGAGCAGCTCGATCTCGTCGCCGTGGTGCCGCAGGAGATCGCGCACACCGTCAAACAGCTCACCGAACGCTTCTGGCCCGGCCCGCTGACGATCTTGCTACCGAAAAAGCCCGTCGTACCCGACATTGTCACCGCCGGACTGCCCACCGTGGCTGTTCGCGTCAGCTCCAACGGCATTTTCAAACGTGTCATCGGCGCGTTCGACAAACCGCTCGCCGCTCCAAGCGCGAATCGCTTCGGCTCCATCAGCCCCACGTCCGCAGGTGCTGTGCTTTCGGAGCTCGACGGTCGCATTCACCTCATCGTCGATGCGGGCGCGAGCCTTTTCGGCCTCGAATCGACCATCATCCGCATCGAGCCCGGCACGCCGAAGCCGCTCATCACCATTGTGCGTCCCGGACCGCTCACACCGGATGATTTGAAGCCGTATGGCAAAGTCAAAGTCGCCATCCGCAGCGTGATCGACGGCCCTTCCGATTCCCCAGGCCAACTTGCCTCGCATTACGCGCCGCGCACGCCCTTGCGCCTGCTTTCACGTCCTTCGGATTTCATTCCCGAAGAAGGCAAACGCTACGCGCTCATGAGCTATCGGGGCGAGGAGAAGGACGGCTACCTCAATCTATGCGACTGGGAGGAAGTCATGATGCTCAGCCCTGGCAACGGCAAGCTGCCCGAGGCCGCCGTGCGCTTCTTCCACATTCTGCGCCGCCTTGATGAACTTGGTGTCGATGAAATCATTGCAGAACCGTTGCATGAACACGGCATGGGCATCGCCATGATGGACAAATTGCGGCGCGCCAGTGTCCGCTCGTAGTGCAACCGTCTCGGTTGCAGTCTGTTCTGCCAGCACCACAATCGTCCGCTTGCAAAAGCCCGTCCTCAACATCTTCGATGACTTCACCTACTTCGATCCACATGCGGACGTGGACGTCTCGCGGCGCAGCCTGCCGCATTGGCAGCAGGAGGGGCGCACCTACTTCGTCACATTCCGCCTCCACGATTCCCTGCCTCGGGAAAAGCTCGACACACTGAGAAAACAACGTACGCAGTGGCTCGACACGAATTCTGAGCCGTGGTCTGCGGTGCAGCGCGTCGAATACCACGAGCTGTTCTCAAACAAAGTGCAGGAATGGCTGGACGCCGGACATGGTTCCTGCTTGCCCAAGGAGCCTGAGCTTGCACACATCGTTGCGAACGCCTTGCGGTATTTTGATGGCGTCCGTTATGATCTCGTCGCCTGGGTGGTGATGCCGAACCACGTCCATGTTCTCGTAACTCCCCGTCCAGGGTTTGCTCTTGGTAAGATTTTGCATTCATGGAAATCGTTCAGTGCCCACGAAATCAACAAGCGTACCGGGACGCAGGGAGACGTCTGGCAACATGAAACCTATGATCACATCGTGCGTGACCCGGATTCTCTGTGGCATTTCGCCAAATACATAGTGGACAACCCGCGTCAGGCTGGGCTGCATGTGACTCACGTTGAATCCCGCATCAAAGTGACATGAACAACGCACAAGACAGCCTAAGGACAGAGAGCAAGCCGGAGGCTTGCACTACGGCGCGGTCCACCGGGATCGTCTCCATCGCCATCCTTTGCAGCCGCGTGCTCGGTCTCGTGCGCGACCAGATGTTGAACGGCTTTTTTGGCTCCGCTTTCACCGGTATCTTCACCGCCGCCTTCCGCACGCCGAACATGTTGCGAGATTTGTTTGCCGAAGGCGCTCTTTCGACCGCGTTCGTCACCACGTTTTCGAAAAAGATGAAAACCGAGGGCGATGAGGCCGCCTGGGTTCTCGGGCGGAAGATGATCTCACTTTCACTGTGGTTTATGAGCATCGTCGCCATCGCGGGCGTGCTGCTCGCGCCGATTCTGTTCCGCATTCTGACCCCAGGTCTCTCCGAACCGGCCAAGGTGCTCGGCACCTGGCTCGCGCAGATCATGTATCCCTTCATCGCGCTCGTTTCCATCACGGCGCTGGTCATGGGCATGCTAAATTCGAAGAAGGTCTTCTTCATTCCTGCTGTCGCCTCCGCGTTTTTCAATCTCGGCTGCATCGTCGGCGGTGTGATCCTCGCCTGGATCATCGATCCCGGCTTTCGTCACGGCAACGTGAGTGAAAAGGGCCTCACAGGCTTTGCCATCGGCACTTTGATCGGAGGTGTGTTGCAACTTGCCGTGCAGTTGCCTTCGCTTCGCCGCGTCGGTTTTCGTTTCCGCTTCGACTTTGGCTGCAAAGATCCTGCGGTGAAGGAAGTGCTGCATCTCATGTGGCCGTCGATGCTCGCCGCCAGCGGCACGCAGGTCACGGTGCTGCTCAACTCAATCTTCGCTTCGTTCACGGAAGGCCATGAAAAGTCGCTCGCGTGGCTGGCGAACGCCCAGCGCCTCCAGCAGCTCCCACTCGGGCTTTTTGGTGTCGCCGTCGCCACCGTCACGCTGCCGATGCTCTCACGATTGGCCACCGAAGGCATCACGCCCGCGTTCCGCAGTGCCTTGGCGAAAGGACTGCGCCTCGTGCTCTTTCTCACGCTGCCATGTGCCGTCGGCCTGTCGTTGCTCGCCCAGGAAATCATCTCCGTGATCTTCGAGCACGGTAAATTCACTGCCTACGATGTCGAGATGACCGCTGCGCCTCTTCAGGCCTATGCGTTTGGCCTGATCTTCTATTCCGCCGTCAAAGTGCTGCAGCCGGCGTTCTACACCATCGACCGCCGCTTCATTCCCATGCTCATCAGCATCGGCATCATCGTGCTGAATCTCGCGATGAACTCGACAACAGTGTTTCTGCTAAAATGGGATCACACCGCGCTCGCCTGGGCTACCGCGTTCGGCCTGCTCGTGAATTTCCTCACGCTTTACCTCTGCATGCGCAAATTCGCCTCCGGGCTTGAGACGCGTTCGCTCATGCAGGCGTTGATGCGTCTCGGCATCGCCATCACCGCGATGTCCGGCATCTGTCTGGCGGCCAAATTCACGCTCATGGCCGACTGGGCGCATTTGAGCTTCGTTGTCCGCTGTGCGCTGCTCGGTGTGACGATCAGCGTTGCCGCCACCGCGTATTTTGCGATCACCAAGATGCTGAAAGTGGAAGAATCCGGCGAGTTTCTGTCGTTGTTGAGCCGTCGTTTCGGCAAACGTTAGCCTCCCCATGAACCTCCAGCGCTTCTGGCTTCAGATCGCCGCTTTCCTCGTCCTCGTCTGGGGCGTCGTGGCCGTCGTGATGTTTGCGACGGAGGATTTTGTTTTCTCGCCCGAAAAGACGCTTGCGTTGATGGAGAGCGCTCCGTGGTTTGAAAACGAGGATCTCGGTCACGAGCAACGTCAGCAATACCTCGACAAAATCATCACCTCCATCATCAAGCTCGACTTCAACCAGCGTGCGAACATGCGCGAGGACGGCCAGGAGGTCATGGAGCGCTTCAACAAATCCCTCACCGACGAGGAAAAGGGCGAATACATCAGCCGCACGGTCGAGGAGAACTTCAAAGCAGTGATGAAAGGCATCGAAAAACTCCCCGTCGAGGAGCGCCGCCGCATCATCGGCAGCATCTATCGCGACATGAAGAAGCGCGCCGCCAACAATCCCGAGATGCAATTGATCCTCGGTGAGGATCCCACCTCGTTTGAACGAAACTTCACCAAGGACATGGGCTTCTTCTTCAAAGAGGCCCCACTCAGCGCCAAACTTGAGATGGCACCGATGTTCGAAGGCATGCAGGCGCGCATGCAGGGTCTGCGGTTGCGATAAAGCAGTCCAGTTTCTTCGGAACTGGTCAGGCTCTTGTTGCGAAACAACAAGGCTACTTTTTCTAGCCCATCGGCTGCGTCCACGTCATCGTGGTCTGATCCTTGGACGACGGGTTTGGATGTGGTTTTGACGACATGATCGACGCACGGAAGCTTGCGCGTCTGATATGTGTCTCCTGGAAGCGTCGTGACCTCTTGGGTGGCGGTGTCGTAACCGTGCAGCACCCCGTCGGCCGAAACTGATGTCGTCCAAAGTGACACCGGAGGAGGCGTAAAAGTCGCCTGCCTTCATCGTCTTCACGATCTCATTCGAATAGAGCTTTGAAGCCCGCACGATGAGCAGCAGCAGATGCACGAGTTGTTTCACATGATCACTGCTCCACCTTGAAGATGTGCATCGACGTGCCGTTCGGATTGAGCGCGACGTAGTTGTCCGCGCCGCGCCATTCGTAACTCTGGTTGTGGATGAGGTCGGTGACCTTGTAGGGGCGGCGGCTGTCGAGGCCGAGCGCGGCGAGGTTGAGATGCACCATGCCCATGACTCCACGCTGCGCGTCGTGGCTGATGACGCAGAGGACGCGGTTGCTGAAATCCGGCGTGGCCTTGCTGTAGCAGAGGACTGAGTCCATGTCGGCACCGTGGAAACGCAGGTTGTCGTAGAGGTGCAGTGCGGGATTTTCGCGGCGGATCGTGTTCAGGATGCGGATGAACACAGTGATGTTGTGGTGCGGCTGCTGGTAGTCGCGTTGCTTGAGCTGGTACTTCTCGCTGTTGTCGTACTCCTCCTTGCCGGGATACGGGTCGTTTTCACACAGCTCGTAGCCGGAATACATGCCCCAGCTCGACGACAGCGTGGCGGCGAGCGCGGCGCGGATGCGGAACATCTGCGGCCCGGCGTTTTGCAGATGGCCCGGCAGGATGTCCGGTGTGTTCGGCCAGAAATTGGCGCGGTAATACCAACGCATCTCGCCCTGGGTCAGGTCCAGTGCGTACTCGGTGAGCGAGTGGCGGTCTTCGCGCCAGGTGAAGTAAGTGTAGCTCTGTGTGAAGCCGACTTTGCCCAGCACCTGCATCATTTTCGGCTTTGTGAAGGCCTCGGCGAGGAAGAGCACGTCCGGGTCCTTGCGCTGGATGGTGGAGATCAGTTCCTCCCAGAACGCGACAGGCTTCGTGTGCGGATTGTCCACGCGGAAGATTTTCACGCCGAGATCGACCCAGTACTGCACCACGTCGATGAGCTCTCTCCACAGGTTGCGCCAGTCCTCACAGTGGAAATTGATCGGATAGATGTCCTGATACTTCTTCGGCGGATTCTCCGCGTAGCGGATGCTGCCGTCGGGACGCTGATAGAACCATTCCGGGTGCTCTTTGACGTAGGGATGGTCTGGCGAGCAGTTGATGGCGAAGTCGAGCGCGATTTCGAGGCCGCGTTTCTTCGCCTCCTTCACCAGCCAGACGAAATCCCTCTCCGTGCCGAGCGCAGGTTCGATCGCGCGGTGCCCGCCCGCCGGGCCGCCGATGGCCCAGGGGCTGCCGACATCGCCGGGCTGCGCTGTGAGTGTGTTGTTCTTGCCTTTGCGTGCGGTGATGCCGATGGGATGGATCGGCGGGAAGTAGATCACGTCGAAGCCCATGTAGGCAGCGTGATCGAGACGGCCCAGGCAGTCGCGGAAGGTGGAATGCTTGTCGCCGCGGCCTTCCGCGCCGCGTGGAAAGAACTCATACCATGCCGAGAAGCGTGCGCGTTCACGCTCCACGATGACATGCAGTGCTTCTGACGTGGTGGACTGCTCGCGATCAGGATACTGGCTCATCAGCGCCTGCATCTCCTCGGATAACAGCACGTCCATGATGTCCTCTGGCTTCACCGAGGTGAGCAGGTCGGCGCAATCCTCCAACTGCGTCGCCGCCACGGCCACACCGGCCGCACGGGCGCGCTTGCCCGCCTCGCGCAGCAGGCGTACGCCTTCCTTCGCCTCGATCGGCACATCGGGGTCTTTGGCCTGCACGCGCACGGCAAAGGTCTTCTTCCACGAGCGGAACGTGTCGCCCCAGGCTTCGACGACGTATTCCCAGCGCCCGGCCTTTTCAAAACTGCACTGCCCCTGCCAGCGGTCGTTCTCCAGCGGTTTCATCGGCGACTCAAACCAGCGTCGTGATCCCGCCAGCCGCCAGCGCAGCACCGCGCTCAGCACATCATGGCCGTCCTTGAAGATGTCGCACCAGACATCCAGTGGCTCGTTGATGACTCGTTTGACCGGATGACGCCCCCCTTCGAGGCAAGGGTAGAAGTTTTCAATGACGACGGTAGGGGCGTATGAGGCGGACATGGGGAAGTTTGCGGTGGTTGACGGTCGTTTGCCGTTGTTTGCGGTGGTTTCAAGCCTGAGCAGCGCGACGGAGCTGGGATTCGCGAAGGTTATGGATTCTCACAGAGAGATCGTAGGCTTGATTCAAGATCGGATCTGTCACCTCTGCAGAGGTGAAACCAAGGTACGTTGAGAGAATGAGGTCACAAGCTGTTTCCATGAGGGAGGCGTAGGACTGGCTGGAATAATGAGCCTGATCCTTCAAACTCGAACGTCCGCTGCCTTCGGCGAGATTGTTGGCGACAGAAACCGAGGTTCGTGTGAGCTGGCTGGTCAGACCAAAACGTTCGCTCGATGGAAACAAGTTGGCGCATTCATAAACCGACCAGACGAGCTTGCGTGCATCCTGCCAGACTTCCAATTTCTCGAACGGGAACTCTTTTCTCATGATTTGCAGCTTTTGAACGGCTTCGTGGGCAGCATTGCGCCCGGAATCTCATTCAACAACTGCAAACCACGGCAAACCATCGCCATCAACCGCAAACTCAGGCGAGGAGCGGCCTGAGCATCTCACAAATCTCCGGCACGCGGACGAACGGATCTTCCTTCGTTTCGAATTCAAGAGTGAACCAGCCCTGGTAATTCGCATCGCGCATGATCTGGATGACGCGTTTCACGTCGCTGGCCTCGGCTTCCTTGGCACCTTCGCGTTTGATCTCCATCTTGAGCTGCACGTTGACCGCGTAGGGCGCGATCTTGGCGAGGTCGGCGTAGGGATCGGCGGTGTGGAAGTTGCCGCTGTCGAGATTGATGCCCGCCCACGGGCTGTTCGCGGCCTGCACCATCTTGATGAGATTGTCCGGCTTCGCGACGATGCCACCGTGGTTTTCGAGACCGAGGAAGACGCCCTTCGTCGCGGCGTAGTCGAGACACTCCTGATAGGATTCGAGGCAGTTCGCCACCGCTTGTTCCTCGCTGAGGTCTTTTGACTGCGGACCAGCGAAAACGCGGATATGCGGCGCTCCCATCACGGCAGAATGATCGATCCACTTCTTCGTGTAGGCGATTTGTTCGCTGAGCTTGCCGCCCTTCGGTAGCGCGAAGTTGTTTCCGACAGCCGTGCCTGCGAGCTGGACGCCACGCAGATACGCACGGCGCTTCACTTCCAACAGGAATGACTCATCCACATCCTTCGGAAAGAAGTAGCTGGTCACTTCAGCGCCAGGCACGTTGTTGTCGCCGCACCAGTCGATGAAATCGAGGATACTCCACGGTTTGCGCTCGCCCTTCGGCTTCTGCTCCTTGTCGCGCATCCACTGGAAGTACTCGCGGAAACTGTAGGCAGCGACGCCGAGCTGCATGCGGCTTTTGCCGGGGCGCTTGATTGGTTCGATGGCGGGAAGCGTCGAGACGGTGAGGGCGCCAAGGCTAGTGGAGAGGAAATGACGGCGTGAGATCATGGTGGATGAAAGAACGAGTTGGAATGACAGGATTAACAGAATACTCAAATCATGAACAAGCTTTCTCTTTTCACCGCCGCGCTGTTTCTGGCCTTACCCGCCCATGCTGAGCCTGCCAAAGTGAGACTCTGGCCCGATGGTGCTCCGGGAGCGAAGGGGAACGAGGACAAGGATCAGCCGTTCGTCTATGTCTGGTCTGCGGCGAAGGAGAAGGCGAATGGCGCGGCATTCGTCGTGTGTCCTGGTGGTGGGTACGGCGGTTTGGCGGCGGATCACGAGGGTGTGCAGGTGGCGAAGTGGTTCAACGGCATCGGCGTTTCGGCGTTTGTGCTGCACTATCGCCTTGGCAGCCAGGGCTATCATTTTCCCACGCAGTTGATCGACGTGCAGCGTGCGATCCGGCATGTGCGGGCGAATGCGAAGCAATACGGCATCGATCCGAACCGCGTCGGCATCATCGGCTTCTCCGCTGGCGGGCATCTCGCCTCGATGGCGGCGACGATGTTCGATGAAAAGCCCGCAGGCATGACGAATGATGCGGTGGATCATGTCAGCGCGCGTCCGACGGTGGCCGCGCCGACTTATCCAGTGATCTCGATGATCCAGGACTACGGCCACAAAGGCTCGCGTAAGAACCTGCTCGGTCCGAATGACAACGACGAGATGGCGAGGCACGTCAGCACGGAGACGCGTGTGACCGCACACACGCCGCCGATCTTCATCTTCCAGACGGACGAGGACATCGTGGTGCCTGCCGAGAACGCCGTGAGTTTTTACCTCGCCTGCCGCAAGAACAAGGTACCTGCGGAATTGCACATCTATCGCCCCGGACCACATGGTGTCGGTCTGGCACTCGGTGATCCAGTGCTCGGCACCTGGAGCGGCCATCTGCGCGACTGGCTGCGCAACCAGGGCTTCTTCAAGCCGGTGAAGCGCACCGCCATCAGTGGCAAGGTGTCCGTCAACGGCACGCCGGTGAGCTGGGGTAGCATTGTTTTCACACCGGATGATCCGAACGCGCCCGTTGCCTGCGCCCGCGTGATGCGCGGCAGCTTCAAAGTCGGTGAAAATGACGGCCCGGTGGTCGGAAAGGTCAGATTGACCGTCAGCTACAGCGCCGCTGATGTTCCCGGCCTTGAAACGGCTGATGGAACTGTGACCACGAAAGAACAAAAGCCCGGCGCGGGTGATTGGACTTTCGATGTTGTCGAAGGCGCGAAGGATGTGACGTTAGAGGTGACGCGGTGAGTTTTCTCACCGCGACTTCGCTCAGCCTTAGAACTTCTTGATCAGCAGCGCGGCGTTGTGACCGCCGAAGCCGAAGGAGTTGCTCAGCGCGGCGTTCACCTTGGCTTCGCGGGCGGTGTTCGGGACGATGTCCACATCCACCTCGGGGTCGAGGTTTTCGACGTTGATGGTGGGCGGGATGACTTGGTCCTTGATGGCGTAGATGGAGGCGACGAGCTCGATGCCGCCGGCCGCGCCGAGCAGATGACCGGTCATCGACTTGGTGCCGGAGACGAGCAGTCCCTTCGTGGCGTACTCGCCGAAGGTGCGTTTGATGGCGCGCAACTCGCAAAGGTCGCCAACAGGCGTCGAGGTGGCGTGCGCGTTGATGTATTGCACGTCAGTGGTGTTGAGCTTGGCGTGACGCAGAGCCATCTCCATGCACTTGCCAGCGCCGAGACCTTCGGGATGCGGCGAGGTGAGGTGGTAGGCGTCCGCCGTGGCACCATAACCGGCCAGTTCGGCGTAAATCGTCGCGCCGCGCTTCTTGGCGTGTTCGAGTTCTTCGATCACGACCACACCGGCACCTTCGCCCATGACGAAACCGTCGCGATCCTTGTCCCACGGACGGGATGCCTTTTCAGGAGCATCGTTGCGCAGGCTGAGAGCCTTCATGTTGGCGAAGCCAGAAAGACCGCAGGGACGGATCGAGGCTTCCGCACCACCAGCGATCATCACGTCTGCGTCGCCGAATTTGATCATGCGCCAGGCTTCGCCGATGTTGTTGTTGGAAGTCGCGCAAGCCGTCACGATGACCATGTTCGGTCCCATGAAGCCGAATTCCGCCGCGATCATGCCGCTGGCGATGTTCGTGATCATCATCGGGATCAGAAACGGCGACACGCGGCCCGGCCCCTTGTTCAGAAGAACCTCATACTGCGTCTCGATGGTGCTCAGACCGCCGATGCCGCTGCCGACCATGACGCCGACGCGATGTGGATCAAGGCTGTCGGGATTCAAACCGGAGTCCTTCGCGGCCATCTTCGACGCCGCCATGGCGAGCTGGAAATAGCGGTCCGCACGCCGTGCGTCTTTGTGGTTATTGAAATAGCCGGTGGGATCAAAGTCCACCACCTCACCGGCGATTTTGCAGTCGTACTTCTCCGTGTCCATCGACTGGATGCGGCGGATGCCGCTCTTCCCGGCCACGAGATTTTTCCAGAAATCGTCCTTGTTGTTGCCGTTCGGGGAGACGACTCCCATGCCGGTGATGACGACGCGACGTTCGCTCATGAGTTTGTGAATTGAGGGGTTGGAATGGGGGCTGAGAGAACACGGTTTGCAGGGGCGGGCAAGGGAAATCATGCCAGCCACCGTGGTGCGGACTTGAGAGTGTGTCGATTCTGGTGTCCCGCTTCTGTTGTGACTCGATTGCCCCTTTTTCTAACGTTGTTTGTGATCCTGCGGCACATGGTCTTCGCGGTTCCTGAGGATGCGGCGATCCCACAGGTGTTCCTTGACTGGGTCACGGCACAAAAAGGTGGCGGCAACATCACGGCACCCTTCACGCAGACGCGCACGACTCCGGCGCTGAAGGAGCCCGTGATCGTCAGCGGTCGCTTCTGGCGCATGGAGGACGGACGCTTCCGCTGGGAGCTGGGCGCACCCGCGACGATGATTCTCGTGTCTGACAAGGAGACCGTGCGTTTGAAGGAGGGGAGCACCACTCCTTGGCAAACGTTGAAGCCTGACGACAGCCGTGTGCGCATGTGGATGAGATTTCTCAGTGGTCGCGAGATGGACACCGGATCACTCACAAAAAACTTCACGCTCAAGGTCACGCAGCAGGAGAAAACTTTCGTCACCATCGCGATGATGCCACGTCCGCTGCTGATGAAAAAGTACCTCCGCCAGCTCGACATGCAGATCGAACCTGGCGGCAGACGCTTGCTCGGCTTCCGCATCGTGCAGGGAGACGGTTCGACGTTGCTGCTGAATTTCGGCCCGCCGGAGAAGCCGGAAGGCGATGTGGAGAGGCTCTTTCGAACCGAAGGTCAATAATCCCGGTTCAGCAGGTAATCTGCGAGTTGGCGCAGTCGCGTTCCCTTGTCACCAAATACATCGAGCGCCTGGTGCGCCGCATCGGTGAGTCGATGCGCCTCCGTTCGCGAGCCATCTAGCCCCATCAGCGCAGGATAGGTGCTTTTCTCTGAGGCGACGTCTTTCCCGGCGCTCTTGCCGAGTTTTTCGCTCGTTTGCGTCACATCGAGGATGTCGTCGATGATTTGGAATGCGAGGCCCGTCGCCATGCCGAAATCGTGCAGCGCTTTCAACTGCTCCGTGCTCGCGTTCGCGCTCATGCCGCCGAGTTTCACGCTCGTGGTGAGCAGCGCTGCTGTTTTGCCTTCGTGAATGAAGCGCAGGTCGTCGAGCGGCAGTTGTTTGCCCTCGCCTTCGAGATCGGCCACCTGCCCGCCGACCAGATGCAGGCTGCCAGCCGTGCGTGCGAGTTCCAGCACCATCACCGCGCTCGGATGATTCACTGCCACCGGCGTTTTCGCTACCAGTTCAAAGGCCAGCGCCTGGAGCGCATCGCCCGCGAGCAGTGCCATCGCCTCGCCATAGACTTTGTGGCAGGTCGGGACGCCGCGTCGCATGTCATCGTCGTCCATGCAGGGCAGGTCGTCGTGAATGAGCGAGTAGGTGTGCAGGCACTCGACCGCGCAGGCATTGAAAATCGCGTCTTCCGTCTTTCCGCCGCAGGCTTCCGCCGCCGCGAGGCACAAAATCGGCCGCAGCCGCTTCCCGCCTGCGAACATGCTGTGCCGCATCGCCTGGTGCAGCGTCGCTGGTCGCGTCTTGGCATCGGGGATGAAACGGTTCAGCGCCGCGTCCACGAGTTGGACACGTTCGGCGAGGTATTCTTTGAGGTTGGACATAGAAACGCGACACTTGAAGCCGCTCAGCCTAGCTTCAACCTCATTTCTACCTTGGGAACACCCTGGGAGGGTAACTGTAACAGCCTGAACTCCTCCTTGCCAAGCGGGGAAGCTCCCCCATATTCGCGCCCCTTTTTATGGACATCCTCATTGGCATTCTCACCGCAGTCGAAGTCATCGTCTGCCTTCTGCTCATCCTCGTCGTGCTCATGCAGCGCCCGCGGCAGGAAGGTCTCGGCGCATCGTTCGGCGACGCCGCCGCCAGCCAGGTCTGGGGCGCGCAGACCACGAACGTGCTGCAAAAGTTCACGGTCTATCTCGCCATCTTTCTCTTTGGTATCACCCTACTGCTGGCCGTGCTGATCAGCCGTAAACAGACCGGCGGCAAGAGCGGGAAGATCTTCGGTGATGCCAAGCCGACCGCTGCTGCGTCTGCCACCCCAGCAGCCGCTAAGGCCGATGAGAAAAAGAATGCTGAACCTGCCAAGAGCGCTTCGAAGCCTGCCGCTCCTGAAAAAGCTCCTGCTCCTGCCAAGGCTCCGGTTCCCGCCCCTGCTAAATCTGCCCCCGCCAAAGCTCCGGAAAATCCTAAACCTGCCGCTCCGGCCCCCACCTCGCCTCCTGCGCCTGCCAGTGTGCCAAAGTGATCACGGGTTGATCCAACTCCCAACTCGTAAAGGCATGTGCCTGTGGTCGTGCCTTTTTGTTTTTCCACCCACCGCCAGCGGCCATGCTCTGCTTGTTTCCGGCATGACTTTGAGGTGCAGGCTTCAAAGAGCACAGGCCGCCACATCGCCCATGCGGGCATAGACTTCGCGTCCAGCACAACTGTGCTCGATTAAATCGTCGGCGAAGCGGATTTTACCCGGCTCGAAAATCGTGATGAAGCAGGAGCCGCCGAAACGAAAATAGCCCTTCTCCGCGCCTTTCCTGATTGAGGTATCTGGCACGAAGGTCTGCACGATGGAGCCGACACAGGTGGCACCGATTTCGAGCAGCAGCACGTCACCGAGCTTGGGTGTGCGCAGCACGGTGATCTCGCGTTTGTTTTCCCATAGGATTGAAGGACGTTTGCGCAGCGCGATGGGACTCACGGAATAAAGCGGGCCGTTGATCTGTTTTGCAGCCCAAGGAGTGCCGTCGCTGGGAAAATGGAAGCGATGATAATCTACAGGACAGAGGCGCGAGATGAGCATGCTGCCGTGCGCAAAGTGTTTTGCCTTTGTCGCGTCTCTCAGCAGTGCGGTGAGGTCAAAACGCACACCCTTGATGAAAAAATCGTCGCATGCGGCGATGTTGGGCAGCACGAGATGGCGTCCGTCCGCAGGGAAAACGACTTCGTTTTCACCGGAGGCGATGGGACGCGCCTGCGGCTTGAGTTTGCGGTAAAAGAACTCGTTGAAGGAGCGGAAGGAATCCGGCGCGTCGGCAAATTCGTCTGTGTCCAAACCGTACGCGGCGAGGAAGGGCGCGATCTTTGCCCGGCTGGCGGGTGAGTCCATGCGGTGGCCATACCAGCTCGAAAACGCGGCGCGTTTCACCAGTGCGTGCAGCGGCAGTGCGCCGAGTGGGCTCTCATAAGTGAAGCGCAGATAGCCCTCGCCATACACGGCCTCGGTTTCGATGCACCGGGTCAGGCGGTTGAAAAAAGCGATGGGTTCGGTTGGCATGGGACTTGCCCACATAGCGCCGTGCCGGGGAAACGCCACATGAACAAAACTGGCGACAACGCGGATTCCGGGCATAGTCGCGCCCCTGACCGCCCCATGACCGATCCTGAAGCCAGCACCGAGAACCCGCCGCAGACCGAACCCGGCTGGGTGGACCTTTCCGATTTGAAATTAATGCCCGCGTGGGTTGGCGACATCGGCAAGGAGGAAAAGATCAAGCAACGCTATGCTGGCCGTGACGATGACCGTCCTCAACGTGGCGGGCGTGATGATCGCCGTGGTGGCGGCGGATTTGGCAATCGCGAACGTCGTGGTGGCCCGCCCCCACGTCGTGATGGCCCGGGAGGCGGCGCTCCACGTCGCGATGGCCCTCCCAGTGGTGGATTCCGCTCGCGTGGTGAAGGCGGCCCGCGCCGTGATGGCGACGACCGCCGTGGGCCACGTCGTTTTGGCGACCGCGATCGTGGCGGTCCGCCGCAGCGCGAATGGGTGGAGATTCCGAAGGATGTGCAGGTCACGATTTATCCAGATGACAAGTCGGTGGATGCACTGGCCTCACACGTTCGACAAAGTGGACACGCGTTCAGCATGTTCGACGCGTCACGTCTCGTGCTCGCGGGCGGTGACCGCTTCGTCGTTCGTTATCGTTGTGCCGAAGAACGTCCCACGGGCTTGTTCAACGTGCCTGCAGATGGCAGCTTGTTCCTGAACCGCGACGAAGCGCTCAAGCATATACTGCACAGCGCGGTGCTGGATGAGTTCTATCGTGTCGAAGAGATCGAACTCGAGGCGCCGAAAGGCGAGTTTCAATCCGTCGCGGTGTGCGGCATGAGCGGCGAGATCATCGCCCCGCCGAGCCATCACAGCTACCAAACCGGCCTCATCCGCCTGCATCGTGAACGTTTTGCGAACATGCCGTTCGAAGATTTCAAACGACGCGTGAAGGTCGAAGCTAATCCCGAGCTTGTGGCGAAGTGGAAGGAAAACATGAGCAAGGGCCAGCGCTGGATCTGCCTGAAAATCGAGGCGTCGGAGGGTGGTGATATGCTCACGCTGAGTTCCCGTGCTGACATGGAGGCGCATTTCCGCCGCACCTTCGGCAACGACGCCGTCATTGAGGTGCGCGAGGCCAATGTGCATGGAGACATCGATAAACAGAAGCTCTCGCATGTGCTCTTCATCATGCTGCGCCAGTCGGTCGAAGCCGCACGGAAGCATCTGTTTGAGATCTCGCAGAAACTCGGCGCGGGCCTGGAGCGTCGCGGCTTGAAACTCTTCAAGCGCCGCGCCGGCAAGCAGTATGTCTGCCGCGTGAAGCCACGCGCCATCGAGAACGGTATGGTCTTCTCCGACCGTCTGGCGGACATCGTGAAGATTTTGAAGGACAACCACGGCATGCCGATGCAGACGCTGGTCGAGACCATCATGCCCTCGCCGCCGCCGATGGATGGTGCCGATCCGAACGCGCCAAAGCATCCGAATGAAGGGCAGATCGGAGTCATCAAGGACATCCGCTGGCTCGCGAATGAAGGCTATGTCATCGAATACAGCGACGGCATGGTCTTCCTCGGTGTTCAAGGCGAGCCGCAGCAGTCGGCAGTGAAGAAAGAGGGCAAAGCGGAAGTCATGCCTGCGACCAAAAGTGAAGCAGAATCAGCTCCCGCAGACGAAGCCGAGCAAGCTGTTGAAGCGGAAGAACCAACGACGGAATTTGCAGAAACGACCACTGAAGCAATGGAGTCAGTTGACGATGTTGCCAGTGAACCGGTTAGCGAAGCGCCCACAGCATCTGAACTGACTGAACCGCAGCCCTGACGTTGTGAACGCGGAAAATCTGTGCGCCTCGGGTCATGCCGGCGGCTATGCAGGCGATGGTGCCGGGATCGCGTTCGAGCGCGGGCACGCCGAGCACTTCGCCGATCACCGTTTTGCGTGACACGGGCAGCAGGATGGGCCGCTCGAAGCGGTGGAGTTTCCCCAGCTCGCGATAGATCGTCAGATTGTCGTCACGCTGTTTCGCGAAGTCGATGCCGGGATCGAGAATGATGTTCTCTCGCGGCAGGCCCACGCTTTCGGCCATCACGAGCCGTTGCTCGAAGAACTGATCAAGCGTGATCATGATGTCCTCATGCTGCACATGCGTGTGCGGCACCTTTGGCTGGCCGATGCTGTGCATGATGAGCAATCCGGCGTCGTGCTCAGCGCAGAGCTTCGCGTTGAACGCGTCCGGTAGGCCGCTGATGTCGTTGATGAGGTCGCCGCCGAGTGGAAGCACGGCAGCGATGACATCGGAGCGCCAGGTGTTGATGGAAAGCAGTGGTGAGTTGAAGCGCGCCTGCAATTCCGGCCATCTGGCCAGAAAAGGCCGCAGGCGGTCGATTTCCTCGTCCGCGCTGATCGCCTCGCGGTTCGTGCGCGCACTTTCCGCGCCGATGTCGATGATGTCCGCGCCGTCGTGAAGCTGCTGCTCCGCCTGCGCCAGCGCCGCAGCAGGATCGAGCGTGCCGTCACCGCAAAATGAGTCGTCGTTGATGTTCACGATCCCCATCACCAGCGGGCGGCGAGGGAATGCGATCTTGTGCTGGCGGGCGCGGAGAATCATACGGGCGGCCACTTGTCAGGCAGCGGCACCACTTTGCGCTGACGTTTTTCGAAGCGAATAGTGGTCGTGTAACCGACGCTGCGGACGAGTTCGAGCGCTTGGTTGAAGTCCGCGCCGACATCGGTCGGAGTGTGGGCGTCGGAATTGATCACGATGGGCACCTGCGCGTCGAAGGCCATCTGCAACATCTCGCGGGCGGGATAGATTTCACGCACATCCTTGCGCAGACCGGCGGTGCTGACTTCCAGGATGCCGTTCGTATCGACGAGCGCCTGGATCACAGGCTCGTAGTAATGCCGCAAGTCACCCGCAGGTCGTAGCCCGAAGCGTTTGGCGAGATCAGGATGTGCGTGGAAGTCAAACTGCCGCGTGCGGATCATTTGCTCGTAGAGCTTCCAATACATTCCCCACATGTGCTCGATGTCGGCGGCGGTTTTCCAGCGCGACACATGTTTCGGGTCATCCACGGCGATGCCGTCGTGGATGTAATGCACGCTGCCGATGAGGTAATCCCAATCGGCCATGCTAGCAGTTTCATCGATCCACTTCTGATAGCCGTCGATGTGATCGCATTCGAGAGCGAGGCGGATTGGGAAATCCGGCAACGCCTCGCGGGCCTCCTGCACGAGCTCAAAGTAGCGCGGCAGGTCGGAGAGCGGCATCCGCCAGTCGTCGTAGTGCTCCGGCATCGGGTTGTGGTCCGATAGGCCGATCTCCGCGAGGCCGATCTCACGCGCATGCCGCGCATAATCGACCGGGGCGCCCTCCGCATGCAGGCAGAGCGGGGTGTGGGTGTGGTAGTCGGTCAGCATGGGGCTTTTTCGCCGCATTGGGCGTTCTGGCAAGTTGATCGGGCGACAATTCACGGCATGAAGGATGGATGCCTTCCCTCAAAGCCTTCATTTTCGATCTCGATGGCACCTTGATTGATTCGCTCGCGGACATCGCGGAATCGATCAACCGCATGCTCGATGCGCGTGGTTATCCGCGCTGCGAGCAGGAAGTTTTCAAGCAGATGGTGGGGGATGGTATGGAGAAACTCGTGGAGCGGGCTTTGCCAGAGACGGTGCGCAGCGAGGAACTAATTAAAGCCTGCGTGGAAGAGTATCGTGTGAACTATGACCTTCTCTGGAATGTGCAGACTCGACCTTACGAGGGCATTACCGAGATGCTGGTGAAGCTGAAGAGCAAGGGAGTAAAGCTCGGCGTGATCTCGAACAAGGCGCACCACTTCACCGTGCCGATGACGGAGCATTTTTTTGGCAAGGCATGCTTCGATCACATCCTCGGTCAGCGTGCAGAGGTGCCGCGCAAACCTGCTCCCGACGGTGCGCGTGAAATGGCGGCGCTCCTGGAGCTGAAGACCGACGAGATGGCCTATGTGGGCGATTCTGGCATCGACATGGCTTTTGCGAGGAGCAGCGGCATGCGGGCCGTGGGTGTGCGCTGGGGTTTCAGGGGCGAAGCGGAGCTGCGCGCGAACGGGGCGGACCTGCTGGTTTCCTCACCGGCGGATTTGTTCGATCTTTGCGCAAAATAAACTGCCACACATAACTTGAGCGCCGTAAACAGGGCACTTAGAATCGCCGCCGTGAAAATGAAAAACTCCCATGTGATTCTGCGTGTCGGCCTTGTCGTCGGCACGATGATGATGGCCTCGTCCTGCCAGCTTTTCCGCCGCAAACCCAAGCCCCCGCCTGAGCCGGTGAAGGAGGAATGGAAGTACCCCGGTGAATGGACGGGCGGCAACAAGCCGATCACCAGCATCGCGATCAATGTGGATGTCCAGAGGGCTACGCTCTACAACGGTGATGATGTTGTCGGCTGGACTTATCTGGCCAGCGGCATTCCGAGCTTCCCGACTCCCACGGGCAACTTCAAAGTCATGGAGAAGATCAAAGACAAGGTCTCCAACCTCTACGGCAAGGGCTACGACAAGGACGGCAAGCTGATGAACTCCGACTTCAAGCAGGGGCGTGATCTGCTACCCCCAGGTGGTCGTTTTGAGGCAGCGAAGATGACTTATTTCATGCGCCTCACCGGCGACGGAGTAGGCATGCACATCGGTCCGATTCCGAGGCCAGGCCGCCGTGCGTCGCATGGCTGTATCCGCCTACCCTCGAAGATGGCACCGATCTTGTTTGAGCACACATCCGTCGGTACACCGGTGACGATCACAGGTAGCGGGCCGGACTATGCCACCTATCTGAAGCAGTCGGCAGAGAAGGCGAGGGCGAATGCCGCAAAATTCGCCGCTGCAAAGAAGCGTGCGGATGAAAAGGCGGCAGCCGCAGCCGCAGCGCTGCCTCCGGGTGATCCGAATGGTCCGCAGCCAGCCGCTGGCACCATACCGACTCCTGCTGGAACACTCCCCACGTCAGTGCCGACGCCTAGCGGCACCACTCCGCCTGCCGGAGTTCCTACTCCCGCCAGTCCTCCGGTGGAGGTCAAACCCGCCGTGCCTGCGAATCCACAGCCAACGCCGGGGACGAATTGATCGGCATGCTAAAGATGATCAGCGAGGCGGGCATCGCTGCCCGCCTTTTTCTTTGGCTGTGTTTGCTTGGAAATCCTGTGCGGGGCGATGAGCAGGCAGGCATTGTTTTGAAAACGATCGGCTGCGACTGACGCGCTCGGAAATGCAGGTCAGATGTTTTGGACGCGGAGAATGCGGTGGTTCATGCCGCCTCCTTCACCCCATTACTGGCTGGTGAGGCGTAGCGTGTTGTCTGGCCAGCCGGATAGTTCGGCGGTGTCTGTTGTTCATATCAGCGGCATGTGCCGCGCCCAACACATATAGCCCACGGTTCGGCTTGCTGCCTGGCAGGTTTTCAGACATGAAAAAAGGCACGCGGCCTTGTGCCGCGTGCCTTGAGGGAGGGG
This sequence comes from uncultured Prosthecobacter sp., assembly GCA_964421275.1. GTDB lineage: Bacteria > Verrucomicrobiota > Verrucomicrobiia > Verrucomicrobiales > Verrucomicrobiaceae > Prosthecobacter. The sequence continues at coordinate 26,712 of CAYQWE010000023.1, forward strand.
GGATCTGCTTGGTCAGGCTTTCCCGCCTGCGGCTGCTGCTGCGGCGATGGCTTGCCGGGTTTTCATCTGCTCGATTTGGGCGTCGATCACCTGGCGTTTGAGGCTGGTGCCGGTCTTGTTCGCATACCAGAGCACGAGCGGGCTGGCGATGAAGATGGAGGAGTAGGTGCCGAGCAGCACGCCGATGGTGATCGGCATGGCAAACTCGAGCATAGCCGGATTGCCGAGGAAGAGCAGCACGACCATCGGTGCCAGGGCGGTAGGGCCAGTGAGGAGCGTGCGGGAGAGCGTCTTGCAGATAGCCTCGTTCATCAGTTCGCGCATCGTGCCACCGCTGCCGCTCTGGATGGTCTCGCGGATACGGTCGAAGACGACGATGGTGTCGTTGATGGAGTAACCGGCAATGGTGAGCAGCGCGCCGACGTGGATGATGCTCAGCTCCTGGCCGAAGAGCACGCAGAGGCCGGGAACCATGAGCACGTCATGGAAGAGGGCGATGATGGCACCGAGGGCAAAGGCGAACTCATAGCGCATCATGAGGTAGGCAAAGATGGCGAGCAGGGCGATGGCCATGGCCCAGAGCGAGGTCTTGGCCGCTTCTGAGCCCACGACGGAGCCGACTGTGGCGATGCTGGTGCCCGCGAGGGTATCGCTCTTCCATTTGCCGTTGATAGCCTGCTCGATGGCGGCGCTGCTCTGCTCCTCACAGCGGATGCCGAGATTCAACGCGCCAGAGGTCGGGTCCGTCTTGCGTTGGATGTAGTAGGTGCCGATATCCTTGCCGTCAGGCTGCTTGAGGTTCTTGAAGAGCGCATCAAGCGCACCGTCGGTGATGTCCTTCTCCTTGCCGGGCTTGACCACCACGTCCACGCGGCCGCCGCCGCGGAAGTCGATGCCAAAACTCTTCTCCTTCTTCACAATGAGCGTTGCAAAAGAGATCGCGGTGATGACGAGAGAGGCGATGATGAACTTCGGGGCGGATGACAGGATGTCGAAAATCTTGTCCGGGATGATGCGCGTGGTGTGGATCTTCTGGAGGATCCCCTTGTCCACGATCCAGATGAAGATCACGCGAGTGACGATGAGGGCACCGACCATCGAGGAGAGCAAGCCGATCATGAGCGTGACGGCGAAGCCTTTGACTAGGCCGCCGGAGATCATGAAGAGGATGACTGCGGAGATGAGCGTGGTGATGTTCGAGTCGGCGATGGCGGAGAATGCCTTGTCGTACGCGGCGTCGAGGGCGGAGGCAAGGGACTTGCCCGCCTCCATCTCCTCACGCAGGCGCTCATAGATGAGCACGTTCGCGTCCACGGCCATACCGATGGTGAGCACGAGACCGGCGATGCCCGGCATCGTGAGCGTGAATCCGAAAAGTGACATCGCGCCGAAGAGGATTGCCATATTGATGACGAGGCCGATGATTGCCACGAAGCCGGCGAGGCGGTAGATGAAGAACATGAACAGCGTGGTGATCACCAGCGCGGCGACTCCCACCCACTTGCCTTGATCGATCGAGGACTGGCCGTAGGCGGAGGAGACGGAGCTCTCCGAGAGGATTTTCATCGGATTGCGCAGCGGGTTGTTCAGCAGGGTGGCGAGCGTGTCAGCCTCCTGCGGAGAGAAGCCTTTGCCGCCACCGCCGGAGATTTCCGCCGTGCCGCCGTAGTGCTTGGAGCGGAGCGAGGGAGCGGAATGGATCTGGCCGTCCACGATGATGGCCATCCGTCTTTCGAAATGCATCTCGGCCAGCTCGTCGAAACGCTTCGCACCCACGCTGTTGAGCTTGAGCACGACCTTGTTGCCCTCGGCATCGACAACCCGGTAAGCGTTGGCGACGATGTCACCCTCGAGATCTGGCATGTCCTTCACGAGCTCAGAGGTGGCGATGATTTTACCGTCGCGGTCGCGCTCGGGCTCGCGGTACTTCATTTCTACCCAACCCGGCTCCTGGATGCCGCCACGCGCCTTGATCTGCTCCAGCTTCGCGGCGCTATCAGGATGCACCCGGCGGAATTCGAGATGGGCGACTTGCTGAATCTTGTCTCGCACGTCCGTGACCTCATCTGCGGAGATGCCGGGCATCTGGACGACGATGCGATCCTTGCCCTCAGGCTGGAGTGTGAGGTCTTTCGAACCGTCCGGGCTGAGGCGCTTCTCCAGAATGCCGATCGCCTGCTGCACATCCGAGGGGGTGACCTGGCGTGATGTGCCGTCCTCGTTCTTGCCGGGCTCCAGCTTCACGACAAACTCACTGCCGCCCTGCAGGTCGATGCCGAGCTTCAATCCGAGCGCCTTCACCGTGTAAAGCGAGGCCAGCGCCGTGAGGGCGATGAGCAGCGTGCCGGTGAGGCGCTTGGTCTTGTGGACGGCGGTGCCCACATAAAGGAGCAGCAGCAGCAGGATCGAAGCACCAACGAGGAAGGTGGCGTAGGGATTCATGGGCGGAGTGGCTGGGGGTTGAGGCTGGGAAGGGAATGAATGGCGAGTTCAGGGTGATGATGGCCAGAGCCGGGGCTGCGCCGCATGAGTCATGAAACCACGCGGGCGTCCGGCATTCCGCTGTCAGGCAGGAGTCGCATCGACCACATCGGATTTCTTCGTCACGGCGACGATCTTGGAGCGCTCGTACACGACCTTCACATTGTCGGCGATCTTCACGGTGACAGTGCGGTCCTTGATGCTGGTGATGATGCCATGCACGCCGCTTTCCATGATCACATGGTCGTCCACCTTCACTGCGGCGATGAGGGCCCGGTGCTCTTTCATGCGCTTTTGCTGCGGGCGGAAGATGATGAAATACATCACCACGATCATGAGGATCGGCAGCATCATCGGACTGCCGAGAAGGCCACCCTGCTGTCCGCCGGGGGCTTGGGCGAGGATGAGGGCATTTTCAAAGAGGGAGACGTTCATGATTCGGAATGAGGGGAGGTTTGGTAACGGGCGATGACCTCCGCCCGGAACTCGGCGAAACAACCCTGTTCGATCGCTTGACGTGCCCTGGACGTGAGGGACGCGTAGAAATGCAGGTTATGCAGAGAAATCAACCGCAAACCCATGATCTCCTGGGCCATCACCAGATGGCGGATGTAGGCGCGTGAAAAGCCCTGGCACAGCGGATGCGTGTCCTCGGCGATGGGGCGGAAGTCGCGGGCGTAGCAGGCATTGCGCAGATTCATCATGCCTTCGTGTGTGAAGGCGGTGCCATTGCGGGCCAGCCGCGTGGGCAAAACGCAGTCAAACATGTCGATGCCACGCGCGATCAGCTCGATGACCTGCGGCGGCGTGCCCAGCCCCATCGCGTAACGGGCCTGATTCGCGGGGAGCAATGGCGTGACCCACTCGGCGATGCGCATCATGTCCTCCTCCGGCTCGCCGACGCTCAGGCCGCCGATGGCGTAGCCGTCGAAACCCATCGCCACGAGCTCGCAGGCCGATTTTTTGCGCAGATCCTCGTAAACACTGCCCTGCACGATGCCGAAGTGCCGCTGCGCCCCGCCGCCGGTCTGCGGCCGGTTTTCATCAATCCACGCGCGGCAGCGTTTTGCCCATTGCAGGGTCAAATCGAGGCTTTTGGCTGCCTCTTTGGCCTCGCAGGGATACGGCGTGCATTCATCGAACAGCATCGCGATGTCCGATCCGAGCGTCGCCTGGATTTCCATGCTCGTCTCCGGCCCGATGAACATCGGCTTGCCGTCGAGATGATTTTGAAAGTGAACGCCCTCCTCCTTGATCTTCCGCAGTTTCGCCAGCGAGAAGACCTGGAAGCCGCCGCTGTCGGTCAAAATCGGCCGGTCCCAGTTCGAGAACGCATGCAGCCCGCCCGCCTCCTTCATGATCTCCATGCCGGGCCGCACGAACAGATGGTAGGTGTTCCCCAGGATGATCTGCGAGTTCAGCGCCTTCAATTCCTGCGGATGCACCGCTTTCACGCTGCCTTGCGTGCCCACCGGCATGAACACCGGCGTCTCCACCACCCCATGCGGCGTCGTCAGCCGCCCGCGACGGGCGTGGGACGAGGAATCGGTGGCGAGAAGTTCAAAAGGCATGGGTTAGCCGGAAAAAGGGCGCGGAGTCTCGCCGATGCTGGCAAAAGAGCAAGCGGAGCGCATGGATCGCCCGGTTGACACTCCTCTGGCGAGGCGGCAACCTGCTGCACCACCCTTGAATGAACCAATCCGTCCCAGACTCCTCGACGCCGCCGTCGCCTTCCTCGCTTGCGAGGTTGGAGAGGGTGCGCAGTCAGTTTCGGGCCAGCGCGGAACATCGGCGGAAGCTGGGGCATGTGGTGCCGACGGAGCCTTACTTCGTTTCGCCCGAAGTCAGGGAGCGGTTTCGCCAGAAGCATGGCTCGAATTGCTTTCTCCGTTAGAAGGCGGCAACGAGCACGAAATTTATCAGGATCCGGGTCAGCCCGATCTGCTCTACAAAGTGACCGAGCCCGGTCTGCGCCTGCGAAATGGCCGTGACCGCATTCCCAAAGTCACGGAGCTTCATTATCTGGTGCGCTGGCAGCTTGCGAATCTGGCGTTTGGAGATTCAGCCGACCTCGTCGGTGTCATCCCGACGGTCGAGGGCCTGCGGATCGTCATCCAGCAGCCGTTTGTGCCGTCGGTCGAGGAAACCGTGCCGAATCCCGAGCAGCGTGCCATCAATCGCTGGCTGTACGCGGCTGGTTTCGAATACCAGTCGGGTGCGTGGGTGCGACGCGAGGATGGTCTTGTCATGGTGGACACGCATGAAGGGAATTTCGTCCACTCTCCGCATGGTCTGAGGCCGGTTGATGTGGAGCTTTACCGGCTGCCCAAGTCTTCAGGCGACGTGATTCCATGGGAAATGACGCGGCATCACTTGCTGGCTGCTGGAATGCAGGCGTGATCAATCCTGTCGCCGCGCTTGCTCATTTCTCAATCCGCCCTACTCTCGCCGCCCTTATGCTCAGAGCCGGTATCGTTGGCCTTCCGAACGTTGGCAAATCCACCCTTTTCAATGCTGTCACCCGCACCCGCAAGGCGGAGGCGGCGAACTATCCTTTCTGCACCATCGAGCCGAACACCGGCGTCGTCACCGTACCGGACGAGCGCCTCGCCGTACTCTCGAAGCTGTCCGGCTCGCATAAGCTGGTTCCGGCCGCGATCGAGTTCGTGGACATCGCCGGTCTCGTGAAAGGCGCGAGCCAAGGCGAGGGCCTCGGTAACAAATTCCTCAGCCACATCCGCGAAGTGGACGCCATCGTACATGTCGTGCGTTGCTTTGAAAACGGCGACATCACCCACGTCAGCGGCACGATTGATCCTGTGGCCGACATCGAGGTCATCAACACCGAACTCATTCTTGCGGACATGGACGCCGTGCAGCGTCGCAAAGATAAGGCCGAGAAAAACGCCAAGCGCGGCGAAAAAGAGGCCAAGGCCGAGCTTTCCCTCTGTGAGAAGCTGATCCCGCATTTCGACGCCGGAAAACCCGCCGTGACGCTCGAACTCGGCGACGACGAACGCAAGCTGCTGAAGTCCTTCTTCCTGCTGACCTCGAAGCCCTGCATCTTCGCCTGCAACGTCGCGGAGAGCGACCTCGCCGCCGCCTCGAAGGACCCGGACAACCATCCCTTCGTCGGCAAGGTGCGCGAATATGTCAAACACGCTCACGAAGCCACCGCTGTGGTCGTCAGCGCCGCCATTGAGAGTGAATTGATCGATTTGAGCGATGAGGACGCAAAAGCCTACCTCGCCGACATCGGCGTCACGGACAGCGGTGTGTCGCGTCTGATCAAGGGCGCTTACGATTTGCTCGGCCTGCAGACCTATCTGACCACGGGTGAGAAAGAAACCCGCGCCTGGACCATCACGAAGGGCATGAAGGCCCCGCAGGCCGCCGGCGTCATCCACGGTGACTTCGAGCGCGGCTTCATCGCCGGTGAGATCGTCCACTTCAACGACCTTGTCGAACTCGGCTCCAACGCCAAATGCCGCGAGAAGGGCAAGCTGCGCATCGAAGGCAAGGAATACGTCATGCGTGACGGCGATGTCGTCGAATGGCGCTTCAATGTGTGAGCAGGCTCACGGGACTTCTTTCCAGATCCGGCCCTGCCCTGTGCGGAAACCACGTTCCAGACTTTGGAACAGCGAATTCAGCCGCGCCTCGTCCTTGATCACATACTCCACTGTGTGCGCGTGTGTGGAGGTGGGGTAATTCTTCACCACCTTCGGCGTCGTCAGTTCGGGTGAGACACGACCCGCCGCCTGCTCGAACATGCCTTTCGCACGATCCAGCGCCTGCGTGCCCGCCGTCACCGCGTTGCTGCCAGTTTCCGGTTTGTAGGGCTCCAGAAAGTAAAATCGCACCACTTGCGCCGAGTTCAGCGTCAGGTTCACCTCGACGACACGCGCCACGCCATCGGAAATGTATTCGTGCATCGACAGGGCGATGATCGAATTGCAGCGGACAATATAGTTCCCGCCGTTCATGCGCCCGTCCCACAGGCCGTCACGCGTCGGCGTGTCCCCCTGCTGCTGGCCGCCCTGGCCGGTGGTGTTCTGACCAGGGGCTGTCTGTGCATGCAGGGCTGCGAAAGAGACGAGCAAGAGGACGGCAAGGATGATTTTCATGATAGGATGTGTAATGAGACTAGCATGGACTCTGCATAGGTGAACAACCCTTTCTTTGCAGGAACGTTGCACGAGGGCTGGTTTGCATCGCCGGAAAGCCCCATCGGCCAAAGTGGCATCATCCATTCAGTTTGGCTCCTTGGTGGCGTATTCTCGTTCAACAATCACCCCACGCGCCCATGTTCACTTTCACCGACAAGGCTTCTGTCTCCACCTGCGATGGCGTCACGCGCCGCGATTTCCTCACTGCGGGCACTTTGAGCGCCATCGGACTCACGCTGCCGAGTTTTGCCAAACTGAAGGCGGAAGGCAAAGTGGACGCGAAAAAGGGCAACAAGTCCTGCATCATGATCTTCAACCTCGGTGCCCCGAGCCAGCAGGACCTCTGGGACATGAAACCGGACGCACCCAGCGAGATTCGCGGCCCCTTCAAGCCCATCCGCACCAAGAGCGATGCCTTTGAGATCTCCGAAATCCTGCCGCAGCATGCCAAGATCGCGGACAAATTCAGCCTCGTGCGCTCCTGCTACCACACCGCCGCCGCGGTGCATGACACCGGGCATCAGATGATGCAGACGGGCCGTCTTTTCACCGGCGGCGTCATCACCCCGCATGTCGGCAGCGCGCTCGAATTCCTCCAAGGCCGCCGCAGCGATCTACCCGCGCACATCATCCTGCCGGAGACGATGGGACCCACCGGCGGCAACATGCCGCACGGCCAGGACGCGGGCTTCCTCGGCAAGGCGTATGATCCCTTCGTCCTGAACGCGAATCCGTCCGAAAAAGACTTCAAAGTCCCCGATTTGCTGCCGCCGAAGGAAATCAGCGAGGTGCGTCTCGAACGCCGAAAGCAGCTCCGCGAACTCGTGGACAGCAGCGTGCGCAATTTCGAATACAGCGAGCAGGCAAAGCTCATGGACAGCAATTTCGAGGCCGCCTACCGCATCATGACCAGCACGCAGGCCCGCGAGGCCTTCGACCTCACGAAAGAGCCGCAAAAAGTCCGCGAGCGCTACGGCATGAACCGCTTTGGCCAGAGCTGCCTGCTCGCACGTCGTCTCGTCGAGCGTGGTGTGCGTTTCGTCACCGTGAACACCTTCATCACCGTGTTTGGCGAGATCACCTGGGACATCCACGGCTCCAAACCTTTCACCAGCATCGAAGGCATGCGCGACATCGTCGCGCCGATGTATGACCAGGGCTACAGCGCCCTCATCGAGGACCTTTTCCAACGCGGCATGCTCGATGACACCATGGTCACCTGCCTCGCCGAATTCGGCCGCACGCCCAAGATCAATCCCGCAGGCGGCCGCGACCACTGGCCGAACTGCTGGACGGTCAATTTCGCCGGCGGCGGCGTCAAAGGCGGCGAAGTCATCGGCAAATCCGACGACATCGGCGGCTACCCCACCGAGCGCCCCGTCGCGCCCAAAGAGATCGTCGCCACCATCTACCAGGCCATGGGCATCGACCTCACCACCGAACTCCCCGGCCCGCAAAGCCGCCCCTATCCCGTCGTCGATTTCGGCACGCAAGCGATCAAGGAGCTGTTTACGTAAACCAGGAGTGCGGACGCCCTCGTCCTCAAAAACCATTTCAATAAGAGTGTTCTCCTCTCGTCAGCTCTACCTACTCGGAATCACGCTTCTGCTAACACTGTCGAAGGTCGTGGCAGACGGTCTTCCGTATTCGTCGATCAATGACAAACCTCGATCCATCCATCGTGAATACCTGTCACTGAGTCTTTCAGTCACTCAAGTGGAGACGCTGGCCAAAACGGGAGTCGTTTTTTTCTCACCGACTCAACTCGAGAAGCTGAGGCGCTTCTATCCCAAGTTTCCTGCTAAAGCCGGTGCATTTTCTTCCACTCACAATGACGGGGTCGAGCCAGAAGGGCCAGAGACATACGTGATCTGGTGGCATGCAGACGAAGTGATTGTTACTTTGGAAGAAGCTGAGGCAGGCAAAGAAGTAATCATGCCTTCCAGCGAGTCTCAATCTGAGGCACTATTTAGACTCGCTCCTGATGGTCGAATCTACCACCAATCCAATTCAATCTCGTTAAAGGAGGCTTTTCGTCTGATCGACCAATTGTCCGCAAAGGCCTCTACGCACCCAGACGCGACAGCGCAGGGCATTGTTATTCCACCCCCCAACCGGGCTCATGTAGATCTACACGAAAGCATCGCCGAAAGCCTTCCGGCCGGTTTTTTTCGCGACGATGCCTACGAGGCAGTTCTGCAAATTGCCAAATCGCTTCAGACATACTCTCAAGCGAAAGGCATCCACCTTCACACATGCTGGTAACTCTCCATGACTCTCAATAAAACAGTTCTTTTGCTCGTGTGGATGACCAGTGCAGCACACGCGGCCGATGCGCCGTCCTTCCGCAACACCATCCAGCCCATCCTCACTCGCTACGGTTGCGCGATGGGTGCGTGTCACGGTGCGGCGGCGGGACAGGGAGGTTTTCGTCTTTCTCTGCGCGGCTTCGATGACGAGGGCGACTGGCTTTCGATCACGCGCAGCGCGAACGGGCGGCGTCTCACGCTCGAAGATCCGGCTCGCAGTCTGTTTCTGCTCAAAGCGGTCAAAACCGTGCCGCACAAGGGCGACAAGCGATTCGAGATGAACTCGCCCGAATACAAAGCCATCGCCGATTGGATCGCCGCAGGTGCGCCGGGGCCGCAGGCGGATGATCCGCGCATCGTGTTGCTCAGCGTGTCGGAGCCGCATCTCGTCACGCAAGCCGGGAAAAGCGTGCAGCTCAAAGTCACCGCGAAATTCAGCGACGACCACAGCGAGGACGTGACGCGCTGGTGCAAATACAACGCCACGAACGCCAGCGTGGCCACCGTCGATGACAACGGCCTCATCAAAACCACCGGCAGCGGCGAAGGAACCGTCAGCGCCTGGTATTTGAGCCGTCTTGCCATCGTCACCATCACCATCCCGCAACCGGGCAAACCGGACACAGAGGCGTTTGCAGCCTTGAAGCCGCGTAACTTCATCGACGAGCACGTTTTGACGAAACTGCGCGAGCTGAACATCCCGCCCTCCGGTCGCGCCACCGACGCGGAGTTCCTGCGCCGCGCGTTTCTCGACACCATCGGCGTTTTGCCCACGCCGGAGGAAGCGAATACCTTCCTCGCAGGCAAAGCCGCCGACAAACGTGACCGCCTCATCGATGCGCTGCTGAAGCGGCCCGAATTCGTCGATTACTGGTCGCATCGCTGGAGCGATCTCTTCCTCGTGAATGGCGACAAGCTCATGCCGCAGGCGATGTGGTCGTATTACAACTGGATCCGCCGGCACGTCGCCGCGAACACGCCGTGGGACGCCATGGTGCGCGATCTGCTCACCGCCACCGGCAGCACGCTCGAGCACGGCGGCGGCAACTTTTTCATCCTCAACGACGAGCCGACGAAATGCGCCGAAACCGTCAGCGTCGCCTTCCTCGGCACCTCCATCGGCTGCGCAAAGTGCCACAACCACCCGATGGAAAAGTGGACCTACGATCAATACTACGCCTTCGCGAATCTCTTCGCCCGTGTGCGCACGAAAAACGGCACGCAGGCCGAAGAGCGCGTGCTTTTCAGCGACACGCAGGGCGATCTCGTCGCGCCGCTCACCGGCAAACCGCAGCCGCCGCGCCCGCTCGATGCCTTGCAGCCTGTCTCGATAACCTCTACCGAGGATCGACGCATCACGCTCGCGAACTGGCTCACCAGCGCGGATAACAAACTCTTCCAACGCGCCATCGTGAACCGCGTGTGGGCGAACTTCTTTGGCTCCGGCCTCGTCGAAGCCGTCGATGACCTCCGCGTCACCAATCCCGCCAGCAACGAGCCGCTATTCGCCGCCGCGTGCGAGCATCTCGTGAAGCAGAAGTTCGACCTGAAGGCCCTCATGCGCACCATGTTGCAAAGCGAGACCTATCAGCGCAGCAGCATCACCCTTCCCGAAAACATCAGCGACCTCCGCTACGGCTCGCACTACGTCCCGCGCCGACTGAAGGCCGAGGTGCTGCTCGACACCGTGTCGCAGGTCACCGCCGCGCCCACCACCTTCAAAATCGACCGCCGCAACGCCAACCGCGGCACCGCCGACGCCTACCCCATGGGCTTCCGCGCCCTGCAACTGCCCGACAGCAACATCGCCAGCTACTTCCTCAAAAGTTTCGGCCGCGCCGACCGCGTCGCCACCTGCGAATGCGAGCGCACCAACGAACCCAGCATGGCTCAAGCGCTGCACATCGCCAACGGCGAGACATTCAACCAAAAGCTCGCTCTAAAAGACAACCGCCTCGATGCCCTGCTCGCCAGCCAGCAACCCGACGCCAAGATCATCGAAGAAGCCTACCTCCTCACCCTCACCCGCGCTCCCACCGATCGCGAACTCGAAAAAGCCACTCAACTCCTCGCCACCGCCAAACCCGAAGACCGCCGCATCACGCTGGAAGATCTGTTTTGGAGCCTGATGAGCTCGAAGGAGTTTTTGTTTAATCATTGATCGCCTGGATCACGCTCCGTGAGCGTGGTGCTCAAATCCTCGGGATTCCTCGCCGTATGCCAGAGCAACGTCACCACCACCCAATCCTGGTAAGTGCGAAAATAGATCGCATAGGGGAAGGGCTTGGCAAAGACGCGGCTGAATTCTTTGTAAACCTTGCGATGGATCCGCGGCAGTTCAGTGATCTCCAGAAGTTGAGCGCGAAACGCGGCCAAGAATCTGTCGCCAAGCTCTCGTCCTCCTTTTTTGTCATACCAAGCCGCCGCGTCATCGACGTCGTCCCAGACTTCTGGAAGGATGCGAATCTGTTTCATCCACGGCGGGCTTTCACCAAGGCGTCGAACTGTTCGATCGTCAGTGCTCGTGAAGGATCATGCTCAAAACGCTCCCATCGGGAATCGAGTTCTTTCTTCTCGGCATCACTGACGCTGGGTTCATCGCCCGATTCACCAATCGACTGCCACAGGACCTCCACCAGCATGAGCTTCTCGCCCACGGGCAGTGCCTGGAGTTTGCGCAGATCAGCAGGATTCATGGCGGAATTATCCGAATCGCTCCTGTTTTCGCAACCAGTCTCTTCAACTTCCTCTCTGGCCGCATGACTCCAATTCGCTTCCTTCTCCTATCACTTGCCTTCGCCACCGCCACCCACGCCCAAACCGTGGACTACACGAAGCAGATCGCACCTTTGTGGGACAGCTACTGCGTCGATTGCCACAGCGCGGACGATGCGGATGGGGAGTTCGCGTTGGACACGTTTGCGGCGCTCATGAAGGGCGGCGAGGAGGGCGCGGCGATCGTGGCGGGGAAGGCGGAGGAGTCGCTGATGGTGAAGTTCCTCGAAGGGCGCTCGGGGCGCGGCGGGAAGAATGAATTCATGCCGCCGGGCAAGCGCGAGAAGCTGAAGGCGGAGGAGATTGCGCTCATCAAAGCGTGGATCAATGCAGGCGCGAAGGGCCCGCTCGTCGCAGACGCGAAACCGATGCCGAAGGAGGTCATCACACCGAAAATCGCGCCGACCGTGCCGCCGAAGCGCTCGATTCAGGCGGTCGCGTTTTCGCCGAAGGCACAACTCATCGCAGTGGGACGTTATGGCGAGGTCGAACTGCTCAATCCGGTCAATCAAGTCACCGTTCGGAAGCTCACCGGCTTCACCGGCAAGGTGAACGCGGTCGCCTTCTCGCCCGATGGCGAGACGCTGTATGCAGCCGGTGGCGAGGCGGGCATCGTGGGCATCGTGCGGAGTTGGAAGACGGGCGATGGCAGCCCGCTGCGCTCGTTTGAAGGCCACACGGATGCGGCGTATGCGCTCGCGGTTTCGCCGGATGGCAAATTCATCGCCACGGGGGCCTACGATCAAAAAATACGGCTGTGGGACACGGCGACGGGCAAAGAAGTCGCGCTGCTCAAAGGCCACAACGGCGCGGTGAACGGCCTCAGCTTCCGCTCGGACGGCAAAGTGCTCGCCAGCGCCAGCGCGGACCGCACGGTGAAGCTCTGGAGCATTCCAACCGGGCAGCGACTCGACACGCTCTCACAGCCGACGAAGGAGCAGACGAGCGTGGTCTTCAGCGCCGATGGCAAAACGCTCTTCGCCGCCGGTGGCGACAACCGCATCCGCAGTTGGAGCATCAGCGCCGCGGCGAAGGAAGGCACCAACAAGATCCTCACCAGTCGCTTCGCGCATGAAGGCGGCATCTTGAATCTCGCACTCTCCGCCGATGGCAAGCTGCTGGCCTCCACCGCAACGAACAAAACACTCAAAATCTGGAGCACTGGCGATCTGACCGAAAAGCTCCTCCTCGAAAAACAACCCGACTGGTCCTCCGCCCTCGCCTTCACCGACAAAGCCCAGCTCATCGCCGGTCGTGTGGATGGCACCTGGAGTGTGTATCCTGTCGCAAATTAGCCGAGCTTGCCAAAATCTGCCCGATTCGCCAGACTCCGCCGCGTAAGTACTCCTCCATCCCGCCGAGCACCCCTGGAAAATCTGGCAGCCGCCGGAGGCGGAAGATCTGGCACCGGAGCTGCGGCAGCGCCTGGACACGCTCTTGATGCCCGCCGTGCCCGCGCCGGACTTGCAGCGGTATAGCAGCGCAGGGATGCCGAAGCAGGCGGTGCCGATGCCGGAGCGTCAAACGAGTTTTCCAACTCGTTCTCCTTCTCCAGGCGGCGGTGCCGCGAAGAAGAATGAGCGGACAGGAATGTCCGCTCTACGTCCAAAACGCCGCTGCTCATCGACCTCGGCGCTGCTGCCATCGGCATTGGTGCGTTAGTGATGTTCAGCGGCGGCGAGAAGGCGAAGCAAAGTAGTCCGCTCAGTCCTCTGAGCGGAACGAGCGTGGCCAAAGTTCCCGGAACCGCTCAGGGGACTGAGCGGACCACACTGCCTGCCACAACACCCGCTTGACCGTAGCGAGCACGACATCCGTGTGCTCTATCACCCACTTTTTTGCTGAAGAGCCAGCGACGTGTTTGCGGCACACATCAGCCGCTATCGGACGAGATTGTTAAGCCCTGGCGCAGGTCTCCCTGAGCATCGCCCGACGGGTTGAAGGGCGTGGGAGCTTCGTGAACTCTTCGTGACGGAGGAGCTGCGTCACAGCCGTCCTACGGTTTCGTGATACACTCGTCAAGATTGAGGATCGCGCTCGCCACCGCATACCAGGCGGCGAATTCGGCGGGCGGGAGGTTTTTGGGCAGTTCCACGCCGTTGACCAGCTCCTTCGTGGTCTTGGGATCGGCCTTGGCGGACTCAAACTGGGTTTCCCATAGTGATTTGAGTACGCTGAGTTCGTTTACGAGCGGTGTGCGGGCCAAGGCGAGACGGAAGGCGTGCTGGAGACGCGAATCGAGGTCTGCGCTCGGAGATTCGACGATGATGCGGCGCGCGAAGGCTTTGGTGGCCTCGACATAGACGGGATCATTGAGCAGCGTGAGTGCTTGGAGCGGCGTGTTGCTGCGGGAACGGCGCACGACGCAGGCCATGCGGGCGCTGGCGTCGAAATTCACGAAGCTGGGGTAGGGTGAACCACGTTTGAGTACGACGTAGAGGCCACGACGGTATTTTTCATCACCGGGACTGACGACGTAGTTGTATTGCTGGCCGCCGACCTTCTGCCACAGGCCGTCTGGCTGCGGCGGACGGATGGGAGCACCGCCTTGCTTCAAATTGATGAGTCCGGCGATGGTGAGGGCGTTGTCGCGGATGGTTTCGGCATCGAGTCGGAAACGCGGACCGTGCCAGAGGAGAGTGTTTGAGGGGTCGTTCGGAGAACGAGTTGGGAAACTCGTTCTACTGCTCTGCCGATAGGCCGCGCTCATGACGATCCTCTTGAGCATGAGCTTCATGTCCCAACCGCTATCGATGAACTCGACAGCCAGCCAGTCGAGCAGCTCAGGGTGGGAGGGCGGCGCGCCTTTGATGCCGAAGTCTTCGAGCGTGGTGACGATGCCCTGGCCGAAGATCTCCGCCCACCAGCGGTTCATGGTGACACGCGCGACGAGGGGATTGTCGCGACTGACGAGCCATTTCGCGAGCGTGATGCGGTTTGGTGGGCCGTTGACTTTGGTCTCGAAGACGGCGGGCGTGGCGGCGGTGACGGAATCACCTGGATCTGTGTAAACGCCGCGCTTGAAGATGGCGGACATGCGTGGTTCGGGGAGTTCGCGCATGACTTCGCTGGTGGGATTTGCCAGCGCGGTGATCTGTTTCTGCAATGCGGCTTTCTGCTCCTCCAGTTTCGTGAGCTGCCTGTCCTTGGGCCTGGCGGTGGTTCTGGCGGCGTTGTCATCGACTGCGGGCAAGCTGGCGGCGACGATGCCGGTGATGCTGGAGATGCGCAGGCAGCCCATGACGAGCCCTTTGCCGTAGTTCTGCTCCATGCGGATGCTGAGTTTGGCTCCGGCGGTGATTTGAACGGGTTGTCTGAGCTCGAATGCGGCCCAGTGCGGCTCGCCGAAACGCTGACCGATGGCCCAGGCTTTTCCTCCGTTCTTTTCGATGAGATGGGTGACGGCGTAGCCTTTTTGCGAGTAGTCGGCGAAGGCGTTCTTAAACTGCAACATCTGCGTTTTACCATCAGATGTGGTGAGCGTGCAGTCGAAGGTATGCAGGACGAAATTCGGGCGAGCTGCGCCGCCTCGACCTGGGCCATCACCTGGAATGGAGGGATGGGTGAGTGCCTCCAGCATGATGCCGCTCAATTCGCCGACTCCGAGTCCGGCTTCGAACGTGTAGGTGTCAGTGTCAGGCACTGGGCCAGTGAGCAGGATGCTGCCGTCAGCCTGCAACTCAGACTCGGCATCGCTTTCGGTGATGAATGCGGTGGGTTTGAGCGCTTTGATGTGATTCGACGAATCGATTCGGGCGGAACGCAAGACAGCCTTGCTTCCACGTTGTGCTGCGATCTGTTCGTCGAGTGTTTTCATCTGCGCGGCGAGCTGCTGGCGCTGATGCTCGCGGCTGACGTCCTTGATTGGATAAGCAGTGCCTTGGAACTTGATGGAGCCGGGTGTTTTGGGATTGGCGCGCTCGGCTTCCTTCTCGGTGTTGTTGTAGTAGGCGAGGAGTGAGTAGTAGTCGTGCTGAGTGAAGGGGTCGTATTTGTGATTGTGGCACTGGGCGCATTCGAGCGTGGAGCCGAGCCAGACCGCGCCGGTGGTGTTGACGCGGTCGATGACTTGATTGATGCGGCTTTCTTCGGGTTCGGTGCCGGCCTCGACGTTCGTCGGCGTGCAACGATGGAAGCCGGTGGCGATAATTTGCGACGGCGTGGCGTTGGGAAGAAGATCACCAGCGATTTGTTCGAGCGTGAACTGGTCGAAGGGCATGTTCGCATTGAGCGCATCGACGACCCAGTCACGCCAGGCCCAGATGTCGCGCAAATCATCGCGCTGGAAGCCGTGAGAGTCGGCGTAGCGTGCGAGATCGAGCCACTGCCGCGCCCAGTGGACGCCGAACTCGCGCGAGGATAAAAGGCGATCCACGAGGGCTTCGTATTTTGGGCCGGACAAGCCGGACGCGTCTGACAAGTCGCCGATTGTGGGAGGAAGGCCGGTGAGATCGAGGGAGAGCCGGCGAATGAGGGTTTCAGGGGATGCCTCGGGTGAAGGTGCGAGTTTGTTCTCCTCCAGTTTGGCGAGGATGAAGCGGTCGATCTCATTTTTCGGCCATGCTTTGTTTTGAATGGCTGGAGGCGGCGGACGTTGCGGTGGGATGTAGGACCAGTGTTTGAGGGGTTCGAGTTTGTCGGGCCATTGCGTACCAGTGTTGATCCAGTCGCGGAGATGACTGATCTCGGTGATGGTGAGGCGTGGGCCGCGGCGCGGCATGGCGTCCTTGTCTTCCTTCGGCAAGGCGACACGGCGCAGCAAGTCGGTGCCGACTTCGGCGTGTTTTTTGGAGGCGATGTCGAGACGGAGTTCCCCTTTTTGTTTTTCAGAGCCGTGACACTCGAAGCAGGCGCGCCGGAGGACGGGGAAGACGTCTTTCGTGAAGTCGGCGGCGTGGGAGACCGTGGCGGCGAGAAGAAGGATGGACGCTAGGCGTGACATGCGCTGCGTGGGAACGGCGAGAAAAGGCCGGACTTGCCTGAGCGAGTTGGGAAACTCGTTCTACAAGAGACGGCGGGCGTTGCGCAGGCCGTCGGCGGTGATGACGGCCTGGTTACGGGCGGCGACCATGAAGTCGAGATGATTCTGCCACTGCATGGGGCGCAACGAGGCGAGGCCGACGCCACGGCGGCTGAAGCCGTAGTCGGCGATCTCCCAGCCGAAGTCGGAATGGCGGTTGCGGTAGTCGGCGCGGTGGATCCACGCACCGAACTCGTCTTTGCGCCAGACTTCGGGGTCATTGCCAGGAATGACCTGCGCCAGCGCCCAGACGCGGCGGATGATCTCGGCGTCGTAGCCTTCGACGGTGTCGGAGATGGCGGGAAGTTCGGACATTGAAGCGCTTTGCGGAGCCACTGAACCGACGGACAAGAATGTCCGTCCTACTTCATTTCAGTTCGATGTTGTCGATGAGGCGGGCGCCGCCGAAGAAAACGGCGGCGGCGATGACGACGTGCTCGGTGGTGGCGGAGACGGGCTGGAGGGTGGCGGCATCGGCGGCGGAGATGTAGTCGATGCGGCCGAGCGGAGCGTGCTGCTGGAGATGGTTTTTGATGAGCGTGACAAGGGCGGCGGGATCGCGCTCACCGCCGTTTTTCCAGGTTTCGCGAGCGAGTTTGAGCGCGGCATGGATCGCAGGAGCCTGGGCGCGTTCTTCGGGCGTGAGGTAGCGGTTGCGGCTGCTCATGGCGAGGCCGTCGGGCTCGCGCACGGTGTCGATGGCGTGGAGGACGACATTGAAGTCAAGGTCACGCACAAGGCGGCGGATGATGGCGAGCTGCTGGAAGTCTTTTTTGCCGAACACGGCGTCGTCGCACTGGACGAGGTTGAAAAGCTTCGCGACGACGGTGCAGACACCGTCGAAGTGACCGGGGCGGCTGGCGCCGCAGAGCATCTGCGAGAGGCTGGACTCACGCATCACGATGCTGCGGTCTGCGGGATAAAGCTCCTCGGCCTTCGGGGCGAAGATCATGTCCGTGCCGTTGTCACGGCAGAGGGAGAGGTCCTCGACGAGCGAGCGCGGGTATTTTTCCAGATCTTCGCCAGGGCCGAACTGGAGAGGATTGACGAAGATGCTGACGACGACGTTGCCATTTGTTCCAGCGATCTCGCGCGCGGCGCGGATGAGAGCGGCATGCCCCTCATGCAAAGCGCCCATGGTGGGCACGAACACGCAGCGCGTGCCGCGGTTGACGGTGTGCCAGGAGCGGATCTGGCGGATGTTGTTGATGACATTCATGATTTGAGATCGCGGGATTCAAACACGGCGTAGCCCAGGGTGAAAAGGGTGATGTTCACGGCAAGGATGACCGCATAGCCGCGCCAGACGAGCGGCCAGTCGATGGTTTCGGCCAGGATGCGGCCCCAGACGGCCATGTGCTTCGTGATGAGCAGATGCTGGTAACTGTCCATGAATCCGCCGGTGCGGATGATGAAGTCCACAAGGATGTAGGACAGCGCGCCGATGGTGGCGGCTGCCGGCTTGATGCGGAAGCAGGAAAGAAAAAACGCGATGCTGCTGATCGTGGTCATGCTGACGCCGAGAAACACCGAGCTCAGCGCGTAACGCTGCAAGCCCTGCCCCCAGTCGTAAAAGGCGACGACGGAGACCTCCGGCACGAGCGCGAAATAGCCGCCGCCCCAGCCGCGCAGTACGATTCCGAGCAGAAAGGCCGTCCAGGCGAGAAACTGGATCAAAAATACCGCGTAGCCGGTGCAGGTGAGGTATTTCAACAGCAGCAGACGGAAACGGCTGACCGGACGCGCAAGCAGGAGCCGCATGTGGCCGTCCTCCCCCTCCTTCGCGACGATGTCCCCGGCGACAAGGCTGAGGAACAACGCGCCGAGCAGGAACACGGAGACTCCCATGACAAAGCTGGCCACGGTGAGCGCGGAGAGATAGTAGTCCACGTTCTCACCTGCACCGGCGATGATGCGCTGCGTGGGCAGGCCGAATTTTTTGACCAGCAGAAAGACGAGGATCTGCAGCACCACGAACGCGCCGAAGCCGATGTAAGTGCGCTTACGTCCGAAGAGCTTCAAGAGTTCACCATACCACTGCTGGAGAAAGAGCGTCATGATTTCGAGGAGAGGCCCATGTAGAGTTGTTCCAACGTGCGGCGGTGCGGCTGCCATGCGCCAACCTGCACATTGCCACGCACGAGCGCGGCGACGAGCTCGTGCGGCTCCATGCTCAGCGGCACCTCGACGATGCCGTGCTTGTCCATCGTGGCACCAGCGCGATCGAGAATCTCACGCGCGAGGCCGATGTCGGCGGTGTCGAGCTGGAACATGCGGCGCGTCTTTTCCTGCGAAGGGACGGGGCCTTCAAAGACTTTTTTGCCGTCCTTGATGATGACGCAGCGGTCGCACATCTGCTCGACCTCAGCGAGGAGATGGGAGTTGAGCATGATGGTCATGCCGTGGTGCTTGCGCAGGTGCAGGATGAGTTCGCGGAATTCGCGGATGCCTTCGGGGTCGAGGCCGTCGGTCGGTTCGTCGAGCAGGAGGATTTTCGGCTCCGGCAGCAGCGCCTGCGCGAGTGCGAGACGCTGACGCATACCGTGGCTGTAGGTGGATGCTTTGTGATGGATGGCGCGGTTGAGGTTCACCATCTGCACGACGCGCTTCACCTCCGCCTCGTCCCACCAGCCTGAGAGCGAGCAGAACACGCGGAGATTCTGCCAGCCGCTGAGATACTCGTAAAACGCGGCGGCTTCGTAGATCGCGCCGATCTGCCGGAGGGCACGGCCACGCTCCTTCTGCACGCTGCGGCCGCCGATGCGCACCTCGCCTTGATCCGGGCGCACCATACCGAGCGTGATGCCCATGATGGTGCTTTTGCCAGCGCCGTTGTGGCCGAGGAGGCCGAGGATCTCACCCTCCTTCACCTCAAAGCTCACATCATCGAGCGCTAGACGACCGGTGGGCCAGCGCTTGGTGAGGTGTCGGACTTCGAGAAGCGGCATGCGTGCGATACTGGCGTGCGGCGCGTGTCGTTGCCAGTTTTTCGTCATGTTTTGCAAGCCTTAAATTCCCGATTGCCTCCCTCGTCGCCTGACTGCATTACTCCGCCCTGTCCCCGTCCTAAGCCATGCAGTTTTATTTCCCCACGTCCCTCAATCTCGGCAATGAACACAGCGAAGGCTTTCACCAGGAGCTGCTGCGCGGGCTGACCCACAAGCTCAACAACCTGCTGGCGGTGATCCAGGGTTTCAGCAGCCTGATTTTGATGACCGAGGACCTCGATCCTGGCGTGAATGAGAACATGCAGCACATCCGCGAGGCTTCGGTGGGCGTGACAAATCTGAGCGAGCGCATCCGCGCGGCGGGCGGCTGCGCGAAGCTGAGCCCGCAGGCGCTGAACCTGAACGAGTATCTCGGCGTGATCGAGGGCGCGGTGATGGAGCCGTTTCAAAAGGAGGGCGTGCAGATCGAGGCGGACGTGCAGGCCGGGCTGCCGCCGATCCTGGTCGATCCGACGAAGTTCAAGGACATCCTCGTCGAGCTGCTGAGAAACGCGGCGGAGGCGGCGGCGAAGGGCGGCGGGCGCTGCGCACTGAAGATTTGCGGCCCGGGCGCGATCACTCCTGCCGAGCAGCGCCGCGTGGACATCTTGGTGAGCAATACTGGCTCGCAGATCGCCCCGGAGAAAATGCAGGAGGTGTTCCGTCCGTTTCACGGTTCGAAGAACAGCAATCACCTCGGCCTTGGGCTGACGATCGCCGCGATGCTCAGCCATCAAATGAACATCCAGCTCGGCGTGGCGTCGGAGAACAACACGACGACCTTCTGGCTGAGCTGCCCGTTGGCATGAGGATTGAACGCGGGCATTTTTTTGGCTTTCCGGGCTGAATTCGATGCAACGGGGTTCCGTCCATCGTTGTCTTATTCCGTACAACATCGGAGGCATCCCATGAAACGAACCGTCTTCCTTCTAGCTCTTCTGCTGGCCGTGGCTGCGCCTGTCGTCGCCGGACCAAAGACTGACACGATCACCACCAAGGCAGGTCGGACCTTCTTCGACTGTAAGGTGACGCATGTATATCCCGACGGCGTGGGCTTCATCCATCGCAACGGGGCAGCAAGGATCGCCTTCAAGGATCTGCCAGACAACTTGCGCAAGGAATTCCGTTACGATCCGGCGAAAGAAGCGGAATACATACGGCAGCAAGCAGCGGAGCGTGCAGAGGAGAAGCAGCGTGCGAAACTGCACGAGATCATGATGGAGGAAAGACTGGCGGAAGCGAAGATGGCCGAGGCGAGCTATCTTGCCGCCGCCAATGAAAGCAGCCGCGCCCCGACCTTGATCTCACCGCTGATGCCGAGTGAGGCTGCGGCGGCGCAGGCGACCTCCGTACAGCAAACTCCGTCCTGGGTGGGTGCCCCCATCACAGGCCCGGCTCTGGGAGGCAGCGCGTACCGTGCCAGTAGCTACTCCCGCTGGCGGAACCCCGCCTTCTTTCCTCTGGGTGGTTATTATTCGGGCTTCGGCTACCCCTATTACGGCGGGTACTCGTACGGCTACCCTTATGGAGGATATTATGGCACCTCCTATCTGCCGGTCGGCGGCTACATGCGTCCCACCGTTTTCGGGCAGTGGAATGTGGGCCATGGAATCCACCTCGGTGTAGGCTTGGGTTCATTTGGATTCCACGGCTTCGGGTGCCGATAGCGGTGAACACTTCACTTTTGTGAAGTAATAAAAACTGGTATTTCCACGCTGATTGGGTCTAATCATAGCATCATGAAAACGACCCTATTTTCATTTTTGGTGATTCAACTGGGACTGACTGCTGCTCTAGCGCTGGATCCTGCCACGATTGAGACGCTCCAGGGAAAGATTTATCAACAGTGCCGCGTCCTGAAGCGGGAGCCGGATGGAGTCTCCTTCTCACACAGTCGTGGAATGGCCAAGGTGCTTTACAATGACCTAGCCGAGCCGTTGCGCAGCGAACTCGGTTATGACCTGAGAAAGGCCGAGGCTTATGAAAAAGAACGTTCCGATGCACGCAAGGCAGCAGAGATCGCCAAACGCGAGCGCGAAACCAAGCTCGCCGAGGCCACGATCGCCGCACAGGCACGCTGGCGGGCTCAGCAGCCGCTCATCCTCATGCAGCAACCCTACGGCTACGGTATGGCCAGCCTCGCTCCCGTACTCGGCCTAGGGCAGATCGGCGTCCCCAGCTACCCCTACGGACATGGAGGTGGACATCATGGGCACGGAGCCTCACGCTCCAGAGGTTGGAGCAACAACGGCATCACATCCATCGGCGCGGGTACGGGCGGCGTTTATGTGCCGCAGAGCGGTGGTATGACCTTCCACGGCTTTCCCGGAGTGCAGTACAGCCCGACTTTGGGGTACACAAACTCATTCATCAACAACACCGTCCCCGGCTTCTTCGGCACTCAGCACTCTGGTGTGGTTCCCGGCGTAGCGATTCATGGCAGCGCGAGCCTGCCAGCGCACCATTGAGACCAGTCCAAAAAAGAAGGGCGGATCCGGCATGCAGATCCGCCCTTGAAATTGAGTGGGTGAAATCAGATCAGGCCAGCCTTCTTCAGCGTGGCATAGGCTCCATTCTTGTCGAGCGTCTTTAGCGCACGTGCAGTGAGCTTCACTTCGACGTATTTGCCCAGTTCGGGGACGAAGATGCGCTTGGAGCGCAGGTTCGGCAGGATCACGCGCTTCACACGCTTCGTGATGTGACGACCAATACCGCCTTCTTTCTTGGCTTTACCGCTACGATGGATGTGGTGGCCGCGGGTAACGCCAACGCCGGTGATTTCGCAAACTTTTGCCATAAGATGAAGAGGGTTCGGGGGAAAGGGGCCGCGATACTAGCCTAGGAGCACGAGGCGTCAACCAAAAGTCCGCCTTTCTCAACGCCGCTGCGGACGCCCGACCATGAGGGAGGTCGTCTCCGGATTCATCAGATAGCCTATGCCGAAGTTCAGCGGCTTCACCGGATAGCGGCGGGATGCATACGCGGCCGCCAAATCAGGTTGCTGGCAGTTTGGGAAAACACTCAACGTACTGCGATAGTTCCCATAGAGCCACAAGTCCCAACCATGGCGGTTGAACTCGCGGTAAGGCACGCCCGAGGGATCCTGGACGATGGCGCTGCTGCGACTCAGCACGAAATCACGAATATTGGAGAAGCCATTCTCATGCATCAGATAAGAGGCACTTTTGAGGAAAGTCGGAACCCGTCCCATGCGTGAGACGTAGGCCAGCAGAGGACCACTGCCACCGCCATTTGCAAGGTCCTGACGGAAGTAAAACAAGCGTCTCTGACCGCCCAAGCCACCATGAAACCGGATCATGAGTCCGGTGTTCCCCGAAGAACCCGCCAGCGTGACATTGCCATTCCCGTCGAGGCGCACCGTGTCCACGGAATCCACCGTGTGACCTGTGCGCGCCAGGAAGGCCATGAACACCGGGAGCACTCCACGAAACCGTGTGGCCTGAAGCGTGCTACGCATCTCTGTGGTGATGAAGTAGCTGCTCCTCATGATGGTGGAGACCGAGTTGTGCAGCCCAGCTAGGCCGTTTTCGATTTCCGACTCAGAAAGGCTTTCCAATCGTGGCAGCGGCTCCGCCGGCTCCAAGCCGCAGAACACATAAGTCTCCGCCGAAGGGCAGATCACGCTCGCGAAGAGAAAATCTGGTCCGCTGAATGGATAAAACAAAGCGTTGGATCGCTGCACGTCGCCGATCTCACTGGCGGCCCAGCCTTGCAGCGGTTCGCGGTGCAGCGAAAGATGCGTGGCCCAGAGATTGTCCATACGCTGCTTGTGGGTCGCCCAAGCTCCGGAACCACGCACTTGCCCGTAGCTACCACTATCTATGCCAGCAAAAAGGCGTGCGATGCCATTGATCGAACTCGACTGCCTCGGGACGTTCATCAAGGTCGCACCATTATAGAGCGAACGACTGTTGGCACTCTCCGCACGGCGCACGCTACCGCCCAGAGAGTCGAGCAGGTTGTTCCACTGATTCAGGCGACTGGCCCCGGCATAGTTTTGAAAAGCCTCGTCAGGCAGAGCACAGGCGGCCAGCCAGCAGCAGGTCAGCAGGTACCCAAAGACTCGGTAATGAGTGGAGCAAGCACGATTTAGCTTAGCCATCATAAAAGAGGGTGATGCTATCCATCACCCCCCTCATGCTCCAAGTAAGGGTTTCTAAACTCGATGAGTTTATTTCCAAACAGTTTTACTCATTCTTGAAATTCAACGAATTTTTTGTGGACACCTTGAATTTCAATTCCAGCCAGAACTCCGCATCACTTCGGCTGATGCATCGCAATGCAGTGCAACGCACCACCTTCGGTGACGAGGTCCTTGGCCATCATCGAGATGATTTCGCGGCCTGGGAAGCATTCGGCAATCTTGTCCTCGGCGGCGGCGTCCTTCTTCTTGTTGCCGAAGAGCGGGACGAGCACGGCGTTGTTCAGGATCAGGAAGTTCGCGTAGCTGGCGGGAAGGCGGGAGAGGCGCCAGTCCTTCATTTCAATGGCCTGGGGCATTTCGATCTCGATGATTTCGAGTTTGCCGCCATCGGGAGCCTTCACGTCGTCAAGACGCTCGCGGATGTCCTTTAGCACCTTATGATTCGGGTCAGAATCACGCGGCTCGACCATACAGATCACGGCGTCTTCACGGATGAAACGCACGATGTCGTCGATGTGTCCGTCTGTGTCGTCGCCCTCAATCCCCTTCTTGAACCAGACGATATCCTTCACGCCGAGCATGGCCTTCAATTCCTTCTCGACTTCGGCCTTGTTGCCTGCCTTGCCGCCGTGGCGGTTCGGATTGAGCAGGACGGACTCGGTGGTCAGCAACGTGCCTCTGCCGTTCGTTTCGATCGCGCCGCCTTCGAGGATCATCTTCGATTTGAAGCGTTCCATCTTCAGCACGTTCGCGGCTTTCTCAGGAATCGCGTTGTCGAGGTCCCACGGCGGGAACTTGCCGCCCCAGGCGTTGAATTCCCAGTCAGTGATCGCCACCTTGCCGGTTTCGTTGTGCTTGATGAAAATCGGGCCGTGGTCGCGACACCACACGTCGTTCGTATTGTGCTCGTAGATGTCCACCTGACTGAGATCACCTTCATTGTCGGCGATGCTGAGGCGGATGTTCATGTGGCTGAGCACCGGTGCGTTGATGCGTACGCGCTCATAGCGAGAAATGGTGGACGCGATTTCGCCGAATTTGTCCTGCAGCTTGTGGAAGGTCTTCGGGCAGCTCTCTTTGTTGGAGGGCCAGGAAAGCCAGATCGCCTCCTGCGGCTCGAATTCGGCGGGCAGACGGTAGTTCTGGGGGTGGGAGGCTTTACTCATCGATGTAGCGTTTGGTCAGGGGAGCGTAGGTGTCAATACGGCGATCACGGAAAA
Organism: uncultured Prosthecobacter sp.; assembly: GCA_964421275.1. Classification (GTDB taxonomy): domain Bacteria; phylum Verrucomicrobiota; class Verrucomicrobiia; order Verrucomicrobiales; family Verrucomicrobiaceae; genus Prosthecobacter. The sequence continues at coordinate 51,838 of CAYQWE010000023.1, forward strand.
ACGGCCAGATGCGACGGAAATCTTCCACCGCCTGCAAATCACAGTCCACGATGAGAATTTCTTCATCCGTGACGGAAGCCTTTGCAACGATTTCCCCATACGGGTTTGCCACGAACGACTGCCCCCAGAATTCGCTCTGCTGCTCGGTGCCCACGCGGTTCACCGCAGCCAAGTAGCAACCGTTCGCCACCGCATGGCCGCGCTGCACCGTCTCCCAGGCGCAGTGCTGCGCTTTGCCCAGAGCCGCTTTTTCGCTCGGCAACCAGCCGATCGCCGTCGGATAAAACAGAATCTCCGCGCCCATGAGCGCGGTCATGCGTGCGGCCTCCGGATACCACTGGTCCCAGCAAATCAGCACGCCGACGCGTCCGAACTTCGTGTCCCACACGCGATAACCGAGATCGCCCGGCGTGAAATAAAACTTCTCCTCGAAGCCTGGGTCCTGCGGGATGTGCATCTTGCGGTACTTGCCCAAAACGGTGCCGTCCGCGTCGATCACGGCCGCCGTGTTGTGGTACAGGCCCGGCCCGCGTTTTTCAAAAAGCGGCACGATGATGACGACACCCAGTTCCTTCGCCAGCGGTGCCAGTTTGTCCGTCGTCGGCCCCGGCACGGTTTCAGCAAGGTTAAAAAGCTCCGTGTCCTGCGTGATGCAGAAATACGGCGTGTTGAATAGCTCCTGTAGGCAGATGATTTGCGCACCACGCGACGCCGCGTCGCGGATCAGCTTTTCATGCTGCCGCACGCTTTCTTCCTTCGATGAAAAAGCCCGGCTCTGCACCAGGCCGAGAGTGACCTTCGACATAGGGCGCGGATGGTTCACCGCATGCGGAGGAATGCAAGAGGGCTGTGGACACAAAAAAGTCCGGCGGTTCGCACCACCGGACTTGTGTGAGCCGGATCGGCTTACTCGCGATCCACTGAGATCCGTCCCGCACCAGCCAGGAACAGCGTCACATAGCCGATGAGATAGACCATCGGCAGCTCACCGGAGTTCGCACCCACCAGAGCTGACTTGTGAACGAAGAAAAAAGCGGTGCCCATCGTCGCGCACAGCATCAACGCCGCGAAACGTGTGAACAGGCCCGCGATCAGCAGCGCGGAGCAGACCACCTCTGCAAACGCCGCCATGCCGACGTTCACATTCGACGGCAGGCCGAACAAGGCCGGGAATTTCTCCGCCGTGGCGGCAAAGTTCAGAATCTTGCCGCGGCCGTGCAGCAGCAGCATGGAAAAACCGAGTGCGACGCGCAGGATGAGAAGTCCATGATCTGTGGACTTCGGCAGGAACGAGAGTTTCAGGAGCTTGAGCATGAGTGTGTTGGGTTCGGGTTGATCGGGGATTTCGCCCCAGCATGTTCCGACCCATGCCTCACCGGCAAGCCTAAAATTTTGCCCAGGAATGAACGCCTGCCGACTCAACCCAGCGCCGCCAGCATCTCTTTGAGCTTCGCCAGTTTCTCCTGCCAGTCCGTCTTCCGTTGCTGATGCTCGTCGAGCACCTTCTGCGGGACCTTGGAGGTGAAATGGGTGTCAGCGAGCTTCGCGGTGACTTTCTCCAGCTCGGCTTCGACCTTGGCGATCTCTTTGCTGACACGGGCACGTTCGGCCTCGACATCGATCAAACCGTCGAGTGGCAAAAAGATCGTTCCAAGCGGTGTGAGGGCGCTTGGCGTGCCTTTGGTCGGTACGAAGTTCGCATCGACCTCCAACGGCTCCGCATTGAGCAGGATGCGAATGACCTCGATTTCATGCGCGGGCAGTTCCGTCGTCGGCTTGAGCACAAAACGGACGCGTTTGTTGATGTTGAAGGCGCTCTTCAGGCCACGACCGAGCACGACGGTCTCGTATTTGTCGTTTGCGGCTTTTTCGTCTTCGGGAAGGATGCCGAAGTGGGCGAGTTCGTCCGCATCGAGCGGTTTCGGCCACGGGGCGAACATGATGCTCTTGCCTCCCTGGCTGTCCGGCATGTCAGCATTGAAGCCCATGCCGTGCCACAGCTCTTCGGTGATGAAGGGCATGAAGGGATGGAAGAGACGCAGCGTGTGCCCGAGCACGAAGTCGATGACGGCGAGGGTGTTCGCTTTGCGTTTTTCCCGTAGCGCAAGCGTCTCGCTTGCGATTTCTGAGGCAACCGGGACGGTTGCACTACTTTGCAGCACGGCTTTGGACGCCTCGATGTACCAGTCGCAATACTCACTCCAGAAGAAGCGGTAGAGCGTGGCGGTGGCGTCGCTGAAGCGGTATTCTTCCAAAGCGGTGCTGACCTCGGCAATGGCGGTGTTGAGGCGCAGGAGGATCCATTTGTCGTCGCTGCTGAGGAGGGCGGGATTGATCTCGGCTTCGGTGCCGTAGAACGAGTTTCCAACTCGTTCATCCGAACCCACGGGTTGAAAACCCGTGCTACTCTGCATCTGGCGGAAGCGGGCGGCGTTCCAGAGCTTGGTGCAGAAGTTGCGGCCGAGCTCGACGTTCTTCTCATCAAAGCAGATGTCCTGGCCCAGCGGCGCGCTGCGCATGATGCCAAAGCGCAACGCATCGGCGCTGTAGCTCGCGATCAGCTCCAGCGGATCGGGCGAATTGCCGAGCGATTTGGACATTTTGCGGCCCTGCTTGTCGCGGATGATGCCGGTGAAATAGACGTTCTTGAACGGCAGCTCGCCCATCCACTCGAAGCCCGCCATGATCATGCGCGCGACCCAGAAGAAGATGATGTCCGGCCCTGTGACGAGATCGGTCGTCGGGTAGAAAACTTCCAGGGTCCAAGTCTTCTTCGGCCAGCCCATCGTGGCAAAAGGCCAGAGCCAAGAGCTGAACCATGTGTCGAGGACGTCGGGGTCTTGGGTGAAGCCAGCGCTCTCTAATTTTTCAACCAGCGGGTAGTCTTCCCCTGTCAGGGTTTTAACGACGTTACTATCAGTGCCCACATAGACCGTAAATCCTCCATTGTCTGGGGCGGCCGTCTGGAAGCCATCGTCTGGCTTATCATCAGATACAAAACGCACACAGATGACCTCATTGGCACCGAGCAACGAGACAGAGTCGTTCACTTCGTCCTGAATCGAGCCGGGGTCTCCCCAGTATTCCTCGTTGCTTGCAAAGTGCTTACTCCACACTGGAATCCGATGCCCCCACCACACTTGGCGGCTGATGCACCAGTCCTGCAGGCCGGTCATCCAGTGGTCATAGACCTTCGCCCAGCGGTCAGGGTGGAATTTCATCTCGCCATTGGCCACGACGGCCTGGCTTTCCTTCACGCTCGGGTATTTGAGGAACCACTGCTCGCTCAAACGGCTCTCGATGGGCACGTCGGCACGCTCGGAGTAGCCGAGGTTGTTCTGATAGGGCTCCTCTTTGACGAGGCTGCCGATTTCCGCGAGCAGCTCGGCGGCACGTTTGCGGGCGGCGAAGCGCTCCATGCCAGCGAGGTCCTTGCCAGCGAGTTCGTTGAGCACGCCGTTCGGATGCATGACATCGACGGCGGGCAGGTTGTGACGCTGCGCGATCTCAAAGTCGGCCTTGTCATGCGCGGGGGTGACCTTCAGCACGCCGGTGCCGAAGGTGAAATCGACATGCTCGTCAGCGATGATCGGCAGCAGTGCTTGGTCTTCGACCGGCAGCGGACGGCGCACGTGTTTGCCGATGAGATGCGCATAGCGCTCGTCCTTCGGATTCACGGCGATGGCCTGGTCGCCCGGGATGACTTCCGGACGCGTGGTGGCGATGGTGAGCCAGGTGCCGGGTTCCTCGACGACCTCGACTTTGAAGTGATACATGATGGCGTTTTGCGCCTTCATGACGACCTCCTCATCGCTGAGCGCGGTGAGGGAGGACGGGCACCAGTTCACCATGCGCCTGCCACGGTAGATGAGGCCCTTTTTGTAGAGATCGACGAACACGCGCATGACGCAGGCGTTGTAGTCGTCGTCAAAGGTGAAGCGCTCGCGGGACCAGTCGCAGGAGGCGCCGAGTTTCTTGAGCTGCTCGATGATGATGCCGCCGTGCTTGTGCTTCCACTCCCAGATCTTCGCCACGAGGCCCTCGCGGCCGAGATCGTCGCGGTGCTTGATCACGCCCTGTTTTTTCAGCGTCTTTTCGACGACGTTTTGCGTGGCGATGCCGGCGTGGTCGGTGCCGGGCAGCCAGAGCACTTCCTTCCCGAGCATGCGGGCGCGGCGGGCGAGGATGTCCTGGATGGTGTTGTTCAGCACATGGCCGAGCGTGAGGATGCCCGTGACGTTCGGCGGCGGGATGACGATGGAGTAGGCCGGGCGATTCTCGCTGACGCGGGCGGGATCGGCTTCAAAGCACTTGTCGTCGAGCCAGCGCTGATACCAGCGGGCTTCGACCTCGGCTGGCGTGTAGGTTTTGTCGAGTTCGGGCATGGGGGCGCGGAAGATGGGGGAAAGCGGGCGCTTTGCAAATGCCGAGGTGCCTCTAACATGCCCCCCAAAGGAGCCATTATGACCACCGTGATCCATTCCGAAGCCAGCATCGTCGTGCTGACCGGCGCAGGCATGTCCGCCGAGTCCGGCGTGCCGACGTTTCGCGGCGTGGACGGCCTGTGGGAAGGCCACCGCATCGAGGATGTCGCCTCGCCCGAGGCGTTCATCCGCGATCCAGAGCTGGTACATCGCTTCTACAACCTGCGCCGTGCCGCTTTGCACACCGTGGAGCCGAACGCCGGCCATCACGCGCTCGCCCGACTTGAACGCGAGTGGCGCGGCCGTTTTCTGCTCGTCACGCAGAACGTCGATGACCTGCACGAACGTGCCGGCAGCGAAAAGCTCATCCACATGCACGGCGAACTATGTAAAGCCCGCTGCGAAGGCTGCGGTGCTGTGCTTTCGTGGAGCAAGGATCTCTCCTCCGCCACGCGCTGCCGCGCCTGCGGCGAGATCGGCGGCCTGCGCCCGCACATCGTGTGGTTTGGCGAGTTTCCCTTCGAGATGGACGCGATCCTCGCCGCGTTGAAACACGTTGATCTTTTTCTCTGCATCGGCACCTCCGGCGTCGTCTATCCCGCCGCCGGTTTCGCGCAAACCGCCGCCGAGCGTTCGAACTGCCATCTCATCGAGATAAATCTCGAAGCGACCGTGATCTCACGCCAGTTCGACGAACACATCGTCGGTACTGTGTCGGTGGAACTGCCGAAGCTGGTGGAGAGTCTGCTAACAGCCTGATCGTCCTCGTCCTCCTACTCTTACTCCTCCTCGATCAGGAAACGTGCAGCGGAGCAACATTATCGAGCAGGAGTAGGAGGACGAGTAAGAGGAGGATTCTTGTCAGACCTCACTGCCCCAGGCTCAAATACTCGCGCACCGTGTGATTCATCGCGCGTCGCGCGGGCGGGAAGCTCTGCGCGACTTTTTCAAACGTGTCCTGCAGGTCGAATTCCTCCGCCAGCACATGCTTGCGTGCGGCATCGAGATGGCTCACAACCACGCGTTCGTAATAATCCACGTCCGGAGCACCGCGACGCTCCGCGCGACGATGCAGGAAGTCAGGATACAAACACGTCAGCACCAGGAACTGGTTCGCGCACTGCACATGCAGAAAGAACTGGTGATGCCGGCTCGCGTTCTCGATCGCTTCGAGGTAATCGACGCTGTACAAGCTGTCCACGTTGCGGTTGATCTGCTCCGGCCCCTTCGTCGGCGCGCAGCCGAAGTCCGCGCACACCACCGCCATGTAATCCGCCACCGCGACCTCCTGGATGCCGAATTCCTTCAGCGAATGGCGCACCACGATGAAGAAGAACAGCTCCGGCGACAGCAGCGCCGCCTTGCGTGAGATCAACGCCGCCTCGAAGAGCTTGTCGTTGTCGAGGATGATCGGCACCGCCTCCGGATCGTCCATCATCGCGTCGAACCCTTCCCGGCCTCGCTCATCCAGAGTGAGGGTGTCGCGGATGAAATTCCAGTCCGTCGGAGTGAAACGGAACCAACATCCAGGGCGTGGGAAGCGCGTCATGGCGATCAGGCTTAAGCTGTCATCAGTGATGAGCATATCAGATGCCAGTTTGTTTTGTCCATTTGGAAAGACGACCGCCGCGAGTGTTCAATTCACCGCCGCGCCACTTTATAATCGCGGCGCAAAAACCCCTTGGCCACGCCCGCCGCCGTGCTAAGCACGCCCATGCCCAGAACCGACGGCCGCGCCCCCGACCAACTCCGCAAAATCGAATACGTACTCGACGTCGCCCCGCACGCCGCGGGCTCCGTCCTCATCGCCTTTGGCAACACCCGCGTCATCTGCACCGCGTGCATCAACGAGGAAGTCCCGCGCTGGATGAAGGTGCAAAACGTCAAAGGCGGCTGGCTCACCGCCGAGTATTCGATGCTGCCGTATTCCACGCTGGAGCGCAAAGACCGCGAAAGCTCGCGTGGCAAGCCCGACGGCCGCAGCACCGAAATCCAGCGCCTCATCGGTCGCAGCCTCCGCGCCGTCGTTGATCTCGAACTCCTCGGTGCCCGCACGCTCTGCGTCGATTGTGACGTGCTCCAGGCTGACGGCGGCACCCGCACCGCCTCCATCACCGGTGCCTGCATCGCCGTTGCCATCGCCTTCAACCGCCTGCTCGAAAAAGGCAGGATCACCCGCCAGCCGCTCAAAAAGAAGATCGCCGCCGTCAGCGTTGGCATCCTCAAAGGCGAAACGCTGCTCGATCTTTGCTACACCGAAGACGCCGCCGCCGATGTCGATAGCAACATCGTCCTCACCCAGGATGGCGAATTCGTCGAAATCCAGGGCAGCGGCGAAGAAGCCACCTTCACCGAGGCACAGCTTCACTCGATGCTCGAATACGGTCGCAAAGGCATCAAAGAACTCGTCGCCATCCAGGACGAGGCCATCAACAGCGCCATGAAACCCGCTGGAGGCAAGGATTTGCAAAAGCTCGCTGATTTCTTCGCCAAACGCTGAACTGCGGGGTTTGCAGTCGTTTGCAATGGTTGACGGTGGTTTGCGATGGTTTCCCAACCACTGCAAACTACAGCCAACAACTGCCAACCATCGCAAACCATGACGGCCCTGCTTCTCGACTCGATCTACCAGCAGCACGACACCGGCACCGGTCATCCGGAAAGCAGCCAGCGTCACGTCGCCATCACGAAAGCGCTCACTGACGCTGGCGTCGTCGCCAAAACACAGTCCATCACGCCACGAGCCGCCACGCTCGATGAAATCGCCCTCTGCCATGATCGCCAATACATCGAGACAGCGAAACACGATGTCGAAGCTGGTTTCGACGACCTCAGCACCGGCGACACTTCCATCTGCCCGAAATCGTATGACGTCGCGGTTCAAGCCGTCGGCGGTGTGCTGAATGCCGTCAATGCCGTGTTCGCCGACAAAGCGAAGAACGCCTTCTGCGCCGTGCGTCCGCCCGGACATCATGCGCGACCCGCGCAGGGCATGGGCTTCTGCCTGTTCAACAACATCGCCATCGCCGCGCGTCATGCGCAGAAGCAGCACGGCGCGCAGAAGGTCGCCATCGTCGATTGGGACGTGCATCACGGCAACGGCACCCAGGACATCTTTTATGAGGACGGCAGCGTCTTCTTTGCCAGCACGCATCAAAGCCCGCTCTACCCCTTCACCGGCCACGCGAATGAAACCGGAACCGGCAAAGGCAGAAACTGCACCCTCAACTGCCCCTTCCCAGCCCGCTCCGACATGTCAGACATTGGCGCGGCCTTCACCGACCGCCTCCTGCCCGCCATCGACGCCTTCAAACCGGATCTGATCCTCATCTCCGCCGGATTCGACTCGCGCATCGACGACCCGCTCGGCCAGTTCCGCCTCACCGACGACGATTTCATCGTGCTGACGAAACTGCTCCTCGAATCGGCGAAAACGCATTGCCAGGGTCGGCTCGTCTCCATTTTGGAAGGTGGCTACAACCTTCATGGCCTCGCCAGCGCCGTCACCGCGCACGTCCAGACGCTCCTTGGGTAAACGATCCCAATTTTTCCAGCGCGTTGACAGTTAATTTACACAGCGCGCACTTGTCAGAATCCCGGATTTCTGGTGGCATGCGTGCGCATCAAAAAATCACCATGTCCAATTCTCCGCTTCCACAAGATGACGTCGCCGCGATTGATGAACTCCGCAAAGTTTACGTCCAGCTCGGTGACGAGCTGAAAAAGATCATCGTCGGCCAGCAAAAGGTGGTCGAGCAGCTCGCCATCTGTCTTTTCGCCCGCGGCCATGCGCTGCTGATGGGTGTGCCCGGCCTCGCGAAAACATTGCTCATCTCGCGCCTCGCCGAAACGATGTCGCTCAGCTTCAGCCGCATCCAGTTCACGCCGGATTTGATGCCGATGGACATCACCGGCACCGACATCCTTCAAGAACTTCCCGGCGGCAAACGCGCCTTCGAATTTGCCAAGGGTCCCGTGTTCGCCAACATCGTCCTCGCCGACGAAATCAACCGCGCCCCGGCCAAAACGCAGGCCGCGATGCTGGAAGCGATGCAGGAGCACAAAGTCACCGTCGCCGGCCGCACCTACACGCTCGACAGTCCGTTCTTCGTGCTCGCCACGCAGAACCCGATCGAGCAGGAAGGCACCTATCCGCTGCCGGAAGCTCAACTCGACCGCTTCATGTTCATGATCGGCGTCGATTACCCGAGCCGCGACGAAGAAATCGCCATCGCCCGCACCACCACCGGCCAGAGCCTGCCACGGCTCGAACACATCCTCGACGGTCCGAAGGTACTCGCGTTCCAGGATCTCGTCCGCCGCGTGCCCGTGCCGGATCACATCTACGAATTCGCCGTCGATCTCGTCCGCCGCACGCGTCCCGCCAGTTCCGAATCGCCCGCGTGGCTCAAACCGCTCGTCAGTTGGGGCGCCGGCCCGCGTGCCGTGCAGTATTTGATCCTCGGCGCCAAAGCCCGCGCCGCCCTCTACGGCAGCTACATGGTGCGCATGGAGGACATCATCGAAGTCGCCGATCCCGTGCTGCGTCACCGCGTGATGACCACCTTCAGCGCCGAAAGCGATGGCGTGAGCAGCCGCGATGTGGCGAAGCGGCTGGTGGATGAGCTGGTGAAAGCTGGGTGATTCCAGTTCGTCCTCGTGCTCGTTCTCCTACTCGTCCTCGATCAAATCGCTCCGTCATGCCCACCATCGTCCAATTCGACCATGAGAAACTCGAAGTGTATCAACTCGAACTCGAGTTCCTCACCTGGGCCACTGACCTGCTGATCGAAATTCGCGCCTCCCAGCAGCCGCACCTTCGTGAAACCTTCGATCAACTCGACCGAGCGAGTTTGTCGGTTCTGCTCAACACTGCCGAAGGTAATGGCAAACGTGCCACCCAACAGCGAGCCCGCTATTTCGATGATGCACGAGGATCTGCGATGGAGTGTGCGGCGTGTTTGGATGCGTTGGTTGCCAAACGAACCACGACGAAACAGCGTATAGCCGAAGGAAAAGCACTGTTGCTCCGAGTAGTGTCGATTCTGTGCAAGCTCGTGGAGAAGTTCGATGTCGCCGCTGCCAATTCGTTGCCTACAGAACCGAGGACGAGTAGGAGAACGAGCACGAGGACGAAATGGGGAGGTCGCGAACATGGCATCTGAAACTCGATCCTTCCTCGACCCAGCGGTCCTCAGCCGCCTCATGGCGCTGCCGCTGAATTCGCGTCAGGCCATGCTCGGCAACGTGTCCGGCAAGCATCGCAGTCCCGTGCGCGGTTCGTCACTCGAGTTCGCGCAATACCGTAAATATGTCCCCGGCGACGACACGCGCCGCCTCGACTGGCGCACGTGGGGCCGCAGCGACCGCTTTTACATCAAGGAATTCGAGGCCGACACGAACCTGCGCCTCTGCCTGCTCATCGACACCAGTGGCAGCATGAACTTCGGCCCCGCAGGCAGCACGCGCTTCGATTACGCGCGCAAACTCGCCGGCACGCTCGGCTACGTCGCCGCGCAGCAGGGCGATGCGGTCGGCTTGTGGAGCCTCGCCGAAAAGTCCGTCGAGATCCCTGCCAAACGCGGCGCGGCACATCTCGGCCTCGTCTTGGATCAAATGGCCTCCATCCAGCCCGTCGGCGACACCACACTGCTCACCGCCCTGCACGACGCCGCTGAAAAAATCCGTCAGCGCGGCCTCGTTGTCATCTTCAGTGATCTGTTCGTGCCACCCGCTGAATTGAAGTCCTCCATCCAGCACCTGCGCTTCCGCAAACACGACGTCGCCGTGTTTCATCTCCTCGACCAGCAGGAGCTCGACTTCGACTTCGACCGTCCCGCGCGCTTCATCGACATGGAAGGCGGCGAAGCCCTCCTCGCCGACCCCAGCCTCATCGCCCGCAACTACCGCGAGGCCGTGAAGCAATACATGCACGACATCGACGACCTCGTCCGCACCACCGCCATCGACTACCACCGCGTGAAACTGCACGAGAAATACGACGACGTGCTCGCCCGGTTCCTGCTCGCGCGAATTCAGAAGAAAGGGGGACGGTGATGCTCAACCAACTTCCTCCGCCGACATCCGAACGTCAGCCGCATTACAGTTTCCTGCGCCCTGGCGACTTCGTTAAGTTCATTTTGCTGATTGGAATGACCGCGCTTCGTTTTCAATCTGCATACCCATTGAAGCTGGACGTCCCTCGTTTGGTCTCATCGCTCGGCGGGGCTGTGGTTTCGCTGCTTGGCCTCATCTGGTACACTTGGCTCCGGCGCAAACGCAGACATTTATGCGAAGATTCGGGCGAATTCATCATTGCGGCGCTCTTTGCGCCCATAGCGTTTACCTCGGTTTGCGAACAATGGGCCGAAGGCATGTTCCACCGTGGCTGGCTGCTAGACCTCGGTTATCTCTTATCGCTGACGTACTTTGGCTATTTGGTCTGGAAAGCGCCCAAGGTTGCGAAAGAAATGGAGGCGCTTCGCGCAGCCGGAGAAGAAGCGGCGAGGCATGCGCCGGCAGAGCCTCGCTTCACTCACATCGAGAACCCATGACCTTCCTCGTCCCAGCGCTGCCCCTCACTCTGCCGCTCGCAGCGTTGCCGGTGATGATTCATTGGATCCACCTGTATCGTCGGCGGCAGGTGAAGTGGGCGGCGATGATTTTCACACTGACAAACCCCTCCCGGCCCGATAAACTCCAGCCATGACTCACGTCGCCTTTCAACTTCCAGATGATCTCGGTCAGTTCGTGCAGAGCACCGTCCGTTCAGGCGGATTTCATGACACGAGCGAGTTTTTCACCAGCATCGTCGCCACCCTGAAGGAGCAGGCTGAATCGCCGCTTACGCGCGAGGAGGAACTCATGCTGGCTTCGCTGCGGGCAGACATTCAGCATGCTGTCGATCAGGCGGAGCGCGGCGAGGTCGTCCGCGACTTCAGCATCAAGGCGTTTCTCGAAGAGCGTCATCGCGAGCACGCCACGACCACAGCCTGATCCTGCATGCCACGGGTTGATGTCACGCTCGATGCCCAGGCGGATCTCAAGGAGATCTGGTCTTTTGTCGCCAGCGACAGCGTGTCTCAGGCGGACCGGCTGCTGAGCCGCTTCGCGGAGAAATTTCAACACCTCGCCAGTCATCCTGGATATGGACGTGCCCGCCCGGAACTGGCCGCCGGCTGCCGCAGTCATCCCTTTGGCAGATACTGTTTCTATTTCCGCCAGACTGACGATGGCATCCTGCTCCTGCGCGTCCTGCATTCCGCCCGCGACATCCGGCAGATCGAGTTCCCGAAGCATTCATGACTTCCACCACCGCCATCGACTACCACCGCGTCAAACTGCACGAGAAATACGACGACGTGCTCGCGCGGTTCCTGCTGGCGCGCATTCAGAAGAAAGGAGGTCGGTGATGAACCCCAAAATCGGAATTCTTCTCCTCACATGGGTGAGTCTAGCATGGTGTGAAGAAGCAAAATTCGCCCCTCCTCCAGCGGGCATTAATGGTTGGCCAAACAAGCCCTATGACAAAGTAGTCGGTTATCAATTCACCAATCCGGGTCACATTTCCTTTATCGAGGATGGTTCTCTGAACCTTGGAAAGCTGAAAGAGCTGAAGCACAAGGATTCCACTTTGAATGTAGATCAAACGGCCACCCTCCTAAAAGCAGCTTTTGAAGCCGACAAAGCACCGGGCGGCGCGCTTTGCTACGACCCTCATCACATCATTGTCTTTTACTCTCACGACAAGCCGATTGGAGCTATCGAAATCTGCTACCAATGCCTGGGAGTCAGGTGCTGGCCGGAGAACAAGGCGATTTGGTGGCACACCAACTTCAATGAATTTGGAAAATTAACCATCGCGCTTGGTCTTGGAGTTAGTGCGCCAGCATCCGACAATAACCAGCCGAAATCTGGACAACAACGCTTCCCTCTTCGCTGAGAAAAGATGACCTTCCTCGTCCCAGCGCTGCTCCTCGCCCTGCCGCTCGCGGCGTTGCCGGTGGTCATTCATTTGATCCATCTGTATCGGAGGCGGCAGGTGAAGTGGGCGGCGATGATGTTTCTGCGCATGGCGCAGCGCATGAACAAAGGACTGTCGCGGCTGCGGCAGATTTTGATCCTCGCGTTTCGCGTGCTGGCGGTGGCGGCGATCCTATTTGTCATCACGCGGCCGATGGCGGGCGGTTTGCTCGGGCTCACGGGCGGTGTGCCGGACACGGTGATCGTGCTGCTCGACCGTTCGGCGAGCATGGAGCAGCAAAACCTCGCCACCGGCACGAGCAAACGCGCCGCGGGCATCACGAAGCTGGCGCAGGCGCTGCGCGACACGGTGGGCACGCGGTCGAAGCTGGTGCTGATCGAGAACGCGCACTTGCAGCCGCAGTTGCTGGAGAAACCGGAGTCGCTCATCGATCTGCCGCTCACGGGAGCGACCGACACGGCGGCAGATGTGCCCGCGCTGCTGCAAGGCGCGCTGGACTACATCACCGCGAATCAAACCGGCCGCACGGACGTGTGGGTGCTGAGCGATCTGCGTCAGAGCGACTGGGACGCGGCGAGCGGACGCTGGCAGGCGTTGCGCGGCGCGTTCGCGAGTCTGAAGGGCCTGCGCTTTCATCTGTTGAGCTATGCACAGCCCGCAGCACAGAATATCGCCGTCACGGTCGAGCGTGCGGTGCGGCGCGAGACGAGCGAAAAGGCCGAACTGCTGCTCGATCTACGCGTGACACGAGATGCGACGGCCAAGGAGCCGCTGGAGCTGCCGCTGCGTTTTGTGATCAACAACGTCAGCACCACGACGAAGGTGGAGATGAAGGACAGTCAGCTCTCGTTGCAAGCGCTGGCCATTCCGCTCGATAAAACGACGAAACGCGGCTCAGGGCGCGTGGAACTGCCCGCAGATGCCGCACCAAGCGACAACGTGTTTCATTTCGTCTTTGATGAACCCGCCGTGTTGCGGTCCGTGATCGTCACCGACGACGAAAACGAGTCCGTGCCGTTGCAGGCCGCGCTGGAGGCTGCCGCCGATCCTGCGCGCAAATACGCCGCCACCGTGCTGCCGCCGTCGCGTGCGGTGGAGATCACATGGGACGACACCGCGCTCATCATCTGGCATGCGCCGTTGCCAAAGGCGGATGATTTGATCGCCAAACAGCTCGCGAATCATCTCAACGCGGGCCGCAGCCTGCTGTTCCTGCCGCCGGAAACGCCGAACGCGGAATCCTTCGGCGGTTTGCACTGGGGCACGTGGAGCAGCGGGGGCAAACCGGCTGTAGTCGAGTGGTGGCGCAACGACGCGGGCCTGCTGGTGAACACCCGCAGCGGCACCGCGTTGCCCGTGGGCGAGGTCGAAGTGACGCGCCGCTGCGACATCCTCGGCGAAGGCACGCCGCTGGCTCGTCTGTCCGGCAATCTGCCGCTGCTGATGCGCGCGAACACAACCGGCGAGGGCAGCGCGTGGTTCCTCGGCACGTTGAACGGCTCCGGGTCGTCCAGCCTCGCACGTGACGGCGTGGTGATGTTCGCGATGTTGCATCGCGCGCTGAACGAAGGCGCACGTGGCCTTGGCAAAGCGCAGCAGCGCGAAGCAAGCGCCACCGCACTCGGAACCGGCGATCTCAGCGTGTGGAAACGCCAGGGCGCCACATCGTTGCTCAGCTCGGAACAACCGCTGTGCGCCGGTGTCGTCGAAAACGGTGACAAGATCATCGCACTGAACCGTCCGCTGCGTGAGGACCGCCCCGAAACGCTAGGCAAGACGGCCCTGGCCGAACTTTTCGCCGGACTCGATCATCATGTGATCGAAGACCAGGTCGAAAACGAAACCAGCCTCGCCAGCGAAATCTGGCGCACTTTTTTGTTCTTGATGGCGATTGCGCTGCTCGGTGAAGCGCTGCTGTGCATGCCGGCGAAGCGTGAACCAACTCCAAGCAGTGTTTAGCCGAAAAAGAGAAAAGAAGGGAAAAGAGTTCCAAACCAGCAATCCACCATCTTATGAAAGACAGAGCTTTTGAACTGACGGACATCGTGCGGGAAACAGCGTTTCAGGTGCGGCGTTACTTCGGCACGGGGCATCTGGAGAAGGTCTATGAAAACTCGCTGGCACACCGCCTGAAGAAACTCGGACTCAAAGTTGAGCAACAGAAACAGTTGGTCGTGCGAGACGAGGATGGATTTGTGGTCGGCGAATACTTTGCCGACCTCGTGATTGAGGATTTGCTGATTCTCGAATTGAAGGCCGTCAAAGCCCTCGCGGACGATCATGTGGCCCAAATCCTCGGCTACCTTCGCGCCACAGGCATGGAACACGGTGCTCTAATCAACTTCGGCGCGGCCAAGTTCCAAATTCGGAAGCTCAGCAAGCAAGATGCCGCTCCATCTTCCGGCGTCCGCCGCTTTGCCCAAACGATCTGCGCCCTTTTCTGACCCCAATCCTTTTTAGCCGAAAGAGAGAAAAGAAACGAAAAGAGTTCTGAACTGAGATTCCTTTTTTCACCTCTTTTCTCTTTTTCGGCCAACCCAACTCATGCAGCCCACCACTTCCCAGCTCGTCTTCAACCCCACGCCGACCGCGTTCGCGATCGGCGTGGCGTTTGTCGTGGCGATCGCGGGGCTGGCATTCATGGCGTGGCGGCGGAGCGGGTATCGGACGTTCACGGGATGGCTGGAGCTGCTGCGCGTGATCATCGCCATCGGCATTGCGATCACGTTGTTGCAACCGGAGTGGCTGGAGACATTCAAGCCGGAGACGAAGCCGGCACTGGTGGTGCTGCATGACGTTTCGGGCAGCATGACGACGAAGGATGTCATCGATGCGACGAGACCGAACGCGGAGCCGAAGTCGCGCGAGGAAACCGCGAAGCCGCTGATCAACGCGAAGCTGTGGGAGCCATTGAAACAGCGCATGGACGTGGTGATCGAACCGTTTTCGCCCGCCTCGACCGATGGCACGGACATTCACGCGGCGTTGCTGGGCGTGCTGGAGAAGCAACCGAACCTCAAGGCAGTCGTGATGATCAGCGACGGCGACTGGAACACGGGCCTGCCGCCATCACAGGCGGCGACACGGCTGCGCATGCGTGAGGTGCCGGTGTTCGCGGTGCCGGTCGGCGCGGAGACGCGGTTGCCAGATGTCGAATTGAGCAGCTTCGACGTGCCGACCTTCGCCGTGGCGGGCAAGCCGCTGCGCATTCCGTTCGTGATCGACAGCTCGCTGCCGCGTGATGAAATCGTGATGCTGGAGATGAAGACGTCGAGCGGCGAGATCATCACGAAAGAGGTCACGCTGCCTGCGATGAGCCGGTTGCAGGATGCGATCGCTTGGAAGCCGGAAAAGCCCGGTGAAGTGAAGCTCACGCTGACGATTCCGAAGACGACGAACGAGCGTTATCCTGAAAACAACGCGCAGGAGGCACCGCTGAGCGTGCGCAAGGAGCAGCTCAAGGTGCTGGTGATCGAATCCTTCCCGCGCTGGGAGTATCGCTACCTGCGCAACGCGTTGGAACGTGATCCGGGCGTGGATGTGAACTGCCTGCTGCTGCATCCGGGTCTCGGCAAACAGGGCGCGGGCCGCGGTTATCTCGACAAATTTCCGAAGGACGAGGAGCTGACGAAATTCGATGTCGTGTTCCTTGGCGATGTCGGATTGGCGAAGGACCAGCTCAGAGCGGAGCACTGCGTCGCCTTGCAGAAACTCGTGCGCGACCAGGCGGGCGGATTGGTCTTCATGCCGGGCTTCCACGGCTTCCAATCGACGCTGCAAGAAACGCCGCTGGCCGACCTGCTGCCGGTGCTGTGGGATGCGGCGCAGCCACGCGGCTGGGGATCGAGTGCTCCGGGCAAATTCGCGCTCACGGAGGCCGGCACGCGCAGTCTTTTGACGAAGCTCGAAGACAGCGACGAGGCCAGCGCCCGCGTGTGGAGCAGCCTGCCCGGCTTCCAGTGGTATGCGCCCGCGATGCGTGCCAAGGCAGGCAGCGAGGTGCTGGCGACGCACGGCACGGAGTCGAACCAGTTCGGCCGCGTGCCGTTGATCGTGACGAAGACGTATGGCGCGGGCAAAATCCTGTTCATGGGCACCGACGGTGCATGGCGCTGGCGCAAAGGAGTGGAGGACAAATACCACTACCGCTTCTGGGGCCAGGTGGTGCGCTGGATGGCGTATCAGCGCAACATGAGCAGCGGCAACAGCATGCGCCTGTTCTACTCGCCCGACCGCCCGCGCACGGGCGATGTGCTGACGCTGAACGCGAACGTGACGAGCCTGACCGGCGAGCCGTTGCGCGACGGCAATGTGATCGCGCAAATCGCCGCGCCGAGCGGCAAGGTCAGCAGCGTGCGCCTTCTGCCTGCGGGCGAGGAGGCGTGGGGCCTCTTCAACGGCGTGTTCACGCCCACCGAACCGGGCGAGCACCGCGTGCAGCTCACCTGCGCGGAGGCGGGGTCAAGTTTGGAGTCGAAAATATCGATCCAGGGCACCAGCCGCGAAAAACGCGGCCAGCCGGCCCGCGTCGATGTGTTGCGCGAGATCGCGCAGTTCACCAAAGGCGGCATGCTGGAGGCTGGAAATCCCGCCGCCGTGGTGAACACCATTTCCGCCCTCCCCGAACCCGCTGCGCAGGAGCGCCGCCTGCAAATCTGGGCGCATCCCGGCTGGGCGGGGCTGCTCGTGGTGCTGATGGGTGTGTTCTGGGTGGGCCGGAAGGCGGCGGGGGCGTTTTGAGCGCCAAAACACGCCTTGTCACGAAAGCAGACGATGAATAGACTCCGGCCATGACCTTGGAACTTCCTGAGAGCAACGCTTTGCGCCGGTTCACGGCGGATGATTTGCGACTGGAACTGGCCTGCGCTTTGTATGCGCGTGGTCGGATCAACGCGGTCACGGGCGCGGATGTCTCCGGCCTGGACTTGCTGACGTTTCAGGCGGCGCTGCGCGAGCGGGAGATTCCGCGCCAGTATTCTTCGAATGATCATCAGGACGACCTCGCCACATTGGACAACATGTTTCCAGCATGAACTTCTTGTTCTGGAACACTGCTCAGAAAGACCTCAGTTCAGATGTCGCGAAGCTGGTGGCCGAACGCGGTGCCGATTTTGTGGTCCTGGCCGAGGCGGAGGAACATGCGGCGAGCTATCTGGTGGCTCTCAACAAGCAGCGGCATACCGGCATGTTTGGCCTGGCTCCGGCGTTTGTGGCGGGCCAAAGCAGACTGCGTGTGTTCTCACGGCTGCCCGCCGGAGAAATTGCTCCTGCCGCCACGGATCACACCTGCTCGGTGTATCACGTTCGTCCGGCAGGCGGGTTGTCGTTCCTTCTGGCCTGCGTGCATCTGTCCTCGGCCATGCATATGACGCACGATGATCGTGCCGCGCTGGCAGGCTGCACCACTCGTTTGATCGCTGAAGCGGAGCAGAGCGCCGGACATGCGCGCACGCTGGTCATCGGTGATTTCAACATGAACCCATTTGAGGCCGGCATGATCGGGAGCGAGGGCTTTCATGCCATTTTGGACCGGCGCATCGCGGCCACCGGCGGTCGCAAGGTGCAGGGGCGTTCCCGGAGATTCTTCTACAATCCGATGTGGCGCTTCATGAACGATGACCGCCTGTCGATGTGCGGCAGCCACTTCTACCGGAAGAGCGCGCCGCTTTGCCACTTCTGGAACACCTTCGACCAGGTGCTGATCCGGCCTGACCTGCTGTCCGTCTTTGCCGATCCGGGGCTGGTCCTGGTGGAGTCCATCTGCGGGAAGTCTCTGCTGGACGGACAGGGGCGTCCGAATAAAATTCATTCCGATCATCTGCCGCTTCATTTAACACTCAACCTCTAGCTGCCATGCCGACAAAAAACCTGTGGGGAGACCTTCCGACGGTGGAGGATGTTGCGACGCCGCTGCGCATGATGCGCGAGCAGGCGAACATCTTGCGGCAGGCCACGCGGGGTGTGCTGCTGGCATCGATTACCACAACACCATTGTCCGAGGGCCGGATGCGGCACAGCTTTTATCTGGTGGCTCCCTTGCTGAACGACTACCGGCATCTGCTGTTCAGTGTCGAGCATGGTATTGAACCGTATCCGGCAGAGGTCACGCCACTTCTTGCCTCCAAGCCCTTACAGTGTGGAAATCAGACGGCTTTCGAGAATCTTCTTCAGCAAATATTGCGGCGTCGTGACACGCGCGAAGCCTTGGGTGCGTTGATTGCGAACTCACAAGCGGCCAGAAACGCAGCGTAGAACAATTATATGTGCGTTGTGATGCCCGATACGCACATCTGCACCACAGTGAGATTCGAATGTCGAATCTTCCTCATTGGGAGATAAGCTGTCATGACGATCCAAGAGGCCCTTCAAATTCTCGAACTCAGCGCTCCAATTTCAAAAGCAGCGCTGAAAAAGGCATATCGCGATGCACTCATGGTCTGGCACCCGGATCGGTTTGTCGAAAATACGCAACTCAAAACAAAAGCTGAAGAGAAAACTTGTCAGATCAATGAGGCATATAGCCAGTTGAGTCGCTTGCCTGAAAATGGATACCCCTATCAAGTTGCTGACAGTGCTCAGCAGGCGGCTCAGCCTCCACGTCCGCAACCTCAAAGACAGCCCCCTCCGGTGCCGCGTTCAAAGCCTCAAAAGAACCCCCAACCAGCAGCAGAGCATGGATTTCCTCAGCCAAAGCCACCCGCAACTTTTTCGGTCATCCCCGCTTCATTTTTTCTCCGGGCCTGGGCGTTCATCATAGACTATATAGTCTATGGCATCGCGGGTGCTATTGTCATATTCAGCTTTGAAGCATTTTCACCATCGGATCAAGAAGGGTTCAAACCTCTCATCGTAATATTCTGCGCTTGGCTTTATCATGCATTTTTGGAGAGTTCAGAAAAGCAGGCAACACTTGGCAAACTGGCTTGTGGCATCCTGGTCATAGATTCGCAAGGGAATCGCGTGAGTTTTGGGCGCGCCAGCGCTCGCTTTTTTGGGATGATTATTTCATGGTTCGTCCCTTTTGGATTCGTAATGTGCGCTTGGACTGAAAAGCGGCAATGCCTGCACGACATGATGGCGGGTTGTCTGGTCTTAAAAAAAGAGCGGCAAGCCAATGCCACATCCGCAACACGTTCCACATTCAGGAAATCACCTGATGTGCTGACAGTTGCCTCTTGGGGCGTAGCTGTGGTTGCGGGGATGTTTTTGATCGCGCTGATAGCGCATGTGCAATCACCAAAAAAATCAGCGGGCCAGGATTATGCCTTGAACGTGGAACCTGAGAAACAAGTAGTGACTAACATAATCGAAAGTTTGGATGCAGCGCCCACTAAAAACCCCTTCAATCAAGAAACGGAAACATCTTCTCTCAAAACTGAAAGCGCGGAGTTTGCGAAACTGCAAAGTGCTTCATACGATGCCGCTGTTAAACGCTTCGGCGGTGCCTTGAACAATCCTGACTCAGAGTTTACCAAGCTATGTGATGCCGAGTATGAGTCCGCTAGCAAAAACAATGATCCAATTTTTTCAAAAGCTGATTGGCCTGAGAAGCTAGCAGAAAGAGTGGCTGACAACTTGTATTTGAGGGCTGATGATAAAAATGATCTTCCTACTCTGAAAGCACTGTGTGAAATCGGCCACAAAAAGTCCCTGTGGAATCTCGCGCTAGCCTATTTGAGCGGTGTTGGCACAACGAAGGACGAAGCCGAAGGCATGAAATGGTGCCGAAAAGCCGCTGAGGAAGGAGTGGCTGAAGCGCAAAAATTTTTGGCCGTGTTTCTTTTTACGAAAGAGAAAAACATGGCCGAGTCGGCCAAGTGGTTTCACAAAGCCGCCGACCAAGGTGACTTGGATGCTCAGCTAAGTTTTGGAAAAGCCTACCTCAATGGCTATGGGGTCCAAAAAAATGAGGCGGAAGGCTTGCGACTGATTCGTGCAGCTGCGGAAAAAGGCTATGATGAGGCGCAATATGAACTTGGGATGCACTTGAGTGCCAGACTGTCTGGAGTTGAGTCGGAGTATCAAGAGGGCGTGAAGTGGCTACGGCGAGCCGCCGAACAAGGACATCACACTTCCCAAGTTGTGATGGGGGCTATTTATTCCGATCCAGAGATCGGCAACCTCAAAGACTATGTCGAGGCCCACATGTGGTATAGCCTTGCCACAAAAAACCAGAATGGAAACCAGATGCTCGCTGAAAGAATAGCGCAGCTTGAAAAGGCAATGACGCCTGAGCAGATCACTGAGGCGCATCGAAGGACAGATGAGTTCAAACATCAGAGAATAGGAGGAGTTACGCCGCCAGAGAATCCAGGCGCGAGTAAAACGGCCGTCATGCCCAGCGTTAAACCTGACGAACAACTCAAACATCTACCAACAGATTATCGCCTCATTTCTGGTTCAGTGCTGACTGACCGTCTTCATGAATTCGGTGGCAAGGGAAAACTCCTCTTGGATAATGGCCTCACCGAGGATGCCTACGTCAAACTGATAAGCGGCGATGAGCTATGGGCATCTTTTTATGTTCGCGGTGGCGAGAAGTTCACTTTCGATCATGTGCCAGATGCCAAATATCATCTACTGTATTGCACCGGTTTTGGCTGGAATGCTGACCGCCGTGACTTTGCGAGAGGACGTCATGCGGTGCGTTACGATGAGGTGCTGGACTACAGCACCACGCGAAGAACCGAAGGAACCACCATCGTCACCTCGACTGGCGTGATCACTTTGACACTGCACAAGGTGGCGAACGGCAACACCAAGACCACCGACATCCCCTTGGAGGAATTTGACCGCTACTGAATCAGCGCCGTCGGCGCGTTCTAAACCCCAATCAAAAGCTCGTCACCGACGTTTAATCAGGATAGCATCCCCTCCAATTATGAAAACGGAACTGCCTCTCATCCTCGAAACGAAGCTCGCGGATTTCCGGAAGCGCGTCTGGACTGTGAAATTGATCGAGGGGCTGCTGGCGGCGGGATTCGGGCTGGCGCTGTCGTATCTGCTCGTGTTCGCGCTGGATCGCGTGATGGAGACGCCGGTGTGGCTGCGGGCGACGTTGCTGATCGCGGGGGCGTTGACTTTGGGACTGGGTTTGCCGCTGAAATGGCATCGCTGGGTGTGGCGGCAGAGGCAGTTGGAAGACGCCGCGCGCCTGCTGCGTCGCACGTTTCCTCGATTGGGAGATCAATTGCTCGGCATCGTGGAATTGTCGCGGCATGAAGATGCGTCGCGCAGCGAACGGCTGGTGCAGGCGGCGATGGCGCAGGCGGCGGACGCGGTGAAGGACAAGGATTTCTCCCACGCGGTGCCGGAGGCGAAGCATGTGCAGTGGGGTTGGGCGGCAGGGACGACGGCGCTGCTGGCCGTGGCGGTGCTGACTTTGCTGCCAGACGCGGCCTGGAATGCGCTGGCACGCTGGGTGACGCCGTGGCGCGATGTGGAGCGTTTTACTTTTGCGAAGATCGAGAAGCTGCCGGAACGCCTCGTGGTGCCGTATGCGGAGCCGTTCGATCTGAAGGTGCATCTGCAGAAGGACACGCGCTGGTCTCCAACCACCGCGAAGGCGCGCATCAGCGACCAGCCGATGATCGTGAGTCCGTTGAAGGAGGGTGCTTATCCGCTGGCGTTCCCGCCGCAGAAGGAGGACGCCGCGTTGAGTCTCTCGCTGGGCGATGTACGCAAGACGGTGAGCGTTCTGCCGCGCACACGGCCGGAACTGACCGCGTTGTCGGTGCGCACGCGGCTGCCGGAGTATTTGAAATACAAAACGGAGCCTGCGATCGAAGTGCGCGGCGGTTCGGTGAGCGTGTTGAAGGGCGCACAAGCCGCATTGGAGGCCACGGCATCGCGTGAACTGGCCAGCGCCGAGGTGGATGGCAAGGCGCAGAGTGTTTCCGCTGACAAAGTGAAGACCGGTTACAGTCCGGTGACCGCCAACGCGGAAAAGCATGTGATGTGGAAGGATCGCGACGGTTTGACGCCGCGTGAGCCGCTCGTTTTGAAGATCAACGCGATCGAGGACGAGGCACCGCGTCTCGCCGCGCGGCGCGAAACTCTGGAGCAGGTGGTGCTGGATTCGGAGGTGGTGGTGTTCAACGTCGATGTGCAGGACGACTTCGGCATTCAACGCACGGGCCTGGAATGGCGCAGCGTGAACGACGACAAGACGAAGGGCGCCCGCATCGCCGCTGCCGGAGCACCGGAGAAGAAGGAACTGTCCGCCAAAGCGACCTTCAGCGCGACGCGTGACGGCGTGGAGCCGCAGACGCTCGAAATCCGCGCTTGGGCGGAGGATTACCTGCCGAATCGCAAACGCGCGTATTCGGCGGCGTTCCTGCTGCATGTGCTGAACAAGACGGATCACGCGCTGTGGCTCACGGAACAGTTCGGCAAATGGCTGGAGTCAGCGCGTGAGACGTATGAGCGCGAGCAACAGCTTCACGCGACGAACAAGGAGCTGCGCGAATTGAACGCCGCAGAACTCGACCGCCCTGAGAACCGCCGCAAGATCGCGCAGCAAGCGAGCGCGGAAAATGCGAACGCGGCACGGTTGAGCGCGTTGAACCAGAGCGGGCGCAACCTGGTGGAGCAGGCGACGCGGAATGATGAGTTCGACGCGCAGCGGCTCGAATCGTGGGCGACGATGCTCAAGTCGCTGCGGGACATCGCGAAGAAGCGCATGCCGAGCGTGGCGGATCTGTTGAAGGAAAGCTCTAGCGCAAAGACAGGGGCAAAGAGCCCGCCAAGCGAACAGGAACCACAGAATGGTGAAAGCAAGAAGGGCAGGCCTTCCGCACCACAGATCGCCAACGGGCCGGATTTGCCGAAAGGAGCGCAGGGCGGCAAGACCTCGACGGAAGAGCAGAAGAAGGAGAACATGCCGAGCATCGCGGATCGTGAGAGTTCGATGAGCAAACCGGAGCAGCAGCCGGCTGATCCGAAAGCGAAACCCGCGCCGCCGAAGCCGAGCACGCTGAAACTGCCGACGACGCAGATGGCGGCGGGCCCGTCGAAGAAGAAGGATGGCAAGGAAGAGGCGAAACCGGCGGAAACACCCGCGCAGCAGAAGATGGACGAGGCGATCGACGAGCAGAAGCTGCTGCTGGCCGAGTTTGCGAAAGTTTCGGACGAACTGGCGGCCGTGTTGGCGAGCCTGGAGGCCAGCACGTTTGTGAAGCGGTTCAAGAAGGCGTCACGCGACCAACTCCTGGCCGCGAAGGACCTGAACACGAAGACACTCGGTGCCTTCGGCCTGGAAAAGCAGCCGGTGAAGGACGCGGCGACCATCGCGGCGCATGAGAAAAAGCAGAGCGAGGCGGTGCGTGTGATCCAGAGCGACCTGGAGGCCTACTATGCGCGCAAGCCGGAGATGCACTTCAAGAACGTCATCGGCCAGATGAAGGAGACGCAGGTGGTGAAGATGCTGGCGTATCTCGGCGACCAGGCGGCTTACAACCTGAGTGGCAGCAGCATGGCGGGCGCGGAGTTCTGGGCGGACACATTGGACCGCTGGGCGGAGGAGATGGTGGCGGCGAGCGAGTGCAAGTCGTGCAGCAGTTGCAGCGCGGACAGCCTGCCGCCGGAGATCGTTTTGAAAGTGATGAAGGCCACG
Organism: uncultured Prosthecobacter sp.; assembly: GCA_964421275.1. Taxonomy (GTDB): domain Bacteria; phylum Verrucomicrobiota; class Verrucomicrobiia; order Verrucomicrobiales; family Verrucomicrobiaceae; genus Prosthecobacter. The sequence goes on from CAYQWE010000023.1 coordinate 75,860, forward strand.
CGTGACGAGATGAAGCTGCGCGACGAGACGCGCGAGTTGGAAAACTCGAAGCTGGCGCTGGTGAACGGCGAGCATGCGAAGAAGTCATCGGACCTGGCCTCGAAGCAGTATGGCATCCAGGCGGCGGTGCGCGGCGCGTTTGACGACATTTTGAAGCTGCCGCAGGGCAATGAGAAGTTTGGCCGCGAGCTGAGGCTGCTCAACGCGGTGCAGGGCGTGATGATGGAGGCCGCGGGCATTCTGGACAAGGCCGACACGGGTGATGCCGCGATCGCAGCGGAGACGGAGGCGATCGAGCTGCTGTTGCAGGCTAAACGACAAAGCCCGAACGGCGGAGGTGGCGGCGGCAGCAATCCGGGCGGTGGCGGCACAGCGGAGTCAGCCTCAGAGGCCGCGCTGGCGGATCTCGGTGATGGATCCGATGCGAGCGCGAATGTGGAGGCGCGTCCTGTCGGTCAATCGACGGGCAAGGCGGGTCGCGAACTGCCGGAGGAGTTCAAGACGGGGCTGGACGCGTATTTCAACAAGCTGGAAGCAGGAGGTGCGCTGAAATGACACGGCTGGTGCTGGCAGCGCTGCTGATGGCGGCCGTCGTTCCCGTCCAAGCGCAGACTTTTCTCACGCTCAGCGAGCGGAAAAAACCGCTTTCAGACGTGGTGGAGAAAGCGCTGGTGGAGTTCGTGGATCGTTGCGCCGAGGGGAAGGAGAAAGCGCTCACGGCTTTCATGGCGAACGTGCTGAAGTCGGTGGATGCAGCAGCGAAGCTCAGCGACGCGGATAAAACTGCGCTGCGGGAGCCCACCCGGAAAGCCGTGGAGGAAGCGGTTAAGATGTGGAAGCCGCAGGCCGTGGTCGCGATGCGCACCTACCTTACCCGCACATCCGATCAGGGAGCGATCCGTCACATCAGCCAGTGGCGGCCTGATCTGACGGGGCCGAACGAGCCGGTGGAGGACTGGAGCCTCCCCTCCACGAGCTCCGGATGGCTCGCGGCGCTGCGGCGAGTCATCGGCGACGAGCGGTTCAAAGTATGGCAGGAAGCCGACGCGGAGAAGTTAAAGAAAAGCGATGAGGTGATCAAGAATCACGTCGAGCGCTGGGCTCTGGAGAACAGCGGGCCGCTCCATGAGGAGCTGCAGGCAAACATCGAGGAGATGAAAGCGAAGCTCCCGCTGGACGCCTCCCAGGTGGAAAATTTGAAGAAGGCAGCGGAGTCGTTGGTCGGTCAGATCGCAGATGCGGAGAAGAAGCGTGCGGTGGCGATGCTGCACACCCTGACGCCTGCGGCGCGTGAGATTTTTATGAGCAGCGGCCTCCGCCGCCCTGCCTTTGAACGGCCGCATGGCGAGGCGTGGGACCAGCGCTGGGAAAGCGCCGCGACGAAGGCGCTCCCTGCCGACTTGGCGGAAAAGTGGAGGAAGATTTCCAAGGAGCAACGCGGCAAGGAGGTGGCCGTGCTAGCGGACATGATCAAACCCACAGAGACTTACATGCGGCAGCGGATGGAGATGGCGGTCATGGCCGAGGCGGAGAACATCTCCGGATCTCTGAACCTCGGGAAAGAGCGGCAGGACAAGCTCGAGAAGCTGGGAGACGAGGCGGTGGAGGAGTCCCTGAAGCTGGGGCGGGAGCAGTGGCTGAAACAAGCGGCCTCCCGCTCCGCCATCGAACGCAAACGCATGCAGACGAACACCTTCTTCGCCATGGGCGAGGAGCAGCAGGCCCTAGCGCTGCCTGTCTGGAAGGACGGGGTGAGAAAAATCCTCTCCGAGGCCGAGTACACGCGAATGACTGATGAAAACCAGCGGCGTGAGCAACGCGCCCTAGCCGCTCTAGCACGAGCCTGCCTCGCGGAAATGGATAGCTCACTCATGCTGGGCGACGCGCAGCGCGTGAAGCTGGAGCCGCTGCTCCTGACATGGATGCAACCGCTGATGGAGCAGCGACGCGGCCAATACTGGAGCTACAGCCCCCAGCAGTTGTTCCAGGCCGTCGCTAGGGCACAGGCGGACACACTAGCGAGCATTCTCGACGAGGTGCAGCTCAGACGTTGGGAGGAACTGATGAAAGACATGAGTGGCAGCTCCCGCATACCGGTGTCATCCGGCACGATGTCCGAGGTGCCCGACATGGAGGCGACGATCTCGGCGCATCTCTACAAGATGTTCGTGGTGGAGCGGAAGAAACGGCTCGACGCCATGATGCCGCAAGTGGAGGAGGCCCGGCGCGTGCTAAAGCTGCACGATGCGGTCGTCATGCGCCTGACCACGGCGGCAAAGGGCGCGGTGGAGCAAAGCCTCGACTACTGGCGGCAGAACACGGAGCGCTATGTGCGCCAGACTGTGCAAAACGCGACCCCCAAGAACCTCCTGCAAGCGCTGGCCGGCACCGCGCGCGTGAGCTTCGGTCGCGATGAGCATGGCCCGACCGACAGCGATATCTGGATCGACTCACTGCGGGATTGCCTGGACGATACGCAGATGGGCGCGCTCGAAGAAGCCGCGACGGCGCGGAAGAGCTACCGCCTCGCGGCGATGGCCGCCATGTCAGTGAGCGAGCTGGACCGCCGCCGCCGCCTCACAGGAGAGCAATACGCGAAGCTGGAGCCACTGGTGCGCAAAATCCTAGCGGACTACCTGCCTGACATCGAGCTCCACATGTCGGTGAGCTGGTTCCTGCAATACTACTACGCGCTGGTGCCCCTAGCCGGCGTGCCGGAGAAAGAGATGCAGGCCATCCTGCCCGCATCCCAGTGGAAGCTGTGCAAAGAGCGCGACCTACCCGACGCGATGCAGTACTGGGAAGGCATCAAGAACAATCACAACAACCGCCTGAAGAACGGCGGGAACAGGAACCGGGTCTTTTTCAACGGAGGCTTGATGATTGATGAGTAACCGCGCAGGAGCGGGGAAAATGACGAAATCCGAAACCAGAATGACGAATGAATGACGAAATCGAAATGACGAAGGGAGAAGTTCAAATGCGCGGCTTTGGGCTTTGGGGATTGGGCATCCATTCGTCATTCGGATTTCGTCATTCGTCGTTCCTGCGCCTCTGTGGCTTGTGTTTCATCCTCGGTGCCGCAGCGCAGGCCCAGGATCCCGCGTTGCGCTTCGGCGGCGCGGTGCCGCAGGAGGTGGAGACGGTGTATGAACGCGGGCTGGGGTGGCTGGCCGCGAAGCAGAGTGAGACGGGTGGCTGGCAAGGCGGGAATGACGGCGCGGGCGTGAACGGCATCTGCCTCATGGCCTTCCTGGCCAGTGGCGAGGATCCGAACTTCGGCCGCCACGCGGCGAACATCCGCCGCGCATTGCGCGCCATCATCCGCACCCAGGACGTCGGCACCGGCTACCTGCCGAACAGCATGTATCATCATGGCTTCGCGATGCTGGCATTATCGGAGGCGTATGGTGCGGTGGACGAAACTCTGTTGTGGGAAGGTGAAAAGCCCATCCGCAGCATCGGGCAGGCGCTCGATCTCGCGATCCGCTGCGCCGGCACAGCGCAGAAGGCGAACCGCTGGGGCGGCTGGCGCTATATGCCGAATTCGACCGACGCAGACACCTCCGTGACCGGCGCGGTGCTCATGGGCCTACTCGCAGCGCGGAACGCGGGCATGGAAGTGTCCGATGAAGTGATCAGCGCCGCGCTGGAATACATGCGCCGCAGCACCGGACGTGATGGCAGCGTGGCTTACAGCGGCGGCTTCGGCGGCTTTAGCGAGTCGATGAACCGCAGCGCCATCGCCACTCTAGTCAGCGCCGTATCGAAGCACAAGGACACCGAGGAGTTCAAGGCCACGTTGAAGCACATCACCGACCGCTTGGAGCACAGTGAGGGCCACTATAAGGAATACTTCCGCTACTACATGGCGCAGGCGCTTTTCCAGGGCGACTACGCCTCCTGGCAGAAATGGAATGCGGGCGTCGTCCGCGTGCTGAGCAGCGCACAGGCCCCTGATGGCAGCTTCGGCGATGATCCCTACTCCACCGGCATGTCCCTACTCGCGCTGGGGCTGAACTACCGCTTCCTGCCGATCTATGAGCGCTAAACGCATCCACCTCGCGTTCATCGCCGCCTGCATGAGCTGCGGCGCTGCCGAGCTGCACTGGCGCAATGGCGAGCAAGTGGAAGGCGAGCTCACAGGCGCGGAGGCCGGTAATGTGACTTGGCGTGCGCCGATGTTCACCACCCCTTTCCAAGTGCGGCGGGACGTGCTGAGCCGGATCACCCAGCGTCAGGAGTCGGCGGAGACTGCGGAGGCATTCAGCATCCACTTAGCAGACGGGAGCCGACTTTACGGCGACATCACTGGATGGGGCGCGGAGACGGTGGAGGTGCGCTCTGCACGCTCGGGCACGCTGCGCATCGCGCGTGCTGCCATCATGAGCGTGCAGCGCATGAAAAGCGGCGGCATGCTCTATGCCACACCTGCGAGCACCAGTGGCTGGATCACCAGCGACAAGCGCACCGACGCCCCCGCGCCGCTCTGGCGCGTGGCACCAGGCGCAGCACTGCGGCAGATCGGCTGGAACCGCGCCGCCACTCTACCCCTTGTCGTGCCCGAGCGGGTGGAAATGGAGATCACCCTGAGTTCGAGCGTGCGCCCGGAGTTCAAGATCGACCTCAAGGCTACGGACAACGAACGCATGACGGTGGAGACATGGGTGGATGATGTGGTGCTCCAGGGGCGCGCGTTTCAGAGTGTGCGGAAACTCACCGCAGATGACCACCGCTTGACGCTCACCGTGTTTTGGGATCGCAAAAGTGGCCTCTGCGCAGTCTATGGCGCTGACGGGAGGAAGATCGTCGAGACCCAGAAGCCGCCCATCTCGGAGAAAACATCGGATACCAAGGAGAAAAAAAAGACCGGTGGGAATGGCGGCGGCGCTGGTTTGTTCGGAGCTCTGCTCGGCGTGGTACAAAACGCGGTGCAGGCCAAAGCCGCCGCCGTGGTGGAGGTGCGGGACCGCGCACGCCGGGCATCCACACCCCAAGGGCCGCCAAAAGGCTTCACGCTTTTGAACAAAGGCCCCGATCTCACCCTGGAGGCTCTGCGCATCCGCGCCTGGAGCGGCACCCTGCCCACCTCCGTCCCCCGCATGACACCCTGCGTCGATCTCGTCGATGGCCGCAGCCTAGCCGCAGTCCCCGCACACGGAGACACCCGCACGCTCACCCTTCACGGGGTCGGCGGAAAAGAGACCGCTGTGCCCTGGTCGCAGGTGCTCGCCCTGCGCTTAGCGGTGCAGCCCGCACCCTTCTTCCACATCGCCCCGCCCAGCGTCGAGCTGTGGTTCACTGACGGCGAATGGGCGCAGGGCACGCTGCACAGCATCCGTGACGACACCGCCACGCTGGCTGTCGCGTGGTCAGACAAACCGGTGACCTTCAAAATGACCCACCTCAGCCGCTTGGAGTTCAAGACCGGTGCCGCGCCCGCACCGGAAGCAGAGCTGGCCACGCTCGACACACTCATGAGCGGGAAAACAACGCTACACGGCACGCTGGAGGCCGACGGCACCCCCCTGCCACTGTGGCGGCCCCACGGTGCCCTCACCGCAGTCAGCATCTCCAGCGCCGGAGAGATGGAAATCACCCGCGGCGTCTCTGAGAGGCCGATCCATCTGCGCAGTGATGATGCGCTGTTCTACCTCAGCAGCGGAGATGTGGCACCCGGCAAGCTGCGCGCCATTGATGAGAAAGAGATCGACTTCGAATCGAATGTCGCCACCGCCACACATCTGGGTGCAGGCAAAGTGCAGGCCGTCCAGTTTGGCGGCGCGGTATTGAACCTCGATGGATTCAGCGATCCGGGCTGGCGGCGTGTGCACGGCGGCACCTCCGCCGTGCAGCACATGGGCCCCACACTCACGCTCAGACCCGGCGGCTCCTGGGGCCACCCCTCCTTCATGCAGGTGAACGAAATGCGCTTCACGCTGCACAGCGACAGCTTCAGCGCCCTGCGCATGCGTTTGTTCTGCGGCGGCGTGGACCCAGCCACACCGAGCACGAACCTCATCTTCGGCCACATGGGCAGCGAGGCATGCTTCGGCCTCGAAGCCAACGGCGGGCAGTTGGACCGCCAGTTCCGCCTGAACACCGGCGCTTCTCTGGCAGTGCGCGTCATGCTCACCCAAACCACGCTGGAGGTCTTCCTCAACGGCATCCCCGCACGCAAGATCATCCTCAATCCCAAGATACGCTCCGGCAGCGGCATCATCCTCGAACCCTTCGGCCTATGGGGGAACAGTGAACGCGACGTGAAGATCAGCGACTTCGGAGCCCGCATCACGCCCGGCAGCGTAACCGTACCGAATGTCGATGCGAAGGCCAAGGAGCACGCCCTCACCGTGCCACGCTTCCGCAAAGAAGATCCGCCGAAGCACGCACTCCTCGCCGCCAACGGCGACCTGCTGCGCGGCGTCATCGAAGCCGCCACCGCGCAGCATTTTTCAGTGCGCTCCGGCTTGGAAACGATCCAGGTGCCGCGTGACCGCGTGAAGGCCGCCGTCTGGCTCGTCAAGCCCGTAGATGCAGTGAGCGCCGCGTTCGAAGCGCGTGCCAAAGAGGGCGAGCCACCGCTCATCACCCACTGGCTGCTGCTCAACAACGGCGGCAGGCTCGGGCTGAAGGTGGAGCGCTTCGATCCAGACGCCGTGATCGGCCGCAACGAACTGCTCGGCACCTGCCACGTGCCCTTGAACGAAATCTACGTCATCCGCAACACCCCTCCGCCGAGTAACGCCGCCATGCTGGCTTTGAGCGATTGGAAACTGATCTTCGCCCCCGAACCCGTGCTACCAGAGACCGGCGGCGAAAGCTCCCCGCTGCTCCACCAACCTGCGAAGTCCTTCCGGCTACCGCTGCTGGCTGGGGGAGACTTTGACCTCGCGCACGAGCAGGGCAAAGTCATCGTCCTCGACTTCTGGGCCACCTGGTGCGGCCCGTGTGTGAAATCACTGCCGGGGCTCATCGATGAAATGGCCGCCTTTGACCCGAAGAAGGTGCGCTTCATCGGCGTGAACCAGGCGGAGCCCAAGGCGCAGGTGCAGACCTTCCTCGAAACACGCGGATGGAAAATGGAGGTCGCGCTCGATGCAGATCAGCGCGTCGGCCAGTCCTTCGGCGTCGAAGGCATCCCCCACACCGTCGTCATCGGCCCCGACGGCAAGGTGGCCTACGTCAAAACCGGCTACGAACCCGACGGCGCAAAGAAGACCGCCGAGGCGGTGCGCAAGCTGCTGGGGGAGTGACCGCCCTCTCCCCAGAAGAGCGTGATTTGGACGGGGAGGAAGAGTGTACCGGGGCCTGATTGCGGAGCCGTCCGGCGAGCTGGGAGTCTCCGGGG
>CAYQWE010000024.1:0-82103 GCA_964421275.1 uncultured Prosthecobacter sp.
GCGCTGGATGTTCCGCAGCGCCTTGGCCGCGCTGGTGGCGCGGCGCTGGGACTCGGCGGGCGTGAGCCGCGCGGCTGGCGCGGCGGCATGGCTCGGCTTGACTTCGGTGGCATTGCCCGCATCTTCTCCACGGGCCGGGGCTGTTCCAGGGACGATCCCCGTTTGAGAGGTTCCTGGCCGAGGCCGCGCAGACGTTTGCGCGGCCTGTCTTGTTTTCACCACCTTCACCTCCGGCAGGCCTTTGGTGGCATCCACCTCGCGCTGGGTGATGAGGCTTTCATCCACAAAACCGTGCTCGGTCGTGGTGCCGTCCGGGGCGGTGATGACCATGTGCAGGTCCGGCCCGTAACGACGGAAATAATATGTCTGCCGCCCGTCCGTGCCTTTGATCTGGTAATCCGTCACGGTCTGCGGCGTGGCCAGTGCGGAGCGTGCCTTGCGGCTGTTGAAAGAGCGCGGGCCGCGCTTGTAGGTGTCCCCCTTCGCATGGGAGGCGATCAGGTGCCACGCCCGGTCCGCCACGGTGCCTTTCGGCTCCGGGTTTGCCAGCAGCACACGCCTGCCATCAGGATCGGCGACCACCGGAGATTCATTGAGCATGCGTGTGACAGCCTGCCGCGTCTCCTGCTCCTGCGCAGGCATGGGTGGCAGCGGGGTGTCAGTCTGCGGGATGTGCTTCTTGACCGAATTGAAGCGGTCCCCCTTCTGAATCGACTCGAAGTCCCGGCGCGGCCCGGACTGGCTGTGACTCACGCGCTGGATTGGAGTGGTTTCACCCGCAGGACTCTCCAGTGAAGTTTTCTTGTTCAACATCCGGTGCGTCATGATGCGATGAATCTGCTCCTCGCTGAATCTCAGCGCGCGGAGTTCATCTGGCGTCCGTTCGCGCGGAGCTTCTTCGGCCGCCACGCGGGTGTCCGGCTGCGGGGCCGGAGTGGCAGCGTCAGTGAAGGCGGGCAATGGGGGCGGAACGCCAGCGGACACCGAGGCATCCGCAGACGGAACATCGGCGGCAGCGGACGGCTGATTCACGGGTGATGCGGGCAGGGCTGCGGTGATGCCATCCGGCATGGCCGCCGCCTGCGCGGCGAGAGCGGCGGGGACGGGGTCGCTCTCCGGGGTGAGGACGCGTCCAGAGGGGGAGATGGGAGATGGGGTGGCAGGCACCCAGCCCATGAGGCTGCCGTCATCATCATAGACGATCTCCGCGCCGGTCTCCGGCATGGAGTCGAGGTCCGTCTGGAGAGTGGGAGATGGGAGACTGGGAGAGGGGGGGGACTCGGGGATGATCGTCGTTTGCCGCGCATCGGGGCGCTACTCTTCACCACCTACTTTGCCGCGTCCCTGCTTGATCCCGGCGCGATGCCGTTTGCCGATGACATAGCGCCGTTTTAGCCCGCGTGGCCGTTCCCGGGTCTGGCGGCGCTTTTTCTCGCGTTCGTTTTGCTCATCGAGCCTCACTTGTTGGAAAATCTTCTCCAAACGGTCGCACAGCTCATGGCGTGCGACGAGGCGGTTCTGCGACTGCGAACGTTCGCGCTGGCAGCGCACCTCGATGCCACTGGGAATGTGCCGCAGCACCACGGTGGAGCTGGTTTTGTTGATCTTCTGGCCGCCAGCGCCAGAACCGCGAATGAACGACTCCTCCAGATCTTCCTCGCGGATACGGAGCTTCTTCATGCGTGTCAGCAGCGTGCTGTCGTCGGGCAGATCGGCCATGCCGGAGTTTCAGGGCAGGGGAGACGCTGCGCAACTGCGGCGTTGGGCGGCGGGGGCTGAAAATGACGAATGACGAATGACGAATGGGGCGGTTATCTTGGAAATTCGCCATTCGGATTTCGTCATTCTCTCCCGCTTTGCCGAAAGCATTGCATCATTTACACACTCCGCTATGTCTCGCGGATGGAAGAATACCACCGACTGCTCCGCAAAGTGCTCGACCACGGCAGCTACCGTGAAGACCGCACGGGTACGGGTGCCTATTCCGTCTTCGGCGAGCAGAGCCGCTATGACATCAGCGACTGCTTCCCGCTCGTCACGACGAAAAAACTGCACCTGCGCTCGATCATTCACGAACTGCTGTGGTTCCTGAAGGGCGACACGAACGTGCGCTATCTTCAGGAAAACAAAGTCACCATCTGGGACGAGTGGGCCGATGAAAAAGGCGACCTTGGTCCCGTCTATGGGGCGCAATGGCGGCGTTGGCAGGGTGCGCCCGACGCGGAGACGCATGATCAGATTGCGCGACTCATCCACGGCCTCAAAACGAATCCCTACAGCCGCCGTCACATCGTCAGCGCCTGGAACGTGCCGCACATCGAAAAGATGGCCCTGCCGCCCTGCCACTGCTTGTTTCAGTTCTTCGTCGATCGCGGGCGGTTGAGCTGCCAGCTTTACCAGCGCAGCGCAGACTTGTTCCTCGGCGTGCCGTTCAACATCGCTAGCTATGCGCTGCTCACGATGATGGTCGCGCAGGTCTGCGATCTCCAGCCCGGCGAATTCGTCCACACCTTTGGCGATCTGCATCTCTATGCGAATCATCTGGAGCAGGCGAAGCTCCAGCTTACGCGGGAGCCACGCCCCTGGCCGGTGATGAAGGTCAATCCCGCCATCAAAGACCTCGACGCCTTTCGCTATGAGGACTTCACCCTCGAAGGCTACGATCCGCACCCGGCGATCAAGGCCGAGATCGCGGTGTGATTTGCTCCACCGCAGGTTTTGCGGCGTGATGCGATGATGAAAAAACGCCTTCTCCCTTGCGAGAGAAGGCGTGAAGTGAACTGGAGTGATTCGAGGGGCTGCGTTATGCGAGGCCGACGAGCGGGTGCAGGTTGGCCTTGCACCATTCGCCGTTCTGCTTGGTGACGCTGTCGGGATCATCCACTGCGACGTGGGCTTCATCCTCACAGATGATCCAGCCGGAGTAGTTTCGGAGAGTGAGCCATTCGGTGATCTTGTGGAAGTCGAGTTTGCCGGTGCCCATCTGCGCCCAGGGTTCAGGGCCGTTGCCGGAGTAGTCCTTGTAATGGATGTGATTAACAAGATGCTGCCATTTGTTGAGCGTTTCGATCACATCCATGCCGCCGCGGATGATGTGGCCGACGTCTGGCGTCCAGCCGGTGACTTTGGGGTCGAGGCTGCTGAGCACCACATCGTAGTCATATTGCGTGCGGACGAGGGAGGCGGGTGGGGAGTTCGGATGGTAGGAGCAGGTGAGGCCAACATCGTGCGCGCGCTGGGAGACGGTGTTGATGTTGCGGGCGATGTTGAGGCGGCGCTTTTGCAGATCTTTGGTGCGACCGGAGGGCAGGGTGACGGTGCCGAGCATGGCACCGGGGAAGTGCTTGAGGTAGTTGATAGTGAAGTCGGCGGCTTCCTTTTCGTTGGGAGTCTCAGTTTCGCCATCCCACGCGCAGACGAGCGCGAGGCCGCAAAGTTTCATGTTGTGCTTTTGAAGCGTGTCTTTCATCAAGATCGGGTCGATCTGCGGACCGAGCCAGTATTTGGAGCAACCGAGAGCGCTGGCGGAGATTTCGAGCACCATCGGCTCGATGCCGGTGAAGCCCGCCTCGGAGGCGACCTTGATCATGTGGTCAAGTTTGTTGTCGTAACCCTTGCCGGTGCCCTGCATGAACCAGGTATAGACTTCGGAGCCGAATTGGATTTTGCCCATGGGATGTGTGGTTGGTGGTTGGAGAGTGAAATGATCTGCGCACGCGGCAGCGAGGATGGCATTTGAGACGAACGGGCACGGGCTGTCCAGTTTTCTGTGCCCTGGGTTTTCGTTTCACGGTGATTCAGGCGGTGGTGGGAGTGCCTGGGGAAGATTTTCCATGGAGTTGCGCTTGCGCATGTCGTGGTAGATCTCGGAGATGAGGAAGGTGCTCTGACGACGGCTGGTCTTGGTGAGCTTGAGGGGGATGCGGACGGTGCCTGAAGAGCTTCCTCCGCGCCGCATGACGACGACATCCGCAATTAGTTCGAGCGTGGGCAGCTTCTTTTCATCGAGCCGCAGATAAGGCAGGAGCAGGAGGCTGGCGCGGGTGAGGTTAGTGGTCTTGGTGGGGGAGAACTGGGCCCGCCCGGCAAAACCGCGAGGCTCCATGGGTGCGTTAAAGTTCTGCGGGCCGGTGAGGCGGAAGCGTTTGATCTCAAACCAGCGCTGATCCCCCGGCTGCCCGAAAGCGTGCAGGCGGAGCTGGAAGGGGCTGACCTCGCTAACGGTGGCTGCGCCGATGACCATGGCGCTCAGTGCAAGACCCGACTCCTCGCCGTGAGGGATAAATTCGGCTCTAAAAGTGCTGCCCGCAACGCTGGGTGGCGTGGAGGTGGCTGTGTATTCATGACGGGTGGTGAAGATGTGGATGCAGCCCGTGAGATTTGGCAGGCAAAGGAGGAGCAAGATGGCACGCATGACCCCAGCATCAGGGAACATGATGCGGAAGCCAGCACGAATTTCGAGGCATGGCGATGAAGGGGGAGGGCAAGGGAGTCGAATGGTTGACATGAATGAATATGTTTTATATATTTACCATAATATGCCTTCGTTCCGTTTATTCTACTTGGTCGCCTTGCTGGCCGTGCCTTTGTGCCCGGCTTGGGCGGACGATTGGAATGAAGCGCTTAACGGGGATCTGTCTGATGACGGCAGTGCTCCCACCCTCATCAATTTCACGCCTGGGCTGAATCAGATTCAGGGTACGATGGGCTCATTGGGTGGCACTGGGCCGCTGGATTCCGATGTTTGGCAGTTCACGGTGCTGCCAGGCTATCAGATGGCGGGCATCGATCTGGTGGGGTATTCTTCCGAGTTTTCAGGGGAGTCGTCCTTCATGGCCATCGCCCAGGGAAGTAGCATCGACATGTTTGACCCTTCTCTACATCTGAGCAATGGCTTGTGGGGGAAGGAGGTCGATGGCTCCGGCAACACTCACACCAACTTGCTGGCCATCCTTGATGCTGGGCCGGAATACGGAGGGATCGGGTTCGACGGCTTTTTGCCGTCTGGTGACTACACCTTCTGGATTCAGGAGGGTTCCCAGCAAATCGGCTACATCATCAATTTCGAGATGACCCCGGTGCCCGAACCGGGCAGCGCCACTTTGTTGGGACTGGCGGCACTGCTGGTGCTGCGCCGACGCCGTGCTTGCTGTAGCAGGTGACAGATTGCAATTCAGTGTGCTTACGATTAAGGCGCGGGCGCATGATCCGAAACCTCATCTTTGACTGGTCAGGCACACTGGTGGATGACCTGCCCAGCGTGTTGCTGGCTGTGAATGGCATGCTGGGCTCAGTTGGGAGTGCTGGACTGACGAGGGATGAGTTCAAGGCGCGCTTCCGGCTGCCTTACACGGAGTTTTTCATGTAAATGATGCCAGACACGCCGCTGGACCGCCTCCAGGAGCTGTATCTGCGGCACTTTCCGCACGATCATGAAGGAGTGGAGCTGCTCCCACATGCTACGGAATTCCTCCGTTACGCGGCATCCACCGGTAGGCGCATGGCGGTGCTAAGCAGCGCCCCGGCAAAGCATGTGGAGGCCCAGGCGCACGCGCTCGGGGTGCGGGACTTCTTTGAAATCATGCGTTGTGGCGTCATCGACAAGCGACATGAAATCCACGCCCTACTCGCGGAGCTCGACATGTGCCCGGAAGAGACCGCTTTCATTGGCGACATGCGTCATGACATAGACGCGGGGAAGGCTGCTGGCGTGGTGACTATCGGCATTTGCACGGGCTACGAAAGCGCGGAGACATTGCTGCGGTCTGCGCCGGACATGTTGGTGGCTGATCTGTCACGCCTGCCGGTGTTGTTCGGAGGCTTGGGCGTGCGTGGAGATGTCGCGCCTGTGGCGACGGTCGGAGCCCTGATCCTCAACAGGGCGGGGGAGATGCTGCTGATTCGCACGCACAAGTGGAGCCATCGCTGGGGCATCCCAGGCGGAAAGATCAAGCGCGGCGAGACTTGTGAGGAGGCGTTGGTTCGTGAAATTGCGGAGGAAACGGGACTCACCTTGCAGGGCATCGAGTTTGTGATGGTGCAGGACTGCATCGAGCCGCCGGAGTTCCAGCGCTCCGCGCACTTCTTGCTGCTGAACTACATCGCCCGTTGTGTGGATGAGGCTCCTAGCGTGGTGCTCAATGACGAGGCGCAGGAGTTCCGATGGCAGCCGCTCGCTGCGGCGCTCGCTACGGATCTAAACATTCCCACTCGTATTCTCATCGAGGAGTGCGTGCGCTGCGGTCTTGTGGCATGATCATCCCCATGAATCCTCTCGATGAAATCCGCATTACCGCCTTGCGCCTAGCCACGCATGTGGGGGTTCCCGCTGAGGAGCGCTCCGTTAGCCAGGTGCTGGAGGCGGACATTATCATCCGCATCAGCCGTCGGTTTGAGATGATGCGGGACGACATCGCCGCCACCATTGATTATGCGGCGGTTGCGTGCCGTTTGCAGGCTCTGGCAGCCGAGCGCCCGCGTTGTTTGATCGAGACGCTAGCGGCTGAGATGGCAGCTTGTGTCCTTCAAGAATTCGGTGCGGAGGGGGTGACGATCGACTTGCGCAAACGCATCCTGCCGGACACCGAGCATGTGGCTGTCCGTGTTGTGCGCGGGAATTGAACTTCCGGCCTACTTTGAGGTCAAGACTTCGATCTTGCCAGCCTCTCCCCGTCAGCCTAGTATCGGAATCTCCCACGTCTTTAAATTCGCCCAACAATGATTTCCCCGCGCCATCTGTTTGTTGTTTTGCTTGTTCCGGTCGTTTTTACCGCCTGCCACGCGTTTGAGCATGTGGATTCACGCAATCCCACGATTTCCCAGCAGGATGCGTATGATGTGAGCTGGGGGCTGGCCCCCCGCAAGTCACGCGGCACACCGAAGATGCACTACCAATATGATGCACGGCGTGAGCTGCCGCAGGTGTCTGCTCCCCAGGCCCCCGCTGCGCCTGCACCTGCTCCAGCGCCCGTCTCCGCCCCGGCTCCTGGCCCGACGCCCACAGTGCAGAAAGCCATCCCGTCGTCCCTGCGCTGATAGCGTGGTCTGTGCTCTTTTTAGCAACGCAACCGCCTCGTGAAGAAATCTCATCTGTTTTGTCTGCTTTCCCTGGTCTGCTGCGCCATCACGCATGGCCAGCAACTGAACGCGCCCCCGTCATTGCAGCCGCGTGCGGGCATGAGCGCAACTCCTCCTGCCGCGTCGTCCAAACCACCATCTGCGGAGGAAGTTGAGCGCCTAGCTGAAGAGGCACAAAAAAACCTCTACAACTCGGTGGACAAGACGGGTGGTGGCGCGAGCTCGCAAACGAGCGCCCGTGGTGCCTCGATTCCATTGCGTCTGACAACCATCCCGCCGGTGGATCCTACCCGCTGGGCCAAGGATTCAGTGCGGAAACTGGCTGTCATGGATGTGGCCTTTGGTGGCATGCGGGAGACGGTGATGATCGAACTGCACCCCGAAGACGCGCCGCAGACAGTCGCCAACTTCATCAACCTCTGCGAGAGCGGCTTCTACAAAGGACTCGCCTTCCATCGTGCGATCGAGGGCTTTCTAGTGCAGACGGGCGATCCGCAGACATCCGACGAGGCGCTGCGGGAGAAATGGGGTACTGGCGGCGAGGACAAGACGATCCCGGCCGAGATCAAGCGTCCGCACCGAGTGGGAGCCGTGGCGATGGCGCGCCGTTCCGATAAGGTGAATCCGCAACGTCGTTCCAATGGCTCGCAGTTCTACATCTGCCTCGGTAACTACGGTGCGCTCGATGGCAAATACACGGTGTTCGGCCAAGTGGTGTCAGGTATCGACTCGTTGAAGCGTATTTCGACCTTGCCGGTGGACGCCAATGACTGCCCCATCGCCCGGGTGGAGGTGAAATCCATCAAGATCATCGAGCAAAAGGGGCCATTGCAGATGCAGCAGATGGCTGGAGACGGGCGTTACTCCAAACCAGATTCGGCCAGGAGCTTCATGGGGCGACTCTTTCACCACGTCTGGTGAGTGGGGCGGCGTCATTTTGCAGGCAGCTCGAAGCACACAGCCTCCGTGTCATTGCGCACGAGCAACCATCTCCCGGCGAGTGTTGGCGGATTCCATGTCTTTGAATGAAGTGCGTCGAAGCGCGACACTTCATCAAAGCGTTCGGGATTGGGTTTGATCAGGGCCACAAAGCCCTTTTCGGCCTGCATCAGCAGCCAGTCATCCCCGACGCGTATCTGCTGGCCGAAGCCAAGGCGACCTTCGCGCCAGCAGCGCTTGCCATCAACTAGGCTCACACAGCACAGCGTCCCCTCATCCAGCGCATACGCATGAGCGCCGAAGATGCCCGCGCTGCTGAACTTTGTGCGCGGGGCGCTGCTTTTCCAGAGCGGCGCGACGGTGATCTTCCCGTTTGCGCTGCCTTTCACATCCAGCAGGACGCTTTTTAAACCATAGCTCGATGTGATGAGGATGCGGTCAGGGCCCACCTGCACGGGCTGCCCCACCTTTGGATACATGCCCGCCCATTCAAACTGCCACAGCAGGATTCCCGTTGAAGAATCATGCCCGGAGACTGAATTCGCATTCACCGTCACGATTTGCACGCGTCCGGCCAGCGTCATCAAAACCGGGGAACTGTAACTGCCGCCATCCGTACCGCTTTTCCATGCGGCTTGTCCATCCAGACAGCGGTAAGCGACGAGGGATGCGCCATTCTCACCACCGCTGCACACGACCGTGTCGCCGACGATGAGAGGAGACGAGCTTTTGCCCCACTTCAGGTTCGTCGTGGCTCCGCTGCTAGAAAGAACATTCTGCGACCAGAGCCGCACCCCTGTCGTCAGATCGAGGCAGTTCAGCAGTCCTTGCGCGCCCAGTGTGAATACAACGCCCTTTATCACATCAATCGTGGGCGTAGCTCGCGGGCCGATACCGCCCATCGTTTCGTCGAAACGTGCCTCGTCGGCATGTGCCCACAGTAATTTCCCCGTGGCGATGTCGTAGCACGTCACGCACTCCTCTGAGCCACGTTGCTCCTGCGTGATCGCACGGCTACCGGCCACGGCAAAGCCTGACCAGCCTTCCCCCACAGCGATGCGCCACACTTCGCGTGGCGGATGCGTCTTCCAGTCTGTCTGCCAGTTTGGCTCGGGCAGCACGCCATCGCCACGGCTGCCGAGGAATCGCGGCATGTCCGCCACGCCTTCTGGAACAGTCGATGGTATCCTACTGGAACCGGAAATATTGTGTAGCACAGGTCTCGTGATCTTGCGGTGCCAGCGCCAAGTTAAACTCGGAAGAGCGGAGCCGTCTGCCGACCCATCGTAGCGGAACACGACGAAAAACGCCGCAAAACAAACCACCACCACGGCGAGCCGCTTTAGGCGTACGCCTTTTTTGTGTGCCGACCACCACAGTCCCAATGACAGCAGCCAGAGCGGTAGCAGGATGATCACAGACACCGAGCGCATGACATGGTCGATGCCCCACAACCAGGCGGTGATGCCGCCGAGAAACAAGCTGAGGAGTAGGGGGAATCTGGAGCTCATGGAGATGAGTGGCTTGGGCCTACCGCCGAGAAGTGGAAATGGCTGGCATTCGACGACGTATGTCTCATCCTTCGTCAGCTTTCGTCAATCATCATGAAACCAATCATCCTTTCCCTCCTTGCTGCATCTGGTCTCCTGGCTGCTGATCATGTCGTTTATGAGCCTGTCGGCGTGTCGAAGGGAAAGCACATCGTCTTGCTGTCCGGCGACGAGGAGTACCGCAGTGAGGAGGTGATGCCGATGCTCGGGAAACTACTCAGCCAGCGCCACGGCTTCAAATGCACCGTGCTGTTCAGCGTCGGTAGCGACGGCATCATCGATCCGACGGTCACAACGAGCCTCACGCATCCCGAGGCGCTCGACTCCGCCGACGCCATCATCATGCTGCTACGTTTCCGTCATTGGAGTGACACTACGACTGGGAAATTCGCCGCTGCCATCCAGCGTGGCGTTCCGGTCATCGCCCTGCGCACCAGCACGCATGCTTTCAATGGCTATGCGAAAGACGGTCCCTACGGTTCCTGGAACTGGAACAATCCCGATGGCGGCTGGGGCCGCAAATTCTTGGGGGAGACATGGGTGAGTCACTGGGGCAGGCACAAGGTCGAGGCCACCCAGGGTGTCATCTTTGATGCCAACGCCAGCCACCCCGTTCTTCGCGGCGTGAGCGGCATCTTTGGCAACACCGACGTCTATGAGGCTAGGCCGCCTGCCGACGCGCTCGTCCTCGTGAGCGGTCAGGTGCTGCAAGGAATGACGCCTGACACGCCGCCTGCCGTTTACACAAAGAAAAACAAAGCCGGTGTCGAGCAGGAGGTGAACAAGCCCATGATGCCCGTCGCATGGGTGCGCACCGTGAAGAACGACGCAGGTACGGAGAATAAGATTTTCTGCACCACTATGGGCGCGGCCACAGACCTCGCCACGGAGGGCACCCGCCGCCTCGTCGTGAACGCGCTCCACTGGGGACTCGGCCTCGAAGTGCCGGAGAAGGCCGATGTCACGCCCGTCGGCACCTACCAGCCGACAATGTATGGCTTCAAGGGCAACCAAAAAGGGCTGAGGCCGGATGATTTTGCCTTGGGAAAATAAACCTGGCTCATCAGTACATGGTTGGAACCGGGTGTGAGCCGCGCCCCCGACTACTTCAGTTCAAACACGAATGGCAATCCTTGTTCCGCCATCATGGCCTTCTCCTTGGCCATGAACTGGTCAGAGAGCTTTGAGAAGCTGCCGTCACCACGCATACGCGTGAGTGCCTTATTTACCTTGGCTTTGAGTTCATCGTTCCCTTGTCTCAAACCGACCGCCCAGACTTCCTCACGCAATGGGGCGAGCAAAGCCCGGGTGGTTTTCGCGTGCTGAGAATGGTGGTTCATGACCGAGAGCTGATCATAAACCCACGCGTCAACATTGGCGTTCACTACTTCCATCACACATGACGCATCCGCGTCCAGCGCGGTGATTTTCGCGGCTTTGAGGTTATCCCTGGCCCAGCTTTCACCTGTGGTGCCGAGCCTGACGACGATCTTGCGGCCTGGCGTTTTCAAATCTGCTGCGCTTTGGATGGTGGATTTTTTGGCAGCCAGGATGGATAGGCCCGTCCTCACATAGGGATCAGAGAAATCGATCGACTCCCGACGCTCTGGTGTTGCTGTCATGGCGGAGATCACAAGATCGACTGAGCCGGTGCGCAACGCCGTGAGGAGTCCGTCAAAGTTGATGTTGCGGAATTCCACCTCGCGTCCGAGTTCTCTGCCAATCTCGCGCCCGACCTCTATATCAACACCGCTGATTTCACCCTTCTCGTTGACGTATTCGAAGGGTTTGTAGGTCGCGTCGGTGCCGATGATCAGTCTGTCGCTCCGGGAGCAGGAGCATAGGAGCAGCGCGACGACGAATGAGATGAGTGTCTTCATGACGGCCATTCTTTTGAGCTTTTGCACAGCATGCTCTAGCGTTTTTTTTGCCCGCGCCCATCGTGATGAACGGCTCATTTAGTGGGCTTCAACACACGGGTGATGAGCTCGTAGCTGGCGAAGCGTGCGGAATCTGGGAAGTCGTGTTCAGAGTCTGGATGCACGATTTGGAGGTGGGGCGCAGCGTCATGCAGCCTGAACACGGGCAGGGCCGCCGCAGCGATGCGATCCACGCTCTGCCAGCGGAAGTTGGCGTCGCGTAGCGGGGCGTTGACGAAGACGTGCCTTGGCGCGAGGCAGGCGATGAGTTCGTAGAAGTCGAAAGGCACTTCCTGCGGTCTGCCGAGGTAATCCCCCATCCTCGGCATGTAGCGCTGTTGATTCCAGCCTTTTATGTTGCCGCCGTAGTAGTCGAGGAAGGAGTCAAAGCCGCAGCTAGAGACGACGACTTTGATTCGCTCATCAAAGAGCGCGGTGAAGATGGAGTTGTGGCCGCCGAGTGAGTGACCGATGACGGCGAAGCCAGGCGCTGTGTCCACGAAAGGCAGCGTGGCGAGGTAATCGAGACCGCGGAGATTGTCCCAGATAGCTTTCATGGTTCCGCTGGGCATGCGCAGTGCCTGCAGGTCTGGCTGGTAGTCAGCCAGCAGTGGATAGCTGGGCGCAAGCGTGACGAAGCCGCGCTCCGCGAGCTCGGAGGCGTATTGGCGGTGCGCTTTGCCGCCGAGGCCGACGACGACCTTGTGGCCGATTTTGTTCTCGGTGGGGTGTAGGCAGAGGACAGCGGGGGTTTTCATGCCATTGAGCGCCGCTTTGGGAATGCAGAGGTAAGCGGGCACCTTGCCGCCAGGCTGAGAGGTGTAAGTGATGAGGCGGCGCACATAGCTGCCACAATCGGCTTCCTCGATGATCTGCGGATCTGGCGCGCAACGCATCTCCGGGCCGGGGAGAGTGCCAGCAATTTGCTGGAAGCCGACGATGGCATCCTTGCGACGGTTTTCCCATTCAGTGGCAGTCTGTGCGATCTTCTTGGAGCCGTCGGCAGACTTGTATTCGAGCAGGTTCACGCGGCTGAGGCCACGGATCGGCGGGACATCATCAGCGAAGACTGAATAAGGGAGAAGAAGAGCGAAAAACAAACGGCGCATGAACATCATACGCCGTTTGTGGAGATTGCTTGCCAGTTGTGATTACTCGTCGCGCTGGCCGCCCATCATGCGCATGACATAGTAGAGGAAGGTGCCGAGCGCGCTGATGAAGGCGGCGACGTAGGTGAGTGCGGCGGCGTCGAGCACCTTGCTCATCGCGGAGGTCTCCGCACCGGGAGCCACGGCACCAGTGTGGGCCAGGATGCGTTTGGCACGGGCTGTCGCGTCAAACTCAACGGGCAGCGTGATGAGCTGGAAGAGCATCACGATGCCGAAGCATAGAGCGAGGAGCGGCAGGGCGATCTTTGGCGCGATGTAGAAAAGTAAGAGGCCGGCGACGGGGATGATGTTGCCAGCGATGGTGGTGATGCCGACCGCAGCCATGCGCCATTGCAGTGGCGCGTAGAGCTGCTTGTGCTGGATGGCATGGCCACATTCATGCGCGGCGACGCCGAGCGCTGCCACATTAGTGCCGTGGTAGTTCTCCTCGCACAGAGCCAGGGTCTTGCTGGATGGATCGTAGTGGTCGCTCAATAACCCTCTCACGGGCCGCACGACGACATCGTGGATATTGTTTAGGTCAAGAATGCGCCGCGCGATCTCAGCACCTGAAATCCCAGAACTGGCGGGTACCTGTGAGTAGTGTGTGTAGGCTCTTTTGACGCGCCATGAGGCGAACAAGGACAGAGCCATCGTGCCGAGGAAGATCGCGAGGTAGAGAGGGTCAATGAACATGGAGGTTAGTGGGGGTGTCTTTTCATACGCATGGTTTGTGTGAAGGGAAGCGCCGGCTCATTCCAAAGCCGTCCGCAGTTTGTCACACAAATCCGCAGTTGCGTCGGCGACGGCGTACGATTGAGTCGGCCACCTATGGAAGCACACGACCAACCGCCGGCCGATCTAGCCGCACTCATTCGCTGCCGTGTCTCACGCTGGTATTTCCGCCGCATGGGCATGCTGACGGGGCTGTTTCTGATTTTCGGAATGGTGTTTCTTTACGACGGCATCCGCAGCTACCCGAAGTCGGTGGAGTTGGCGAGGAAGAAGGAGTGGTTCATGACGGAGTTCTTGCCTTCCTTTGACAAGGCGAAACTGGAGGGGCGGCTAGAGCAGTGGATTGAGGAGACGAAGGCCAGGAAGTTGCCCGCAGGCAGGGACGGTGAGCCGCCGAGATGGGTGAGCTATGCCGCGCAGAATGGCTGGGAGGAGAATCCGAAACTCTACAGTCAGCGGGAGATCGACGAACAATTCTGGTTTGCCTACGGCTGCTTCACCGCTGCCGCAGTGACTGCCATCGTGCTGTTGAGAAACCGTAACAAGGTGCTGATTGGCGGGGAGGATCACTGGATTACCCCCGATGGCGTCAAGATCAACTACGCTGACATCTTCCGCATCGACAAACGCAAGTGGGAGCACAAGGGGCTGGCCTACGCATGGCATCGCGTCGGCGGAGCGGAGAAAAAAGAAGAAATCGATGATCTGAAATTCATCGGAGCAGGCAAAATCCTGGAGCGCATGCTGTCACGTTTCAGTGGGGAGCTGATCGAGAAAATCAGTGAGCCCGACGCTGCGGAGGAGCCGCCTGCGGGAGAGGCAAAATGAACACTCGAGTGGATGAGTTAAAAAGCATGGATTTTCCCCTTGCTAAAGCAAAGTGAGCCGCTAAAGCTCCGGCCCACTCACCTCCCCCATTTCTATGGCAGAAAACATCACCGAAAAAGTCAGAGATATCATCGTTGAACAGCTTGGCGTGAACCCCGAGCAGGTCACCCCCGAAGCCAAGTTCATCGAAGACCTTGGTGCCGACTCACTCGACACCGTCGAGTTGGTGATGGCGTTCGAGGAAGAATTTGGCATCGACGTTCCAGACGAGGAAGCTGAGAAGCTCCAGTCCGTGGGAGACGTTGTCCGCTACGTCGAAGAAAACGCCGCTGAGTAATCAGCGCACACCATTTCCGCAAAAGAGCCAGGTGGGCCAACCCTATCTGGCTTTTTTTGTGATTTACGACAATATTGCAGGTGCTGCTAACAGGTGAACCCGGCAAAATAAAACAGGGCACCTGGTGGAGGTGCCCTGCACGATGGAGGGAGATGTCCCTGCGCGCCTACGGCAATTTATTTTTTCGCCGCTTCTGCAGGTTTGTTAGGTGGGGGCGTTACGGCGGGCTTTTCACCGGTGATGGGACTGGAGCCGGGCGCAGGCGCGGGCTTGAGTTCCACCTTTGGGGCTGCTGGCAGCGGTGAAGTTGGGGAGTTCAATGCTGGGGCGGTCTTGACGGCTTCGAGCATCTTCTTCACGTCAGGCAGTCCGCCAGGTTTAGTGGCGTCATTGGAGGCTCCTGACGCGGGCTCTGTTTTCTCAGGCGCGGCGAGAACCTCGCCGCGTTTCTTGAGCAAGGCGCTCACCGTGTACTCTGACACCTCATACACCCAACCCTCAAGCTTCTTTTCGTTGGCGAGTTTTTCCTCCTTCGTCTTTTTCTCGGTGGCGAATTCCTCGTCTTTCTTTTTCTTGTCCTCTGCTTTCTCGTCCTTCACGGCGGAGCGCTCTTTAGGGATGCTGGCGCTTACGGCGACGGTGAGGTAGTATTTGTCTCCGCCGCCATCCTTGCCGACCTGTTTCACGACCTGCACATTGTAAACGAAGTTATCAAAGGTGGTGAGTTTCGTCTTCACCGCTCCTGTCATCGTCCCGGCGGCCTTGTCCTTGGCTAGCACATCATTGAATGTGGGGGTGGAGAGGATGCTGCCGAGGGAAACTTTGCCGTTGTCGAGCTTCTCACCGGGTTTGGCACCTTCGAGCGTGAAGTCATTGTCTTCGACCTTGGCGCGGGAGGCGCTCCATGAGTCCTCAGGCTTTGCGGCAGTGACTTCGATGGACTTGACCTTCTGCACATCAAAGAACGCCTTGTCGAGCCAGGTGTCTGCCTTGCTCTCAAGGTCGGAGAAGGTGTTGCCGACGATCCAGATGGTGTCCCCATCCTCGGGGATGCGGATGAGGCGCTCACTGCCGCCGCCCAAGGGCGAGGCGTTGGGGTTGCCGGAGCTGCTGACGTTGCTGCCGAGCACCAAGGACTTTTTGACGTTGCCTTTCGCGTCGAGAAGTTCGACGAGAGTGCCTACGCCGGAGGCGTCCGGCTCGCCGGGCGGCTGAACGCCGATCTTGCCCCAGGAGCCTTTGGCTACGATCTGTTTGTCCTTGATCTTCTGTTCCTTGAGGGCGAGCAGCGCACGGCTGATCTTGTCAAAGCTCGCCTCATAACCTCCGCGCTCGGCGACGGTCCATGTGGTGCCACTGAGGGCGACGTTGACTTCGTTCTTGTCATCCTTGACGCGGATTTTCTGAACGGCGTTCACATCGAGATCCGGAAGGAGGAGTTCGCGTTTGTCGATGCCCTTGCGGGAACCGCTGCTGAGGCGTGATTTGCGGTCCTTCTGCTGGAAAAGCGCCACGCCCACAAGAGCGGCTAGGATGACGAGCAGGATGATGATCTTCTTCATGTGATGGGAAGGGAGGGGGGGTGATGGGGGGCGGCTCAGACGGCTGCGGTGGAGGCGCGACGGCGGATGGCTAGCAGGATGCCTGCGCAACTGACCAGGAGCGGAACGCCGAGGAAGTTCAGCCATTTGAGCATGGTCTTGGTGAACTCGATCTCCTTGTTCTGGTCTTTCTTGATCTCACGCACCTTGCGGGAGAGGTCCACGTCGTTCTGCATGAGGGCCTCCAGGTCTTTCTGCTGCTGCGGATCGACGATGAAGCCCTTGCCCTTCGAGTCACGTTTCAGGCGAAGTGCCCCCATTTTTTCGGCGATCTTCTGTCGCTCCTGCTCCAGCGCCATGAGCTGCGGGCGGTAGCGGCTTTCGACCTTCTCGCGCATTTCTTTCAGCGTGCTGAAGGGACGCACGGCTGATTTGCGGTTGCGCACCTGGAGGAGATCCCCACCGCCGGCGAGAACTTCGACGGCATTGAGGAGCATGGGGAGGTTTCCGGTGCGGGAGACGAGCATGCCGGTCATCGGGTCTTGCTGGACGCAGAACGCGTCATAGAGCATGTCCACATCTGAAAAGAGGATCACAACACCTTCGCTGTTGGCGGATTCCTTGAGCGAGCCGTCGGCTTTCTTTGCCTCTGCCGCAGGGGCGGGCGTGGCAGGCACGGATGCAGGGGCTGCAACGGCGGGCGGAGCTTTGGTTGGAGGCGTCGGGGCTGGCGCGGGGCTTGCAGGTGCTTGGGCAGTGGTCGGCTTAGCCTCTTCTTGGGCACCGCCGCTTTCTCCTTTATTGCTGGGCGCGGCCGGTTTGCCGTTCGGGAAGGCGGTTTTGAATTTGCCGGTCAACTGGATGCCGAGGAGCTGCTTGCGCCCGCTTGGAGAGAAGGAGGTCAGACCTTGTGGGGAGCGTGCTTTCTCTGCGTCGGCAACGTCGATCATGGCGGATTCCTCCGAGCTGGAGGCGAGGATGCTGGAGGTGATGCCATCACGCTTGTCGATGCTGAATGCGCCGGCAGTGACCATGACCAGCGAGTTGAGGCCGGAGGTGATGCGGTCCTCGCGGTTGATGGCCTCGGCGGGTAGTTGCAGGGCTGTGGGGTTGTTGCGCCCTTGCAGCATTCCGCGGTAGTTCATGTCGGCGACGACCATGTCGTGTTTGTATCCAACACCCCAGGTCTTGAGGAGATTTTTGAGGTCTGAGGAGGTGTTGATGGTGCCGCCTGGCTGACCGGTCATTGGATTCTGCTGGCCGCTGAATGCCTGGGCGACGACGCTGTTTGGATCCACGAAGGCAATGACTTTCCCGCCACCGAGTAGGAACTGGTCAATGGCATACTCTGCGGTTTCTGAGATGTCGGCGGGGTGAAGGACGAGGAGGACTTTGATGTTGGGGTCAATTTTGTCAGCCCCCACCGGCACTTCTGTGACCTCATAGTCGGCTCGCAGTTGCTGGACGACAACCCAGGGCTCCTGCCCACGCTGACGCTGGAACGGGAACATCGGGGAGCCCATCACCGGAATCGCGCTCATGACGCCGATGACGTTGCGGGAGGGCTTGATCACCTTCGAAATGGCGCGGGCGATGTCGTACTCCACCGCCGAGCCTTCATTCGGGGACGGTGGGTTGAGGAAGGGGATGACTTCCTTCCGGTCGAGACACTGGATCGCGAGGCCGAAATAGATTTTATCTCCTTCCTGGTTCACCGGGCCCATGTCTTGGATCTCATCCTCGCGGGCCTTATCCTCCTCCTCAGTGTTGGGGTTGGGGTAGATGGTTTCGAGGATGATCTTGTCATTGGACGCCTTCACCAGCTCTAGCAGGAGGTCCTCCACGGCACGGACGTGCGGCTTGAGTACGTTCGGCATCACGCGGTCGTCGTTGGTGTGATAGTAGCGGACGGTGACCGGCTCATCCTCGCTGATGCGACTGAGAATGTTTTTGGTACCCTGGGAGAGCGTGTAGAGATGATCTTGGGTAAGGTCGATGCGGAGATTACCGAAGCCAAGCCCACCTACGAGGAAATTCAGCACGATGACGATGGCGATCACGAGCAGCGTGGTGATGCCGCTGGCCGCCTGCTTGCTATTCAGGTTAAAACTCATGGGTCAAATCAGATTGGGGATTTGTGTGTGGAGATCGGCTCAGGCGCGCTTCGAACGCAGGGCTAGGTCGGTGATGAAAAGTGTCACGACGATGACGGAGAGGAAGTAGAGGACATCACGGAAAACGAAAATGCCCTTCGTGAGCTCATAGAAGTGATCCATGAAGCTGAAGTAGCTGATGAAGCGCACGACCCCTTCGGCCCAGGAGGGGACGGTGGCGACGATCGTGTGCGTCACTCCAGGGTCACCTACCAGGGCGATCACGATGCAGAACGCGACGCTGACGATGAAGCAGACGACCTGACTGCGGGTGATGGCGCTGACAGCGCAGGTTACGGAGAGGCAGGCCATGGCGTAAAGATAGCTGGCGATGTAGCCGCTGATGATCGGCCCCATGTCCGGAGTGCCCAGATAGCATACCGTCCACACAATGGGGAAGGTGAGCGTGAGGCCGATGAGCCAGACACATGCGGCTGCGAAGAATTTACCCAGGATGGCCTGCCATGGCGAGACGGGCATGGTCAGTAGCAACTCAATGGTGCCGAGGCGATGCTCCTCCGACCACAGGCGCATGCCCACGGCAGGCGCGAGCACGGTGTAGATCCACGGATGCCAGACAAAGAACCGCTCCGTGAGTGACACGTCCTCACTGTCGAGGATGCGTGAGAAAAAGAAGGAGAAGCCCATCGTCGCGAGTAGGAAGATCACGACGATGACATACAACACGGGAGAATTGAAGTAGGCTAGGAATTCCCGCTTGAAGACGGCCACGGTGTTCTGGATGTCTCGATTGCTCATGTGTGGGTTAGGAATGAGGGTTGGAGTGGAGAGGAGGGATCAGGCGGCTTTTTTGAGCGCCGTTTCGGATTTTGTGATGCTGCGGAATACCTCGTCGAGCGAGCTGGCTCCGGGGACGAGTTTTTTGAGACTGTCAGGGGTCCCGTCGGCCACGACCTTACCGCGGTCGATAATGATGGC
The DNA here is from genome assembly GCA_964421275.1 of uncultured Prosthecobacter sp. Taxonomy (GTDB): domain Bacteria; phylum Verrucomicrobiota; class Verrucomicrobiia; order Verrucomicrobiales; family Verrucomicrobiaceae; genus Prosthecobacter. The sequence goes on from CAYQWE010000024.1 coordinate 19,167, forward strand.
TCGGGAGCAGGCGGCCTCGACTTCTTCTAGGATGTGCGTGGAGAAGATGATGGCCTTGTTTTGGCCCATGCGTTTGATCATGCCGCGCACCTCGTGCTTCTGGTTCGGGTCGAGGCCGTCCGTCGGTTCGTCCATGATGAGGACATCGGGGTCATGGATGATGCTTTGTGCGAAGCAGGTGCGGTGCCGGTAGCCTTTGGACAGTGTGTCCACGCTTTGATTGCGCACGTTGTCGAGGAAACACATTTCGAGTACGCGGTCGATGGCCTTCGCACGCGCTGCGCCGTGTAGGCCACGCATCTCGGCGCAAAAACCGAGAAAGCTGGCTACGGTCATGTCTGAATAGAGCGGCGCGTTTTCCGGCAGGTAGCCGAGACGCTGCTTTGCCTGTTCAGGATTCTCCAGCATGTCAATGCCACAGAGGCTGATGCTGCCACTGGTGGGGCGGAAATATCCGGTGACCATGCGCATGGTGGTGGACTTACCGGCACCGTTGGGACCGAGGAAGCCGAGGACCTCACCTTTTTCCACGGAGAAGGAGATGTCATCGACTGCCACCTTTGTACCAAACACCTTGATGAGGTTTTTAACTTGGATCATAACGTCGTTGGATCGGTGGGTTGGGAGTTGAGGCAGCAGGAGGGCGGCCTTGTTTCGCCGCTATGCGGCCATTCAAACGCGGAAGGGTTTTTTATTGGGAGACAATGGCTTTTCAACTGAATTCTGGCCGACGGTCGGGCATATTTGAACGGAAGCCGTGACAATCAGGTTTCGTGGGAAAATTTCAACGTGACGGGGTTTCCAGGCCACCTACACTCACTGTTCCGCCCGCGTGGCCCGACTTTATGCTTTGGCACCAGGACATCGACCCAACCAAGGATCTTTCACGGAAGCCATTTCTTCTGTGGCGGCCCTTCATCCTCGTGTGGCAGTGGCTTTTCCCTCCCACGGTGGCACATCGCGACCGGCAGACGCCGTTGTCACGGTGGATCGCCGCGTCGGTGCTCGTGACCATCAGCATGACGTTGATCATCCTGGGTGTAATGTATGCCCGCCCGCTGAAGAACTCGTACAAGAACATGCGCGCGGAAATAAAAGTGAGGGACGCCCGGCGCATGGCGGAGAACGGACAGATCGTCAACGCGGTGATGGCAGCGCAGCAGGCATACGCCGACGCGCCGCAGAGCGTGGACGCCATCCGGCTGAACTTCGAGTACTTCACCCTGATGAAGAGGGACACCGCCTTCTTTTTTTATGACAAGCTCAAGGAGCAAGACGCTCTCACGTCGGCCGATGAGCAACTGCACATCCGGGCGCTACTGAACCTCGGACGCACTAAGGAGGCATCCGCTGCGCTAGAGAAGCTGATGCAGGTGGAGCAGCCTAGTGAGGCGCTCATGAAGCTCGCCGAAGATGTGTGGGGTAGGCGGGAGCAGAATAAGCCACTGCTGAATGTCTTGCGCAATTATTCGGAGGCGCATCCAGAGGACAAGGAGAGCGCTTTCCGTCTCGCGAAAGTCCAGGTGGCCTCAAGCAATCCCACCGAGGCTGGTCGCGGCATGGAACTGCTCTGGTCCCTTGCTGCGCAGGATGATGCACTAGGGCTGCAGGCAGTGGAGTTCATCAGCGGCCTGCCATCGTTGACGCCTGTAGAGAATGAAAAACTGATCAAACGCCTCAAGACGCATCCGAAAGCAGACGAGAGGCATTACGTCGTGGCGTTGAAGCGCGAGGTGGTGATGTCGCCAGAACGCAAAAAAGAGATCGTCATGGACGCCACGGTCCGGTTTCGGGACAAGAAACGCGACCAATTGCTGCCTTTTGTGCGCTGGCTTGTCGAGGAAGGGGAGTTCCGCCAGGTGTTGACCGCTCTGCCCGAAGAGGATGCGAAGGCGCATCAAGGCCTGCTGGAAAATTACCTGAACGCTCTCACGATGCTTCAGCGTTTCAGCGACTTGGAGCGCTTGGTGAACGACTCCAAGGTGAAGGATGTGCTGGATCCGACCACACTGGCCATGTTCCGTGCGCACTTAGCGTATGTTTTGAAGAAACCGGCGGAGGAGCTGCGCTCCAAATTGATCGCCGCTAAGGATGCCGCGCACGTCAATGGTCGTTATCCAGCCTTGATCCGCATCGGTCAGTACGGGGCGGATCGGGGTCATTATGACATTGCCGAGGATGCGTACCGCTTGGCGATCAGAGCCGCACGCCGCGCTTCGGCCTCACCCCGCATCGAGCGTGAGGCGTTCGCTGGACTCATCAACGCATGTGCCGCCAATCAGAACACCGAGTCGCTCCTGCGGGCCACGACCGATGCGGTGCAGCGCTGGCCGGATGACCCGACGTTTGTGGAGCGCCACTTGTATGTCACGCTGCTTGCTGGAAAGGACATCGAGCTTTCCCAGCGGCAGGCGCAGAAGCTTCTGCAGATGCAGCCGAAGGACAATCTGCGCAAGCTCTCCGTCGCCTTGGCTCACTGGCGTCTTCTGGACATCCAGCAGGCTGTATCATATCTCCAATACATGGACTTGAATCCTCTCACCGAAGGCCAGCGTGCGGTATTTGCCGCCATCGCCAACAGCGGGGGCTTTCATGATGAGGCTGTTGGAGTGATTAAGGACATCGACCCCAAGGCGGTGATGTTGCCGGAAGAGCGTAGATGTTACGCTTTCCCGCTGAAGCCGGTTCCTTGAGCGTCGGCGGAGACGGCATGGCAAGCGCGAGGGCATAAAAAAGCCGCCTTGTCTCCAAGGCGGCTGATGATTCCCAGTGGCGGAGCGGACGGGGCTCGAACCCGCGACCTCCAACGTGACAGGCTGGCGTTCTAACCAACTGAACTACCGCTCCTTTGCCTTGGGGGCCGCGATAGTAAACGCTGCCCCCAAGCTGGCAAACGGAAAGTTCCTCCGCGTGAAAATTCCTCACGGCACCTCTTCGCCGGAGCCGGTGTAGAACCAGCCGGTGACTTTTCCATCAAGCACGAGCGCCTGCGCCTCGACTGGTTGCAGCCCGAAAATAGTGTTCGCCTCATAGTTCACCTTCACTGCCCAGCCATTTTTGCCCTGGATCTTCGCAGGCTGCGGCTCCTGCCAGCCGGTGACACGTTCCGGCACGATCTCTGTCACCTGCCCACGCTTCATACTGGCGATGAGTAGCGGATAGCTGCCGTCCGAACCTCGGACGGGTTTTCCACCGGCCTCCACCTCGCTGCTGGAAGGGGCAGCCATGGGTTGTGCGGCCAGTTGCTGCTTTTTAGCGGCGATGACTTTCAACTCTTCTGTCCGGACGACTTTCCACTTCTCGTACGCTTCGTTGAGCCGCTCCTTCAAGTCGGTGTCGTCGATTGGTAGCAGCGCGCGGGCGGGGGAGGTGGGGGTTGGTGCCAAGGTCAGTTGCCCGTTTGCGGCGGCGAGCGCGTACACTTTGGCCCCTGAGGTGATTTTGCTGGCTCCTACGCTCATCTTGAACATCGCATCCTGTTTGAGGGACACCTCGCGGGGAAACGCGGTTTCAGGAATCTTCAGCCAGTTGCCGGTGAGTACTTCGATGGGATCAAACTTCGGCCCTTTCGACTCGATCGGCTTCACGGCGGCTGATTCGGAGGGTTTGGGCACCATAGGGGCTTCGGCTGCCATGGGCTTGACTTGCTCCACCTCTGGAGCGGCCTTCTTTTCCAATTTTTTCTCTTCGATCACAGGTTTGGCCTGTGCCGTAGCTACTTTGGGCTTTGGCAGAGGGTTGAGGCTTTTGAACACGATTTTCTGCCCAGGAGGCGCAAGGAAGTAATCATAGCCGAGGAACGCGCCACCAAAGATGAGGATGGTATAGAAGAGGGATTTCATGAGGGTTGGACAGATGTGATACGCCGGACAGGTGGAGGAGCGATCAAGCACTGCCTTTTCTTGGCATGTGTTCGCACATTTCTGCAAAAGGCGCACGATTTTCTCCGATCTGATGAGGTGCTTGCGGGTGGTGACTGTTGCGTTACATAGCGCGCATGCCTCAGCCTCATCTGCTTCTCGGCGTCAACATCGACCACGTCGTCACTCTGCGCCAAGCGCGTTATCGCACGATGCTGGAGTCGTCCAATGCTGAGCCGTCCGTGCTCGCCGCCGCGCTCACGGCTGAAAAGGCGGGGGCGCACTCCATCACCGTGCATCTCCGTGCAGACCGTCGGCACATCCAGGACGCAGATGTGCGTTTGCTGCGGCGGGAAATCACCACGAAGCTCAATCTGGAGATGGGCAACACGCGGGAGATTCTCGACATCGCACTCGAAGTGCGCCCTGATTTTGTCTGCATGGTGCCGGAGCATCGGCAGGAGGTCACGACCGAGGGAGGGCTTGATGTCGCGGGCCAGTTCCAAAGCCTGGCTGGTGCCGTCAGGGAGCTCAACGCCAACGGCACGCGCGTGAGCATGTTCATTGATCCGGATCCCAGCCAGGTCAGGGCCAGCGCAGAAATAGGCGCGGCGATGATCGAGCTGCACACCGGCACCTTTGCCAACCATGACGGCACGGAGCGTCAGGCCGAGGTGGAGCGGCTTTGTGCGGCAGCGGAACTGGGCCACGAACTCGGCCTTCAAATCAACGCCGGTCACGGGCTGACGACAAAAAACCTGCCAGATCTCTGGGCGGTGCCGCATCTGGCCGAGTTGAATATCGGGCATCACATTGTCTCGCGCGCTGTTTTCATCGGACTCGACGCAGCGGTGAGGGAGATGCTCTCCGTGATGGCGGCTTACCACGGGTGACAAGGCATGAGTCCTACTGGCATCGGTATTGATCTCGTCGAAGTCCCGCGTATCCGCGGGATGCTGGAGAAGCATGGCTCCCGCTTCAAGGAGCGCACTTTTACCGCAGGCGAGATCGCCTACTGCGACGCCTGCGCCGATCCCGCCATGCATTACGCGGCGCGGTTCGCGGCGAAGGAGGCCGCTGCGAAGGCACTGGGCACCGGCCTATGGTCCGAAGGTGTGAACTGGACTGATATCGAAGTCATTCGCGAGGCTGACGGAAAGCCTTCCCTGCTGCTGCATGGTGCCGCAAAAACGCACGCTGGCGGGCGGAGCTGCCTCGTCAGCCTCACGCACACGCGTGAGCTGGCGCTTGCGCAGGTGCTGCTGACTTGAAGCTTTCTGTTTTCACCACAGGGCCCATCGGCTAGTATCTTTCCGAAAAATCATGCGACGCGCCATCTATCCGGGCAGCTTTGACCCCATCACAAACGGCCATCTCGATGTGCTTCAGCGTGCGGCGGGCATCTTCGACAGGCTCATCATCGCTGTGGCGCGGGACAATGCTAAGCAGAGCCTCTTCAGTGTGGACGAGCGTGTAGAACTCATCCGCAATGCTTCCGCCGAGATTCCTGGCATCGAGGTCATGCCCTTCGACGGCTTGTTGGTGAATTTCGCCCGGCAGCACCAAGCCTGCGCCCTTGTGCGCGGCCTGCGCGCCGTGTCCGACTTTGAATTCGAGTTCCAGCTCGCCCTCATGAATCGTAAACTGGAACCGAATCTCGAAACACTCTTTCTCATGCCACGCGAGGAGTACACTTACATCAGCAGTCGTCTGGTGAAGGAAATCTGCCGCCTCGGCGGCCACATCGAGCAGTTTGTGCCTCCAAATGTCGCCCTTGCTCTCCGCTCCAAGCTGCACCCAGAATCCAGCGTCTAGCCCTGCCTTCCAGCCATGCACCGCCCTTTTCAAATCGACCTCCGCTCCCTGCCGGATGATGGCAGGGACGTCTCCGGCCAGGAGTCAGCCTCTTTCTTCGCCCTGGATGAGAAAGACCTCGTCCAAGCCGTGTCACCGTTGAAGTACGATCTTCATGTCCAGCGTGATGGTGGCGACATCGTGGTCACAGGCAGGCTGGAGGCTGTTTTCAGCCTTGAATGCGGCCGCTGCCTGGAACGCTACGAGCACCGGGTGGAGTTGCCGGACTATTCTGCCGAGATCGAGATCGCAAAGGACACCACGATCAACTTGACGGATACCATCCGGGAAGATACTCTCGTGGCCCTTCCGAGCTACCCACGCTGTGAGGACGGCAATGTCCGTCCTCGTCAGTGTCCCGCCGAAGGCAGGTTTGAACCCGGGCTGGAGACAGCCGGGGGAGAGCCTCAAGATGCGGGTACGGGTGTGTGGGAGGCTTTGAACAAACTGAACTAGACCTCCACTCCGAAAATCTCATGGCCAATCCCAAGCGCAGACAATCCAAGAGCCGCCAACGCATGCGCCAGGGCGCAAAACGCTGGAAGGCACCCACTCTCAAGAGCTGCCCCGAATGCGGCACTACCGTCCCCGGTCATGTGGCCTGTCCTTCTTGCGGTTATTACCGCGGTCGTCAGGTCATCAGCAAGGTGGCCGACGAAGGCTGATCCCCTTTCCGTTTCTTGTTTTTCAAGCCCCGCTGTGTCTCTGCCGACGCAGCGGGTTTTTTTCGCGGGCAGTGATGGCTTTGCCCTCGCTATTTTACCTCTGATTTTTCTTCCCAGCGTGCCAACAGCCAGAGGACATCCGCGAGGCGATTGAGGAAGCGGATGATTTCAGTGTTGAGAAGTTGGTCATGCGTGCCTTCGAGGTCGATGACGGTGCGCTCGGCGCGGCGGCAGGCGACACGGGCGAGGTCGGCATACGCCCCGCTCATGACACCGGCCTCGCCAGGGAGGGCCCAGCCTCGGATTTCGAGCGCCCCGCCAGCCTCCAGTTTTGCTAGCCATTCATCCAGCCAGGTGACTTGCGCGGCGGTCATGCGGTCTGGATGTTTCCCGGCGTAGTGCGCTTCATCACCAGGAGGTGTGGCCAGCTCGCCCATGAGGCTGATGAGTAAAGGCTGTACTTTGGCGACGACCTCCTTTGTCTCCTGGCGCAAAGCGGCAACACGCAGCGGGCCGAGCGCGGCATTCAACTCATCCACCGCACCGAGTGCGTGGACGCGGGGGTGGGATTTGGACAGGCGGCAGCCGAAGAGGATGTCTGTTTGCCCTTGATCTCCGCGGCGGGTGGCGATGGACATGTGAAATGAATGAGGACAGTCAGGGGGATGGGAGCACAAAGAGACTTTTCACTCATCTGGAAATGAATTTCCGACGGAAGACTCGATGAGTGAGGAGGACGAAGGGGCTGCAGGAGCAGGACCGAGGGGGTGGCTGGCTCCGCTGTGACGCCAAGAACGAACGGCCCAACCGAAAAGCAGCGCAAGCAGCAAGGTGGCAGCGAGGCGAGTGGAACGGTGGCCGAGCATGATGGGCGTGTTACTGTTGGCTGGTGCTTGCACTTTTGTGCTGATCCAACTCACGACTGGCGCGTTCCAAAGTCCTGCGTTCTGCGTCTGTGAGACTGCTGATGCCATGCACGCTGATTTTGTCGAGGATGGGATTCACTTCGTCCTCGATGAGGTTGATGACTGAATCACTGCCGGTGCTGGACATAGATCCCTCCAAGTCTGTGTCCACATTGAAATGGCGTCGAGCGCGGTTGCGGGCCATCTCAGGGTGTCGAGTGTCGCGCATCTGCGGTGGCTGCCATTGGGCGGCATACGTCATTGGCCTGCCTCCATAGCCGAGGCTGCGCGCGTAGAACCAGCCCAAGGCCGCGCCTCCCAAGTGCGCGAAGTAGGCAATCTGCAGGCCCTCCGGGAGGAAGTCGAACAACGCCCCTGCAAGTCCGAAGATCAACTGGATAAGAAAAAGGCTTTTTGCTAGCGTCCACAGCCGCATCTTCACCGGAATGATGAAGTAGATGAGCGTGGTGATCTCGGCGTCCGGCAGCGCCACCGCAAGCGCCATCAGCAAGCCGAACGCAGAGGCGGAGGCACCGATGAGCGTCATCATTGAGTTGCCACGGACATAGCCGTTTATGGAAAGCTCCGCCGCAGCGCCAACAATACCGGCGAGAAGGTAGATCGCCGCGAAATGACGGCTACCAAAGAGCCGCTGCACACCACTGCCCGCGAACCAGAGCAGCACCATGTTCAGCACGAAGTGCCCCACGCTGCCGTGGACGAACATGTAGGTGAAGAGCGTCCACACATCTCCATGCATGAGTTCAGCGAGGCTCACTCCTCCAAGCGGCATGAGCCACTGTCTGGTGACTGGATGGCGCAGACATCCGACCTCGAACACAAACTGCATCAAAAAGACCGCGACGTTAATGCCAAGGAAAACCTGGAATGCCGTGACGCCGCGCAGGGGGCTGCGTGGCTGCTCGTGCATGTAATCACGGTCTTGGAGGGACATCCGGGCGGGAATGTGCTCACTGCCCGCCTGGGCGCGAGGTTTTTTTCTCAGCAAGATGACAAGCTCGCCGGGGCGGCTACGATCTCGCCTGAGCATGAAGTCCTCGACCGAATCCCTCCTGGCAGCCGTGTCCGAGCGTGGAGCGCAGGACGCTGCGGCTCTTCTCGAAAAAGCTTCGGGAGAGGATGCCGCCAAGGTGCTCGAAGCGCTGAACCCACTGGTGGCCCAGCAGGTGCTGGAGGAGATGGATGAAGAGCCACGAACAGTCGCCCTGACCTTCGCCCCCAGAGAAAAGGCCGAGCAATGGATCAGCAATCGCGAATTCCCTGAGGACAGCGTCGGACGACTCATGGAGCCGCCGGTGGCTGTGTTCCACCCGGAGATGACCGCTGGCGATGTGATCGAGGAAGTGCGCAAGCTCGCCAAGAAAGCCTTTATCACCTACGGATACATCACGGATCGGGAGGGGGGGCTCCTCGGCCTCTTGGTCATGCGCGACCTCATGCTGGCCGAGCCCTCTTCACGCATGGAGGACGTGATGGTCCGAGATCCATTCACACTCGATCCGAACATGGAGCTCACCGATGCGATGAAACTCGTGGTGAACAAACATTTTCCGGTCTATCCCGTGTGCGGTAGGGATGGAGTGCTCCTGGGCCTCGTCCGCGGACAGACGTTGTTTGAGGCGCGGGCGATTGAAATCAGCGCCCAGGTGGGGGCGATGGTCGGTGTGGAGAAGGAGGAGAGACTCTCCACGCCGCTGATGCGGAGCCTGCGTTTTCGTCATCCGTGGCTGCAGATCAACCTGCTCACCTGTTTCATCGCTGCGGCGGTGGTCAGTGTGTTTCAGGGCACGATCGACCGCCTCGTGCTGCTCGCAGTCTTTCTCCCCGTGCTAGCTGGGCAGTCAGGAAACACGGGCTGCCAGGCGCTTGCAGTCGCCTTACGTGGCATGACGCTGGGGGATTTGAAATCGGGCGAGGAAAGGAAGCTCGTGATGAAGGAGGGAATGCTTGGATTGCTCAATGGCATGCTGGTCGGCGTCTCCGCCGCGCTGGGCATGTGGGTGTATGCCCGCATGAACCACAATCCACACGAGTTGAGGCTCGCGCTGGTGGTGTGGCTCGCGATGGTGGCTAGTTGTGTGGTCAGCGGATTAAGCGGCGCATTGATCCCGCTGCTACTGCGGAAATTCGGAGCAGATCCCGCCACGGCGTCGAGCATTTTCCTCACCACGGCCACGGATGTGATCAGCATGGGCGTGTTCCTCGGTCTGGCGACACTGATGGTGCCATGAGCAGGATCGTCTGGAGCAGGGAAGAGTGGCAGTCGCGCATGCAGGCGCACATGACGCGTGTGGCGGCGCACGCGGACGCCTTTGTGGACCGCCGTAGCCGCGCGGTGAAGCATCCGGTGCATGATTTTCTCTTCACCTACTACAGCTTCCCGCCAGCGAAGCTCAAACAATGGGTGCCGCCGACCGGTGTGGAAATCGAGATCATCAAAGATGACCTGCAATCATGCCCGTGGCTACAAAGCCCGCGTTTCGTCCGGGAGGATGCCCGCCTGCGCTTGGACGTCCGCCGCTTCGGACAGCGTGAGCACCAGCTCGCCGCCTGGGTGGCGACGCTCTGCCGTAGCATCTTCAGCAGGGCGGGGCGATTCACCTGCTTTGGTCTGCATGAGTGGGCGATGGTTTACCGGCAGTCGGTGGAGGAAATCCGACACCAAGGCTGGGAATTGCGCTTGTCCGCAGCCGAGCTTGCCGCGTTCGTGGAGTCGCAGGCGGTGTGTTGCTCGCACTACGACGCCTTCCGCTTTTTCACCCCCGAGGCGCGCTTGCGGAACTTGCTTCAGCCGTCGTTGGATTCACGCGTTGACCTAGAGCAAGCCGCTTGCCTGCATGCGAACATGGACCTCTATAAATGGGCCTCAAAGCTCTGGCCATGGACGGGTTCAGACTTGATCGGTGAATGCTTTGGGCTGGCCATGGAAGGCCGAGACCTCGACATGCGTGCCAGCCCGTATGACTTGAGCGGGCTTGGCTGCACACCGGTGAAAATCGAAACACCAGAAGGACGGGAACAGTACGGGAGGGAGCAAAAAGTGCTGGCCATGAAAGCCGCAGTATTGCGGCAGCATCTGCTGGAGTGTTGCGAGGGGCTCACAGCTCCCCCACGCATTTCATCAACATCCAGCCCTTAATCCATCATGCAGCTCTGAAGGCAGATAGGGAGGCTTGCAAGGGTGAGGCCCCGCTTTAGTTCGCCCTCCGGGAGGGGGCACACAAGAAATAGGGAGGCCAAAGCAACAGATGTTTGAAAATGAGAGTGCGACTGTGCGCAAAGGAGGGAATTTTGAGATGGACAAAAGCGCGTAAAATTGCTTCTATCACGGTTTAATTCACTCTCCAACCTCCCCCGACACTCCCGTCATGCCAAATAATCACTCCCGTTTCACCTCGGCCAATGCCGCTATGGTGCTGGCTACCTTAGCGGTCATGTGCTTGCTACCCCAGACAGCAACGGCGCAATTTGGGGTGTCCCCTTCCTCCACGAGTAACTTTTTCAACGATTTCCGCAATCGTTCACGTCAAATGAGTCTGAAGACTCAGGCAGCCCGCAGTGGCGATGTGGTTTATGATTATGAAAAAGGGGCGTATGTGAGCCAGGAGGACCAGGAGGGATTCCAGGGGCTGCAGCAACTCCTGCGATCAGACCGTGAGATTTCGCAACCATCTGTTCGCAGCGGCAGCTCTGCTTTTGCCGCCCGCTCGGTTGGGGATTATACCAGCTACTCCGGGCAATATAATCAAGCGCTGAGCTATTTTGCCCCGACGTACACATCAGATCCCTTCCTTACAGGTAAGCGGAACATGAAACTCGGCCCGGTGAATATTGGGCTAGGGCTTTATCAGGGGTTTGAATACAACAGTAATATCCGCCGCACACCCATCGCTGTTTCGGATTTCATCAGCAGCACATTATTGAACGTCAGTGCCAACTATCGAGTGACGCAAAACAACGTCCTGAGTTTGACAGCGGGCATCGGCATTGATCATTATTTCAGTCATCCTGAATTGGCCGCCTATGGGAATGGAAACTACCTCATGAACGTTCTCCCTGGTAGCACCTTGGCTTTTGATATCAAAGCAGGTCCGGTGTACATCACCATTTATGATCGTATCTCGATGAGGCCAGCGTTGAACAATGCCTTCATCGGAACTACGAACAACAACAGCTTTGGTGTGTTCCAAAATGACTTTGGCATCGCCGCCAACTGGCAGATCAATTCAGCTTGGGCGCTGGCCACCAATTACTCATTCACCATTTCCGAAGCGCTGGGGAGCAACAACAGCCAGTTTAGCCGGACCATGAATTCCTTTCATGCTTCTTTGACCTATAGCCCCACGGCAACCTGGATACTTGGCACCGAGGGAGGGATTTCCTTCCTAAATTATATGCAGCCCGTCCTCAATAATGCCAGCCTGTTCAATTGGGGAGGCTTTTTCAGCGTCCCTCTGGGGAGAACAACAGTGGTCAAGGTGTCGGGTGGTGTGCAAATCTTTGACTTTGACAGTCCTACCGTTCTTGCGCCTGCCGGCCCAGGGGATCCGAATGATTTGAACAGCGGTTACTATTACAACTTCAGCATTACAAATCAGCTCAATGCAAGGTTCAGCCACACACTGACCATTGGCCATGAATCGGCTGTCAATTTGGCCTCCAACTTTGTTACTGCTGACTTCATTAATTATGGCCTTTCGATGATTGCTTGGAAAGGGGGGAGATTCTCCTTGTCAGGCTATTTCGAGCGTGCGGTTCCATCTTTTGTCAACTTGGCGTTCCCTGGTACGGCGTCGAACCTCACACAGTTTGGCATGGACTTTTATTACACGCATCAAATCACACCCAAGCTCCGCATGGGAACAGGGTACCATTTCGGACGTGCAGATTACAGGATTCCTGGACGTGACCTTGACCAGCACGGCTTCTCGTTTGACATAAACTATGCGCTGACTGCCAAAGCAGGTCTGAATGTGGGCTATCGTTACTTCCTCACTGATACTAGAGGTGCTTTGAACGACTCCACGCAAACGCGACTTATTGTCGGTTTGAATTATAATTTCTAACGCAAGGTGACGAAAACTGTCTGGTAGTGTTTGAAGCACGTTGTGCCCCCTTATTTGATTCGTCTCACCTATGAAAAGTGTTTTCGCCCCGCTTTGGGCATTGCTCCTTGTTGCATCTTGGGCGGACGCCCAGGATCCCGGCTTCCGCATCCCTGAATCGTCCCGAGGCTCCAGGCAGCAAGTGGCGTCTGCTGGAGGGCAGGTGAATGCAGGTGCCGCCGTTTTGACTTCAATGGATGTTTTGGACAATCACCAACCCATTGCTGTCGGAGACACGATCAGCATCCGCATATTGGAGGATCGTCGGGAGGCATTGCAACAGAAGGTGGCAGTGACTGGGGAGGTGCAGGCACCTTATGTTGGATTGATCAATGCCAAAGGAAAAACGTGCCGGGACTTGGCTTACTCCATCAAGCGCGAGCTTGAAAAAAACTTTTTTAAAAATGCGACCGTTGTCATTGCGATCGACCAACTGAATCCTGAGGATCAGATCAAGTTGAGGGAGATCGACCTGGAGTTTTATGTCGTCTTTGGGATTGTAGCACGGCAAGGAAAATATGACCTTCCGACCAATGAAGACATCAGCATCAGTCAGGCAATTTTGAGGGCTGGTGGCTTTGCCCAGTTTGCGAACAAGGAAAGAGTGCGTGTCATCCGCAAAACACCTCAAGGCAATAAAACCATCATGGTTAATGTTGACGGGATCATGAGATATGGTGACCTAGACAAAGATATATTCCTCCGCAAGGATGACGTCATCATCGTTGAGGAGTTGGATTGGAATTTCTGACGCATTCCAGCCCAAGCCGCGCAATTCTCTGATGCTGACGTATTACCTCGGCAAGGCGGGCGCGGGTGATCACCTCAGCGCAGACAGGCCGCTGTTTTCTCAGGCAATTCATCGCCGAGATGATGTCTGGGCACGAGGTAACCTTGGACGTAATCGCGCACGGCTTCGGCGAGCGGGGTGATTTCTTGTGTGAAGCCGGAATTGCGCAGCTTGGTGATGTCGGCGCAGGTGTAGTATTGATACTTCGATTGCAGGTGCTCCGGCATGTCGATGAACTCGATGTTCGGCTGCTTGTCGAGGGCGGTGAAGATGGCTGTGGCGAGTTCGATCCAGGTGTGGGCCTCGCCTGAGCCGAGATTGAAAAGGCCGCCTGCTTTGGTGGTCTCGGCGAGGTGGAGGGTCATGCGGATGGCGTCTTTGACGTATAGAAAGTCGCGCATCTGCTCGCCGTGTTTGTAGTCGGGGCGGTGGGATTTGAAGAGCTGTACTCTGTCGGTGGCGAGGATTTGACCGCAGGCTTTGTGGACGAGGCTGCGCATGTCGGCCTTGTGGTCTTCGTTGGGGCCATAGACGTTGAAGTATTTGAGGCCGACGATCTTTGGCAGCCAGCCTTCGCGCCGGGCGTGGAGGTCGAAGAGGTGCTTCGAGTAGCCGTACATATTCAACGGGCGAAGGGTGTGGATGTCTGGCATTTGATCGTCCATGCCGTGGGCACCGTCGCCGTAGGTGGCGGCGGAGGAGGCATAGACGAAGCGGGTCTGGCTGGCGAGTGACCAGAGGCAGAGCTGCTTGGTGAACTCGAAGTTGTTCCGCATCAGATAGTCCTCATCGCGCTCGGTGGTGGCGGAGCAGGCACCGAGGTGTAGGACGAGGTCGAAACGGCCCAGTTTGGCCGGGGAGTGCTGTACGTTATGCAGCAAGTCGTTGCCGTCGATGTAGTCGGCAAACTTGAGCGGAACGAGGTTCTTCCATTTCTCATCTGTGCAGAGTCGGTCGCAGACGACGATGTTTTCGCAGCCTCGGCGGTTCAGTTCCCAAACGAGGGCGCTGCCGATGAATCCGGCTCCGCCGGTGACGAGGATGCGACTGTTCGTGTTTTTCATGCGCCTTGCCGGTAGCGAGAAAAACAGAGGGATTCAAGCCGGAGCTTGGCTCAGGCAGGTTGCTAGGCGGCGACGGACTCTTCCGAGGTTGCCGGTTTGACTTCGAGCGGCACTTGTTCGCGCCAGAGTGCGGGGTGAAGGAAAATGCCGCGCGGATCGGGCTCCCATGGTCCCTGCCAGCCAACGACGGATTCCATGACGACAGGATGGGGGCATTGGATGGCCGGGTAGAGCCATTGCTGGTCGGCCACGACAAGCTTGGGAATGAGCACTTGGCCGTGAAATTCGATCTCCCAACCTAAGAGGAGAGGCTCTTCGTCTGTGAACCCAGCCATACCCAGCGGATGCTCCACCCAGCCGACGAGACCGCTGCCGTTCAGGGCATCCCACACTTCCCGCATTTCCAAATCGACTCGAACCACAAAGCCGGAAGTCCTAGCATTGCCTCCGTTGACTGGGTCGCGGCTTACTAGGCCAAACAGGATGCGGGAAGGGCAGTTTGACGGGACGATGTCCACTTGGAAGCCAAAGCGGATGGGATGGTCGGGCAAGACAAGGTTGCCGTAACTCATGACTTGGAAGTCCGAGAACGCTGGATCGATGGCGGCGGAGGCGATGAGCGATTCCATAGATTTCTAAAAAATTTAGATAACTTTATGGATTTTCGACTAATTAGTGAAAATTTCAAATATTTTTTTGGTAAAGTCTTTAGCTCACTAAAAAGGCAGTCCCACTCTGGGTCACTCGAAAACCCTCTTGGAGCGCAAGCCTGTCTCACATGAAGCAATTGACTACTCCATGGATATTGACGAATGAGAGCCTTTTTGATACCAAATCCACTCGTGGCACTCACCGAAACGAACACCCGAGCCGAAGTCCGCCTCCAAGCTGACTTTCCTTCCCTATTCATGCTCGCCTATCAGCACATGGTGCTGTCGCGAGTGTTGGAGGAAAAACTGGCGGCCCTTTATCGGGCTGGAGGGCGCATTGTCGGCGGGGTTTACCTGGGGAAGGGGCAGGAGGCTTTCAGTGTCGCATTGGGGCTTCAACTCCAGAAAGGGAGCGACGTTTATGGACCGCTGATTCGCGATCAGGCTGGGCGCATTGCCTTCGGTGAACCGATTCTCGACTGTGTCAGGACTTATTTAGGAGTGATTTCCGGGCCAATGCGCGGGCGTGATGGTAACATCCATCGTGGGCGTCCGAAGGAAGGTCTGCTGGCGATGATTAGCCACTTGGGCAGCTTGGTGTCGGTGGTTTCTGGTGCGCTTTTTGCTAGGCGGCTTGCCGGGAGTCTGCGGGACAGCGTGGGTGCTACCGGCATTGGTGATGGAGGGACTTCCACCGGTGCCTTCCACGAGGGGCTGAACATGGCCGCCGTGGAAAAGCTTCCTCTGGTCATCAGTGTGGCGAACAACCAGTATGCCTACTCGACGCCGAACTCCAGGCAGTATGCCTGCGAGAACCTAGTGGACCGTGCGGCAGGCTATGGAGTCGAGGGCTTGACAGTCGATGCGACCGATCTCGGAGCCTGTCTCGAAGTGTTTGGTAAAGCGGTGCGCGCCGCCCGAACCGGCGGCGGGCCGCAGATGGTGGTGGGCACGTTCCTGCGCCTAGCAGGCCACGGAGAGCACGATGACGCCTCCTATATTCCTGATACGAAGCGCAAAGGTGCGGCCGCACGAGATTGTCTCCTCGTGGCTGAGCAACGAGTGCAGGACGAGGGCTGGCTCGATGCAACTGCTGTGAAAGACATCTATGCTGAGGCCCGCCGGAAGGTGGACCAAGCGGTGGCGAAGGTCTCAAAGGAGCCTTTGCCAGATCCCTTCAAGGAAAACTGGCAAGCGCTTTCCAGGGCTGATCTGGTGGAGGGGCAGCACGAGGCATGAGTATCACTTACCTTGAGGCGATACGTGAGGCGCAGTATGAGGCGCTTAGAAATGACCCGTCCGTCTTTCTCTACGGGCAGGACATCGGCACTTTTGGCGGTGCTTTCAAGGCCACCAAAAATCTCAGCAGGGAATTTCCAGGTCGGGTGTTTGATTCGCCCATCAGCGAGGATGCCATGGTCGGCATGGCCGTCGGCGCGGCGGTGGAAGGTGCGCGGCCGATCCTCGAGATGCAGTTCGCGGATTTCTCATCCGTCGGGTTCAATCAGATCGTCAATCAAGCCGCAACTCTCTACTGGCGCACGAACACGCCGTGCCCCATTACCATCCGCCTCCCATCCGGCGGCACAGCGGGCAGTGGTCCGTTTCACAGCCAGTCGATGGAGGCCATTTACGCGCATTATCCCGGTCTAGTGATCGTCACACCCGCCACAGTGGAGGATGCCTACTGGATGTTGCTCGATAGTGTCGAGATCAACGATCCCGTCATCTATTGCGAGCACAAGTTCCTTTATTATCATCTCAAGTCGGACAACATCGGCTCGCGTGAACTCCCCATCGGCAAGGCGCGCATCGCACGCCCTGGCCGCCATGCCACCATTGTCACTTACAGTGCCATGGTGCATGAGGCGTTGCGCGCAGCGGAGGAGCTCCAGCTCGACGGCTACTCCATCGAGGTCGTCGATCTTCGCAGCGTGAAGCCGATGGACACCGATACCATCCTCGCCTCCGTCGCACGCACAGGGCGCCTGCTGGCCTTGGGCGAGGCGTTTCCCTGGGGGGGCGTTACTGCGGAGATTGTCTCACGTGTCGCGGGCGAGGCGTTCCATCTGCTCGATGCCCCACCCATGCGCCTGAACTCCAAGGACACACCCATCCCTTACCATCCGAACCTCTGGAAAGCGCACCGTCCCACCGTGGCCACCATTGCCGCCGCGCTCCGCCGTTTGCTGCGCTACTGATCCTGGAGGTTTTATTTGTTCTCCCTGCAATGCCTTCCATCCCCATCTTGATGCCACAGCTCGGTGAATCCATCGCCGAAGCCACGATCCTGCGCGTGCTCGTCGAGCAGGGGAAATCCGTGGAGTCGGGCGGCGAGGTCTTCGAGGTCGAGACCAACAAGGCGACGATGTCCGTCACCGCTCCGTGCGCTGGAAAAATCGTCCAGATCGTCGCCGTGCCGCAGATGAGTTACGCCGTCGGTTCCACCCTCGCAGCATTCGAGATCAGTGACGAGGACGCGCAGGCGCTCGGCTTCACTGATGCGCCGAGGCCATCCTTCGAGGCGCAGCGAGCGCTCAGCGCCGTCGAGGCCGTCGAAAACCTCCACTTTCAGATCAGCGACGATGATGTCATCTCCACCCGTCAGCCCACGGTTGAACCCGTCGTCAGCGGTGCCCTGCCTGTGCCTGCAGGGGCCACCGGAGCCAGCTACATCTCACCGCGCATGCGTGCCCGCATGCTAGAGCTCGGCCTCAATGCCGCAGACCTTGCAGGCGTGCCCGGCACCGGTGCCGGAGGTCGCGTCACCGTCGAGGACTTCGAGGCTTTCTTGCGCGCTCTTGAGCAGCATCGCATGACGCCCGCCTCGCTCATGCGCATCGCCGTCGCCGACAGCATGCGCCGCAGTTGGACGCGTCCGCTCGCCACCGTCGGCAGCCCTGTCATGCTCGACGCCATGCTCGCTCATCGTAAAAAAGCCGATCCCAAGCCCGGCCCCGCGCTCTACGCCATCCGCGCCCTCGCTCTAGCCCTCGCCGAAAACACCGCCGTCGCCGGCCGCCTCATCGGCAACCGTATCGTCCATCCGCACGCCATCGACATCGGCTTCGCCGTCGAAGTCGATGACGGCGTCATGGTGCCCACGCTGCGCGAAGTTGAAAAGACCCCGCTCGTCAAGCTCGTCCCCACCTACAACAAGCTTGTTGAGCAGGCTCGTGCCCGCCGCCTTCCCAGCGACATCAACCGTCCCGGCATCGCCACCGTCACGAATTTCGGCACCTTCGGCATCGTCTGGGCCACGCCCATCCCGCTGCCGGAGCAAAACCTCGTCCTCGGCCTTGGGGCCGGGAGCAAGGTGCCACGCTGGAGTGATGAGGTGAACCATTTCATCCCCGTCACCGAAGCTGAGCTCACCCTCAGCTTCGATCACCGTGTCCTTGATGGTGGCGGCGCTGGACGTCTTCTCAAACGCGTTGCTGATCTCCTGCAAAAGCCGGAGCTACTTTAGTAGCAAGCGCGTCCGCCAGTAGCTCTCCCGCGTTCTTCCCATGGATCGCATTCAACCGCGAACAGCGAATTATTTGATGCACGATAAACCTGCTCTCCGCCGCCACATGCGCGAGCGGCTGCGCACCATTAGCGACGCCGCGCGCGGCCATGCGGGTGCGCAAATCGTAGAGCATCTTTTGCGGCTCTCCCTCTCCTGGTCTCACGGCAGCACCATCGCTCTTTTTGGCGGCCTTAAAAACGAGCCGGACATCCTCCAGCCACTCCTCGATGCCTTCGCACGGCAGGGGGCTCGCCTCGTCTGCTTTCAAATCGGCCCAGACGGGCTATTCCCATGCCAGATCAGGGACATGGGAGATCTCCAGCGCGGCGTCATGAACGTCTGGGAGCCTAAGCCCCTCTGTCAACCAGTCGGGATCGGCGCGCTCGACATCGTCCTCGTCCCAGGGCTTGCCTTCACGCGGGAAGGATGCCGCCTCGGTCGCGGCGGTGGTTATTATGACCGGCTCCTCGCACATCCGGACTGCCATGCGCGGCGCGTCGGCATCGCCTGCGATCTTCAGATCATCGACGCCATTCCGTGTGAGCCACACGATCAGCGCGTCCACCAAATCATCACCGAATCCGGCTTGATCCATCCATCAGTGCCCCATTAGTGCTCGGCGGCGGTTCAAGGTGCCGCTTTCACTCCCTCGGCATCCGCATTCGACACTCTTCTATGAAGCCCCTTCTCGAAATCCTCCAGTCTGGCACAGCCTATCTGGAGAAACGAAAAATCGAGGAAGCTCGGCTCAACATGGAGCACCTCCTCGCTCACGTCCTCGGCTGCCGCCGACTCGATCTCTACCTCCGTTTCAACGAGACCGTCGCCGAACGAGACCTCGCGGCCTTGCGTGAACTGCTGCGTCGCCGCGGGGAGGGGGAGCCCCTCCAGCATCTTCTCGGCACCGTAGAATTCTGTGGCCACGAGATCGTCTGCGATCACCGCGCGCTTATTCCGCGCCCAGAGACTGAGATGCTCGTCGAACTCATCCTCAAAAAATTCACCACATCACCCGTCCGCGTGCTCGACATGGCCGCCGGTTCCGGCTGCATCGGTCTCAGCCTCGCCAAAGCATGGCCCGCGTGCGATGTCACTCTCGCTGACATCAGCGAAGACGCCCTCGATCTCGCCCGCTTAAACGCCTCGCGTCTAGGCCTCACTCCCAAATTCATTCGCAGCGACCTGTTCGAAAAAATCACTGGTAGCTTCGATCTCGTCACCGCCAACTTGCCCTACATCCCCAGTGCGGAGATTCCCGCCCTCAGCATCGAAGTGCGTCGCGATCCCGTCCTCGCCCTCGACGGAGGTGCAGACGGGCTGCGCATCGTCGAACGTTTCATCAACGACGCGCCATCGCATCTGAATTCTAATGCCCTCATCGCGCTCGAGCTCGGCCACGATCAAGGTGCCCTAGTCGCCGCCCGCTGCGCCGAGTTAGGCTGTCAGAATGTCAGCACGGCCACCGACCTCTCCGGCATTCACCGCTTCGTTTTTGCCACCGCTCCGCCATCGGCCCCGACGTAGTAGTTTACGGGTGCTGGCGTTGCGTGCGGCGTGTAACGCGCTAGCCTACGCGTCATGCTTCCCCTGCTTCGAGAAATGCTGCACTCGCCAGCGCTGGACATCATCCAGCGCCTCAAGTGTTCCACCGGCATGCCGGTACGCGAGTTGAGCACGGCGATGGAGATGAGCTACATGGGGGTCAAGCAGCATTGTGTGGAGCTGGAGAAGACTGGCTTCTTGGACACATGGCGCAGGTCGAAAAAGGCGGGACGGCCTGAGAAATTATACCGCCTGACGCCGAAGGCCGACACACTCTTTGGCTGCGCGGCTCCGACGCTGACGCTGGACCTGCTGGCAACTGCCGAGCGCGTTTATGGCGAGACCGCGCCGCCCAAGCTGCTCTTCGCCTATTTTCAGGCCAAGACCGAGAGCTTGGCACCTCGGTTCGCAAAAGCCGCCACACTCCTGGAACGTGCGAAGCTGCTGGCAAAGCTGCGTAGTGCCGAGGGGTGCCTCAGCGAATGTGGGACGGATGAGCGCGGACGCCTATTTCTGGTGGAGCACCACCGGCCGTTGCGGGCGTTGGCGGAATCGTATGAGATCGTGGATGAGTTGGAGTGCGAGATGATCGAGCGTCTGCTGGGCTGCGAGGTGAGGCGCTCGGTGGAAGAAGTATCCGGGCTGGTGCGTGTTACTTTTCAAATCAAGACAACCGCGAACAGAGAATAATGACATCAGGCACCGCAGGCAGGACTTCGACATGGTGGGGAATGGTGATGGCAGGCACGGCGGCCCTGCTGGCGTCATGTAACGTGGCTCCGCTCAAGCCGGCTTGGCAGCAGGACCCCAATCTCTATCATCAGGGGTTTCCGGCGCGCACATCACAGACATCTCCCACGCCGCACCTTGTCGCACGCGTCATTTATGCCCAGCCAGATCGCATCGCCGGTTTGCTGCGGCGCCAGGGTGACGTGGTTGACACGCAAGGAGGCCTAGCTCGCATCGGTGACGGAACGATTGATCTCGGTTTTCAGGACGTGGCATCAGGACAATGGATCGAGTCGCATCTGTGCGGCGGAAATCTCTTCGTCGTGGGGCTGCCGAACCAAGCCTACCGCGTCGTGTTGAAAAACCGCACGCCGATGCCGCTAGAAATCAGGGTCGGCGTGGACGGCAAGGATGTGCGGACGGGGGCCACGGCTGGCGTGGGTCGTGGAGGGATGCGTCTGGAGCCCAAGGCGACGCTCACGTTGGACCACACGCCGCGTGGTCCGCTGTTGTTCAAGCCGGTGTCCTCCGACGCCGCTTTGTTCGACATCAGCCCGCAGGGGCGGGCGGGATTGATCCAGATCGCCGTCTATCTTGCGGCGGATGCCCCCAGCATCGGCCCAGAGAAGTTGCGCCCTGATATGGTTGCGCCGCTAGGTTTGTATCCGATGGGAATCCCGGAGCAATATCGCTGAGGCTTGCTGCTTGTGGACGCGGCCAGTGCTGGTTAACTTTCTCCGTTCATGTTCCGCCTTTTGCGCCGACTGCTGCTGCTTGCATCTACCAGCTTCATGCTGGCGGGTGTCATCTATTTGAACACGGAGTCGTTTCGCACGCGCTGGCACGGTTTCGTGACAGGGGAGCTGGCCCGGCATGGGGTGCATCTGGACTTCACGCACCTCACCATCAATCCGTTTGGGGGCCTCGTGGCACGCGGAGTCCGCGTGTTCAACGAGGCAAACAAGACGCATCTGATCGCCGCAGTGGACCGGTTAAATCTCGACGTGAATTTCGGAAGCCTGCTCAATGGTCGGGTAGAGGTCGATGCTTTGGAGCTTCTGCACACGAACCTCGCCCTGCCGGTGGATCCTGAGAGGCCGGAGCTGACCGTGATCGAGCTGAAAAATTTCAGCGCCCGTGCGTTCCTCGACGAGAACCGGTTACACATCCGCCATGCGGAAGGCCGTTTGTCAGATGGGATACAGATAGCCATCAGCGGAAGTCTGGAGCTTCCAGATCCCAAGTCGGAGCAACAAAAGACGCCGTCGCCTGGTGCGATGGAGCGGCTGGCCATGCTGCGTGAGCATCGTGTGCAGATTCAAAAAGGGCTGGATTGGCTGTCCAGGTTTCATGCGCCGAGGACACCAAGCCTGAGCGTCAAGGTGGAGGGCTCTCTCAATCACCCGAATGAGATCACTGCGGAGCTGGTGTTCCTCGCTGGCGGCTTAGCGTTTGAGGATTATGTGTGGGAGGAGCTTATCGCCGAGGCCTCCTACGAGGGAGGTTTCATCGATTTGAAGCGGCTGCATTTGAAAGATCATCTCGGCTCCCTCGATGCCACTGCCACCTGGCGCATGGGCTCGGATCATATGCGTTTTCGGCTTGTCTCCAGCGCCGACCTACCCGGCCTAGCCCGCGCGTTTTTCGACAGCGAGCAGATGCGCGAAGTGGTCTTTTATGAGGCTCCCCAGCTCGCGTTGGAAGGCACCTTGTTCGTCGGGAAAGAGCGGAAGGACGCCTTCGCTCCTGCGGAGGTCACTGGCAGACTTGAATGCGGAGGTTTTGGCAGCCGGGGTGAAATTTTCAAATCACTCAGCCTGAACATTGGCGTGGCACCTGATGGGATTTTCGTGCGTGACGCGCTGTTGCGGCACAAGACTGGGACTCTTGCGTTAAACGTGATGAATCATCGCACGCTGGGCTTCAAGGCAGATCTCACCTTACGCATGGATCCGAATGTGTTCCTTCCTTTTGTATCTTCACAGAAGACCCAGGCGATCGTTCGTCGGTTTGGCTTCGATGAGAACTCGTTCATTGATGTCCACATGTCCTGTGCAGGGAACGTTGCCAAAATCAAGGAATGCCCGTTCTCCGGCCATGGAGTGCTACGCAACTTCACCTACAAAGACGTTCCCTTTGAGTCGGCGGAGATGGATCTCGCCTTCCTCGGAGACATCCAGAACTACTCCAACATCCGTGTCCGGCGGGCGGATGGTCCGGCGACGGCGGATTTGGTGTTCGTGAATGATGATGACGATGCTAAATGGCTCCGGCTGATCAATGTGCGTGCCGAGGCTGATGCTGCGGGCATCCTGCGCGCCTTTGCATCCAAGACCGCAGACCAGGTGGCCCGTTATCGCTTTTCCTCCGGCACCGAGGTGAGCGTCAACGGCACCATCGGCTATAAGTCGAACCCGCAATTCAACGACTACAAGGTGGATTTCAAAAACCCCGTCGGCGGCGCACACTATGTGCTGTGGGGTAAGGATTATTCGATCAATGCGCCCTATGGAGATGTTCATATCCTCGGGCAGATGCTGGGCTTCGACGTCAAGGGGCGTCTCTTTGGGGACACGCTTCACGTCAAAGGCACAGTCGATCTCGCGCCTGATGTGCGGGACTATGAGGTGAGTGTGAGTGCCGGGCGCTTTCCGTACGAGGTGTTTGGGAAAAAATTGTCCTTCAATGATGTGAAGGCTGGCGTGAAAAGCCGTGGAGGAGGCACGCGCTTTGACATCGCTGCCGGAGTGCTTGACGGTGGCATGACTTTGAAGGGGATTTTGAATGAAAACCGCGAGCCGAACCCCTATGAGGGGGAGCTGCGCCTCAACTCGATCAACTTCCAGAGATTCGCGCAGGTGTACTCGCCAGGCAACGAGAGTGAAGGCGACATCACCGGCCATTTCAAATTCACCGGACGCATGGATGACTGGCAGGCGCTCAAAGGCGGCGGAGCATTGTACATTCTCAACGGCAATCTACTAGCCCTCCCTGTGCTGGGGCCTCTCACCCCGGTCATTGGTGCCATCCTGCCAGCGCCGATCAAGGGCTACAACGTCGCCAAGGAGGCCGGCTGCACTTACGACGTCGCGGACGGCTTCATCGTCACCAAGGATGTCGAGGCACTGACTAGCGCCTTCCGCATCAACAGCAGTGGGAACATCGACTTCATCCGCGACGACATCGACTTCAACGCCGAGGTCAGTGTGCGCGGCCTCACCGGCCTGGTTTTGTTGCCTGTCACCAAGCTGCTCGCCTATAAGGGGACGGGCACCGTGGGGGACGCACGTTGGTCCCCGCGAATCTTCGGGACGAGAAACAAGGACGACCGCAAACCTCCCTCTGAAAAAGATCTCAATGAGGCAAAAAAAATAGAAGGAACGCCCGCTAGATCTCAAGGCGGAACGATGAGGCCCCGCCAGAAACCGTTATTTGGCAACTGAAGCACCGCATTAGAGTCGGAGATGAGCGGCTAGTAGGCCGCACGCTCATCACTCCTTGGCGAATGTCTCGTAGGCGGCGACGACATTGCCTTCCTTCTCGTTTCCTTTGTGGAAATAGAAGAGGTGGCGCAGGAAAAGGCTCTCGCCCTTCTTGAGTTCGTGGGCACCGCTCTCGGTCTGCACTTTCAACTGTGAAAGTCCGAAGGGGTTCGCGGTGAAGAGGCCGTAGGTGCGCACATGCCACGGAGTGGGGAAGCGGAAGCTGGTGGGGTGGTTGAAGATCGCGACGCCGACATGCTCGCCGCCTACGATGCCGTAGTAGTCGCACCACTTCGCACGTTTACCCCAGGCGTCGGCATCGCTCTGGCCCTCGCTGTTGATGATGTGGCCACTACCTTTCTTGTTTTTTTCGATGTCCACCGCCATCTCCGTCGGTACGCGGATGCTGAGGCCGGCGTCTTTCTTGTCTTCAAAGTTCGCAGGACCTTCAGTGGCGGTGAGGGTCTGCTTCATCTCGATGCTGCGCGTACCCTCGGCGGCGCGGAAGATCATCGTGCGTTCCTCCTCCAGGTATTTTTTACCAACCGGGTCGAGATAGTCGATGATGGACACAAGCACGGCGGAGTCAGGCTTTGCCTCAAGCATCTTGAACTCGCGGTGCTTTTCGCTGCCGAGGTGGGTGGTGCGTTCGGCATATTTGGCCGTGGTGCCGAAGGTGGAGCGCTCCGCCCAGGATTCGACTCCGTTGATCCCCTCATGACCGAAGCAAATGCCGCGATGGTGCGGGTGGTCGTGCTGCTCGCCCTCGATGGTCTTCATCGGGTAATTGCGTGTCATTTGCTTGCCTGTCGGGCCGAAAACAGGTGCCAGGTAGGGCTTGTTCGATTGATCGACGACGTATTCGGCGAACACCTGTCCGTCCACCTTCACGATCGCTCCGCCGCTGGCGGTCTTTTCGACGGTGAATTCAGCGGCGGCGGCCAGTGAGGCCAAGGCGAGGGTGGAGGCGAGGAGGGCGGTCAGTTTCATGGTGGTGGAGTGAACGTGACGACTCTGAAATGCTTTCGCGGCAGGTCAATTCCAGCCACGGAAGAATGCGAGCGCGTTGCCTGCCGTGTCGGCGGCGACCTTTTCGACGGATTCACCGCGCAGCGAGGCGATGGCGTGCGCCGTGTCTGCCACATGGGCCGGCTCACAGCGTTTCCCACGATGCGGCACCGGTGCGAGGTAGGGTGCGTCGGTTTCGATCATGTAGCTGTCCGCAGGGGCGATGCGCGCTGTCTCGGCAGTGATGCCTGCGTTTTTGAAACTCACGATGCCGGTAAAGGAGATCAAATGCCCGCGTTCCAGCAGCGGCTGCGCCTGCTCCAATGTTCCTGTGTAGCAGTGAAACACACCACGCAGCCGTCCGCTAAACGGTAGCACTAGAGCCGTTAGATCATCCCAGCTCTCGCGATTGTGCAGGATCACGTTCAACTGCAATTCCGCCGCCAGTTCGAGCTGCGCGGTGAGCACCTGCGCTTGGTGCGCCTTCCAATCAGCCAGTGTGAAGCCTTCCGGCGGTGTGTGAAAATAATCGAGACCAATTTCGCCGATGGCGCAGACTTTTGGGTGGCGCGCTAGCTCACGCAGCTCATCGACCCACGACCATCCGCTCACTGAATCCGCATCACAGGGATGCACGCCGACCGCCACACGCACATCAGGCTCATTTTTGACGATGGCGAGCAGCTTGCGTGCGTTGTCGAGATCCGTGGCTGGCGCGACCATGCGCGTGACGCCTGCGGCCCGTGCGCGCTCAAGCACCGCAGGTAGATCGCTGTCGAACTGCCTGCTGCCGAGATGCGTGTGCGTGTCGAAGAACATGTCCCGCGCATTCGCATTTTCGTTTCGAGAGTCAAGCGGTGTGAATTTGAGCTTCCGGCATCTGGGTGAAGGTGGTAAACCAAAGACGTGATCTTCCACCTGTCCTGTTTTGCTGTCATTCTGACGTCACTGACTGCCTTTGCCGCGCCGGAGGATTATTTTGGCATTCGCGTTATCGATGAGGCCACAGGGCGCGGTGTGCCGCTGGTCACGCTTAAAACCACGAACAACGTCGTGCTGACCACGGACAGCGCGGGCTGGATCGCCTTCAACGAGCCGGGCATGATGAGCCGGGCCGTGTATTTCAGCGTCGCGGGACCAGGTTATGCGCTGCCGAAGGACGGATTCGGTTTTTCAGGAGTGAAGCTGACTCCAATGGCCGGTAAATCTACAGAGCTGAAGGTGCTGCGGGTCAACATCGCCGAGCGCATGTGTCGGCTCACAGGACAGGGGATCTATCGTGACAGCACGCTGCTCGGGAAAGAAGTGCCGCTGCCCCGCCCAAACCTCTTTGCTGATGTTATGGGGCAGGACTCGGTGCAGGTCGTGCCGTGGAAGGGGCGCTACTTCTGGATCTTCGGCGACACACAGCGGGCAGATTATCCACTGGGGAACTTCCACTCCACCGCCGCGTGGAGCGATCCCCCAGACAAGGGCGGTCTGGACCCCGAGCATGGCATCCATTTTGAATATGTGACGGATGAGAATGGCTCCGTCGCCAAAATGCTGCAGGTGGACGAGCCGGGCATGGTGTGGCTCTCCGGCATGCTCACTGTCATGGACACGGCGGACAAAGAGCATCTCATCGCGCACTACTCGCGCTGGCGCGAGCTCGGCAAGCGGCTGGAGCACGGACTCGCGGAATACGACGAGTCCACGAAGCGCTTCCACCGCATCGCCGTGCTCGGAGATGAGTTCGACTGGCAGCATCCGCAGCACAACGCCGTGCGCGTGAAGGGCGTGGACGGCGACTGGATTTACTTCTCCGCGCCCTTCTGCCAGACCCGCGTGAAGGCGGACTATGACTCCGTGCAGAACACCTCGGCCTACGAGTCGCTACTGTGGTCTTCGGAGCACGGGGAATACGTCTGGCAGAGCTCGCTGAAACCTACGACGCAGAAGGACGAAGAACGGCTCATCGTGGAGAAAAAAATGCCTACTGGCAAGGCTCGCATGCAGATTACAGACACGAAGACCGGCAGGCGCGTGCTGCTGCACGCTGGCAGCGTGCATTGGAACAAGTATCGCGAACGCTGGATCATGATCGCTGTGCAGGAGGGTGGAGATGAGTCATATCTCGGTGAGGTCTGGTATCTGGAGGCGAAACAGGTGGAAGGCCCGTGGCGCAATGCGGTGAAGATCGCCTCGCATCCAAAGTACAGTTTCTACAATCCCAGCCACCACGCCTTCTTCGATCAGCAAAACGGGCGTGTGTTCTATTTTCAGGGCACCTACGCCGAAACGTTCTCGGGAAATCCTGTCGCCACACCGCGCTATGACTATAATCAGGTTATGTACCGCCTTGATCTCGATGACGAGCGGCTGAAAGCGGCGCAGGAGGATTAGATCCTTGCCCTTTTTTACGCTTCCCGATAGCTTGCGCAGAAATTTAACCAACCGCACACATGCCTGCTCTTCTGGCCGAACTCCTTGGAACTATGCTCCTCATTCTCCTCGGTAACGGGGTTGTCGCCAATGTGGTGCTCAAACAGACCAAGGGGCACAACAGCGGCTGGATCGTCATCACCGCAGGATGGGCGTTCGCGGTGACGATCGGCGTTTACTGCACCAATGCGATCAGCGGTGCGCATCTAAATCCGGCGGTGACCGTCGCAATGGCGGTGATCGGCAAATTCAGTTGGTCTCTCGTGCCGGGTTACATCGCCGCGCAGATGGCGGGCGCGTTTCTCGGCGCGGTGCTGGTCTGGCTCGCCTACCTGCCGCATTGGAAAGTCACGGATGATCAGGGAGCCAAACTGGCCGTTTTCTGCACTGCTCCCGCGATCCGTCACTCTGTGAGCAATCTGATATGCGAAATCATTGGCACGTCCGTGCTCGTGCTCGGCGTGCTGGCGGTGCTGTCGCCTGCAAATCTCGTGCCGAACTCCGGTTTCGACAAAGGTCTCGCCCCAGCGCTGGTCGGTGTGATCGTGTGGGCGATTGGTCTATCGCTCGGCGGCCCCACCGGCTACGCCATCAATCCCGCACGCGATCTCGGCCCGCGCCTCGCGCACTTCGTCCTACCGATTCCCGGCAAAGGCGGCCCTGATTGGAACTACGCCTGGATTCCCGTCGTCGGTCCGATCATTGGCGGGATCATCGGTGCGCTGGTTTACAAAGCGCTTTGGCCGGTGGTGTGACGTTGGCCTGCCGTGACTTGATTTCTTCCAGGCAATCACCCGAGTAACATCATGAAAACCGTTCAGCGCTTCCTTCTCGTAGTCCATGTCACACTTGCAGCCATGGCCGCTCATGCGGCTGATCCTGCGAAGGAACTGGAAACCGCTCGTGAAAAATTCGAGGAAGCGGTGGAGGTCGCAACACGTCCGCACCGTGACAAGTATGTGCAGACGCTGTTGCAGTTGAAGAATCAAGCCATCGCTCGAAAGGATCTCGCCCTAGCCGTAGAAATCGACAAAGAGATAGCCTTGGTGGCGCTCCCTCCAAAGTCCTGGCGGGTCAAAACGGCGACGGACCTTCAGCATTATCTTGGTGACACGACATGGACCTGGGGAACGAGCGAAAAGTCTGCGGGCAGCATCTTGACCTTTCGCAAAGATGGCACATGCACCGTCAACAAAGACATGCCTGTGCGCTGGGCTGCCGTGGATGACTCGACAGTCAAACTGGAGAATGGCACGATCATCAAGTTCACGAATAACAACAAAAGTTACACCGCCACCACGGCCTCGGGGATGAGAGCTGGCAAGAAGCAGTGATCGCAGCCCGCGTCTGTAGCGGCAGGCGTTAGCATGCCGTGTTTGGAGAAAAGTATGCTTTGCGACGCGCGAAGGAAGGCTGACGCCATCCTCTACGAGACAGCGTCACTTCGGCGTGTGCGGCACAAGCACGTCCGGTGACTCTTTCGCCTGACGCGCACGTTTGGCCATTTCCTTGGCGAATTGTTCCTGGGAGCGTGCCGCTTTGGCCGCAGTGATGTTGGCGAGGTGCCAGGTGCCGTCGGATTTGAGGGTGCGGCCGCGGGCGGT
Source organism: uncultured Prosthecobacter sp. (assembly GCA_964421275.1). Lineage (GTDB taxonomy): Bacteria > Verrucomicrobiota > Verrucomicrobiia > Verrucomicrobiales > Verrucomicrobiaceae > Prosthecobacter. The sequence continues at coordinate 48,381 of CAYQWE010000024.1, forward strand.
GTCGGCGAAGTGGACTTCGAGGATGTGCTGGAGGCGCTTGCGCGCCTCCTTGTCTTCGACGGGCGTGAGGAGTTCGACGCGCTTCGACAAATTACGGTTCATGAAGTCGGCGCTGGCAATGAAGACGGCCGGTTTGCCGCCCTGGCGGAACCAGAAAATGCGGGCGTGTTCGAGATAGCGGTCGATGATGCTGACGACGCTGATGTTGTCGCTGATGCCTTTGATACCGGGACGCAGGCAGCAGATGCCGCGCACGTTGAGGCGGATCTTCACGCCGGCTTGAGAGGCTTCGTAGAGCGCCTCGATCATCTGGCGGTCTTCGAGTGCGTTCATCTTGAGCATTATCTCAGCGGCCTCCCCCTGGCGTGCGCGCTCGGCTTCGCTGCGAATCATCGACAGCAGGCGCTCGCGCAGGCCATAGGGGGCCATGCTGAGCTTGTTGAAGTGAACGAAGCGCGAGCGGCCGGTGACGGTGTTGAAGAACGCGGAGGCGTCGGCACCGAAGTCCGGGCGGCAGGTGAGCAGGCTGATGTCGGTGTATAGCTTCGCCGTGCTTTCGTTGTAGTTGCCGGTGCCGAAGTGCATGTAGCGCATGAGGCGGCCTGACTCGCGGCGCATGACGAGGCAGACCTTCGCATGCGTTTTCAAGCCGACGACGCCGTAGATGATCTGCGCGCCCGCATTGATCAGATCCGCCGCGCGTTCAAGGTTGCGCGCCTCGTCGAAACGCGCCTTCAGCTCCACCAGCACGGTGACGTGCTTGCCGGCCTGCGCGGCACGAATGAGCGCGGAGATGATGCGGCTGTTTTTCGCGGTGCGGTAGAGAATCTGCTTGATGGCGATGACGTTCGGGTCGGCGGCGGCTTCTTCCACGAGCGCGAGCACGGGGTCGAAGCTTTCATACGGATGATGGAGCAGGATGTCGCCGCGTTTGACGGCGTCGAAGATGCTTTCTCCTGGAGTGATCGAAGTGCTGGGATGACTGTCCCACAGATCGACCTTCAGCTCGTCAAAGCCGGAGATGCTGACGAGCTGGAAGAGCGCGCGAAGATCGAGTTCACCTGGGATCTCATATACCTGCGCTGTTTTGGCTCCGCAGAGGTCGCGGATGATGCGTGTGTGCTCGCGCGTGCCGCCGGCCTCGATTTCGATACGGATGGCGGGGCTTTGCAGGCGTTGCTCCAGCACCTGCTCCATCTCCGAGGCGAGATCGACAGCACTGTCATCGTCCACCGTGATGTCGGTGTTGCGGCTGACGCGGAATCGAGCGGGCGTAGTGATTTTCTCTGAAGGGAAAAATTCGCCGATGAACAGTGCGATGACGTCTTCCAGGTTCACATAGAGAAATTGCCCCGCGTCTGGATCAGGGACGGGGACATGGCGCGGCAGGTTTGCCGGGAGTGGCAGCAGTACATGACGTCCGGCATCACCGTCGCTTACGGTGCAGAGCAGCACGATGTTCAATGCGGGGATGGCCGCTCGCGCTCCTGCATCCTCGATCGCCACGGGGGAAAGCACCGGAAAGAGGTGCTCGTCGAAGTATTCACGCAGGTGTGTGCGCTGCACAGGAGTCAGACTGGCGGCGGGGAGACGGCGGATGCCTTTCTCATTCAGCAGTGGCACGAGCTGTTGCTGGAGGGTCTCATACTGCCGTGTGACGAGTGCGGCGGCGCTTTGATGAATCAGCTCCCACTGTTGTGATGGCGTGAGTCCGGCGTTGTCACGCGCACGCATGCCTTGCTTCCGCAGTAATTGCAGGCCGCCGACACGGACCATGAAGAACTCGTCGAGATTCGAGGCGGTGATGGCGAGGAATTTCACGCGCTCAAGCACCGGTAGCGTGGTGCGTGCGGCTTCGTCGAGCACGCGGGAGTTGAAGGCCAGCCAGCTCAGCTCGCGGTTGATGAAGTGCTCTTCGCTGAAGCGCGGCTTTGACGGCGCGGGGCTCTGGTCAGGATTTGGCGAGGATGATGTCATAGCCGTAGATTTCGCGGAAGAGGTCGCATTTTGAGTTGATGGCGATCTGCTCCACGGTGTTGTCATCAACACCCTGGGTGAGTACGTTGAGCCGCGCTCCGTCAGCCCGCAGTTGGATGGCCTTGATGCGCTGCGCGTGGCTGCGGTCGAGTGCGTCAGCGAGCCGCAGCAGCGCGGCGAGCTTCAGCACGATCATGCGCTCCTCGCGGGTGAGGTCGGAGAAATGCGGGTGGTTGGGCTCAGGATTGTAGCGGCGGTGGTAGCGCGTCAGCAGCGCGACGAGGGTGCGGTCTTGCGTGCTGAGGCCAAAGATTTCCGTGTTGAGCAGAATATAGAGGCTGTGCTTGTGATGCTCACGCGGGCTGATGAACATGCCGACCTCGTGTAGCGTAGCGGCGATGCGTAGTACGAGCTCGTATTTTGAATCAAGACCGTGAAGTGGCTGTAGCTCCCGGAAGAGCTGTTGGGAGAAGGACGCCACCTGCTCGGCGTGCTTGCGGTCTGTCTTGTAGCGCAGGCCGATCTCGCTCGCGGCCTGCATGACCTCTTCCTGGAAATTGGCGGTGCGTGCGCCGGAGGACATCAGGTCGAGCATCAATTCGCGTAGGAAGTCGCCTTCGGGCACCCAGATTGTCTCGTCGCCGAAGCGGCGTGCGAGGGCCAGGTTCGTCTGCAGAGCTGGGACAACGCCCTCACCGCCGGTGTAATGGACATGCAGCTCGCGCACGAGCTCGTCGGGGCTCAGACGTGCGAGCTTGTCGGTCAGGCGAGCGAGGTCGTTCTCCATCACGCGGTGCGCGCCATGACGTGCTTTGCCGAGGCTGGGAGCGACGCTTTGGATCTCCACGCCGATGGCTACATGGTGATCGATTTTCACGCCGGAGTAATCCTGCGCGAGATGATCGACAACGCCGCGGATGTGCTCCTCAAGATGCAGGAGTTGGTGCTGCATCTCTTCATCTGGCGTGGCGACGGCCTCCCGCGCGCGGAAGATGCCGAGACGGTAGTTGCTGTAGGCGGCTAGATGCCCCTGCTGGAAATAGATGGCGCGTGTGTTTCCGGGGCCGATGTGGGAGACGAAGGTGTTTCCCTTCTCAAGCGTGGGGTTCTTTTTCAGCAGGCGTTGGGCGATCTGATAGACGAGGCGTGTCATGTTGCCGTCGTCGATGAGGCCCGGTGCCACGCCACCGTGTACCTGGAGGCGGTTGAGGAAAATCTCGTGGTTGGCGGCCTCGGCGAGTATGTTCGAGGTGAAGATGCGCAGATGGGAGGGCGGGATGCCGTACTCGCGCATCGTTTGTAGAAAATCTTGCAGGATTGCCGCCGCCTGGTCCATCGTAGCGCGTGAGATACTGCGGGAGCGGAAGATGTCGCGCGCGACAGGCAGCGGGCGGTCAAGCCCTTCGACATGCTGGAACTGGCCGCTGTCGTCTTTGCGTCCGATGACGAGCGCGACCGAGGCCGCGCCGACGTAGATGACAGCGTGTTCGGGGGAGGGAGTTGTGGCGGGGGGCTGCTCGCTCATGGACGCGGGTCATGGTTTCTCGTTCCGCAGCCAGGAGACCGCGCCCACGGCCACCGCCTGCCCGCCCAGCTTTGCCAGCGAGTATTTCACGCCACGTGCCAGCTCGGGTATCGCGTGGCGATCCACTTCTTCCTTGAGAAGGTTCAAATACAGGCCCGGCAATTCCTCCACCAGTCCGCCGCCGAGTGCGACGCGGTCTGGTGCCAGTAGATTGATCACCATGGCTACGCCCATGCCTAGGTAGCGGATGGAATTGCGGAACATGACCAGCGCAGCCTCCTCTCCCTCCTTGAAGGAGCCTGCGAGCGCTTTGCTGCGGATGTTGCGCAGAGAGCCCTGTGTTTTTTTGTCGAGGTCGGGCAACTGCCCGCGATAACAGGCGATGCCGGCCTGCGATGCGAGTGCTAGGCGGCTGGTGAGATCCTCCAGCGTGACGGTGCCGAAAACCGGGCTGCCGATGTGCGTGCCTGGCAGCAGCAGATTGCCCAGCTCCATGGCGGTGATGCTGCGGCCCATGACGATCTGGCCGTTGTACACAAAGCCCGCGCCCACACCGGTGCCTGGGAACACGCCGAGCAGTGAACGTGCGCCCTTGCCCGCACCGAGGACGTATTCGCCATAGGTGCCGGCATCGACGTCGTTGAGCACGGCGATCTCACATTTGAATTCCTTCTGCAGTAGCTTGCGCAGTGCCACGTTCGACCAGCCGAGGTTCGGCGCGAGGATGAGCACGCCCTTCACTGGATTCACCAAGCCGGGGCAGCCGATCCCGATGCCGCGGATGCCACGGGGGTTTACGCCGGCGTCGGTGATGGCCTCATGGATGGTTTTGACGATCTTCGCACGTCCTCTAGCTGCTCCATCGGAGCCGTTCGTCGATTTGCGCGCTCCGCCGAGCACGTTGTAGTCTGCATCGAGCACGGAGGCCATCATCTTCGTGCCGCCGAGGTCGAATCCGATCCAGAAAGGCACGTTTTTGACTTTCTTCGGGGACTTTCTGGCGGACTCCGCCGCCTTCTTTTTTGAAGCATTTTCCGCTGACATAGATGAACGCAAGACACACGGGCTTCGCAGGGTCGGCAAGCGGCAAGTTGCCTGGAGGAGAAATGCCGTGCGCACTGCTTCGGCGATGGTGAGCAAAGGTTGTGCCGCAGATGCCGTATTGCCTCCCATGGACCGCCGCGACTTCATCAAGACCACCAGTGCCATCGCCGCCGCGACAGGGGCGCGGACGCTTCTCTCTGCGTCTTCTGCCAAACGGCAACCCGGTCTCATCAAGGCCGAAAACGCGAGGGAGGGCGCGAGCTTCCAACTCACGCGCATGAGGCCAGACGACGCGAAGTCCTTCCGCACCTCCCTGATCGAGGGCTACTGCTCGCGCCAGTCGGTGAAGTCGGGTGAGAAACTTGAAATCTTCGTGAGTACAAAGCCTGTAGCAAAGTTCACCATCGAAATCTTCCGCATGGGCTATTACGGCGGCGCGGGGGCGCGTTCGATGACCATGCTCGGGCCTTTTGAAGGCAAGACGCAGCCCGTGCCTGACATCGGTGACAAGCGCCTGCGTGAATGCCGTTGGGAGGCAAGCGCTGCGCTCACCATTCCTGATGATTGGCCCAGCGGAGTCTATCTAGGGCGCCTCAGCACGGTGCCAGGGAATGCGGACAAACCCTACTGGCAGAGCTATGTCATCTTTATCGTCAAAGACGACCGTCCGGCCGACATCCTCTTCCAGTGCAGCGACAACACCTGGCAGGCCTACAACCGCTGGCCGGTCAACGAGTCGCTCTACACCGATCCACGCGCCGCGCACGCGCCGGGTGTCAGCGTGAGTTTTGACCGGCCCTACGGCAAGTATGTGCAGATTTTCGATAACCCGCAGAGCATGGGCAGCGGTGAATTTTTGCTGTGGGAATATCCGCTCTGCTACTGGCTTGAGAAGGAAGGCTACGATGTCACCTACTGCTCCAACGTGGACAACATCGAGCCCGCCAATCTCGCGCGCTCCAAGGTGATGATCAGCGCTGGTCATGATGAGTATTGGGACACGCGCCAGTATCATAACGTGAAGAAGGCCATCGACGACGGGCTCAGTGTACTATGGCTCTCGGCGAATGATGTTTATATGGTCACGCCGTTCACGCCGAACGCCAGAGGCGAGGCCAACCGCCGCCTCACGCGCGAGACTTGCTACGGGGAGTTCCGTGAAGAGGAGAGGGATGCTTACGCCAAAGTGCTCGGCCCCTTTGAGAATCCCGGGCCAGACGAGCGCGACATCATCGGCGCACGCACCATCGTCCCGTTCAACGGAGGAGGTGACTGGACCTGCGTGCTGCCTGACCACTGGCTCTTTGAAGGTACCGGCATGAAAAAGGGGGATAGCATCCCGGGTCTCGTCGGCTGGGAATTTCATGGCGAGCCTGACACGAATCGCCCTGGCCTCGAAGTGGTTGGCGAAGGCAACGTCTGGGCCAGCGGCACACACCTCGGCAAATACGCCGCTACCATTTTCGAGGGGCCGAAGAAAAACATCGTCTTCAACGCTACCACTATCTTCTGGGCGCAAGGTTTAAGTGATCCGCCCGGCCACATGATCCCCTGGAGTCACTATTCACGCCCGCATGGGCCGGATGAGCGCGTGCGGCGCATCACAAAGAACGCGCTGAAGCGTGCTATCGGCTGATGGGGCGCTCCCTGGCATCCGGTAAAAGACAAAACACCGCGTGGAAACCACTGGCGGCGGGGAAGGAGTAGCCTGCGTGGGCCGTAGTTCTTATGAACTGATTTTCGATGCGCCCGCAAAGACTCATTCCCGCTGTCTTATTTGCCAGTGCTCTTGCCGCCCTGGCAGAGGACCGGCTGAGCTTCAATCGCGACATCCGACCGATCTTCTCGGAGAACTGTTTCGCCTGTCACGGCTTTGACGCGAAAAAACGCGAGGCGGAGCTGCGGCTCGATACGCCGGAAGGAGCCTACACAGCGAAGGACGGCGCGTTTCCTATCAAGCCGGGAGACCTAGCGAAGAGCGAGGTCTGGCAGCGCATCATCACGGCGGACGAGGACGACCTGATGCCGCCACCGAAGTCCCACAAGCAGCTCACGCGAACACAGAAGGATACGATTAAGCTCTGGATCGAGCAGGGGGCACCGTATCAGAGGCATTGGGCGTTTGAGAAGCCGCACGATACACCCGGTGCGAGCATCGATGCGCTGCTCGCCGCACGTCAGGTGAGGGATAGGCTCGTATTCGCCGACGAGGCGGACAAGGAGACGCTGATCCGCCGTGTGTCGTTCACGCTGACAGGTTTGCCGCCGACGCTGGCGGAAGTGGATACATATCTCACAGATGGTAGTTATGAAGCGATGGTGGACCGCTATTTGAAGTCCCCACGCTTTGGTGAGGAGATGGCGAGGCACTGGCTGGATGTGGCACGCTATGCAGACACGCACGGCCTGCACCTCGACAACGAGCGCAGCATGTGGGCCTACCGCGACTGGGTGGTGAGGGCGTTCAACACCAACTTGCCGTTCGACCAGTTCACAATCTGGCAGATCGCTGGCGACCAGCTTCCGAATGCCACGCCAGATCAAATCACGGCAACGGGATTCTGCCGCTGCAACGTCACGACAAGCGAGGGAGGTGCGATCGACGAGGAGTACCGCCATCTCTATGCTGTGGACCGCGCGGCGACATTGACGACGGCCTGGATGGGCCTCACGGGCGGCTGTGCACAGTGTCACGATCACAAATACGATCCGCTCTCGACGAAGGAGTTCTACTCACTCTACGCTTTCTTTTACAGCAGCGCCGATCCGCCGATGGACGGGAACATCTCCGCCACGGAGCCATTTTTGAAGCTGCCGACTCCCCAGCAGCGCAAAGAGCGCGATGCGGCGGTCAGCGACGAGGATGCGGCACTGAAGGCGCTCGATGCTTCCGTGCAAAACACGGCCTACACGGATCCCGCGATTCTCAAGCCAGCTCCGGCGGCCCAAATACTCACTCAGGTGATCTTTGATGATGATTTCGCCATCGGTACGATGACCCGGAACACCACGCGGAATCCGAGCGCGTGGCTGATGCGACCAGATTTTGCGGCGAAGTCGGGCAGACGCGTTCTGCTGCTCAGCAACGGCCAATTTAGCCAAGAAACCATCACGCCAGGACTGGTGCCGGTCGTGCTGGGCGGCACGCCACGCGTGAATGTGTGGGTGCGACTCGATCCACTGAATACGCCGGATGTGGTCAGCCTCGAACTCAACGGTCGGCGTGTTGTCTGGGGTGACGCACGCGCTTTCGATGCCACGACTTATAGTAAGGACCACACGATCACTGCGGGGCCGCTGCCAAAGCCGGGTGAATGGACGCTGCTGAGTCTCGACCTCACCACGCTAGGCATGAAAGCAGGCTCGCGGCTCAATACCATCGCTGTGCAGCAGGTAGGCGGCACGCTGGTGTGGGATTTGTGTACGGTGACGGGCACTGCGGGCGCGGCTGCGGATGTTCTCTCTTCCTTCAGCGCGTGGTGGAAGGTGATAGCTGCTGGCAGGAAACAGCCACCCGGAGTGCCTGCGGATGTGGCGGGAACGCTCAATACTGAGCCAAATAAGGTGACTGATGTGAAGAAGCGCGAGGCGCTGCTGCGCTTCTACCTCGCCCGCATCGCACGTCCGATCACGCCGCAGATCGCACGAAGGCGCGCTGCATGGGAGGAGGCGAAAGTGAGCCGCGCTGCTGCGGACGCGGCGATTCCTGGTACCCTCGTTTTCAGAGACCTGGATACGCCGCTGGACACCTTCGTCGCCATCCGCGGACAGTACAATAAGCACGGTGACAAGGTCGAGCCAGCCACTCCGGCGGCGTTTCATCCGTTGAAACGGGCGAATCCGACAGGCCGTGCGACGCGCCTCGATCTAGCACGGTGGATTGTAGCTCCTGAGAATCCAATGACGGCCCGCGTGATCGTGAACCGCTTCTGGCAGCAAGTGTTTGGCATCGGCCTAGTGAAGACGAGTCATGATTTCGGCTCCCAAGGCGAACCGCCGAGCCACCCAGAGCTGCTCGATCACCTCGCTGTGGATTTTCAGAAGAACGGATGGGACGTGAAGAGACTCATCAAGGAGTTGATGATGACGAAAGCATTCAAGCAGGCTTCGCCAGTCGAGTCGAACCTCCTCAGCCTCGATCCTGACAACCGGCTACTTGCTCGCGGACCGCGCATCCGCCTCGATGCCGAGCAGATTCGCGACAATGCGCTCTTTGTAAGCGGCCTGATCGATCTGCGAATGGGTGGGCGTGGCGCGCGCACCTACCAGCCGCCGAATATTTGGGAGCCGGTCGGCTATGGCGACAGCAACACGCGCTACTACCTCCAGGAACACGGCTCCGCACTCTACCGCCGCAGCCTCTACTGCTTCCTCAAGCGCACTGCGCCGCCGCCCTTCATGAGCAATTTCGACGCGCCGAACCGCGAGCAAAGTTGCACGCGCCGCGAGCGCAGCAATACGCCCATGCAGGCCCTCCAACTCCTCAATGACGTGCAGTTCTTCGAAGCCGCGAGAGCACTCGCTGAACGCGTCATCGACGAAGGCGGCGTAGATGACGAAAATCGCCTCCATTGGCTCTTCCGCACTGTTTTGAGTCGCAAACCCGATGCGAATGAGTTTTCGATGCTGACAATCGCATTGGCGAAACAACGCGAACTCTACCAAAAAGATCCCAAAGCCGCCGAGAAGGCGATCACGGTCGGTGAATCACTTCCAAAGAAGATCGCTGCAACTGTCGAAATCGCCGCGTGGACCTTGATTGCGAACTTGGTGCTCAATCTCGATGAAACCGTCACTCGTAACTGAGTTATGAACCCATTTATTGAATCCGATCTCATCCAAACGCGCCGCCAGTTCTTCGGACAAACGGGCTTGAGACTCGGCGGACTCGGTTTGACGTATGCGATGGGCCGGGATGCTTTTGGGGCGTCGAAAGCGCAGGTGCATCAGCCGCTGCCAGGGTTGCCACATTTCGCGGCGAAGGCGAAGGCCGTCATTTATCTGCACATGAATGGTGGCCCCTCGCAGCTCGACACCTGGGATTACAAGCCGGGCCTACAGCGGTGGTATGACAAGGATCTGCCGCCGAGCGTGCAAGGTGGGCAGCGCCTGACGGGCATGACGAGCAAGCAGGCGCGGTTCCCGGTGGCACCGAGTCTTTTCAAGTTTGCACAGCACGGGCAGTGCGGGCGCTGGGTGAGCGAGCTGCTGCCGCATACGGCGAGGCATGTGGACGACATCGCCTTGATCAAGACCGTGCATACGAACGCGATCAATCACGATCCGGCATGTACGTTTGTGATGACCGGGCGTGAGGTGCCTGGCTATGCGAGCATCGGCTCCTGGCTGAGCTACGGCCTCGGCAGCGAAAGCAACGATTTGCCGGCCTTTGTAGTGCTCACGCCGCGCTGGAGTGCGAAGGCGATGGCGCAGGCGCTGTTCACGCGCATGTGGAACAGCGGCTTCCTGCCGGGCCAGTTCAGCGGCGTGGCCCTGCGTGCGGTTGGTGATCCGGTGCTCCATATCCAAAATCCTGACGGTGTCTCTTCAGCAAATCGCCGTGCGATGCTCGACACGCTGGCACAGATGAACACACACAGTTTTGAAAAATTCGGTGACCCAGAAATCCAGACGCGCATCTCGCAGTATGAAATGGCCTTCCGCATGCAGTCGAGCGTGCCGGAACTGGTCGATCTGAAGTCCGAGAGCCGGGCTACGCTCGACATGTATGGCCCGGAGGTGGAGCAACCGGGGACTTTTGCCGCTAGCGCGATCTTGGCGCGCCGTCTTGTCGAGCGTGGCGTGCGCGTGGTGCAGATCTTGCATCGCGGCTGGGACCAGCATGGCAACCTGCCAGGAGACATCCGCCTGCAATGTGCCGATACGGACCAGCCCATCGGTGCGCTTTTGACCGATTTGAAACAACGTGGCCTGCTCGAAAGCACACTGGTCGTCTGGGGCGGCGAGTTCGGGCGCACGGTTTATTCGCAGGGCGGCCTGTCACAGACGAACTACGGGCGCGATCATCATCCGCGGAATTTCTGCATGTGGCTGGCTGGCGGCGGCATCAAAGGTGGTGTGAGCTACGGTGAATCGGACGATTTCAGCTACAACATCGCCTCTGACGCCGCTCACTTGAACGACGTCAATGCCACGATCCTCAATCAGTGCGGCATCGACCACGAGCGCTTGACCTACAAGTTCCAGGGGCTTGACGCCCGCCTCACAGGTGTGCTGACGCAGCATCCGATCCGGGAGATCATTGCCTGAGCCGGAAGGGGAAGACCTTGCGCTCGATAGAACCGGTTCGTGTCCTGCGCCATTGCGGGGCTAAACTACCGTTTGAGCCACCGCCATAGCCGTGTATGAAGCGCACTCCCCGGAGATTTCTGGAAACCCCTCTTGAAAAATCCTCATTAATTAGCAAAACTTAAATAATTACCCCTCATGGACGACCTCACCATCATTTCCGTCATCGGACGTGAAATCATCGACTCCCGCGGCAACCCCACAGTCGAAGTGGACGTGCAGCTTGAAGGCGGTGCCATCGGCCGCGCTGCCGTGCCCAGTGGTGCTAGCACAGGCGAGCACGAAGCTCTCGAACTGCGCGATGGCGACAAGAAACGTTTCCTTGGCAAAGGCGTGCTCAAGGCCGTCGATTCCGTGAACAACGAACTCGCCGACGCCCTCATCGGCACAGACGCCTCCGACCAGGTCGGACTCGACCAGGCCATGTTGGCCGTCGATGGCACGAAAACGAAGTCCAAATGTGGAGCGAACGCTATTCTCGGCGTTTCCCTCGCCGCTGCCAAAGCCGCTGCCACTCAGCTCGGCCAGCCGTTTTACAAATACATCGGCGGCCCGAATGCCAAGGTGCTCCCGGTGCCGATGATGAACATCATCAACGGCGGCGCGCACTCCGATGCCCCGATCGACTTCCAAGAGTTCATGATCATGCCGAAAGGCGCTCCCACCTTCTCCGAAGCGCTGCGCTACGGTGCTGAAGTATTCCATGCGCTGAAGAAAATCCTGCACGACCTCGGCCTCAGCACCGCCGTGGGTGACGAAGGTGGATTCGCCCCGACGCTGAAGAGCGCCGACCACGCGCTCGAAGTCATCGCCCAGGCCATCGAGAAGGCCGGTTACAAGATCGGTGAGGACATCGCCATCGCTCTTGACGTGGCCTCCTCCGAGTTTTTTGACAAAACCAAGGGCAAGTACGTCTTCAAGAAGTCCGACAAATCCGAACGCACCGCTGCTGAACTCGTCGCCTACTACGCTGAACTGAAAAAGAAGTTCCCGATCATCTCCATCGAAGACGGCTGCGCTGAAAACGACTGGGCTGGCTGGAGCGTCATCACCAAGGAACTCGGTGCTACCACCCAACTCGTCGGTGACGACCTCTTTGTCACCAACGTTGAATTCCTCCAGAAGGGTATCGACCAGAAGGTCGCGAACTCCATCCTCGTGAAGGTGAACCAGATCGGTTCCCTCACCGAAACGCTCGACGCCGTCGATCTCGCCCACCGCCACGCCTACACTGCCGTGATGAGCCACCGCTCCGGTGAGACGGAAGACTCCACCATCGCCGACCTCGCAGTCGCCACCAATTGTGGCCAAATTAAAACCGGCTCCATGAGCCGCAGCGACCGCATCGCGAAATACAACCAGCTCCTGCGCATCGAGCAGCAGCTCGGTGAAAACGCCATCTACGGTGGCCGCATGAAAGTCTAAACGATTATGAACTACCGAGAACATCGCGCAGCCGAAGCTCAGTCACACTGGGGAAATTGGATGCGCGATGTTCGCAAGGTGGGGCGTTGCATCGTGCTGTTTCTCTGTGTTCCCGTGGTATATGTCTTTTGTGACAATCCCATGGACAAACAGCTCGCCATGCGCACGAGGTTGGATCAACTCAAAATCGAGCGTGACACTCTCAAGGCTGACCGCGACAAGTTGCTGCGTCGTAGGGATTGGCTCAAGAGTGACAACGCCTACCTCGAAACTGCAGTCCGTGACCGCCTGCATCTCCAGAAGGATGGCGAGTATGTGCTGAGGTTTGAGTGAGGAGGTGCGGCGCGTTATGGCGTGGGAGAGCCGCTATGTTGAGATGATGGGAGCTAGGGCTCCAGCCACCAGCAGTACCAGCAGCAGCAGCGCCACCCACCACCAATACTTTGGGATGCCAGTGCTCCTAGTTGATTGACGGGGGAACTCGCGGGCGATGAAATCGTCGTAGTCAAATTCATCGTTGGGAAGATCAAGACCGTCATCGTGTGTCTTGCCGCTCCAGCCGGAGGCCTCGCAGGCCCCGCATTCATCACAAGCCACAGCGCCTCTCGGTGCCCACTCACCGCAGATGGGGCACTGGCCGGGTGGCTTGAAGCGACCGCTCATGGCGGGCCGCTTTTCATTTGGCGCAGTAGCGGAACGGCGCTGGCCTGATACCGGTCGGCAGAACTCTCGAGGCGATGAAACGCGCTGCTGTCTGTAGGCACGCTGCCATTCATCAGAGGCAGCCAGCCGGCCTCGCGGGGTGGAGATGTCTGCGGGGCACGACGCAGAGGCGCGAGCATCAACAACAACGCGGTGAAAGTCACCGCTGCGGCGAGGAACGGGCTTCGCGGGATGGCAGGTTGCCTTCGCATGGTCTAAGCGGTATTATTTAACATTTGTGAAATAATGTCAACTACGCCGACGGAGCGTCCTTTTCGCTTGTTTCGGATCATTTCCACTCCAGCGATTGGCCGCGTGATCTGGATTTTGACGGCCGGTTTTGGCGACGGGCACAATACTGCGGCGCGTTCAGTGGCTGAGGCGCTGGAGCAGTTGTGTCCTGGAGAAAGCATCGAAACATGCGATCTCATCACCGAGGCGATGCCGTGTGCCGCCGCAGTGACGAAGGCACTTTATCAGCAGGTCATCACTCACTTTCCAGCGGCGTGGCGTGTGGCGTACGATCTGCTGGGCAAACCTGGTGTCGCAGGGCCAGAGTCGGTGTGGCAGGCCGGCTTCATGAATCATCTCAAGCTCCGCCTCGCAGAGAAGCGACCGCGGCTCATCATCAGCACTTATCCCCTCTACGCCGTGCTGTTGGAGAGACTGGCCCGCACACTGCCCGTGCCGCCGCTGTGTACCGTCATCACCGACTCCCTCACCGTGAACCGTATTTGGGTCATGTCCTGGAGCGACCTCTTCTGCGTCGCCGACGATGAGACACGAAAGGTGGTCTCCCGCCTCGGTGTGCTCGACTCGAAAATCCGCGTTACCGGTTTTCCCGTGAGTCTAGACTTCACCCGGCCGCTCACAGCGGCGCAATCGTCTCTCGGCGCACGAATTTTGTACCTACCATCCACTCCGGGCCGTCATGTAGCTGCCACACTGGAGGCATTGAGGCCGTTATTGCTCGCTGGAAACAAGCTCACACTACCCGTGGGCAAGCATGCGAGGCGTCTGCATCATATCCTGAGGCGCTTCACTGATTCCATGCCGTCGGAGGTGGTGGAGATCATCGGCTGGACGAAACGCATCCCTGAATTTCTGCGGACGCATGATGTCGTCATCTGCAAAGCTGGCGGTGCCATCCTTCACGAGGTGCTCGCGGCGAAAATCCCGGCAGTGATCGACTATGTCGTGCCCGGACAGGAGGAAGGGAATGCGGAAATTCTCACCAAGATCGACGGCGGCATTGTCACCCGCACCCCCAAGGAGACGGCTGCCGCCGTGGAGAGCATTCTCACGAACAACGCCGCCGTCGGACGCCGCATGCGGGCCAGTATGGCAAAGATGAGCGTGCCGGATGCCGCTCTGAGAACAGCGAAAGCCGCACTCACGGTCGCCTACTCCTGATTGCATGCGTGTCGAGCCGCCAGTGCCTGTGGTTTGCGCCGTCATCACGCGGGGAGATTTGATTCTGCTCGCTCGGCGCCCACCTGGGAAGAGGCTCGGCGGCTCATGGGAGTTTCCAGGAGGCAAGGTCGAGCACGGGGAATCTGCGGAGGACGCATTGCATCGTGAGCTGCGGGAGGAGCTCGGTTGCGCAGTGTGTGTGATCAAGGCACTGCCGCCGTTTGTGCATGCTTATCCATGGGGAAGCATCGAGCTGATCCCGTTTGTCTGCGAATTGACGCTGGACAGCACAGAACCGCATCCTCACGAGCACACGGCTGTCGTTTGGGCACGGCGTGAGCTGCTTGCCACATATGATTTGGCCCCGGCGGATGTGCCGGTGCTCACCTTGCTGGCCTAGATGGCGCACGTTTGGGCGTGCCCCATGCGCCGTGCCCCTCAGCTCTCGCCACACGCTCGAGTTCGCGTAGATGATTCTCGAAATCAAACTCGCGCTGCCCGTCCGGCATCATGGTGCCTCTGGTGTGGATGCGGCAGAGGCCGGCCTTGACGAGTTTCTCCGCCAGCCCCTCGCCGTCATCGCAGGTGACGAGGGCATACGAGCGCTCGCTGTCATAGACGCGTTCCCAGCGTGTCTGGACTGTGATTCCGCGTCCACGCAGCCACTGTTCGGTGAACGCCTTGGCCTTTACTCCCACGCTCACCGTCTGCGGGATACTCAGCCCGCCAAAGTAACCGGCTTGGTCCTTCAGCCGGGCGTTGACGAGCGAATACTGCCTTTTCTCAGGGCAATCGACAAAGTAGAGACGCATCACATGCTCGCCACCGTCGTGGGCGATCTTGAAACTGTCACCGTCATTGGCTGCGTCATCGACTAGGCGAGCATTGCCGAGGACGAGGAAGCGCCCATCGTGTTTGGGTATTGGTGCCGAAGGTTTCTCACGGAAGTGATTCCAGGCTTGGATCAACGCGACCACAAGCCAGACCAGAATCCAAAGATTCCGCGACAGATGCGAGCGGCCAGATCTCATGTGCCGCGCTTGTTGCCGAAGAGATCGATGTGCAGCCGCGGCGAGTAGCGCCAGCCCTCGCGCTTGCAGATGTCCACCAGCAGCATCTGCCGGGCCTTCAGCGCCTCCTGCGTGATGCCCTCCGGCATGAGCAATACCTTCTCCGGCGCGATTTCGATGCCGATGGACTCGATGACGGCCTTCACCTCTGAAACATCCGCCTCACTGGCGATGACGAATTTGAGCTGGAAGTCATACTTCGAGCACCAGGCCCGCAAAACCTCCGGCTGAAGCCGCAGATGCTCATGCTTCTCCAACCACGCCTTTCCTACCTTCGCTTCATCCGGCGTCGAGTGGGCTAGTTTTGGACTGATCGAAGCTAGATCACAAGCCACGCCCTCCGGCGCGATGGTGCCCGCCGTTTCGATGGTGATGTGCTTTCCAGCCTCACGCAGCTTTTGCAGTAGCAACGGCATCTCCTTGGCCACCATCGGCTCGCCTCCGGTGACGACGACGAATCGTGCCGGCTGCGCATTCACCGCCTGCACCAGCTCCTCCACGCTCATCTCCGTGCCGTCAGGCTTCCACGAGGCATACGGCGTGTCACACCACCGGCAGCGCAGATTGCATCCCGAAGTCCGCACAAACACCGAAGGCACGCCCACCAGCGTCCCCTCTCCCTGCACGGAGTAAAAGATCTCGGAGATCAGCATGATGTCTTGCCGGTAAGAACATCAGAAAGCCTCTTTCTTTCATCTTCCGAATCCTGCCCAAACACCAATTCGGTGAAGGTTGGTATGTCTGCCTCTGTGAGAGATACACCGTTCGATGCAAGAATGTCCGCCGCGAAGCGCACCAGAAGCTGGTGGCTTTCTGCCTGCGAACGACACCCCGTGACAACCATGTCTTTGATGCTGCCACCTTCGTTCGCTGCCGTTGTCAATGCACCGCAGTTTTTGAGAGTCTTCAGGACATCACGGACTTTCGACTTTGAGTGCTCGGCCAGTTCTGGCAATGCCAGAACCTTCTCCTGGAGCGAGCCAAAGTTCATCGGAACGCCTGCTGCTGACGAGTTTTCCAGAATCACCCGAACACGCTCAAGCACGGTGTCTCGCAATGCAGCGTTAAACCGAACATCCCTCGTGGCGAGCATAGCGCGTATTTTGGCATCATGAGTTTGCACAGGTGGAGGAGGTTTGGCACCTGCAGCCTGAGCCACAGGGGGCGGTGAAGCCGCTGCGACGAGGAAGACTTTGCCGTCAGTCACCCGGTAGGCAGAGCCATCAAGACAGTCGTGCAGAAAGTCGCCGACTTTGGCATAACCAAGGTCCTGGGAGTGGAACTCGGGGAGTCTCTGCCGGACACGCGCTCGCAACATATCGGCCGTCAGCCCCTGCGAAGGAAAACCTTCGGGCTGCTGTCGGATCTCATCGAGAACTTCCAGTAATTGGCGCGGTCCGCACTCATCGATGGCTCGCTGGTCGTAAGACACCCGAACGTTGGCGAGTGATGTGAGAATGCGGGATCTGTCTTCGCCCATCCGGCCCACTGACACCAGAGCCACCCGTTTACCGATGGCCCGCAGCCTCTGGATCAGCGCCGAGAAGTCTGAGTCGTGGGAAAGGATCGCAAAGGTGTCGATGTGGCTGTAGTTGGCCGCTATCTCCATGCAGTCGAGCGCCATGAGGATGTCCGCCCTGTTTTTCCGGCCTTGGCCGGTGGGGCAGTGAATGACCTGGAAGCCATGGCGGCCGAGATCGTGCTGGATGCTGACATCCAGGTCCATTTTCTCGCGGAGGTTCTTCGGGTTCCACTCCCGGCTGCGCAGGGTGTCCTGAACGTGATGCAGCGTGTTGCCGTAAACTCGGCGGATGTCGGCCTGCCCCTCACATTGAGCTTCGACCGCACGCACGAGAGGCCATGCCCATACTGCGGACGCTGCACAGTTTCG
This sequence comes from uncultured Prosthecobacter sp., assembly GCA_964421275.1. Taxonomy (GTDB): domain Bacteria; phylum Verrucomicrobiota; class Verrucomicrobiia; order Verrucomicrobiales; family Verrucomicrobiaceae; genus Prosthecobacter. Next base: position 65,737 of record CAYQWE010000024.1, read on the forward strand.
GAAGTCCTCGTCAGAGGCCGCGATTTGTGCATTGTCGAAATCTACCAAAAGGGCGATGCGATGACTCATTCGCCACCCTTGGTCCGTGCGAAACAAGAGTCAAGAATTGCAGCTTCTTGCGAACAAGAAGCACTGTCACGCGGCCTTCCACTCCGCCGCATGTCTCGCGAAGGCATTCTCCGCCCGCTTCAGCGCCTCGTCGATGTCAGCCTGCGTGTGGGCGAGGCTGAGGAACCACAGGCCGCGTTCGATGGCGCGGACGCCTTCTTCGAGAAGGCAGCGGCGGAGGTGGGCCCAGCGCGGGGCGTCATGGCGGCGGACGTAGTCGCGGTAGCTGGTGACGGGGCCTTTTTCCACGCCGGGCTTGAGCATGGCGCAGTGGAAGACGAGGCCGGGGCCTTGCGGTTGCAGCGGGATGTCGTGCTGGGCGGCGAGTTTCGACAAACCAGCCATTAGCTGCTCGCCGAGGGCGATGACGCCGGCGGGATGCTTTTCACCGAGGGCGATGACCTCATCGAGGCACCATTTCGCGGCGGCGAGGCAGAGCGGGTTTGCATTGAGCGTGCCCGCATGCACGACCTCGCTGCTGATGATCTTGGCGAAGAATTTTTCTTTGCCTGCGAGGGCCGCGAAGGGCACGCCACCGCCGACGGCCTTGCCAAGAATGGTCAGATCGGGCGTGAAGCCGTAGTGCATCTGAGCACAGCCCGCGCCGAAGCGGAAGCCAGTGATGGTTTCATCGGCGATCATGACGATGCCGTTCTCGTCGCACAATTCGCGGATGGTGGAGATCATGCCGGGCGCGGCGGGGATGCAGCTCGTGTTGCAGAGGACGGGCTCGAAGATGATCGCGGCTATCTGGCCGTGATGTTCTTTGACCCGCTGGCGCAAATGCTCGGGATCATTCCAGCGGGCGACGACAAAAGTATTCAGTACCTCAGGGATGACTCCCTGGCTGGGGTGCAGTCGTGTGGGATCGTCCTCGCTGCCCCATTTATCCGGTGGTGGCGCAAAGCCGACGAGTCCCTCATCACCCCAGCCGTGGTAGTGGCCCTCGAACTTCAAAACGAGCGGACGACCGGTGTGCGCCCGTGCGAGACGCAGCGCGGAGAGCACGACCTCGGTGGCAGAGTTGTTGAAGCGCACCCGCTCGGCTCCAGGGATCATCTTTTGCAGCCGCTCGGCCACATCGATCTCCAGCTCGCTCTGCGCGGCCCAGTGCGTGCCTTTGAATGCTTGCGTGGAGACGGCCTCGGCCATGCCCTTCGGCGCGTGACCATACAAGATGGCCCCCTGGCCGATCTGGAAGTCGATGTATTCATTGCCATCGACATCGTAGAGCCGCGAGCCGCTGCCGTGGTCAAAGTAGAGAGGCACGGGAGCTTCCATCTTGCGGATGCCACTGTTCACGCCGGCGGCGATGCTGCGCTGGGCGCGGGCGAAGAGTTCTGCAGATTTGGGAAAAGTGTAGGGCATGGTTGGTTGGAAAAGAAGAGAGTCAGTGCAGAGGTGAGCTGTCGTAAACGACGACGCGATCCCAGAAGGTTTTGCAGGTGTCCACGAAGCGTTTGTGCTTCGGGCAGTCCTTCTGGTAGAATTCATGGTCCTGCATGTTTTTGAAGTGCAACGTCAGCGAGTAGCTGAACGAGTGGTCGGTCACAGGGCGCTTCTCCGTGGCAGCAGGCTTGCCGACGAAGCCGTGTTCGAGGTAGTCGATCTCCAGCAGGTGCATCAGCTCCGTCTCGAAGATGGCGTGTTGTTCGACGGAAAGGTCGGGTTTGAGCCAGAAATAGACATTGTGAATCATGGTGCCGGATTGCTACGCCCAAGTGGTTCCCGCGCAATCGGCAAAACACTGGTTCTCCAGGAATACCAGTCTTTGCAAACCTTGTGCTCCGGGAGAAACATCACGCCACGGCCCTCTCGCGCACGTCTTGAAGGATCGAGATGAGATGATCGACTTGGGCGGGCGCGAACACGCCGTCCACACCTCCGGGGTTGAAATCTGTGTAAGGTGACTCGTAAAGTCGCGCCACATTCATGCAGCCGTGCTCAGTCAGGTGATTGACGATCTCGTCGAGGAATTCGATCTGCCTCACGTTATAGTTTCCGCTTGCCAGAAAGCTGGTGAGTACACGCTTGGCGGCCTGACGATCCAGTCCCACAAGCGAGCGGACAAATAAACCCAGCCCCTCGCTCTTCGTCTTCGCTTTCGCTACATCGTCTGGCGTGCCGATGCCACTGTCGATGAGGATGCGTTCGAGTTCGGAGAGGTCGGTTTTGGTCAGCGGTTCGTTGGTGCGTAGTTTGTGGATGGCGATGTGGTCCTCGTGCTGCTTGAGGAAGTGGCGGGCTTTGGCGCGGAAGCGCTCGAAGTTGTCCGCTGAGGTGAATCCGGGCAACTCGACCTCGGCAGGTGCGCCCATCTCGTCTTCAAAGTTTGTGTACACCGGCTTGCGGGCCTGTTTGTCGATCAGCTTGATCAGCGTGCGAAGCTTTTTTCGCACCTGCTCCAGCATGGGCAGGGTCACGTCCTGCCACCATTCATCGGTTTGGAGTTCCTGGATGAGTGGCATGACCTCCTTCACCCAACGGTGTCCAAAGTTCCTTGGTCATAACCGGGCGTAGAGGGTCACCAGAGCGATGTAGGCTTGCGGTTCATCCGGGAAGTTGGTGCAGGGGGTGCGGTCTTAGAGTGTTGGAAGTATGGAGGGGTGCGTCGTCGGAATGATGTAGGCCGGATGTGTTTGGCGGAAAGCGCATCGCAAGGTCCTCGATCTCCTTCGCCAAACTATCCGGCTGGGTTTGGGGGGGAGCATGATGACCTTGGACTCCTCGCAGCTCCCAAATCTAGCCGGATAGTTCGTCGAAGGCCACTTCTCGTGCTGGTGGAGTCCTGCGCGACGAACACATCCGGCCTACGACTTTCATGTCACCTCATTCCGGCTACGCAGCCGTATGGAGCATGGCGGAATGGAAAATGGAGGAACTGCCAATGGCCTGAAACAGGCCGGCGCAGGGGTTCTGGGGCCATTCCTCCATCACAAGGCTGCCGCCCGGAGATTTCTGGGAGGGACTGGCGGTGAAACACGGCCTAGTGATGCGATCCAGCAGCGATGATGGGTAGTAACCGGGGCATTCCTGCCTCGTGATGGCACAAGGGGCCAGGAATGGACCCGATATTCGCTACGACGAACGCTTCTGCGCGAAGAGCCAGCTCCAGAACTCTGGATTGTCATACGTCTGCGTCCACGAGTTGTGGCCGACGCCGGGATAGATCGTCAGTTTGACCGGTGCGCCGAGTTTCTTGAGCGCGTCGTAGATCTTCTGGCTGAGCTCTACCGGCACGGCACCGTCTTTGTCGCCGTGGAAGATCCACGCGGGGAGATGCTGGATGCGCTGCGCCTGCACCCAGCGCACGCCCGCGCCGCCGCAGATGGGAGCGATGGCGGCGTAGGTGTCTGGGTATTCAAAGGCGGTCTCCCAGGTGCCGAAGCCGCCCATGCTCAGACCTGTCAAATAGACGCGCTTTGTGTCGATGCGCTCGGTCTTGATCAGGTGATCGGTCACCGCTTTCACACCATGCGGATTCCACAGCTCGTTTTCCGGGCATTGCAGGCTGGCGATGACGGCGGGGAATTTCTGTCCGGCGGCGATGAGTTTGGGCGGGCCGTGGATTTTGACCTTGTTGAGATCATTGCCACGCTCGCCACTGCCATGCAGGAAGATGACGAGAGGCCATTTCTTTGCCGTGTCGGCCTCGTAGCCCTCCGGCTTGCTCAGCAGGTAGCGGTAGCTGACCTTGATGATGAAGTCGCCGGTATAGCTCTGCGGTGTCTGCGTGTCGGCGTGGGCGAAGGAGGCTGCGGCGAGGAGTAGGGCGAGTGATTTGACCATGCGAGCCAAACGAAGCGCGTGAAGGGGCACTTACGAAGGCCGTGATTTTCCCGTGCCGGGCAGGGCGCTGAGGAAGAAGTAGCGCGGGGAGCTGAAGAGATCTCCCAGCTCGCGGATGGCCATGGAGAAGAGCAGTTCATTGAGGCGGCCATGCGCTTGGTCGTGTTCCCTGAGATGGTGGTCGAGGAAGGGGCGCAGGTGTTTGTTGGCGGCAAACTCGGTGGGCACGCTGCCGAAGTTCAAGAGCAAGATGAGCAGGAAGAGCGCGGCAGTGATGAGGATGGCGGTGCGGGGGATGAGGATCTTGAAGAGCGTGAGTGCCGTGACGAGGATGACGACGAGGGTGGGCAGGTAGCGGCTCGCGCGGATGCAGCTCTGCCGCCATTTGAGGGCGCCGAGGCTCTCACCGGTCTGCATGGCGTGTGCGGCTTCATGCAGGGCGGTGGCCCAGGCGCTCAAGGTGGTGCCGCGGGCTATGCCGGTGCGCAGGAAGAGGCGGCGGCGCACGGGATCGAAGTAATCACTGACGATGGCGTCGTGCTCGATGATGCTGACGTCTTCGATACCTTCGAAGCGCAGGAAGAGCTGTGCGATTTCGGCCCCGCTGTGTGCGGTGGGGGCGTTGACGCGGCTGCCTTTGAGCAGCATGCCCGCATGCCGGGTCCGCGCCCAGCGGGCGAGTGCGAGTCCGGCGAAGAGGACGACGAGGATGAGGATGACGGGCATGGGCGGAGCCTGCCAGTCAATCACGCGGCAGGCAAATCGTGTGTGCGGCGTTCGCTGGGGAACGGGCGGGTGCGCGGGCTGCAACTTTCCGCGCTCGGCTGTGTTATAAGTAGGGATGAAAACAGTGTCCAGCACCGGAGTTGCCAAAGAGAAACAGCGGCGGAGAGTGGCTGCCATGCGTCTCTTCCTGGCTTTTGTCTTTGCCTCCGTCTCCTCCGTCACTGCCCAGCAGCCGGAAGATGGGCCGCCGCCGCCGTCGAAGAGCGGCGGCCCGCCGCATCATCGTGAGGGAGAGCGCCATGGCTTCGGCGGCCCGGGCATGATGCCGGGCATGGGCGGTAGGTCGCGTGGCTATGAGGGTTTTGATAAGCTCTCCGAGGAGGAGCGCGCCAAGGTGCGCGCGGCGTTCAGCAAGGCATGGCAGCGGCCGGACGTCATTGCGGCGCGTGATAAGGCGATGCAGGCCAGCGAGGAGATGCGCGGGAAACTGCGCAAGGCGGTGAAGGAGATCGACCCGGAGGTGGCGAAGATCCTGGAGAAGGTGAAGCCGCCTTTCCCGACGGACTCTAAGGGCCTGCCAGAGATGCCGAAGCCGGATTCGCCCGAGTTCGCCCGTATGGCGGGCGTACGCCTCGGCGCGGAGATGATGGCCATGTCACGACCGGAGCGGCGTGATGATACGCGGCGCTTTCATGAGCGCATCATGCAGCTTCCGCGTGTGAAGGAGGCGCTGGCGAAGCTGGAGCAGCTCCCGCCGACGGAGCGCATGGAGGGGTTCAAGAAACTGCGTGACGTTTATCGGGAGATCACGGGCGAGGAATTCCGCAAGGCGCGGGAGAAGTCCGCTGAATCCAAGGAGGGCAGGGAGGGATTCCGTCGCCCGCCTACGGAGAATGGGGAAGAGAGGGCTGAGGCTGAGAAGAACTGAGTCTCTCAGTACCATGCGGTATCTCTTGGCGTTCCTCCTTTTTACCACCTGCGCCGTAGCAGGGGACATCCGCGTGGGTGGCTCCCTCATCGGGCGAGTGGAGGACAATGGGCGTGTGCGCCTCAAGGGCAGCATCGTGGGGGAGTTTGAAAGCAACGGCAACATCCGCGTGGCCGGCAGCATCAGAGGGAGGATCGAAGGCGGCGGACGCATCCGCAAGGATGGCAGCCTGATCGGCGAGGTGTGGGACAATGGAACCGTGCGCCGGAACGGCAGCATCGTCGGGAAAATCGAGGCGAACGGCACTGTGCGCGAGCGCGGCAGCATCATCGGCAAGGTCGAGGGCGTGACGAGGGAAGAGGCGGCGGTGTTGTTCTTCTTCGGATTCTTCGAGATCAAGTAGTCCAGTTGCTTTGCAACTGGTCCCGCAAACCTGTTCCGAAGGAATAGGGCAACTTTAATCCCCGCCGCCCGCGACCTTCGGCGAATTGCCGAAGGCATCTTTGACGGCGGCTACGGCGTAGTCGCGGTTGAGCTTGGTGATCCAGCGCACGCTGATTTCTTTCGGGCAGGCGGCTTCGCACTCGTATTGATTGGTGCAGTTGCCGAAGCCTTCCTTGTCCATCTGGCGCACCATGCCAAGCGTGCGGCGGTCCTTCTCGGGCTGGCCTTGCGGCAGGAGATTGAGCTGGCCGGCTTTGGCGGAGACGAAGAGCATGGCGCTGGCGTTTTTGCACGCGGCCACGCAGGCGCCGCAGCCGATGCACTCGGCGGCATCCATCGCCGCGTCGGCGGTTTCTTTGCCAATGGGCAGCGCGTTGGCATCCTGCGGGGCACCGGTGCGCACGCTGATAAAGCCGCCAGCCTGCTGGATGCGATCAAACGCGCTGCGATCGACGACGAGGTCCTTGATGACCGGGAATGCTTTTGCGCGGAAAGGCTCGATCCAGATGGTGTCGTCCGTGCGGAATTTGCGCATGTGGAGCTGGCAGGTCGTCGTGGCCTTCTCCGGGCCGTGCGGCACGCCGTTGATCTGCATGCTGCATGCGCCGCAGATGCCTTCACGACAGTCGTGATCGAACGCGACGGGCTCCTGGCCCTGCGAGATGAGGCGCTCGTTCACGATGTCCATCATTTCGAGGAACGAGGCATGATCCGGGATTTCCGGGGCTTCGATGTCCTGGAAGTGGCCGGGCTGGCCCGCGTTCTGACGCCAGACTTTGAGGTGAAGATTGAGTTGGGACATGGGGGCGAGTGAGGATTTGAAAAAAGGTTCAGGCGGCGAGCGCGAGGTCGATTTCCTGGCTGATTTGCTTCAGATTGATCTGAATCCAGCGCGTGTCGCCGACGTAATAGCCCAGCGCCTCGTTTGCTCGTGATTGGAGCTGGGTGGAGGTGAAATAACGGTGCTGCGCGAGGGCGAGAATGTCCGCTTGATCATTCGGTGAGAAACGGGAGAGCTTTGAAACTGCCAAATCGACCGGGCTAAAGACCAGCAGGTGAATCAGGCGCTTTTCATTGCCAATGCCGCCCCATTCGACGCAGGCTTCGCGATGGTCAGGATGCAGCAGCGCAAAGGTGTCGTTGTAGGTCGTGTCAAAGTAGATGCAGGACTGCTGGCCGGTCTCACGCATGTAGTCGATCACCAGCTCCTCAAAAGGCAGCATCAGGCGTTGGGAGAAGCTGGCATCCACATCATCGGTGTAGCGTGTGCCGCAGTAATAGTGAACGGCCATGCCGCCAGCGAGGAACATCTTCACCGGCTCGCCGACATAGCCGCTTTCCCGCATGAAGGTGTCCATACGATCCATCATCTGGTTCATCGCCTGGGTAAGCTCTGGATGAAGCTTATGCATGGGCGAGCCTCCTTTTGAGCGAGTTGGCAAAACGAGAGCAATCGAATCGGAGCGTTCTCGCAAGGGCACCAAATGTCGTTTCCACATTGCCAAGAAGAGTTTTGGCAGCTCCGCGCAAACCGTGCTCATGACCAAACCAGTCCACGCCTGCAAGAAACAAGCACACAGCGGCCATTTCGCGTTTTTCGACGCGATCAAACCGAGTCCAGGCGTCCGCGCAAAAGTCCCCGCGCTGGGCTGCGCAGAAATTCAGCAGTTCGGACTCGGATTCGCGGGTCATGGTGTTTTACTTGTAGCTGCGCACGGCGAGGTGGACTTCCTCGAAGCTCAGCGGTTCCTTGTTGAGCGTGGGGTTGCCGAGGTTGCCGGTGTATTCCCAGGCGGCGGCGTAGCAGAAGTTTTCGTCGTCGCGTTTCGCTTCGCCGTCGGGGTATTGGTGCTCGCTGCGGAAGTGGCCTCCGCAGCTTTCTTCGCGATGGCGGGCGTCGAGGCAGAGCAGCTCGGCGAACTCCATGAAATCGGCCACGCGTCCGGCTTTTTCGAGTTCGGGATTGCATGCGTCGCCGCTGCCGGGGACGAAGACGTTCGTTTTGAACTCCTCGCGGAGTTCGGGAATGCGCTGCAAAGCTTCGGTGAGACCTTCCTTCGTGCGGGCCATGCCGCACTTGTCCCAAACGAGCAAACCAAGTTCGCGGTGGAAGCTGTCCACGCTGCGCTTGCCTTTGTTGGTGAGGAAATGCTTCGTCTGCGCGGTGCAGTTTTCGAGCGCTTTCTTGAACTCGGGATGCTCGGTAGTGACGCTGCCGGGCTTTTGATTCACCAAGTAGATCGCAACAGTCGTGGGGATGACGAAATAACCATCGGCGAGGCCTTGCATGAGCGCGGAGGCACCGAGACGGTTCGCGCCGTGGTCGGAGAAGTTTGCCTCGCCGAGCACGTGCAGGCCGGGGAGGTTGCTCATGAGGTTGTAGTCCACCCACAGGCCACCCATGGTGTAATGCACGGCGGGGTAGATGCGCATCGGCTGCTTGTAGGCGCTCTCGCCAGTGATGCGCTCATACATTTCGAAGAGATTGCCGTAGCGCTCGGCGATGGTCTTCGCGCCGAACTGCTGGATCGCCTCCGCGAAGTCGAGATACACGCCGCGACCGCCGGGGCCGACGCCACGTCCGTCATCGCAGGCTTCCTTGGCCGCGCGGGAGGAAATGTCACGCGGAGCGAGGTTGCCGAAGCTCGGGTATTTGCGCTCGAGGTAGTAATCGCGATCCGCCTCGGCGATTTGCGAAGGTGCTTTGCCGCAATCTTCCTTCTTCTTCGGTACCCACACGCGGCCGTCGTTGCGCAGCGACTCGGACATGAGCGTGAGCTTGCTCTGATAATCGCCGCTCACCGGGATGCACGTCGGGTGAATCTGCGTATAGCAGGGATTCGCGAAGAACGCGCCTTTCTTATGCGCACGCCACGTCGCGGTGACGTTGCAGCCCATCGCGTTCGTGGAGAGGTAGAAAACATTGCCGTAACCGCCGGTGCAAAGCAGCACGGCATCGCCCGCGTGCGCCTCGATTTTGCCGGTGACGAGATTGCGCGTGATGATGCCCTTCGCGTGGCCGTCCACGGTCACGACATCGAGCATTTCCGTGCGGGGGAACATCTGCACGTTGCCGCTGGCGATTTCCTTGTTCAGCGCCGAGTAGGCACCGAGAAGCAACTGCTGGCCGGTCTGACCGCGCGCATAAAACGTGCGGCTTACCTGCGCGCCGCCGAAGGAGCGGTTCGCCAGTAGGCCGCCGTATTCGCGGGCGAAGGGAACGCCCTGCGCCACGCACTGGTCGATGATGTTCACGCTGACCTCGGACAGACGATGCACGTTGGCTTCACGAGCGCGGAAGTCACCGCCTTTGACCGTGTCATAAAAGAGGCGATGCACGCTGTCGCCGTCGTTTTGGTAGTTCTTCGCAGCGTTGATGCCGCCCTGCGCCGCGATGGAGTGCGCACGACGCGCGGAATCCTGGAAGCAGAAGCACTTCACCTTGTAGCCCAGCTCCGAAAGCGTCGCCGCAGCCGCAGAGCCTGCGAGGCCGCTGCCCACGACGATCACGGTGAACTTGCGCTTGTTCTTCGGATTGATGAGCTTCGAGTCCTGCTTGTGCTTGGACCACTTCATGGCCATCGGGCCGGAGGGGATGTGGGAGTCGAGAGACATGAGAGAGAAGGTTTGGACAGGATTTACAAGATTCAGGTTGGATTAACAGGATTGGGATCTTCAGGTTTGGCATTCATCCTGTTAGTCCATTTTCAATCCCGTTAATCCTGTCAAAAATTAGCGGTAGCCGAAGAGCCAGATGGAGAGGACGATGGCGGCGTTTCCTGCGAAGATGAGGCCGGCGAAGGCATGCCCGGCCTTTTTGAAGAGCGGCTCCGTCTTGTCCGTGCTGACGCCGAGTGTCTGGAAGAGGCTGCTGAAACCGTGGCTCAGATGGCTGCACAGCAGCGCCATGGCGATGAGGTAGAAGATGGAGGCCGGTGCCCACGAGAAGCCCGCGATGACCATGCGATACACATCATGCACGCTCTCGCCATGCAGCGTGGTCTTGTAAGTCGCGTAATCGTTGCCCACGCGCACCGTGAAATGCAGCAGGTGGTAAACGACGAAGGCTAGGATCGTCAGACCGCTCCAGATCATCGTGCGCGAGGCTGTGCTACTCACCTGCGCTTTGTGCTGGCCATAGGCATTTGGGCGTGCGGCACGGCTAGCTTTCGTCAATGAAACCGTCGCCGCCACATGAATGAGGACGCAGGCCAGCAGGCCGATGCGGGCGATCCACACGCCGCCGCCATGCAGGGCTGTCTGCAACAGATGTCCGTATTCATTGATCGCATCCCTGCCGACAAAGATGAGCAGATTGCCGATCATGTGGCCGAGTACGAATCCGATCAGCACGAGGCCCGTCAGGGCCACCAATATTTTCTTGCCGATTGAGGAGGCATAGAACCGCGAAAGAGAGTCAAAAACAGCGCTCATGGGGAGAGTGGGCGTTCACCATGGGCATGCACGGCCCCAGCGCAAGCCAGGCGTTCAATTTTCCCGTGCCGAAGTACTGCGATCTTGTCTCAAAGACGCTTAATCGCCGTAGCGAATGGCAACGCCATGGCATCAAGCCTGCCCGTAGTGCCGTTTGCTAAGCGTGCTTCTTCTTGGTGCATCCGGGAAGTTGGTGCGGTCAAGGCGGGATGATGGCAGGGAGATGGGATGAGCCAGAGTTTGCTATATCACGCGTTTGGCGTGCGCGAGGGCTACGAGTATCGCAGCACGAAGTATGTCGAGGGCCGGGTGGAGTTCCACCTGGCGGTCAAAGATGAAGGCATGGTGTGCCCGCATTGCCAAGGGCGAGAGTATTGGAGGCGTGGCAAAAGGCAGCGGCGCATCAACACCCTGCCCATCGGCCCGAAGCAGGTGGTGCTGGTGGTGGAAGTGCCCAAATGCGAGTGCCGGAACTGCGGCAAGTGCTTCGAGCCCCCCCCCTTTTGCCCCCGCCTACAGCCACCACAGCCGCGCCCTGGCCCGGTTCGTCTGCGAGCTGAGCCGCTTCATGAGCCTGCAGGACGTGGCACGCTTCACCCACCTGGGCTGGGACACGGTCAAAAGCATCGTGAAGGCCGATCTAGCACGACGCTACGAGAGCGTGGAGATGAGCGAGGTAAGGCGCATCGGCGTGGACGAACCGGAGCGAAGCGGAGATAGCCCGCCACTTTATTCAAATAAACGTGGGCAAAACTACCTCGGCAAAAAGGCCAAGTATGTGACCCTGGTGGTCGATCTGGAGAGCGGGCGCGTGCTGTGGGTGGGCAAAGGACGTGGCAAGGAGGCGCTCGAAGGCTTCTGGGAGCGGTTGCAGCGCAGCGGCGCAGAAGTATCTGCAAGACTGGGTGCTCAAAGCCTACGCAACGGCCATCGGGCCGCTGAAGAAACTCGCCAACACGATGCTGACCCACGCGCGGCAGATCCTCAGCTACTTCGACCACCCGATCAGCTCCGGCATCATGGAAGGCCTCAACAACAAAATCGGACGCCTCACCCGCATGGCCTACGGCTACCGCGACGTGGACTTCCTCCACCTGCGCATCTACGCCCTCCATGAGTCAAAAGACATACTCACCGGCACCTGACCTCCGCACCAACTTCCCGGATGAACCCGGAACACACGGGTGCGTCGCCGGAATGATGTGGCATGGCGGACGTAGGGCGGATGTGTTCGGCGCGCATGACCACGCCACAAGGAAGAACATCCTTCGCCGAACTATCCGCCTGGTTTGCGGAGCGGAGACACGGTAGGCGAGCGCCACCCAGAGACGGATAGTTGGGCGTCGTTGCCCCTGAGAACCACGACGCTGTTTGCGCCCAACACATCCGTTCTACATCATTCCGGCGACGCCCACGGAACACACTGAATCCACGGAAAGATATGGAATCACACGCTCACTTTTTGAGTGAAGCGTCGAATGCTGCCAACCCCATGCCATTCCGTGTATTCCGTGGTTCCTCATTCATGGAATGAGGTGTATCGGGAATTTCGGGCGAAAAACCAAAATGCCCGAAGTTCAAACCGGTCGATTCTCTCCGCGCCGAGGATGGCGTGCGCTGGATGACGGTGGGCTATGACGAGAGGGCCGGGAAGCCGCTGGGGCGGAAAGAGTTCATACTGCCTTTGATTCAGCAGCGTTTTGATTCAGGCGCTCCAGCCAGCGCTCAGCGGGGGGTGATGGCGAGGTAGTTGCGCACGGTGCTCCAGCCGGGGGCGGCGTGCTCGCGGCCGTCTGCGGTGCGGTAGTAGAGGGCAGAGGAGCGACCGCCGTCGAGGTTGAGGGCGCGCTGAATGCGGAAGTCCGGCACGATTTCGCGTGTAGAGAGGATTTTGGCCAGTTCACCGAGGCTCGTGTTGCGGGCGAGGCCGAACACCCAGCGGTGACCGCCATCGGTGGCGATGAAGGTGCGCACGACGTGCTTACTGCGTTCAAGACTGGCCACGGGGTGCCCCGAATCGACGAGGCGGGGGCCGGCTTGCAGCAGTTCGCGGGCTTTGCGCGTGCGCACTTCGGAATTCCAGAGTAGCCGAGGTTCGTTTTCGACGAGGATTGTGCCAGTGAGCAGTTTGTTGGACTGCCAGGTGCCGGTGGGGTGACCGTTGGCGATCATGAGGCCCATGGGTTTGAAGTCCGGGGTGAAGAAGCCGCCGTTCACTCCGGCGACGGCATTCACACCGCGCATGGAGTCGGTGATCTGCCCGCCGCCCGACCAATCCTCGGGCTGGTCGATGATGCGGAGGTCGTAGCTGCGGTCATCAAAGAGGATGAGCTGGAGATCAACGCTCTGGCCGTTGTGTTGGACGGTGGTTTCATGCACGGAAGCGCCGCCGATGAGCGCACGCCTACCTTCACCAGAATCGATCGGCGTGGGATCCAAGGCAGCCGGTTTGTCCCTTGGTGCGCTGACTTCGTCCCATGACGGATAGCGGGGGGCGGGCGGGGATGGTGAAGCCGCCGCGCTCTCAACCGGCGTGGCTCGTGGTGGCTGCACGCAACTGACCAGCGCAAGCGCGGTGAAGGTGATGAGGCGCTGCATGCGAATCAGGGCTGCGCTTGGAGCTTTCCCTTCATCGCGGCGAGGGCGCGGGCGCGGTGGCTGAGCTTGTTTTTCACGTCGGCGGGTAGGAGGCCGAAGGTTTCGCTGAAACCGTCAGGGATGAAGAGGGGATCGTAACCGAAGCCGCCTTGTCCCTGCTCCTGGGTGATGAGGTGTCCTTCGACGCTGCCGTGGGTGGTGTGCAGCACCTGCCCGTCGCGGGCGAGTACCATGCAGCAGTGAAAGCGGGCGGCGAAGCGGGTGTACATGAGTTTGCGTGTGAGCTCGGTCTTGAGTCTGGCGCGGTTGTCGGCAGCGGTGGCGTTGTCGCCAGCGTAGCGTGCGCTGCGCACGCCGGGAGCGCCGCCGAGTGCATCGACCTCTAGGCCGGAGTCGTCGGCGAGGATGAGGCTACCGGGCAGGGCACGGCTGCCGCTGAGGGCTTTGATGATGGCGTTGGCCTCGAAGGTGGCGCCGGTTTCTTCGTCGAGGATCACGCCGGGATGGGCGCGGAGGTCTTCGACCTGCCATTCGGCACCGAGGATGGCGGCGACTTCTTCAGTCTTGTGGGCGTTGGAGGTGGCGAAGATCAGGGAGGGCATGGGAGGGGCGGTGGTTTGCGGTGTTTGATGATGGTTGTGCCGATCTACCGTCAACCATCGTCAAACTCAGTAAACTTTACTTCATCAGTGGTTCGAGCAGGTGCTCTTCCGTGAGGAGGCCGATGGGGGAGTGATTTCCATCGACGATGATGGCGAGGCGGCGACCCTGCTTGCGCATGTGCTGCAGGGCATGGAGGGCGGGGAGGGTGGCAGGGAGTGTATCGAGCGTGCGCATATGCTGGCGCACGAGGCGGTCAGCGGGGAGGGCGGCGGGGAGGGTGGTGGTGTCGAGCACGCCGATGAAGCGACCGTCTGCACCGAGCACGGGGAGGAGGCTGCTGTTTTGCCCGCGGGAGATGATGAGCGCGTTGCTGACGGTCATCTCAGAGGAAAGGGCGATGCTATGGGCTAGAGGCTGCATGAGATCGGCGGCGCGGAGTTTTTTGTAGTCGAGCACGCGGCTGATGAGGTGTGTGGCGGTGGGGGAGAGCTGGTGCTGGGAGGCGAGCTCTTGGGCGAGAGCCTTCAAGTCGTCGCGCCCGCGCGTCTGGCGTGGCTCGCTGGGCGTCTCGGTGGTGGTGGATGTCTGCTGCGGGGCGAAGGCACGGAACAACGGCAGGGCGAGCCCGACGAGGTGTACCAGTGGAGAGACGCTGCGTAGGGAGCGGAACGGATAGCGGCGGAAGAGTTTTTTCGGCATGACCTCCAGCCCGATGAGGAAGACGGGGAGGGCGAGTATGAAGGCGATGGCGTAATTCCACACGCTGGCGCTGCGCACGGCTGGCAGCGCGATGAGCACAAAGGCGGCGAGGTTTGTCATGTGGTTGGCCACGGTGATGCAGCCGATGAGGGCTTCGCGGTTTTCCAGTAAGGGCAGGAGACGACGCGCCCGGTGGTCGCCTTCGCTTGCGGCGTGGCGGACGCGCACGCGGCTGACGGCCAGCACCGCACTCTCCAGGCCGGAGAGCATGAAGGAAAGAATGAGGCAGAGGATGAGCAGGAGCCAGAGCATTGCCGCTGGAGGTTAGAGGCGCATGAGGTCAGATGTGGCCGAGTTCGTCAGCGGGCTTGGATTTGAGGCGGAGCTCTAGCTCCTGGATGCGCGCGCGGACGATGCGGCGGACTTTGATGTCGGCGGTGGCGATGGTGACACGCTCGCCGGGCTTGGGGACGTGGCCGAGTTGGTTGAAGACGAATCCGCCGATGGTGTCGATGCCGCCGGAGTCGAAGTCGAGATCAAGCTCCTCTTTGAGATGATCGAGGCGTGTGCCGCCGTCGAGGAGATAACGACCGCCGCCGAGGTCGCGGATTTCTGCGGCCTCCCCATGCCACGGTGCGGCTTCGTAAAGCAGCCAATCGGCGATCTCGCGGCGTGTGATCATGCCTTCGAGGCCTCCATATTCGTCGGCGATCAAAACGGGCTGGTCGTCACTTTGCAGATGATGCTCTAGAGCTTCGAGCACCGGCATGGTCTCCGGCACAAACGCAGGTATGCGCATGAGCGTGCGCCAAGCGGGGCGGCTGGCGAGCTTCCACGCGGCGGTGTCAATGACGCCTTCGACGGAGTCGGGTGTCTCGCCATAGACGATGACGAAACGGCTCGCAGTTTTTTCCAAGGAGGCGGTGACCTTGCTGTCCGCATCCTCGCTGCTGATGAGGATGAGATCGACGCGGGGGATCATGCAGTCGCGCACGGTGAGCGCCTCGATGTCGAGCGCTTCGTGGATCATGGCGCTCTCGTCGCTGTCGAGCAGACCCTGCTCCTGTCGCATTTCGACGAGGGTCTCGAATTCATCGCGGGTGACCGGCAGGCGCGCTTTCACATGGCGGGTGACGAAGCGCTGCAGGATGACGTCGGTGGCGCGGTCGGCGAAGGCGGTGAAGGGATCGAGCATACGCCGGAGGGGATTGAGCAGACGCAGGCTGCCAAGCAGAACGACGGAGGGGTTGCGAGTGGCGAAAAACTTCGGAGCCATATCTCCTAGCAGGACTGTTACAGGAAAGAGCACAGAGGCAGCGGCCCACGGATTCCAATCAAGCGAACGCAGCGGGCCGGTGACGATCCACAGGCCCAGCGCGGCGAGGGCGAGGTTCAGCGCGGCGGAGAGCAGGAGCGCACGGTGGAGTTGCGCGAAGGGATTCGCGGTGATGGCGCGGAGTTTCTTTGCCACCGAACCCTCTCCCGCTGCGAGGAGCTGTGCCTCGACATCGCGTACGCTGTGAATAGCGGTTTCCGAGGCGGAAACGACCGCGAGGAGCAACAGCATGCTCAGGTAGATCAGGAGGGCGATGAGCAGGGACATCGAAGGGGGCAGCGAAAGTCAGCGAAGGCGGGGCCGAGGGTCAAGGTGAATTACCCGCTGTGACTAATTTGGTAATGTCACAGGGCGGCGCAATCCCCCGCTTTGTCCTCACAAAAATCAACAACGATGGGCCTTAACGGAGTGCCATTCATGCCTGGTATTTTTTTGCGATGAGTTGGGAATGCGGAAGTATTTTGTCAGCCAGTTGCAGCCGTACCCCGTTTTCGCCGGTGGCTCCGCAATCGGGGTGGGCTTCTGTTTCGCGGCTGCTGCCGTGCTGATTGGGTGAGAGACAAGCCGCTGATCGGACGCTTGATGGCATCAAGATCAGTTCTTGCTCCTGCTCTTGATCATACTCTTGCTCTCTCCGGCCCGCAGGGCAGGGACTACGCATGAACATTGAGGGTTTGGAGGACGCGGCAAAGAAAGGCGCGG
>CAYQWE010000025.1:0-76576 GCA_964421275.1 uncultured Prosthecobacter sp.
AGCAAGGCGAATCACGGAGATGGCCTCACCCCTGTATGCACTGCGGCAGTTGAAGTCCCCGCCGGTCGGTTCAGCGGGAAAGACCACCCGACGCTGAAGGAAGCGCCACCTGCTCATGAAATGGGCAACTGGCCATGGTGACCTGTGATAGTAAAATCACCGCGTAAATCTCTGATCACCGATGGTGACATGGCTGATGCTTCTGTCCACTCGACTACTCCGCAAAAAAAATCAAAGCCAAGGCGATCTATATCACTATCCTTGGCTCGCCAAACTCATCTCCGGTTTCGCCACGCTGCGTCGTAGTTCTCAGTCCCCAGAACGCCCGCACGCCGGATGCTATGCAGCCAGCACTTCGTGCGTGTGGATCGCAGGATTCACGATGTCACGCACGAACTGGCCCGGCTCTGCACCCTCACCAAAAACATAGATGCGGGTGCGGAGGGTGAGTTTTTTGATCTCAAAGCCGGGCTGCGGCGTGCTGCGGTAGTAATTGAGGATCATCTCCTTCTCAAGGTCGAGCGCCGCGCCTTTCATACCGTATTCCAGCACAAAGGCGGCCTTCTCAAACGCTGGCTTTCCGCCCGTGCGCAGTTCCTGGCTGATCGGATCGACCAAAACCTTCTCCACAAAATTTTTCAGCGCCGCATCGTCACCCTCAAACTCGATCTTGTAAACCCGGCCCCCGCGATACTTCAACGGCAGCGGGTGCGGGGCGTAGAGCAGCTTGTGGCAGTCGCTTTCAGTGTCGAATTTGCCGAGGATTTCGAAGACTTGGGTCACAGGTGGGTTTGGGTATGGTTGAACGTCTCCCTAGCGAGAACCCCCGTCCGTGCAAGCCCGTGAATCCCCCCTTGCCTCCTCTGCCCCGACCTGCTAGAAAACATGCCGCTATGCCTCGCATCCAATTCACCACTCCAGATGGTGCCTCCGGCGCTCTCGAACTCGACGCCGAACGCATGTCCCTCGGTCGCGCCGATGACAACCAGCTCATCATCGCCGACGACTCGGTGTCGAGTCATCACGGCGAGGTAGCCTTTGACGGTGCCTCCTGGACGCTGACCGACCTCGGCTCCACCAACGGCACTAAAGTCGGCGGCTCGCGTGTCGAAATCATCCAACTGGCCTCCGGTGCCAACTTCCAGCTTGGCAATGTGGACTGCGTATTTCTTGCCGACGGCGAAGACGTGGGTTCCATCCCGACGATGACGGTTTCCGGTTCACCGCCTGCCGGATTCGGCACGCAGCCCTATGACCGCAGCCTGCGGCGGGGCTTCGGCCCGAAGGTGAAGGAAAAAAATCCCGGCAGCGGCCTGCTCACCCTACTCGGCATTGCCGCGCTCATCGCCTGTGGCGTAGCCGTTTACTTTACCATGCAGATGGGGGCCTCCTGACACCTCTTTCCCCCGTGACGCATGCCAGCGGCGCACCGCCTTTTTGTGTGTGACCAGCGAAGCGTCCCTGCCGCCTGAACCGGCTGCGACGGAGTCCATGCGCCCCCTCAAATAATCCACGCGGCCAGTCGTGCTGCCCCAGCCAAGAAAAGAATCCCATGTCCAATACCATCGTTGTCGGCGCCCAGTGGGGCGATGAAGGAAAAGGTAAGATTGTCGATTTCCTCACTGAAAGATCAGACGTCGTCGTGCGCGCGGCGGGCGGCAGCAATGCCGGTCACACCGTCATTAGCAATGGCCAGAAATACATCCTGCATCTCATCCCCAGCGGCATCCTCTGGGAAGACAAGCTCTGCGTCATCGGCAACGGCGTCGTGCTCGACCCCGTCGGCCTGCTCGAAGAGATGGCGAAGCTACGAGGCCAGGGCGTGAAAATCACGTCAGAGAATCTCCGTATCAGCGAGACCTGCCACCTAGTCATGCCCTATCACAAGGCTCTTGACCGTGCTCGTGAGGCACGCCGCGGCAAGAACGCCATCGGCACAACCGGGCGCGGTATCGGCCCGGCTTATGCGGACAAGGTGGAGCGCAACGGGCTGCGTGCGATTTTGCTCACCCAGCCAGAGAAACTCGCCGCCGAACTGCGTGAGCGAATCGTCAGCAACAACGAGTTCATCACCGCCGCAGGCATCGAGGCCGTGCCGGTTGAGGAAACGGTGGAGAAAATCCTCCACGCCGCGAAGGATTTGGCCCCTCACATCACCAATACTGCAGTCGTCTGCCACGAGGCCATCAAGGCCGGCAGGAGCCTGCTCTTTGAGGGCGCTCAGGGCACTTACCTCGACATCGACCACGGCACCTACCCCTTTGTCACCAGCTCAAACACTACCACCGGCGGTGCCTGCACCGGCTCCGGCGTACCGCCGCGCATGATCGATAAGGTCGTCGCTGTCTGCAAAGCTTACACCACCCGAGTTGGCAGCGGCCCATTTGTCACCGAGAATGACGACATCGGCGACATGCTACACAACATGGGTCGCGAGTTCGGTGCGACGACCGGTCGCGCGCGCCGCTGCGGCTGGCTGGACGCCGTGCTACTACGCTACGCCGTGATGATCAACGGCGCGGACGAGCTCGCCATCACCAACCTCGATGGCCTCGACGGCCTCGACGAGGTGCAGATCTGCACCGCTTACAAGCTGCATGGCCAGACACTACACTATCCGCCCAGCACGGTGGAGGACATTGAGGCTTGCGAGCCCGTATATGAAAGTCACAAAGGTTGGAAGCAGGACCTGAGCGGCATCACCCGGTTTACCGATCTGCCGCCACTCGCCAAAGCCTACCTCAATCGCGTGGAGGAGCTCACCGGAGCCAAAGTCAGCCTCCTCGGTGTCGGCCCCGCCCGCGAGCAGACGCTCGTGGCCTGAGCCTACATTCCTGTTGACGCCCGCCATCCTGCCCCTACTTTCGCGCCCCTTTTCCCACCACCCCCCACAACTGATTTATGACCGAAGTTCAAATCCGCAAAGGCGAACCCGTTGACCGTGCGCTCAAGCGCCTCAAGACACGCCTCGAAATGGACGGCATCCTTGAGGAAGTGCGCCGCCTCCGTGCCCACGAAACCCCGAAGGAGCGCACCAAGCGCAAAGCCCGTGCCGCCGCGAAGCGTGGCAAGATTCGTTATCGTTTCACCATGCCGAAAGCTCCCACCGCTCCTGGCGAAGCCGCCCCCGCCGCTTGATCCATTATGCTGGGATAAGACAAAATTCAAAAGGGCGGCCTCATAGCCGCCCTTTTTCATGCCTACGGCTCAAGCAGTTACCACGATTTTCATTTCCCTTTCCCCTTCAGAAAGAAGGCTGCGGTGAGGGATCGATTTCATGCACCTCGAACGTCCAAACGTCAACGCTACCAGCGACAGCGTGCAGAGCGAACTCAACGGCATCAAAATCGCCGCCGCTAGAGGGGTCAAATACCCCATCAGTCCGGCGACAGCCGTGATGAGGTTGTAGCACACTGAAAATGCAAACACTCGCCTCGTCGCACGGCGGTGAAGCTTCGCCACCGTCATCAAACCGCTCACAAAGCGCAGGCTGTGGCCCAGGAAAAAGAAATCGGCCTTCTGTTCGAGAAAACTGCGCCCTGTGACCGGACTGCCCGCGCACAAGGCCGCGTCAAAGGCTAGGCTGTCGTTCGCGCCATCGCCCACATACAGCGTATCATCACGATTCCGCTCCCGCAGCCACTCCGCCTTCGCTTCTGGTGTGAGTTCGGCTTTCCAGCACGATTCGGGCAGCGCCAGCTTGCGTGCGATCTCCGCCACTTTGTGTGAACGATCACCGCTGAGCACGCAAACCTCGATTTGCCGCCCACGCAGTCGCTGTATCTCCTGCACCGACTCCGCGCGCAGTTCATCATGAAAACTAAATGCTGCCAGCGCCACGCCATCACGCGTCAGCGCCGCATCCCCCGCAGTGTCGGCATCTGGGCGGCCCAGACGCCATTCACGTCCGCTCACATCCTGGAAAACAAGCCCCTGCCCTACGGTCTCCTTTACCACGCACGGATCAAACACATGCGAATCCCCCTCAAATGCCACTGCGTCATACAGACTGCGACTCACCGGATGCAGATTGCCCGTCACCAGATGACGCAACGCCGCACGCGATTCTGCATCCAAGGCGCACAACACTTCAGGATTCACCAAAACTGGATTCTCCAACGTCAACGTACCTGTTTTATCAAACACCACACGACTCACACACATCAGCCGCTTCCACAGACCGAGCGAACGCACAAACACGCCCAGCTTCTCCGCACGCGACGCCGCCATCTCCTCCGCCAGCGGCACAGCCACCCCCAGTGCACACGGACATGACACCACAAAGATCGAAATCATCACCTGCAATGCCTGCGCGACACCTGCGCCATGACTCCACCACCAGATCGCACCAGTGATGCCGACGGCGACCACCACCGTTAGATAACCGCGCAGCAGCTTCTCCAGCCGCACATCACGAAACTCCGCCTCCCTCCGCGCATCCAGCAGACGCCGCAGCGTCGAGCGCTCCCACGTCTCCACCGCCTCCACCGTGAACGTCCGCGTGCCGATGTTCAACGCCCCCGACGGCACCAGTTGCCCTTCCTCGCGATTCTGCGCCTCGCTCTCGCCATTGATCCATTCCAGGCTCACCGACGCCTGCTCACTCACCAGTCTGGCCGCCACCGGTACGGTCTGCCCAGGCTTCACCACAAACGACACCCCAGATTTTAAAGACGACACCGGCTTCGGCTCCTCGATGCCTATGTCATTGATCACATTCACCGTTTCCGCGATCGACGTATCGCGCATCAAGCGTCTGCGATTGCGATCCACCGCTGCCTGCTGTGCCCAGCGTCCGCTCAACATCAAAAAAATGAAAATCGCCACGAAGTCGAAATACTTCAGCCCTTCGACTCCAGCGATCCAGCCGCCCATCGACCCCGCATACGCCGCCGTCACGCCCAGCGCGATCGGAGTGTCAATGTGCAGCACCCCCGCACGCAGACTGCGCCACGAGCGCTCGATAAAATAACTGCCGCCCACCACCATCGCCAGCGTCGCGGAAAAAGCTGCGATCAGATCAAACCAGTGAGCGAAGGCAAAATCACGCGGCATGCCGAAATAGGTCGGCAGGGAAAACGCCATCGCATTCATCGCAAACGCCCCGCACAGGCCCATGCGTTTCGACAGGCCGTTGGATTCCTTTTCCTCACCACCTTGCAGCGGCGGACCAAGTAAATAGCCGAAATTTTGCAGATCACGCGCCACCGCCACGACATCAAACACTCCGCGCTGCCACATCAGCCGCACCTCGCCATGCACCACGTCCACATTCACGCGCAAAGCGCCCGCATGCCGCGTAAACAGACGCTCGATCAACCAGACGCAACCAACACACGACAATCCCTGCACTGCGAGCCGCAGATCGGCAGTTTCTGATTCGTTGATGTGTTCCGCCGCAGTGCTCAGTAGGGTCAGCCATTCATAATCCCGCTCCCGCAGCGCCTGCGGAGCCACCGGCGACAACGCGGTATTGCCTTTGAGATCGTAGAAATGATCCAATCCCTCCTGATACAGCAATTCATGCACATAACTGCATCCGGCGCAGCAAAAGCCATCATCGCGCCCTGCCGGGACCGGCGAGCCGCAGTGGGTACAGTGAATCTCAACGTGAGGCGCGTCCATCACGGGGGCAGTATTGCCAGGAATCATCCTGGCACTCGTCAACCCTTGGCATTGAACACGCCATCCTTGCTCAACCATCCGACACTCGAGATCACTTCAGACTATGCAACCATGCGACGAGATCGATCAATTCGCCCTCGGACATGGTTTGATCAAGTCCCTGAGGCATCAAGCTGGTGGTGAGCGTGGTGTCGCCCGTGATCTGCTGATGAGGGATGTTTTGCTCCTGGCCTGCGATGTCAACGACGAGCAACCCCTCGGCAGTGTGGGATTTGATGACACCCAGCGTCTGCTTGCCATCACTTGTCTCGATGACATGGGCCTCGTAGTCACGGGCGAGTGTGTTGGATGGGAAGAGAATGCTTTCCAGCAGGTCGCGCTCCGTGCGGATCGCGCCGATGTGGGAAAGATCCGGACCGATGGCCCGTCCGGTTTCGCCGATCTTGTGGCAGGCTATGCAGGTGCCTTTTCCGGCAGCGAAATTGGCCTTCCCATGTGCCGCGTTGCCACTCGATGCCACTTTATCCGCAAGCGGGCCGAGTTGGCGCTTCTTAGCCTCAGTGGCTGCCATGGCGGCGTTGTAGGCGGGCAGGATGATCGTTTCAAAAATATCCGGTGGCAGATCGACGAGCGCAGTGCGGTATGTACTCTCCTGCTGACTGGCGATGGTGGGATTCTTGGCGATCTCGCGAGCGAGCGATTTTGCGGTCTCGACATCTTTGTGGTGCTTGAGCAACGGCAACAGCGTTTTGAGCTCCACCGGGCCCACAGTGGCCAGCAGCGGAGCGATTTGCGATATCTGCTCCTTCGTCATCGGCGCGGTGGCGAGCATGCCTGCGGCCTGAATCTTCGCAGCGGAGGACGACGCGGCATCGGCGAGCACGTTTTTGACCATGTCGAAGGTCTGGCCGGTGAGCTTGACCGACCTGGCCGAGTCGAGCGCCTTCAAGCGGATGGAAAGCGGACGCTTCGTGTCGTTAGCGATGGCTTGAAGAGCAGCATCAAAGTGCGGTGACTTCAGTTTCTTGATCGCGTCGAGAACGAGCGGTGTGGGAGCCTCGGCGAGCTGTTTGTCCAGAAGCGGGAGCCAGGCGTCGTTGCTCACACCTGCGGTTTGCGAGACGAGAATGCCCAGCGCAGTCGCACGCACCTTTGGAGAGGCATTTCCGAGCATGGCAGTCATGAATGACTGCACTGCTGGTTTCACAATTTGATTTGAAACTACCTGCTTAATGAAGCCAAGCCTGCCATCTGATATTGCAGCGCCCTTCAGCCATTCGTCAAAAGCAGCAGCCGCGAGCCGATCACCGTTGGGTATGACCTCAAGAGATCTTCTAACTGCGTCCGCCAAAGGTGGATAATTCTCAGGAACGAGTCGGGGAAGCGAGCCTTCGATGGTGTTGGCAAAACTCTTTTCGGATCCGTGGCGGGCCAATTCAACCAACAGCCAACGGCTCATGTATCGATCAGAGGCCGGTCCACTGTGAAATGGGGGCTTCATTCTACGAAGTGCATGAATCAAAAGATGTTCGGACGAGGGGTCGATCTCCTGATCAAGTAACTGCCCTAGAGCGCTCAAGACCTCACCTTCGTCGGGCAGAGTTTGAGCAACCCATTCCAAAGCCTGTCGCCGTGCTTGTGCGTCGTCGGATTTTAACGCGGCAATTCGGGACTTCAAATTAGACACAGGCTTCGACACCTGAGTAAGTGTCACGGCATGAGGTTTCTTCGGCTTGATGCGATACACCGCGCCAAGCAGATCCGACTTCGCCATCAGACTGCTCGGGCAGCCGATGCGGAACCAGCCGCCGGTGTCGAGGAGGAGGAGGGAGCCGTCGCGTGGGTCTTCCATGACATCGGTGAGGTGGATGTCGGGGTTGTGGAGTTTGAGGAACTCGTTTTCGACAGCCTTGTAGGTGCTGCCGCTGGGTGTGAGCTCCATGCGCACGAGGCGCTGGGTGTTGAAGTGAGTCACCATGAAGTTCTCAGTTCGCGGTTCTCGGTTCGCGGTTGGATAGCTCTTCCAGAAGCAGCAGCCGCTGACGGCGACGTGGCCGAAGTTGTACATCACGGGCATGGTTTCGAGCGTGCGCGGGAGATGGGCGATGGCCTTGAGCTGATCGCTGCGCTCATAGACGCCGCCGTAGAGCCAGTGGATGATCGTGTCACCGCGTGGCTGGGTGTAGTAGAGATTCTGCACACCGATGATGTCACCGCTGCGGGTGAAATCGACCTCTACGGGGTTGTCTCCGCAGCCGAGCGAGTGCCAGGCGACATCGCTACCGTCCGGTTTGCAGCTCCAGATGCCGCAGGCGAGCGAGGCATCGACGGGCGTGCCGTCCTTCTGCTTCACGTCGTGACCTTTGCGTCCGTGGCACCAGTAGAGGCGGCCGTTGGGATGCAAGAACGGGCCATGGATGTCGGCAGCATTACCGGTGTAATCGAAACCAGTGACAATCTCCTCACGCTTGTCCGCCACGCCGTCGTTGTCAGTGTCCGTGAGCTTCCAGATGCCGGGAGGCGAGGCGACGTAGAGTGATCCATCCAACCAACAGCCTCCCTGCGGGAAGGTCATCTTGTCTGCGAAGATGGTGCTCTTGTCGAAAGCGCCGTCCTTGTCGGTATCCTCCAGCATGAGCACACGGTTTGGAGGATTTGCCTCAAGCTGCTTCTTGTTCCAATTCACGCCGGTGGCATCGCCGACGAAGAGACGGCCTTTGTCGTCGAGGCAGCCCATGATCGGATGCGTGACGAGCGGCGACGCGGCAGCGACTTCGAGCGTGTAGCCGTCCTGCAAATCGTACTTCGGCAGAGCGAGCGTGGACTTGCCGGTGACGACGATGGGCCGCTTAGCGCTGTCAGGGATGGCATTGCCCTTGTCCGGCGGAAGATCGGCGGCACTGGCGGAGACACCTGCGGCGGCGGCGAGAAGGATGATGTGACGGCGCATCAGGGTAATACGTCGTCAGTCTGTTACTTGCTTACAATGGCGAGGGCGAAACACGGATCACAAACGCCGCACTTCCTGAACCTCCATACCGGTGAGCTTCCACTCGCCATCATGAGGCGTGACCGTGATGCGTGCGTTGTAGATGTTCACACGCGGATGGCTGTGGCCCCAGTGGCCGACGATGCCACGTGCCATCCAGTTGCAATCAGCGACAAAACCTTCGCCATTAGGATTCGGCTCCACCTTGTCCACATTGGCAGAGAATTCGGCGATGGTGACACGAGTGCCCTCACGACCATCAAGTGTGAGCGCCTGAATGGTTTCGAGATAGAGGCGGCGCAAAAGCTCGCCATCGACGCTGCGGGCGAGGACATCATAGACGTCTGACTCGACATGATGGTCAAAGGCGCGGTAAACATTGCGCAGCAAAGGGGTGACGACTCGCTGTGCCTCTCCGACGTCGTTGACAACGGGCCCCTCCCCGCCGGTTTGCAAAGGAATCACCAACAACTGGCTCATGAGCACGGCACCTAGCAACCAGACAGCCACATAAGGAAGACTGCCGCCTGGAAGCCTGTGATCCTTGCTTTTCAGATACACATAAAAAATGACACCGCCCAGCAACCACAAAATGCCGCCCAGTGGCAGCCGTAGAGGAGATGGCACCTCGTATTGGGGCACTGAAGCCAGCGGAGCGGGGCGCGGAAGACGCCCGAGATTCCGCCAACGGAAAGTCTTGATGACAGGATGGATCTCCCCCTTCTCGCTCAAAGGGCCGAAGTAAACATGCACCGGGAGCTTTGATAGGCCCGCAAGCCACCCCTTCCATGTGACGACGAGTTCGTCCGGGCCGGGCGGCGTGGCAAACTCCCACATGAAGCCAAACATCGCCTGATTCACCGGCACCTCCTCCCCCTCCTTCAATGGCAGCGTGTTTCCTGGGACGCCTTTGATCACCGCCACGACAAGCTGCGGGAGGGGAAGCTCGGCATCGGCGGTGTTCATGGCGCACCATTCAGCCGCACGGGCCGTGGCTGCGGAGATCATCTCCTTCTGTTTTTCAGAGGACAGAGACTGTGGTGTCTTCTGGCCAGGTAGAAGCCATGTAAAGACGGTGGTGGCGTCGAACAACACCTCGAAGCGTGTCTGGTAGGGCTCAATGTAGAGATAAGCCTGCGCGACCGACCCCGAGAGAGTGAGAGAGCTGCTCGTGGGCAGCGGAGGCGGCGTGGCAGCGGTAGGTGGTGTCTGCGCCTTGCTTTCAGACTGCGCAGCGGCTGCCTTCTTGGGAACCGGTTGCTCAGAGGAGAGTGATGGGAGCGTCTCCAGCGGCTTTAGTGGGCCGATCTTGATCGTCTCTGGCCCTTCCTGGGCGTCTACACAAGGCACCGCCATCAGGGACACCATGGAGACGGTCAAGATGAGACGGACAAATGGGAGACGCGCCTTTAGCATGTAAATCACATGGGGAATGGATGATCAAAGAAGCACCCAGGGCTTGCGCCACTCCTTCGACAACAGCTTCGTGGCGGCGGCATTGTCCGCGATGGTCTCCGTCTTCGGATCCCATTTGAGCGAGCTGCTCCCGCTGCGCAGGGCGATGTTCGCCAGATGTGCGATGCTAATGCTGCGGTGCGAGACCTCGATCGGTGTGGCGGTGGGTTTACCGTCGTAGATACAGGAGAGGAAATTGTCCGTGTGGTCCTTGCTTTCGTAGAGATGCACCTCGCCGTCGCGGGCCTTGTCGCGCAGGATTTCAGGGTCGCTGGCCTGGATCTTGCCGCGGTTGACGTAGATCCACTTACCGCCCTCGCCTTCAAAAAAGACGCCGATGTGGTCGAAGGGCTTCTTCGAGTTCTTCATGACGGTGGCGACCTCAGGCATGAGAGCGTGCTCGGGGCTAGCGACGTGCATGACCACGCCATTTTCATAAACGCATTCAAAGGTGAACTCGCTGGCGGTGTTGTAGAGCGCCTTCAAATCGAGCGTGCCGGAGACGTTTTTGACCTCGACTGGGCCGGTCAGATCCGTGCCCATACCCCACTGCGCGATGTCGATGTGATGCGCACCGAAGTCGGTGATCATACCGCCGGAGAAGTTGAAATTGTGGCGCCAGTTCAGCGGCAGCAGCGCGGGGCGATAATCCATCTGCTCCGCCGGGCCGAGCCACATTTCGTAATCGAAGTCCGACGGCGGTGGCGCGGGGTTCACTTGAGCGGCCATGCCGTTCCAGTCCTTGTGACCACCAGGGAGGCCGACACGCACGCCTTTGAGCCTACCGATGCGCCCATTGCGCACCTGCTCGCAGGCGAGACGGAAATATTGGTCGCTGCGCTGCTGGCTACCTGTCTGCCAAGTGATGCCTGCCTTCGCCACTTCGTCGCTCATGCGTCGCCCTTCGGCGATGTTGAGCGCGAGCGGCTTCTGTCCGTAGATGTGCTTGCCTTTACGCGCGGCGTAGATGGCCATGTAAGCGTGCCAGTGGTCCGGCGTGGAGACCTGTACGGCGTCGAGGTCCTCCTTCTCCATCATCTCGCGGAAATCAGCGTACGCGGTGCAGACCTTGGCGGGCTTGTGGTCGGATTTAGAATAGGCCTCGTCAATGGCCTTGCGACCGGCCTCACGCCCACCGGCCTCCTTGCCATCGTAGCCATAATGGTTGTACTCCTTCATCGGATCGGCCACGGCGATGACTTGGCACTTCGGATTGCTCAAAAAAGAAGGGGTCCAGTCACCTGCGATTGTCCCCCAACCGATGGCACCGACAGTGATGCGCTCCGAAGGTGCCGGTCGTCCGCCTTTACCGAGCGCGGTGGCGGGAATGATCGTGGGGAAACCCAGCGCGGCGGCGCTGGCGGTGATGAAACGACGGCGGGTGAAGGCAGGATGGGACATGCAAACAGATTAGCGGGCGGTTTGTCGCAGGCCACCAAAGATTTCACAAGCGCCGCACAGCAGATGTTTCTCCGGTGAAGAATGCCCTGAATCCCGTGGACACCCAGCCCCCGAATGGTTCATCATGGGGTCTGAAATGGTTGACCTCCGATCCACACTCAGACGGTTCGCAGCCCCAGCCTGCGCCGTGTTGCTCATGCTGGGCGTGGCTCTTTTCCCGAACACCGAAATCAAGCCGCGTTTGAAGATCGCGATCAGCCTGTGGCCCGGCACGGAAAGCTTCGTCCTAGCGCGTGACTCTGGCCTGCTCCCCAAGGACAAAGTTCATCTCATCGAGCTGCCGTGGGCGTCCGCCGTCCAGCGGACATTCGATGATGAGGTGGTTGATGTCGCGATACTGACGCTGGACGGCGCACTGCAAAAACGTGTCTCTGCGCGCAACATCAAAGTGCTGATGGTGCTGGATGAGTCCACCGGGGGTGACGCGCTGGTTGCGCAACCTCAAATCACCCAAGTGCGGGATTTGAAAGGGCGTAAAATCGGCGTGGACCTCTACGGAGTCGGGCTGTACCTGCTCATCAACGCTCTCGATCACGTTGGCATGACGTTGCAGGACGTGGAGGTCGTGCCGCTGATCCAGCCGGAAATCGAAACCATGTTCCGCGAAGGAAAAATCGAGGCGGCGGTGGCCGCCGACCCGTGGCTTACCCGGCTGGACGATTCAAACCACCGGCGGCTGTTCGACTCTACCAATCTGAAAATTCCGATCTTCCGGCTGCTGGTGGCGTCCGATCAGGCATGCAAGGAGCAGCAACAAGTGCTCCCACTTTTGATCAAGGCCCATGCAAGAATGCTGGATCCGATACGCTCGGGGAAACCCTTCAAGGGAATGGAGTCCATACTGCGGCGCATGGAGATGACCACCCCGCAGTTTCTCACGAGCCTCGAGCATTGGAAGCCTGCTGACGAGAAAAGGAACGCCGAGCTCCTAGACGGGTCAGACCCCGCACTGTGCCGGATGGCCCGCATCGTCCGGGAACAGATGCTGAGAAATGGCCTTTCCCCCTCAGACCCACCCGGCCCGGAATGGATTGACTCCCGTCTTTACAAGGAGGCCCTGCATTGAAGCGCCCCAGCACGATCAAAGGACGCGTCACTCTGCTAGTGCTGCTGTTTGGCGTGCTGCTGCTGGTGATCAACCACGGATGCCATCAAAGCTGGATCACCGAACGTCGGCTATCCCGCCTGAAAATGGAGGCGCTCAGCGAGGCAAGTCCGCTGGCGGGGATTTTTCAACATCTGCTCAGAAGAAACCAGGGAAGCGCAGCCGAGCTGGAGCTGTCATACGCCGCGCTGTCCCCCAGACTCGATCTCGGCGTCGTTTGCACCCGCGAAGGGCGGATACGGTTTTCGACCCAATTGCAGTGGAGGGGCGCTGACATCCGCGAAACACCTCTGGCCTCCGACTGGCCCCGCATCCAGCAATCACTCGACCTCACACTCGCTCAAGCTGTCTGGCTCTCTGGGGAGAGCTCCGTGGTTGTCGCATCCGAGTTTTTTGAGGGATACGACGTTGCCAGCAAAGGCGCGGTAGTCATGCGGTACGACTACCAGCAGGACATGAAGCAGGTGAGAATGGATGCGCTGCACGAGTTCATCGCGCAGATAGCGATCCTTCTAGCCCTCTGCCTGCTGCTCTGGCAGGCTTTGGACGAGCTGTTCATGAGCCGGGTGACAAAAATGCTGGGCATCTTCCGCAGCTCAACTAACCAGGGCGGCATGCCGAAGCCTCTGGATGGAACAGACGAGCTAGCCATGATCTCGCGTGAATTTACCCAGACGGTGAGGCATCTGCGGGAAGCGGAAAACTCGGTGTTGGAAGCAGCGGAGGATGAGCGGCGGCAGATCGGGCGTGAACTGCACGATGACCTCTGCCAGCGCATCACCGCCACAAAGCTCAAGGCCGAGGTGCTACAGGATCTCATCTCTACGGCGGACGGACAGAAGACATCCCTTGCAGGGCAAGTGGTGGGCGAGCTCACAGAGACCGCCGTGATCGCCCGCAGTATGGCACGTGGTCTCTCCCCAGTGGGTCTCGAGCAAAGCGGGTTGGAGGACGCGCTGGAGGATGTGGCCTTGTTCGTACACAAAGCCTACGGAGTGCATTGCACTGTGAACAGCGCCCCCCTCCACGGGCATCTGTCAGGACACTCCCAGGAACAGGTATTCCGGATCGCTCAGGAGCTCGCGATCAACGCCGGGAAGCATTCCAAGCCTGCCAACATGACAATTCTGGTACGTCGGCATCCAGGACTCGTCGAACTCACTGTGAAACACGACGGGAAACCGTTTGTGAACGCCGCGGATAATTCAAAAAAAGACGGTATGGGCCTGCACCTGATGAGGGAACGTCTGTTCACACTCTCCGCCACGTTGCAACGCTCCGTGCTCGAAGGCCCGCCGGAAATCTCCATTGCCACGGTTCACATTCCATCAAAGGTTGACGACAATCCTCATTCATAAAAAAGCCCGCCATGACCAAACAAGCTCCCTCTCCCACGAAGGATTCCCCGGCTCAGACATCGGTCCGCGTGGCCATTGTCGATGATCATGCGATGATGCGCGAGGGGCTCCGCCTCTTCATCGACAACACGCCTGACATGCGCTGCCTGTGGATGGCCGGAGATGCGGCCGAGGCCATGCGCAACGTGGAAAAAGAAACACCGGATGTACTGATCGTGGACATTTCCCTGCCTGGCCGCTCCGGTCTTGAACTGATCAAGGACATCCGCCTGTTGCGTCCTCAACTGCCCATCTTGGCCGTTTCAATGCACGAGGAGAAGCTCTACGCCCAGCGTGCTCTGAAGGCGGGTGCGCGCGGTTATGTCATGAAAAGCGCCCCTCAAAAATCGCTCGGCAATGCAATCCGCCGCATCCTCTCAGGAGGTATCGCTGTGAGCGAAGACATGTCCGACGACATTTTGCGCTCATTTTTCAACGGCGGGCCGAGTGAGCCGGAAGGCAGAGATGGCATCTCGGATCTCAGTGACCGTGAATTTGAAGTCTTCCGTCTCATCGGTGAGGGCAGAAACACCGGCCAGATCGCGGAGGTGCTTCGCATCAGCACCAAGACCGTGGACGTGCATAAGATGAACATCCGCACCAAACTCGGAATCAATGACGGCAATCAACTGACTTTCTTTGCCATCCGGTGGGCTGAAGGGCAGAAAAATCGCTGAGACGGCCATTCTCAACCCGCAATGTCTTCCAACCGTTCAAGCATTCTCGCGCCGGAGGTAGAGGACGGTTAACGCTACCCGCAGTGCTTCCTAGAAATTGAGGAGGTGGCAAGCTTGCCTATTCCCAAACAAGCTTGCCTGAAGTCAGTTTCCTGTATCAAGCAATGTTCCTGCGACGGCGGCGAAGGAACACACCCAAGAGGCCAAGCATCAGCAGAAGCATGCGACTGGGCTCAGGGACGATGACCAATATTCCGTAGCTTCCGAAGGCTGAGGTATCCCATGCCCAGACTCCTGTCGTGCCGGTGATCAGGTCAAGGTCCGGGAGGTCGAGATTGCCTGCCATCGGACTGGAGCCACCAATAAAGCCGCTGGTATAGGTGAAGCCCATTGCGGAAGCCTGCGTCCAGTCAATAAGGTTGAAAACCTGCCCCATGCTGAGACTACCGGGGACAATGCCAGCATCGAGAACGCGGATGGAGCCGTCGCCATAGGTCGCAGTGGCGCGGTTGCCCACGGTGAGGTTGGAAGCGGTGCCGGTCAGATTGATGAAATCGTGGTTAGTGGAAGAAGATGGAGCCACGTTCCAGGTTGAGAGGGCAGCCGCACCATCCACCCCAGTGAACAAAGCCTGGGCGGAGGCATAGTTATTACCGTTGTATTCATACTGACCGTTGGCAAAGGTGATAACCGCGGCTGTTGTGGGAGTGGTAACCCCAAGCTGGATTTGAGAACTATCCGCTACAGTAAGCGCCGTGCCCCCAGCGGTGATCGTCATGGTTCCATTGGCTGCTGACGGTGTGCCAGGGCTCAGGATGCCTGCCCCGGAACCGGAGCCCACTGTCACAGCACCGGCGATGATGCCCGTGCTCACACCATCACCAGCCCCAGCGAGCACTGCCGCATTGCTCAGTGAGCCGCCAACCTCATTGACGGTGACCGCCGCAGTGGATGCGATGCTGCCTGTGAGCACCAAGGTTCCATCGTTGACGCTAGTAGTTCCAGTGTAAGTATTGGCAGCCGTGACCACCCAGGTTCCGGAGCCTGTCTTTGCCAGCGAGGTCGCGCCACCGTTGTCTCCGACCGGTGCGGCGATGGTGTTCGCGTCTGTGTTGGTGCCGCTCAAGGTCAGAGTACGCGTCCCCGATCCGCTCAGCGTCACCGCAGCGGTGTTGGTGAGAACCATTGCACTGCCGCTGCTACCGGAGGCATCAAGAGTCGCCGCATTGGCACCAGTCCCCATAGTAAACTGACGGTCCGTTGTGCCATTAGAAGCTCCCGTGCCGACGTAGCTGAGTGTTCCTCCGTTGACCACGAGGTTGCTAGCCGCGTTGGAGGAGTCCCCGATGCTGCTCGACTGGCCACCATCCGCAAGCTTAGTGGCTTGAAGCGTGCCGGAGGAGATCGTGGTAGTGCCCGAGTAAGTATTCGCCACGCTGGTAAAGCGGAGAACACCAGCGCCCGTCTTCGTGACGCTGTCCCCCGTGCTGCCGGTGCCATCAGAAACAGTGGCTGTGACTTCCAACTCCGGATTGGCCCCAAGGATCGTGCTGCTGTCACCGACATTGAACGTGCGATTTACGGCTCCCGGCAGTGCCGTGCCGACGGCTGTCCCGCCAAGCGAGAGGTTGCCGGAAATGGTGGCCGCGCCGGGGTTGCTGGTGGCGTCATATGTCACATTGCCCAACAAATTGAGGGTGCCAGCGCCGGTCTGCACAGTAGAGACGCTGTTCGAGGCGCCGGAGATGGTCAGCGAAGCGATGCTGTCATTGAATCCGTTGAGGTTCCAATTGGCGGTGGTGGACAAAGGATTCAGCGTCACAGCACTGCTATCCGTGATTACATCATTGGCGGCGTTGGTGATGCTACCATCCGTAATGGTGGTGCTGCCGCTGTAGCTGTTTGGCCCGCCGAGTGTGAGGGTGCCAGTGCCCTGCTTCACTAAGTTGAGGGTGGAGCCGACGTTGTTGGTGATCGCGCCGCCGAAGCCGGTGCTGGTAGCATCACCGATCGTAAGTGTCACCACGCCGCTGGTGGCGGAGCTTGTGATCAAGCCGCCAGTGGTGTTGCTGTCACCCGAGAGCGAGGCCACGGTGAGGTTCATGTTGTTCAAATCCAGCGTGCCACCGGAGAGGACGGAGAGCGTGTTAGTGGTGCCGAGGGCACCGGAGGCACCGAGCTTGAGCAGGCCGCCGCTGACAGTGACGCCGCCAGTGAAGGTATTGCCAGCATTGTTGAGCACGAGGATGCCGTTGCCGGCCTTGGTGATTCCTCCATTGCTGATGATGCCGCCAATGGTGCCGGTCACTTGCGGGCTAGTAACGGTGATGGTGCGGACCGCTCCACCGAGATCCACCGTGCCATTCAAGGTCAAATTGTTGGTACTTGCCGTCCCGCCAAAAGTGAAGTCACCGTTCACCACAACCGAGTTCGCCACCGTGCGGGCCGCTGAACCTGACTGGACGGTGGTGCCTCCCGCGATGGTAAGTGTCCCGGTGCCCAGCGGGCCGCTGGTGACGGTGGAGCCGACAGTGCTCGGAGCGCTGTCCGCGTTCAAGATGAGTGTGCCGCCTTGCAACTGCACGCCGCCGGTGAAGGTATTTGCGCCACTGAGCACGAGAGAGCCGGTGCCCGTCTTGATCAAACCAGCCGGTGTGGCGCTCATCGTGTTTTGAATAACCCCGCTCATGATCAGACCCATGGGCGAACTGCCGTTGACGTTGATGGTCTTGGTGCTGCCGTTGAGTTCGAGTCCAGAGGAAATCGTTGGCGTGGTGGCGTAGTTGTCGTTGGTGGCGGTGATATTGCCGTTCACCACGAGAGTGCCGCCGGTAACGGTCGGAGTGGCCGTGCCGCCGCTGTTGTTGAAGGTGATGGACGCGAGGGTGTTGTTGCCGACCAAGGTGAGGACGCCGCCGCCGTTGATGGTCACATTGCTTGTCGAAGCGATGGAACCGTTGACGGTGTTCTGCGTGGCGTTAGCGTTGTTGAGAATCAGGTTACCTGCCACCTGGATGGCCCCTGCTGCGATGCCATTGCTGCTGCTGCCGATCTGCAACGTGCCCTGGTTAACGACGGTGTCACCACTGTAAGCATTGGCATAGGTGGGCACCACGCTCGGGGCGGTGATGGTGAAGTTGTTCGTGCCAGCGGCGACCCCCGTGCCGGAAGCGGCACCCGTGGAGATCGGCCCGATGGAGAAGGTGGTGGCGCTGAGGATGCCGGTGATCTCGTAGTTGGCTGGGATGCCAGTGCCGGTGATTTTCATCCCAACATAAAGCCCCTGAGTGCTGCCGACGGTGACAGTGGAGCTGCTGGCGGTGGTCGTGCCACGGGCGAGGATGCTGGTGGCGGAATTAGCGAGCTGTGTCCCGAAAGTCAGCGTCGTCGTGTTGGAGGAGCCAGCGAGTTGCGCTGTGGTGTTCTGAGACAATGTCACCGTGGTGCCGCTGATGCTGGACACGACAGTGCCGGTCGCGATGCCAAAACCTGTCACACTCATGCCGGCGTAGATGCCAGGCGCATTCGCTGCGGAGACCGTGACGGTGTTGCTGCCAGCCACGCTGAGGGCGACTCCGGTATCGGTCAGACCCACTGGTGCAGGACTGAAGGAAATGTTGCTATTCACCGGCCCTGAAGTGGCGGTGGAGAGCGTGACTGTGTTGCCGGAAACGCTGCTGACAGTCGTTCCAGGAGCGATGCCGGGGCCGCTGACATACATGCCCGCGACGATTCCGGTGGGCGTCAATACATTCACCGTCGTGCTGGCAGCGGGGCCAGTGGTGGGCTGAGAGAGCAGGCTGGCACCTGCAGCAGGGCCGAAGACCACGGCGCTCGTGCCGGTGGTGCCGGTGTAGTTGCCGGAGAGCGTGACAGTGGTGCCGGACACACTCGCCACCGTGAGGCCTGTGGTACCCGCGCTGGCGGAGCCACCGACGGCTACCAAAACCGTGGCACCAGGCATGATGCTGGTGCCTACCGGTACCGTGATCGTATTGGTGCCATTGGTCAGAGTCAGCCCCTGGAGTACTTGGGCCACTGGATAACCATAGGAACCATCGGCATCCGTCGTGCTGCCCGTACCCACATTGACACCGGTCGTGTAGGTGGTGCCGGAGGTGATGCCGGTGATGTAGTTGCCCGCGCCGATACCGTTGACGTTAGGAGCGAGCATGCCGATGACTAAACCCGTTGTGCTACCTGCGCCGAGGGTGGTGACAATGTTCGAACTCGAAGTGGTGCTATCGACCGTGTTGATGAGCGAGTTGCCCAGCACAACCGTCGCCGCGCCGGATTTTACGAAATTGATCGCGCCAAACAGGTTGTCGGAAATCTTGCCGCTCAGGGTGGTGGTGCCGCTGTTGGCGTAGGCATAGAGGGTGGAGTTCGCGACGGCCCCGGTGGTCAGGCCGAGGCGGAAGTCAACGGCCTGACCGCCGTTGTTGGTGAGCAAGCCACCGGTGAGAATGTTCACCTGCTGGTCACGTCCTGTGTTGGTTTGAATAATGGCGGCGGCGGTCGAGGCGGCAGTGATGCGCACCGAGTTCACCGTGCGGGAGACCAGAGCGGTGCGGCTGACTGTGTCGGACACATTGTTGGCCGCGAGACCGTTGGTGAGATTGTTGGTGTAAGCGCCAAAAGGTGTCTGGCCGTTGTTGCTAAAGCCCACAAAGCTCACGCCGACAGCACCGGTGATGGGATCTGGAGTGGCCAAGTAGCTGGCAAAGTCTGCGCCGTTGACCACTGCCCAGCCGCCGATGATGCCGCCGGTCAGCACCGGAGCCGAGGTGAACAAGATCTGCGGATTGGCCGCTTGATTGAGCATTCCGGCGTTGGAGAGGCTGTTCAAGCCGCTCACCGGGCCACCTAAGTTGCCACCACTACTGGTGAAGTTGATGGTGGACTGGATGGTATCACCGCGAGTGAGGCTGGCCAGTGTGAGCACCGAACTGGAGCCAGTCTGCGAACCGCCGGCGAAAACGGAGTTGTTGATGACGTTGGCACCTCCGTTGATCGTGATCGCGCCGAGGGTCTGGGTGTCGTACAAGTCACCGGCCAGGAAGGAGAGGGTGCCACCGGTCAGACTAATGGGGTTGGCACCGATGCGTGAGGGATTGACCAGGGCGAGGCCACCGTTGTCGAGGGTGATCTGTCCGAACTGCGCTCTGATCGCGCCAGTGGTGGTGATCGTGGCGCTGTCACGGAGGATCAAGGCACCGCCCTTCACCGTCAGGTTACCGGAACCGAGGTTATTCGCGCTGACAAGGGTCAGGTTG
The DNA here is from genome assembly GCA_964421275.1 of uncultured Prosthecobacter sp. Lineage (GTDB taxonomy): Bacteria > Verrucomicrobiota > Verrucomicrobiia > Verrucomicrobiales > Verrucomicrobiaceae > Prosthecobacter. The sequence continues at coordinate 19,986 of CAYQWE010000025.1, forward strand.
TTGGAGCCCTGTTTCTCGAAGTTGATGTTCCCGCCGTTGATGTCGCCGGCAAAGGTGATGGCCGTGTTGTCCTGGACGACGAGGAGCGTGGCGGTGGAACCGCTGCTGTTCGTGACCGTCCCGGCACCGTTCGCGTAGATGCTGAATGTGTTGTTGGTGAGTCTGCGGACGGCCTGGGTGTTGCCATTGAGATCGAAGACACCGCCGTTGACGTTGAGGTCAGCGACCGTGGCGACTGTGGCCGTCGGAGCCACGAGCAAGGGATTGAGGCCAAGCCCAGCGCCCAGTTTCAGAGTGCCGGCGTTCACCGTCGTGGGGCCTGAGTTGTAACTCCTCCCGGTGAGCGTGGCGGTGCCGTCCTCCGATTTCACGATGCCACCACTACCTAGGATCGTGCTGCCGACGGTCAGCGTGGTGCCCCCGCCGAGCACATGCAGGTGAACCGGGCTGGAGCCGGAGGTGATGGAACCACCGCTGAAGCCGACATTGCCAGTGTTGGCAATGATGCCGCCACTGCTGATGGTGAGGGTGTTCAGTGCGCCGTTGAGGCCGTACATCTGGCCGTTGGGGCTGTTGGTGCTGGCAAGGTTGCCGCCGCCGAAGTAGGTGAAGCCGCCGCCGCTGTTGAGCGTGAGGCTCTGGAGGGTGGTGGCCTGCTGGACGGCATTGGCCGCAGTGGCAATGTAATTCGCACCGGCCGTAGCACCGAAAGTGACGCGCTGCACCTGGGCACCGCCGGTGGTGGCCGCGCTGAGGGTGATCGTGTTGCCCGAGATACTGCTGATGGTCGAGTTGGCTGCAATTCCAGTGCCGCTGACAGCCATGCCGACAAACAAATTCGAGGCATCCGCGAGTTGCAGCGTGGTGGAATTGTTCATTGATCCCAGCAGCACGACGCCGGTACCCGTGGCGGAGGAGGCGGAAAGGCTGCGGTATTCAGCGGACGTCAGGAGGCGGTAGCCGTTGGCATCATGGGTGACGAAGCCGCCGGTGGTGTTGCTGCTGTCGATGCCGATGATGTCCGGGCGGATGCCGTTCGTGACGGAACCCAAAACCGCCGGGTTCGTGCCGACGAGTGTCGGCGTGGCGGCGATGACGTTCACCCGATTCGCGCCCGGCGCACCGCCACCTAGGGTGCCCGTGGGGCCTGCATTGAGAATCAGCGAGCCTTGATTGGTCGCGCTTTGCGCCGACATGGTGCCGAGGCTGATGCGGGTCTGGAAGCTGCCGTTGGAGGTCAGGTTCCACTGGCTCTCACCAGCGACGTTGGCGACGGTGTTGAGGGTTTCCACGATGGCGCTGCTGCTACTGCCCTGATAGTTGAGCACGCCACCGCGCATGTTGAGGACGCGGTTGGCAGTGCTGGACAGAACAGACTGGGGGCCGCCGAGCCGGTTTCCAAGAGCATTGGCTCCATTGAGCGTGAGCACACCGCCCTCACCCAGGTTCGTCGTCACAAAGCCAAGCTGGCCGGTGGCCTGGTCAAGCACTACGGCATCTCCAAGGATGGTCAGCGTGCCCAGCATGGTGCCGGAGCTGTCGCCGGTAAGTGTCCAGTCACCAGAACCGATCTTGGTCACGTTCAGCAGGCCCGAGGTGTAGTCGCTGGTGAAGGTGCCCGCGAAGGTGCCGCTCGTGCTGTCACCCGTGACGAGCGTGCCTACGGCGAGCGGGTTGAAATTCTTGATGAAGGTGCCTGCCACGCCGCTGATGGTACCGACGGCAATGTTCGAGTTGCCACGCATGTCGAGAATGGTGCCGGCGTTGGCGAGGTTGATCGTGGTGGCGGTGTAGATGGAACCGTTGCCATTCGCGGTCGGGCCGAGGACGAGAGCGCCGTTGTTGACGTTCACCGCCAAGATCTGGTTGCTGTAACCGCCCAGTTGGAGAACACCCACGCCTTCCTTGTTGATCGTGCCGCTGCTGACGATGTTGGAATTGATCGAGAGGCCGATCTGTTCGTTGGACTGGCCAGCAGTACCCTGCATGGCGGTGAGGCCGCCAGCTACCTGGGCTACCGTGAAGGTGGCAGTGGACGGCAGGCTGAGGCGACCACTGACGGTCGGGATGACGCGCACGTCGTCTAAGTTGGTGGCGCTGATGGTGTCCGCCGAGTTGGTCAGTGTCAGCGTGCCGATGCCGGTGATCACCGCCGCGCCGCCGCTGATGCCGCCCTGGGAGTTGAAGACCAGTTTGGAGAAGGTCTCATTGAAGCTGTTCAAGTCCAAGACTGCGCCACCGCGGACGGTGACCGTGGCCGCGTCGGCGATCTGCTGGTTGCCGAGGATGCGGGTGGTCGCATTGGCGACCGCGCCGGTGTCGCCGCCACTCGCATCACCGCCGGTAATCGTCAGATCGCCAGTGATGGATTGCCCAGAGCCAGTCTGGTTGTCGAGAAGCAGGATGACGCCGTTAGAGAAGGCGTTCCCGACATAAGTGTTAGCATTGGTCAGACGGATCGTCGCGCCAGCCACGGTGCCGCCGGAGGTAAAGACCGGATTGGTGGTGCCGGTGATGTCGGAATTGATCGTCAGCGTATTGGCTCCATTGTGGATGAAGAATTCCGAGAGGCTGGAGGTGATCCGGCCACGAACGGCGGCGGAGCCGATGGTTCGAGTGGCGTTATCAGAACCGGAAAGAAGGCCACCGGCGGCGAGAGTTAGCGTATCGGAACCGGCGGCAAAGTTCACCACTGTGGCTGCACCATTGAGCGTGATCGTGTTGATGGTCTGACCGCCAGCCAGCACGGATTGGGTGCCGCTGAAGCGGACATTGCTGGTGGAGGCTGCTGCCGCCAAGGTGGGGGTCTGCTCCAGCAGGTTTAGGCCACGGATGCCGCCCACTGAGTCGTAGGTGGCGAACTCCAGGTTGCTGGCTGCAGTGGTACCATCCGTCGCACTGACCAACGCCCAAGCACCGAGGATGCCCATGGTGTTAGTGTTCAAGGCAGATGCGGTGGAGTAGAAGAACGGATTGGAGCCGACAATACCGGATGCGGACAGGAAGGTGAGGGTGGAGTTGGCCGTGCGGCTGAAAGCACCGTTGAGGTTCACCGTGGCTGTGCCGAGGCCCGAGCTTCCCACGTTGGCACGCAGAATGGAGCTGCCACCTATGAGCGAGAGGTCGCCCAAGGTCACGCTGCCTGCGGTGTTGCTGCGGCTGATAAACTCGAAGGCACCGCCGTCCAGTTGATAGGCCACCGCGCTGCTGATGCGGTTGTTCATGCCCTGGTTCACGGAATCATCCCAGCGCAGGAGACTGTTGCGGATGCTGATGGTGTCGCCCGCACCCATGCCAGAGAAACGCCCCTGATCGCCGAGGGCGGTGATGCTGCCCATGAGGGTGAGGTTGCCGGTGAACTGATTATTGTCCCAAACAGTAAACTGAGCACCGCCGGTCTTGATGAAATTGATATCACCGTTGATCTGGCCGGACCAGCTACGTGCGGTGTTGATCGTGGTGATGAAGGTGGCATTGGCCCCCGAGTTGTTGATGATGCCGCCGCTGCCGGGGGTGCTGTTCCCGCTTAGTAGATCACCAAAGATTTGCGAGTTGCCGTTGAGTTCGATCGTGCCGCCAGCATACATCACGAGGAAGTCGTCGTTGTCACCGGTGGTGGTGGCGTTGAGCAGCGGCGCGGTGGCGAAGCGATAGAAGAGCGCGTTGTTCGGAGCGGCTGACGCCAGCTCCAAGATTCCACTGTTGATGCGGGTGCCGCCCGTGTAGCTATTACCCAGCGTCGAGTTGAGCAGCAGCTTACCGTTCCCAGCCAAGGTGAGGCCACCGGAGGTCGGGGCCACGCGTCCGCCGACTGCGACATCCATGGTCAGAGTGGTGGTGGAGCCATAGACATGGAAATTCAGGTTGGTGCTCTGAGAGGTGGTGGTGAAGGTACCCGCGCCGGTGATGGAGGAGCTGGTCTTGGCTAGGATGCCGCCGGACTCGATCTGCAGGTTGCGGAAAGCGTTGATGGTGAAAGGCCCTGCATTCTCGAAGGTGAGGGAGTTGATGCTATTGCTGGTGATGCCAGTAGCGGCAGCACCAGAATTCAGCGCACCGGTGGCACGGAGGTTGACATTAGCAGCGAAGGCCGTCGCCATTTCCGTGGTGGCATTCAGAGGGCGAAGACCGTTAACCGCATCATAGGTGAGGAACTGGGTCGTGGCCGTGGTACCGTTGCTCGTTGCGGAGATATCACCGATCGCCCACGAGTAGATGCGCATGTTGGTACCGCTGGTCGCCGTCTGTCCGATGATGGTCTGCGCATTGGTCGGCGCTGTGAGAGTAGCAAGGATGATGTTCGTGTTTGTGGCCCCAGTGCCCTGTCCCAAGGCGTCGCCACGGACGAATGCGGTGGCGTTGTTGAAACGGGCGAAAGTGCCAACGCCCGCCGTGGTGATGCGCAGGTTGGCTCCCAGATTGTCAAGCGTGATGAGGTTGTGGGCACCATTCATCGCAAGCTGCTGGTCAGTGGCCAATGCTTCATTCACCGCAGTGCCTGCGTTGCCGATGATCTCCAAATGACCACCGTTGAGCGTCACCGGACGCCCGCCGAGGCGTGCTTTACCGGAAGCGGTGTTATCCAGCGTGAGGCGTGTGTTCGGCACAAAACCCGTAGAGGTGCCGTTATTCAGCGTGATGGTGCCTGCGTCGCCCAACGTGCCTGCGCCACTGACGACGATGGCACCGAGGTTGATGGTGGTGGCGTCGTAGGTGTTGATGGCGGTGAGGGTCAGCGTGTTGTTGCCGACCTTGGTCAGCGTCGTGTTGCCGCTGATAATGCCACTGAGGGTGATGTCGCCCGCCGTGGCGACTCCGGAGGTGGCGTTGAAACGGTTGGAACCGATGCTGGTGGCCGCGCTGAGCGCCACGTTGCCGGACCAAGTGGCGGCGGTGTTGGAGGAGTTGATCAAGGCACCCAAGGAGCTGACCGTGCCCACGCCTGTAATCGAGCCACTGCCGCCGTAGCCCGTGCCGGCGATACTGAGTGCTTCGCCCGTGATCGAGAAGCCATTAAGATCAAGCACCGCGCCAGAGATGACGGAGAGCCCTGTGCCTGATGCCCCAAGTGCGCTGACATGCCCTAGCTTCAAGGTGCCGAGGGCCGCAGTGACCGGGCCGAGGAGAGTGGCGGAATTGTCCGCACTCAAGATCAAGGTGTTGGTGCCGGTCTTGGTCAGTGTGGAACCCGCAGCCGAGGTGATGGTGTTGCTGAGTGTCAGATCACCGAAGCCGCCAATGGAGGTGCTGCTACCCAGCGTGAGCGCCCCGGACACCGTCGCCGCAGTGGCGCTGCTGTTCCAGAGGGCACCGGTGAAGTTGGCCGCGAGTTGGCCTCCTCCAGCCCCATTCAACGTGAGCGGGTTGCTGATGGAATACCCGTTGATGTCGAGTCGTCCGTTGGTGGTTCCGGTCAGGGCGATGCCAGACCCGGAAGCCGTGGCATTCTGCGAGATGGTCACCTGCGTGGCACTGTCCACACTCACGATATACGAACCTGCTGGGACATTGGTGCCGGTGATGGCCATGCCCTGCTGCATGCTGGCGGTGGAAGTGATGCCGGTAATGACCGCTGATCCTGCGGTGGTGACCCCGGTGTTCCCAGTCACACTCGCGCCAGAGACGATGACATTGCCGGACGGCAGCGCACCCGCGTGGTTCAGCATGACGGTGCCGCCCTGGATGGCGAGATCGCCAGTGAAGGTGCCTGCCGTGGCATTGTCTCCCCCGATGATGAGCGTGCCCTGACCGGTCTTGATCAAGGCACCGCTGGTGCCCACGCCGGTCACCAAGCCGGTGCCGCTCTGCGTGATGGTGCCGATGAGGTTCAGCGTACCCGCACCTGCAGTGGCCGTATTGGCGGTGGCGAGGATGACGCCCGTGCCGATGGTGGTGGGAGCTGCGGAACCGAACCAGCCGGTGCCGAAGCTGCCGTTGCTGCCGTTGACCACATTGAGCACAGAATTGTTGCCGAGGGTGAAGGTCTTGCCCGGATCGATCACCGCGCCGAACTGGGTGCCGAAGGTGTCGATGGTGGCCGTAGTGCTGGCGGCCAGCGAATAGTCATTGTTGATGATAGCCGCCCCATTGAAGCCATTGGCTACCGTGGGAGCTGCCGTGGTGTAGAACAGCTTGCTGGAGGCGATGTTCTGCACGTTACCGCTGGTGTCCGGTCCAGAGTAGAGAAGGCGGAAACCACCGGCGGAGCCAGCATTGGTCACCTTGTAAACGATGGAGTGGTAGCCGGCGCTTAGCGTGGTGGAGACCGCCGCCGCGTCCGTGAAGCCGTGGCCGAAGGCATCACTGTAAATGGCAACACCGTCAATGTAGAGCGTCATACCATCATCAGTACCGGAACGGAAGGTGTAGCTACCGGCGGTGGTGACTTCCAGGAAGCCGGAGTAGGCCGCAGCACTGTTAGTAAATGAGGCAGTGGTGGCCGCAGGGCGATTGGCGATGCTGCCGTCCCCCAAGATATTACCCACAAAACTGGAAGCCGAGAAACCGATACCGGCGACTTGAGTAGTCACCACGCCAGTCGGCGTGGACGCAAGGGATGCAAAGGCTCCGTTCAACCCACCGCTGGTGTAGCCGAAGCTGGTCATGTTGCCAGCAGTGAGCACCGTATTCTGCACCCCCAAGGGATACGAGCCACTGAGCGCGATAGCTGTGCCGCCGTTCAGGGTGTTGGTGGTGCCGATGTTGACCAGATCCGGGAACACCAGAGAGCCTTGGCCGACGTTAATGGGCTTGTCCCCCGAGTAGCTAAATACCACCACCGTGGAGCCCGAGGCCACATTGATTTCCGGTGCTGCCCCGCCGACGGTGTCGCCGCTGACGTTGAGCAGACGCAGGATGTATCCGTTCTGGCTGCTGACGTTGAGTATCTGACCACCATTCAAAGACAGGTCTGCCACCTGGATGGTGTTAGTCGTATTGGCCCCGTTGTTGCCGACGTGCAAGTTGGCGGCGGCATTGGCTCCATTGATGGTGATGTTATTGGCGTAGCTGATGAGGCCGTTGCTGCCAGTGCCACTGTTGAGCAGTGCGAGCATGCCACCATCATTGATGTGGGCCACGGTGCCGGTGAATACTGGGGCTGTGCTGCTGCCGTTCAGACCGGCGAGGGCCAGCGTGCCCGCATTGACCGTCACACCACCAGTAAAGGTGTTGTTGTTGCCGAGAACCAGGGTACCGAGACCTTCCTTGGTCAGGCTGTAAGCATTGCCGCCATCATCGAGCACCATGTTCAAAGTCAGGATGGCCTGTGGCGTGTCCACCGTCACGGTGGTGTTACCCAGCATCGTGGTGGTGGCATTGTTGCCGTGGATGGTGAGGTTGTTCGTACCCTTCAGAGTGATCTGGGTGCCTGCGAGCACGAGAGCATTGCTGAGGGTGCGTGCGGCATCCGCTGTGAGGTAGGAGCCCGCCGCGCCGATGGTCAGCGAACCGGTGCCGACCGCACCGCTGGCAAAGGCGGACACAAGGCCGGTAGCACCGTCGCGAGTGGTGACGTTGGTGCTGGCGCCAATGGCAAGGCCGCCTGCATTCACCGTCACACCACCACCGAAGAGGTTGGCACCGGAGAGCTGGAGCAACCCGTTGCCCGCCTTGATTAGGCCAGTGGTGGCGAGATTGCTAGAGCTGCCGATCGGGGAGCTGATGTTGAGCGTCGGGGTGACATTGGCGACGGTGGAGTTTCCGTTGACCGTGACAGGATTGATGGTCAGCGTGCGGCTCGTGCCGTTGAGGTCCACTGCCATGCCGCCTGTCCCCGCGCCACTGATGGTAGTGACGCTGCCCACATTGCCTGAGTTGGCGATGATGCCACCGTTCAGGGTCAAGATGCCGGAGCCGGTGGTGACGAAGTTTGTGCCGCCGCCGCCATTGTTGTTGAGCGTGAGGCCAGCGAGCGTCTGGTTGAAGTTGTTCAGGTTCAGATTACCGCCGTCATTGATAATCGGAGTGATGTCGAAATCGATCTGGTTGTTCCCCTGCAGCCGGACGAAGCCTCGATTGATGACAAGGGAGTCCGCCAGAATAGTAGCCTGGGGGATAGCGGCGAGAGTGACCCCACCATCCGCACCGACGGCACTTAGATCCACTAGGGCACCGTTGTTGACGATGGTGCCTCCCGTGTAGCTATTCAAGCCGTTGGCCATGACGAGGGGGGAACTTGTATTAAAGTTGGTGAAGATCACCCGCACCGCGTCGCCATTGTTCGGATTGTCAATGAAACGGACGTTGTAAGTGGTGGAGGTGGTGGAGGTACCGCTGCTGTTATAGGGGAAGAGGTAAAGGTCGCGAGTGCCAGCGGAAGGTCCGGTGCCACCAGCGGTGAGGCGACCGTTGTCAACTGAGGCCCCGATAAGGGAGTTGACATCACCATTACGGATGAAGGCACCGGCTGTGAGGTTGAGCACGTCCGTGTTAGCGGCGAAGGACAACACGCTGCCAGTAGAGGCATTGTAGTCGAGGGCGTTGATGTTCAAGCCACCGACAGGGATGGCGATGGCACCACCAGAAATCGAATAATTGCCCGTGGGATTGCTGGAGGTAGGCAGAACAGTGCCGTCATACCCAGCATAACCAGGCTGGGCGAGATTACCGATGCCACCGGAAAGATTCCCCGGCGAAGGCGCCAGGTAGCTCATCAAGGTCGAGCCACCGTCAATCATCCAGGGGATGATGTTGTTGATCACAGACCCTGCCTGCAGGCTGGAAAAGACGATGCGCCCGGTGCTGCCGAGCTGGCCGGTGACGTTGTTGACGTTGACCGTGGCACCCGAAGCGTGGGTCATGGCACCAAACTCGATGACGGCGGAGCGAACGGTGCCACCTCCCATCAAGGCGTTCAGATTGTTGTTGCCGGCGGCAAAGAAGACCGCACCGAGCTTCTCATAGGAGTTGGTGTTGTCACGCCCATTGAGTGTGAGCGGGCTGCCGTAAAAGGTGATGGACGCGGCGTCGTTGACGCGGTCGGACAAATCCATGGTGCCGGTGTTGGTGATGTTAAACCCGACGTTCTGGAGCACGATGGAAGTCGTGCCGGACAAACGGCCCTCATCCGTGAGCGTCAGAGTGCCGCCGTTGACGAGCGTGCCACCGGTGTAGGTATTGTTGCTGTAGAAGGTCTGGGTACTGCCCCCAGACTTATTGTAGAAGATGTCCCCCGTGCCGGTGGAGATGTTTCCGCCCCACGCAGAAGCGGAACCAGAACTGATAAAGGTGACCGTACCAGCCAGGTTGTTGATAATGGTACCACCGCTGTCGGCAACGGCGGTGCTGTTGGGGGAGCGTAGGTCGCCGACCATCTGGCTATTGCCGTTCAAATCGAGAGTAGATCCCGGGCCGATCGAAAGATTCTGCCCTGCGGTGCCGCCCTGCACGCCCTGCCAGAGAGTGTTCTCCCCGCCGTTGAGCGTCACCGTGCCGCCATTGATGGTGAAGGTAGCGTTGCCAGAATTGAAATACTGCTTCGTGTTGAAGGTCAGGTTGCCATCCAGGCCTTTCGTGACGTTGGCGGTGTTGAAGAGCGCCGCGTTCACCGTCAGATCGGCGCCCGCGTCCACCATGATGCCGCCTTCTGCTGAGGTGAATGCCGGAGCAGTGGCGACAGCCGGCAGGTTGGTGTTGGAAATCGAACCCAGGAAGATGGCCGGTGCCGAATTGGTGGCGACGAGCGTGGAATTACCGATGGTCTGCCCCGTGCCGGTAGCGAGCAGGTTGCCGGTGCCGAGGGCGAGCTGCACACCGCCGGAGGTGGCGAAGAGCACGTCGGTGTTGTTGCCTTCGATCTTCAGTGCATTGATCTGGCGGAAGTTCAGGCCGGGATTGCTCAGTGCCACGGTGTCACCAGTGACGTTGTAGGTCGGCGCGGTGGAGAAGACGCCGCTGACGTTCGAGGCATTGATGCCATAGGCGGTGCCTCCGTTGACATTGGTGAAGGTGACATCCGATCCCGTACCCGTGCCATCGGAGACGGTGTAGCCGGCGAAGGCGGTGAGGGCCGGTGTGCCACCACCATAGGTTGCAAAGTTCGTGCCGGAAGCGTCCGTCACCACGGCGCGCTGGATAATGCCGTTGGTCAGCGTCGGGGCGGTGGAGAAGATGACGCGGTTGGTGGTGGTGTTGAAGGTCTGGGCGCTGTTGAAGCGCAGGATGCCGCCGCCGGCGACAACGTTGCTGACCATGCTGGCGAAGGTGAGCGTGGCGTTGGATGCACCGGCGTTGGTCAGCGTGACGGTGCTGCGGCCCCAGCCAGGGAGTAGCGCGCCGAAGGTTTCAGAGGAAACCGCCGCACCGTTGGCGATGAAATTCAGGTTCGCATTGGCAAGGGTAAGGGCGCGGGCGTTGCCGCCATTGGTGCGGTTGACCGTATTGGTGACGGTGTTGTCGAGGGTCAGCGTGGACCCGTTGGTCATATAGATGGTGTTCACGCCCCAGGCCGCCGAGTTGTTGAGGGTGCCGGCGCCTGAAAGGATGGTTTCGCCGCCCTGCAGCATCAAACCGCCCGAAATACCCGTGCCTGTGAAGTTCACCGCGCTGTTTGTCGTGGTGATGTTCAGCGTGCCGGTGCCGCGCTTCTCCATGCGAAACCAGGAAGTCGCCGCGCCATTGGTAAGGGCCGTGGTGGTGATGTTGATGGTGCTGCCACCCGCAGGGTTGAAGAGCAAGGCGCGGCCCGTGCTGGTGGCCATGCTGATGCCGCCGGTGATGTCGAGCGTGCCCGCGATCGTGCCGATGGCCGCATCCGTGCTCATGGTGATGGCTCCGGAGTAAGTGTTGGAGCCGGAGAGATTGGAGAGCTGGCCGCGGGAATTGAAGCCACCCAGGAACACGTTCGTGCCCGAGCTGTTCAGGTTGAGCGCGTTTGCCATGTTCACACCACCCGTGAGCTGGAGCGCCGCGCCCATGGTACCCGCGTTGATCGCGACCGCGCCGCTCCCCAGGTCATTGGCGTTGTCCACCAGCAGGATGCCGGCGGAAATGTTGGTCGCGCCGGTCCAGCCGGTGTTGTCGGCATTGATGACGAGCGTGCCGAGATCGTTCTTCTGGATCGCATTGTTCGCGGCGCTGTAGGCAAACGGTGTGTCGAGGGTGGCGGTGGTGCCAGCGGTCACGTCGATGCCGGAGTTCGCTGCGTTCAGGTAAATCGTGCGACCGGTGAGCGTGTAAGCAGTGCCGCCGCCGAGGCGCAGGCCCTTGGTGCCGCTGTTGGCGCTGAGTCGGACGACGTTGCTGGAATCACCAAGAGCCCCGTTGCTCGTCACAGAAAGAATGCCGTTGGTAACGTCGATGATGGACCCAGAGCCGCCGAAGGTGTTGCCGCTGTTGGCGAGACCCATGGTTCCCGCCCCTGTCTTGACGAGCACCACATTCGACGCGCCCGTGTAGCCGCCGCTGACCACGCCGTTGAGGACGAGGCCGTCATTCGTGTTGGAGTTGCTGGCGGTGGAGACGCTGAAGACGGGACCGCCGACAACGCAGGTGTCCAGCGCGATGGCATCAGCAACGAGAAGCTGATACTGGTTGTTGTTGGTCAGCGTCACGCCTTCGGTGATGCTGGAGAGGCTGGTGGGCGTGATGATCTTGTTGATGGCCTGGTTCCAGAGCACCGAGCCGCCGGCGCGACCGATGATGATGGCGGCCGGCTGGCTGAGGCCGGAGATGGCTCCGAGGCTGATGGTGTCGGGATTCACGTCACCGTCGCCGTCCGTGAGCAGTCCGAAGGTGCCACCGCCGTTGATCGTGGTGTTCACGGTGTTGGAGACCCCCGTGTAGTTCATGGAGAAATTGCCCAGTCCGTTCTTGGTGATGCTGGTGAGGCTGGCCGCATTGGTGAGCGCTCCGCCAAACGCGACGGTCAGGTAGGGGTTGTTCACATTGACGACGAGGGCGTTCTGCGTGGTGATGCCACCGTTGAGGGTGAGGGTCACGTTGCTTGCGACATTTGTGTTGTCGAAGACCGGATCACCACTGAACACGACGGAGTTGTAAAGAGTGCGGCTGGTGTTGTCCACAAGCAGCCTGGTGCCGGAGGCCATGGTGAGAGTGCCTGAGCCGACAGGACCCACAATCGGAACCGCGCCCGTGCCGGCAGCTGCTCCGGTCCCGCTGGCACCCAGAATCAATCCACCAGCGGTCACATTCACCCCGCCGGTGAAGTTGCTGGAGGCGGAGGAGAGCTGCAGGAGGCCGTCACCGGTCTTGTTGATCGAGGCACCGGCGCCGGTGATGATGGAAGTGATATTCAGCGTAGGCTGGATGGTGGTGTAGGTCTGCGTTCCGATCGCGATCGGGGCGATGTTGAAGGTATTGGCACCCGACGCGAGCGCGACCGTGCCTCCGGCGAGCGCGGCGGTGGTGTTGGCGTTGCTGGAAGTGGCGCTGACAGGGCTGCCGCCGCTCAGGGTGAGGGTGCCGGTGACTGTCAACGTGGGAGGGGCGTCACCGCCGATCTGGTTGAAGGTCACGCTATTGAGCGTCTGGTTCACAGCAGCGGCGAAGGTCAGGGCCGCACGGCCATTCAATGTGAGGTCGGTGGTGGCGGCGATGGCATTGCTGGCGTTCAGGTTGACCAGCACTCCGGTGCCCTGCACGCCGCCGTTGATGGTCAGTCCGCCGGCGGGGATCACGACATCACCCGGTGATGTGGGGCTGATGTTCAGCGTGCCGCGGTTCACCACGGTGCCGCCGGTGTGCAGATTCGCGGCGGTCAGAGTCAGGGTTCCGGCACCGTCCTTGATCAGGCGGACGGAGTTGCCGAAGCCGTTGTCAGCGATCACCGAGTTGATGGTGATGGTGTTCTGGTTGTTGTAGGTGATGAGCTCGCGGGTGCCGCTGACTTCCGTGCCACCGGCGGTGAGCACACCGCGGATGACGGTGGTGCCGATGGTGCTGGCGAAGTTGTCATTGCTGCGCAGCAGGCCGCCCTGTTCGAGATTCAGGATGTCGTTCGACTCGGCAAAGGCGATGTCATTGGTGAATGCGCCTGCCAGACGCAGCATGGCGGTGGTGGTCGTGTCGGGCGACGCGTTCACCGAACCGAGCGTGGTGGTGAGGTTCGCGACGGCGGCAATCTGGGTGATGAGCCCGGCACCAAACGCGCCGTCGTAGCCGACATAGCCGCCCTGTCCGACGACGCCGACTCCGGTGCCGGTGTTGTAAGCCGCGTAATCCGTGCTGTTGACGATGGCCCAAGGGCCGAGCGCGCCGCCGAGGATGGTGGCGGGTGGCGAGGCGAAGACGACGCGCGCGTTGGTCCCCTGCTGGCCGAACGTGACGTTGCTGGTGAAATTAAGCGTGGTGTCGTTTGCGCGAGTCAGGCTGGCAAAGGTGAGATCCGACGAATGTAACACGCCGCTGCCAGCAGCGTTCGTAACGCTGAGAGTGCTCGCTCCCTGCGCGAGGGTAAGTCCGCCAAAGGTCTCCGTGGCCGCCGTGGTGACACGTCCGGAGTAGTTGATGGAACCACCACGGAGGGTGATCAGCGCCGCATCGCTGATGCGGTTGTTGTTCTGGGTCTGCAGGCTGCTGTTGTTGTTCAGCGACAAACCAGCGTAGTTGATGGTGATGGAGGAGGTGCCCAGCAGCGTGGCGTCGTTCTCCAGGGCGAGGATGCCGCCCATGATCGTCGTGGTTCCGGTGTACGTCTGGGCCTGCTCAAAGGTCAAGGTGACGTTGCCCCCAGCACGGGCGAAGTTCAGGTGCGTACCGCTGATGGTTCCCGCCCAGGTTGAGGAAGCAGATCCGCCCGAAACGAACAAACCGCCGTCGACAGTGGTGGTCACCGTGCCGCCGGTGCCAGGGAGCACTCCAGGAGAGGCGAGGTAGCTGGCGGCATACTGAATGCCGCCCATCAAATTGACGGTGGCACCCGCATCCACATTGAAAAGAGCGCCAGCGACGGGGAGGATGGTGTTGTCACCCGCGTTGAGGATGAGGGTTCCCTCACCCACGTTGGTGGTGCTGTTGTACCACTGCTTGGCGGAAAGTTTCAGCGTTCCCGGCAGCGCCTTCATGAGGCTGCTGGCGGAGGTGATGGCCCCGGTGATGTCCAGGGTGGTTCCCGTAGTGGTCTGGATGAACGCGTTTGCCCCAAGGTTCAAGCGTGGCACGCTGAGTGTGTGCGTGACCCCACCATCCGCGATGATGCCGCCGGAGGTCAACGAGAGCGTGGCATTGATGCCACTGAGCGTGCCTATGTTATGCGCGATGGTGTCGGAGATGGACAACGCGTTGAGCGTCTTGGAGGCGCAGAGGTCGTCAATCGTGTAGCTGCCGGTCACCTTCACCGTCGCGTTGGCGGCTGGTGTGTTGATGTCCGTGCCGGAGGCGTAGGATGAGTAGGCGGTGATGGCGGTGCCGTTGCCCGCATGCGTGGCGAAGTCGCCACCGCCCAGGAATACGCGCTGGAGGATGCCGTTGGTGAGAGTCGGCGCGGTGGTGAAGATGACCGAGTTGCCGGCGCCCACTCCGGCGAGGTTCAGAGATGAACCGGTGTTGTTGAAGGCTGCCGAGGCGAAGGTCAGGGTGTTGGTGCCGGAACCAGACATGTTGATGATCGCAGCAATGCTGTTGAGGGATAGGGCACCTGCGACCTCCGCCGTGCTATTGCCGATGAGGCTCAGTGTGCCGCCGGTCATGGTCACCGTGCCGGTGTTAAACAAGCGGTTGTTGTTGTTCGTGATGCTGTTGTCGAGGGTCAGGGTGCCGCCTGACACAGTGGCCACATTGCCCGCAGCCCAGGCGCCAGCGGCACCGTTGAGGGCGATGACGCTGCGGTTGGCGGTGAGGGTGCCGGTGGCAGCCGCAGCGGCGGTGAGATTGAGATTGCCGGTGCCGGAGAAGGTGAGGCCGCCCGCGCCAGTGCCACCGTTGCCCACCACGCCACCAATGGTGGTGTCCGCCACACCGGCGATGGTCAGGATGCGACCAGTGTTGTCGTTGCTGAGGTTGACCGCGCCGAGGGTGAGGGTGGCACCGCTGTCCATCTCGTTTTTCAGGAGTCGGTTGCCGGCGTTATTGGTGGTGGTGGAAGAGAACTGAATGCTGTTGGTGCCGTCGAAGGTAACGGGGTCGCCGATCAGGAAGAGAGGGTTGTCGAGATCGTTGGCTCCGGTGAGATTGCCTGCGGCGGACTTGAGTACACCCCCGCCGAAGTTGAACTGACTGGTGCCGTTGCCGATCTGCGCTACCCCGAGGGTCTTATTGAGGATCAGGGTGCCCTGGAGAAGGGTCGTGGTGCCGGTGTAGGTGTTGGCGGTGCCGCCGCTTAAGGTCAGAGAGGCGTCGTTGGCGATGGCGATGCTCAGCCCGGTGGTGAATGTGGGCATGGCGTTCGGGATCAACCCCGACCACACCGTGCTACCCGTGCCCCGCAGAAGAATCGTCCGGTTGTTGGATTTATAGTTGGCGATGTTGCCGCTCATCGTGAGGATGGCCCCGTTCTCCAGGTTGTTGCTGATGGTCACGTCGCTGTCGCCTGCACCGAGTTGGATCAAACCCGCCATCTCGATATTACCCTGGCCTGCGAATACGCTGGTGGCATTGGTGTTGAGCGTGGTTGGCTGGGTGATCGTGACCCCCGCCGGATCTGCGCTGAAGATGCCGCCGCTCGACATCAACAGGCCGCCGAACTGGAGCTGGGTGCCACTGGCGATCGTGCGGGCGGTGCTGATGACGAACTTGGTTCCATCGGTGATGGAGACGATGTAGTCGCCGTAGCCGACGCCCGCGCCGTTCACCCACATGCCGGGTTTCAGGGCGGTGGTCGAGGCCACCGTCACCGTGGCAGAGGCCGCGCTGGCGGCCGTGGTGGGCGCGAGCATCCCCGCCGCACCGAGCGATCCACCGGAAGCCAGCCCGAGCAGGCCGCCACCGACATTCACGCCGCCGGTGAAGGTGTTCGCCGTGTTGCCGAGGATCCAGACGCCACCGTCGTTTTTCGATAAATTCATGGCACCGCCGCTCGTGCCGTCGCTGATGACCGAGTTGATCGCGTTGCTGTCGGTATTCGACCCCCTGAGATCAAACAACAGGGCGAAGTTGCCGGTCTTGTTGTTCTGGAAATCGTTCAGTACCAGCGGACCGCTGCCCGAGCTGTCGAGGCGATGGGTGCGCGCCCCCGACAGAGCCGTGACGATCTGGAAGGGGCGGGTGGAGATCTCGCCGCCGCCCACATACATGAAGTTAAGGGTCGTGTTCCCGTTGTATTGGAACGCGCCGCCGCTGGCGCCCAGGTTGCTGGAAATCGTGCCGGAGGAATTGCCGATGGACGAGACGATGATGTGGCCGTCCGACAGCACCGTGTTGCCCGTGTAGGTGCTGGGTCCGGAGAGCATCAGCACGCCACTACCGTTCTTGATCAGGTTGTTGCTGCCGCTGATGTTGCCGGAAAGAATCCCGGCGGTGACCATTGTGCCCGTGTTGGAGTTCTGATTCGTCGTGACGGTGCGGTTGGCACCGTTGAGGTTGATGTCATTGGTGATCTCCGTCTCGCCCATGGCGGTGCTGGAGCCGAGGACGAGGGAGGACGGATTGAAATTCGCGCTGCCCCAGGTGAGGCCGCCGCCGCCGAGGGTGACGACGAGGCGATCCGTGGTGGCCGCCGCAAAACCGGAGGCACCGCCGGGCAACTGCACGATGCCGGAACCGGAGGCGGGTGCGCCGAGGGTGCGGCTGAAGATGCCGGAGGTCTCGAGAACGCCACCATTGAGCACCAGGGAGCTGGAGTTGGAGATGCCGAGGACGGCCCCCGTCGTCATGGCCCGCAGCGCACCGCCGGAGATGGTGGTGGTGCCTTCGTAGGTGCTCGATGTGGAGGGATTCAGGATCCACAAACCGCCATCGGCCTTGGTCAACGCCAGATCTTCGCCCGCATTCGGATTGTCGCGCAGGCGGATGCGCATTTCGTTGTCGCCGATCGAGTTGCCGCCGAGGGTCAGGAGACGGGTGCCAGTGCCGCTGAAGCTGAGGTCCGCCGTGCTGCTCCAGATCATGGTGGCGCTGTTGCTAGCACCACTCGCCAGCACGTTGTTGCCATACTGGCCGGAGGACTGGATGGTGCCATTGCCCGCCAGGGTGAACTCACGGTTCGTGCTGAATGACGGGGACTGGGTCGCGGAGAAGATCGTGCTATTGGCGCCGGTGTATTGCAGGATGCCGCCGCTGAAGACGAGCCCGGCAGCGGTGGCACCGTAACCGATGGGGCTGGCGCTGCCCGCATTCATGGTGGTGGTGCCCAGCGGCAGGGTGAAGGCGACCGTGCCGGAGCTGATCGTGAGGGTGCCAAAGTCAGAAGTGTTGTTGGTGAGCGACAGGGTGCCGGAGCCGCTCTTGATCAGATTCATGTTCGCTCCACCTGTGATGGCACCGGTGAAATAGCCGGAGCTGTTGTTGTTGCCGACGCGCAGAGTGGCCAACGCGCCGGTGTTGGTGAGGGTGCCCGAGCCGTTGAGCGCGTTCACCGAATTGTTTCCCGAAGCCAGCGTGCCGACATTGGTGCCTGCGAGGTCGAAGGTGGCACCCTGACGGACGTTCAGACCGATGTTGGTGGCACCAAGCAAGCCGCCGGTGGCCATCTGCAAGATGCCTTCGTTCACGTTCACCGTACCAGAGTAGGTGTTCGCTCCACCCAGAATCAGGGTGCCCGCTCCGGACTTGGTCAGACCCGCCGTGCTCACGGTCATCGGCGTGTTAATAGTCAGCGTGTTGCCGCTGCCATCCACACGGATGGTGAAGTCATTGCCTGCGGCTGAAGCAGCCACAGCCGTGCCGCCACTGATCACACTGCTGCCACCAGTCAAAAGGATGCCAGCCCCAGCAGGAGCGGCGGTGCCCACCGTCAGTGTCGCCCCGCCCGCCAGGGTCAGATCGTTGGTGCCATTAATCTTGAGGGAACTCACCGCAAGGCTGGTCTGGGCCGTGATCGCGCCCGTGACCTGATTGTGGCTTGCGGCGGTGAGAGTGGCAGCCCCTGCCGCCGCATTCACAAAGCCAGCATCGCCACCATACACTGGAGCGCGCAGCGTGGTGCCCGCGCCGGAGTAGGCGAAGTCGGCACTGTTGAAATAGACGCCTGAATTGATGAAGCCAGCGGTGCCAGTGATGTTGACCGTGCCCGCGCCAGTGACATCGATCGTGCCGCCTGCCGTGCGGGCACCCAGCGAGGCGAAGGTGAGCGTGCCGGAGGTGGCGGTGACGATGCCGTGACCGGCGGTGCTGGTGAGCGCGCCGACCGTTTCGGTGTCGGCCCCGCCGATGTAATTGAGCGTGCCACCGGCGGACTGGGTGAAGGTGTCCACATTGAAGATCACCGCGCCGGCGTCGGGCAGCAGATTAATCCCGCCCCCATCGGTCAGTTTCAGCACCCCGTTGCTGACGGTGGTGGAGCCGGTGAAGGCGTTGTTACCGCTGAGGTTCCAGGTGCCAGTGCCGATCTTCTGGATGTTGAGCGTGCCGCCAGCCGCCGGGATGCTGCTCGAGATGGTGTTGTCCGCCGAGTTCGTGCCGCCCAGGAACACAGTCTTGTTCCCGGTGACGGCATTGATGGTGCCGCTGAGGGTCAGCGCGCCGGTGCCGCTGGCGTTGATGTAAACCGAACCGGTCGTCGTGTTCAGGTTGATCGTCTTGCTCAGCGTGTCCGCCGCGCCCGTGTAAGTCAGCGTGCCGGCGGTGGTGGTGGCGTTGCCGATGTTGATCTGGCTGGTGCCGGCAAAGCCCCCCACGTTCGAGAAGGCCAGCGTGCCCTGGCTGATGGTCGTCGCGCCGGTGTAGGTACCCGCCGTGCCGCCGTAAGTGAAGGTGCCCTGGCCGCTCTTGTTCAGGGTATGGGCAGCACCGCTCGCCAGCACGCTGCCGGTGATGATCGTCTCGCCATTCCCCTGCACATTGTAGGAGGAGGCGGTGGCGTAGTTTGTGTTCCAAGTGTCGCCAAAGTAGGTGACCGTGCCGCTACTGTTGTTGTTGTGGGTCCAGGATGCGTGGCCGCCAAGGGGGGGCAGGGCGTTGGAAAAGGAGATGCTCGTGCCGTTGCGGCCGGTGTAGGTGATGGTGGAGGTGGAGGTGCCCGCGTTGCGCTGGAGCGTACCAAAGGTGACCGTCTGGTTCAGCGCATTGGAGCTGATGCCGAGGCTCCCAGTGATGTCGTGGTCCACGAAAATCGTGCTGGACGTGTTGTTGCGCGGGCGAACGGTGCGCCCGGCGAAGCCGGCTGCGGCGTCGGTGCGCACTTCGAGCGCGCCGTTGCTCAAGTCCACCTGGTAGGCACCGGTGCCAATGCCGAGGGCACCATTGACCTGTACCCGAACGGTGCCAGAGCCGATGAGGATCTGTGAGGGATAGTTGTTGGCTGCATTCTGTAGCCACATCGTGGTGCCGATCACATTACCCGTTTTGAAGAAGCGATCATTACCGGAGTTGTCCGCGCCCGTGACCTGGCCGGAGATATTCCAGTTGCCATTGCCAAAAAAGAGGTTCGACGCACCCGCGCCCAGATTGACCGTGCCCGTCACCGTGGTGATACCGTGCGTGGCGTAAACCCTGGCTTCAGTGGCCGGCGAAGTCAGGCTGATGCCGCCGGAAAGGGTGTTGTAACCCACACTGACCAGGCCACCCGTGGAATTGACCGCGCCGGGGCCGCGGCCCGCAATGCTGACCTCCCGGCCCAGGGTGAGGCCCGTGGCGGAGGCGGAAGCGCCATTGCCCTCCAACACCAGCGCACCACCGGAGAAGCCGGGATTGCCCGTCCCGGCAATGCCGGTGATGGAGATGGCCGTGGTGCCGGTGCCGAGCTGGCCGGCATTCGAGATGACCAGATTGCCGCCCTTGATGGCGATATCGCCGGTGAGGCCCGAGTTGTTGGCGGTGAGCACCAAGGTGCCGTTGCCCGTCTTGCTGAAACCCTCCGTCCCGGCGAGTTGAGCCGTGATGATCGCACGATTCGTGCCGGAGCCGTTGTTGTTCACCGCGATGATGGGAGACGCCGAGCCGACAGGCGCATCAAGCGTCAACACATTGCCGCCCCCGGCGATGGTGTACCCCCCCACGTTGAACGTCAGCCCGCCGACTGTGATCGGTGCGCCTAACGTCACTGTTCCCGCAGTGCCGCTGAAAACCGCCGTGTCCAACCCCGCATTGTTCCATTGCACCTCAGTCAAACCCACCGGATCCCACCAGTTGGAAGTCCCGAGGTTGTCCCATGTGCCCGTGCCACCGAGATTGGTTCCATCAATGTTGTTGCCCGTCGCGTTGGCGTCAGAGTCCCAGTAGAAAGTCGCGCCTCGCACTTGCACCGCCCACAATGGGAAGAGAAGCATCAAGAGTGTTGCGACCGGGCGTCTGGCACGGCGGCGCAGACAATTTAGCAGAAAGCTGGATCGGTTCATCGTTGGGCGGGCTTCTCTAGGGATGTGTGGGAGACATGATTTGAGCACGCCTTGACGCATTGGCGGGAACTGCGAACAAGACGGCTATTTTCGAGCGAGCCTATTTGAGCTAAAACACTGATTTATAGCCATTGGACGATGGCTTGTTGTTGAATAAGGATCAGCGGCTCGAACAACCATCCGATTCTTTGCTTGTGATAAATAAATTCTTTATCATCCGTGTCGCCGTGCCAATGACCTCTCACGGGCCACCCATTTTCCAAAGTCTTCATGATTGGTTGCGGTGCTGTCCTGCCTCCACACCTTCGCGCCCATGCCGCGCATCCCGGAAGAAACCATCCAGCAGGTGCTTGCCGCCACGGACATCGTGACGCTCATCGGGCGTTCCGTGAAGCTGCGTAAGGCGGGCACGAACCACCTCGGCCTCTGCCCTTTTCACAACGAGCGCACGCCTTCTTTCAACGTCAGCCCGTCACGCGGCACCTACCACTGTTTCGGCTGCGGCGCGGGCGGGTCAGCGATCCGTTTCGTGATGGAGCACGACGGTATGTCATTCATCGAGGCAGTGAAGCGTCTCGCTGACGCAGCCGGAATCCGCGTCGAAGAGGAAGTATGGGATGCCAATGCCGAGGCGGAGGCGAAGCAGCGCAGCCTGCTTTTGCGCGCGAATCGCGAGGCGGCGGAGTGGTTTCACCTGCTGCTGATGAAGCACAAGCTGGCCGCACCCGCCCGCGACTACCTCAAATCACGCGGCATCAATGCCGAGATGGCCAAACGCTGGCAAATGGGCTACGCACCGCAGAGCACCACATTTTACCGCGAGTGGATGGCGCAGCAGAAACTGCCCGAGCGCGTCATGGTCGAGGCGGGCATCTTCATCCAGCCCACCGAGGACGAAAACGGCCAGGTCGGCCGCCCCTACGCCCGCTGGCGGCACCGGCTGATGTTTCCCATCCGCAACGACAACGGCGATGTGATCGCCTTCAGCGGCCGCATTCTCGACAAGGATCAAAAAGGCGGAAAATACGTCAATTCGCCCGAGACGCCGGTCTTCACGAAAAGCCGCGTGCTGTTCGGCTTCGACAAATCGAAGCGGTTCATCTCGAAAGCCGATCAAGCCATCATCTGCGAAGGCCAGATCGACATGATCATGGTCTTCGAGGCCGGATTGCAAAACGTCGTGGCCGGACAAGGCACCGCCTTCACTGAACTGCACGCCAAGATGCTCAAACGCGTCTGCAACGAGGTCGTCCTCTGCTATGACAGCGACAATGCCGGGCGCGAGGCCGCAGAAAAAGCCTTTCGCATTCTCTCCCCGCAGGAGATCAGCGTCCGTGTCGCCGAGCTCCCGCAAGGCGAGGATCCCGACTCGCTCATCCGCAAGCAAGGTGCGGACGCCCTGCGCCAGATCGTCATGGACGCGCCGGAGTTCTTGGAGCACAAAATCCGCCACATGCGCTCCAGCCCCGGCAGCGGCGGCATGGTCGAGCGCGTGCGCATGGCGGAGCAGGTGGCCGGAGCGATCAGCATCTTCCATGGTGTCGCGCAGCGCGTCGCCGCCGTGAACAAAGTGGCCAAGCTGCTAGAGATTTCCGAAGAGCAGCTCAACGCGATGGTGAAACGTGCCGCCGCCGGGCAAAAAAATGAAGCCCGACAGCCAAACTCCGGCTCAGCCACCACCAACGTGGCCGACGACGCGCGAAAACTGCTCGCCGCACAGCACAAGACCGCGCTGCTACTCTGCCAACTCGCCTTGAACGACACCGAGGTGCTGCACTGGCTGCGCGAGGCGAACTGCGAGGACATGCTGCACGAGGTGCCAGGCACCGAGCTGCTGGCGTTGCTCGCACGCAGCCGCTACAACCCTCTCGACGAAACATCGCAACTCGCCTTCATGGCTGGGTTGGAGCGTCACCAGGAGGCAGCCCTGGCGGAGTTACAGGCCAGCGCACGCCCTCCCGGAGGACTGGCGGATGCGCAGCAGGCGCTCTACACACTAGAATTCGCCCGCCTTCAGAGCCTGATCCAAAGCGCACAGTCCAGGCTGCGCCAGCCAGGACTCTCAGAGACTGAGATGGAGCGACTGCAACAGCAGGTCGTGGAGCTCACCACCCTGCGCAAAGAATGCCTTGACCGTGCCAAAGGCTCTCCGAATAGTTCCCTCCCCTGACCGACGCAGCTCCTGGAACCCCCGAGGCATGTATGGCCGTCTCAAAACCTCACCACAACGGATCCCATCCTCCAGCATCCAAGTCGCCCAGCACGCCTAGTGTTGATGATGCAGACGGAGATGCTCCGGTGAAACGTGGGCGCGGGCGGCCACGCATCCATCCGCTGAAGGAAAAACAGCCCATCATGCTCGGCCCAGACGGCCAGCCGCTGAAGCGCCGCCGCGGGCGCCCGCCGAAAAACGGTTACGGCGGCGGCCTCACACAGTACGCCGCAACCACGCACGAAGACATCCACTCTCCGGAGGTACAGGCGCGCCTCCGTCAGCTCATCCGCACAGCCAAGGAGCACGATCATCTCACATGGGACGACATCAATGACGCGCTGCCCTCCGGCTTCGTCACACCGGATCTCATGGACGCGCTCATCATCCGTCTGCGTGCGATGGAGATCAAAATCATCGACGAGGCCGAGGTCGATGGCGGGCCCACGCGCCACAGCGCCGTGCGCGAACGCATCACCGCAGAGCGCGACGCCGCTGCGGCAAAACTCGATGTCTTCGATGACCCCGTGCGCATGTACTTGCGCCAGATGGGCCAGGTCCCGCTCCTCACGCGCGAGCAGGAAATCCAAATCTCTAAGCGCATCGAAAGGGCCGACCTCAGCCTGCGCCAGTGCCTGCACACCATCGGCTTCATCGGGCATGCCTACATCCAGTTCGCGGAAGCGCTCAACAACGGCGTGGAGCGCTTCGATCGCCTCGTCAGCGACCGCAAGAACGACGAGCGCGAAGCCTATTTCAAAAAGCTCAAGCCGCTGCTCAACCAAGCCCGCGAACTTCACGAAAAGACCACCCAGGCATTCCTCGCTCTCGAAAACGTCGGCCCGCGCAAGAAAGCCTCCCTGCAGGAGAAGTTCGAGGCGGAGCGCGTCGCGTTCTTCCGCCTCTGCGAGAAATTCTACTTCAGAACCAAGCTCACCGAGGAATTCGTCACGCTTCTCCAGCAACGCCTCACCACGCTCGGCCATCTGGAGGGAAACCTGCGTGCGCATCCGCGCCAGGAGGCAGCGAAGGAAGCCGTCCGCGTCTTTGAACGCGAGGCATGGGCCTCGGCCGCCAATTACCGCACGCTGGTCACTGACACGCTCAGGCACGTCACCGATTCGACGAAAGCCAAGACGGAGATGATCGAGGCAAACCTGCGCCTAGTCATCTCCATCGCCAAAAAATACACCAACCGTGGCCTCTCCTTCCTCGATCTGATCCAGGAGGGCAATATGGGCCTCATGCGTGCGGTGGAGAAGTTCGAGTATCAGCGTGGTTACAAATTCAGCACCTACGCCACCTGGTGGATCCGCCAGGCCATCACGCGCAGCATCGCCGACCAAGCGCGCACCATCCGCATCCCGGTGCATATGATCGAGACGATCAACAAGCTCATGCGCGTCCACAAGCAGCTCGTGCAAGAGATGGGCCGCGACCCAACGCCCGAGGAGATCGCCGAGGAAATTCACCTTCCTGTCGAGCGTGTAAACGCCGTCCTGCGCCTCTCACAGCAACCCGTCTCCATGCAGGCCAAGGTCGGCGAAAGCGACGGTGACAACGAGTTCGGCGACTTCATCGAGGACAAGGAGGCGCGCGACCCCATGGAGCTCACCGCGATGAATCTCCTGCGCGACAAGCTCAAGGACGTGCTCGACACGCTCAACCCACGCGAACGCGAGGTGCTGGAGCAGCGTTTCGGCCTCGGCGACGGTTCCGGCCGCACACTGGAGGAAGTTGGCAAGCAGTTCCAGGTCACCCGCGAGCGCATCCGCCAGATCGAGGCCAAGGCGCTGCGCAAACTACGTCACCCGACACGCATCCGAAAACTCGGCGGCTTCTTCGGCCACGGCTGATGTCTTCCGTGTGGCCGGTTTTTTCCAAATTCGAGCCCAGGAACATCTTTTGGAGAAAGTCGGTCACATTTCTCTCACCAGCATGCGCCTGCATCACGCCTGCCTTCCACGCTGCGCAAATAGATGTAGCCTTCGACGCACTCACCTTCGAGCTTGATCAACACGCGCTCGTATTCGCCGCCGTCGATGTCCTCCAACAAATCAAGACGTGTGAGGCAGTCTTCATCCACCTCCCATACCTCTCCTTCGACCGCCACCCCCCTGTCATCACGAATCATGCCGGGATAGCCGCCCATGTCGTAGAGCCTATACAGCGGCAGCGTGCGTGACTCCGCGCTGAATCTCTGTCCGGCTAGCCAATGATGATTCTCACAGCCCCGCTTCAACGTGCCATAGACAAAAATCCGCCTCGTCACAGCGCATCCTCCCTCTCCGCAAGCCACTGCGGCAGCGCATAACGTTTGTCCACCAGCTCCCGCGCACGCGCCGCGATCTGCGGCGGCAGTTCATCCACCTGAGTCACTTCTTTTGCCAGAACGGCAGCCCAGTCGCGCCAGAAATGCGCCGACACATCGACCTGCTGCACGCTGCCTTGATGCAAAAGACCCAATTTGCCACGACGCTGCCCTGCTCCGGCGATTTTTACCTTTCCAAGCACCACGTCATGTAGCGCGGGGGCCACGAAGCAGAACGGATTCTCGATCAAATCCTCTGGGCCTGCGAGGCGGCAGCCATGGATCCCAGCCGACACCAACGCCTCCGCTAGGGACGCGTGCAGCGCCCTGTAACTCTCCAGCGGCCGCGTCTCCGCCCACGGATGGGCGGCAGGCACGATCACGGAGTACGTTTCATCGTTCTCATGCAAAACAACGCCGCCGCCAGTCCAGCGCCGCACCACCGGCCAGCCCGGCAGCGCTTCACCGAGCTTCGCCAGATTTTGCGCGTAACCAATCGATACCGTGGCCGTTTCCCAATCATACACACGGAGCACGGGCACATCCGACTGTTCCAGCCAGGCCTGGTCCACCGCCATGTTCCAGGCTCCATCATGTGGAGTCGGGTCCAGGTGCAGGATGAGGCGGTCAAACAAGTGCGTCGATTGATTCACACGACATCATGGCGCGTGTTAGGTGGATTGCAGCGGCGAAAACACATCAATGTGGCAACACCAGCGCCAGAAGCGCCATGCCGAGCATCAAACCATCCTCGATGATGGTCACGGTGGACATCGGCAGATTGAAAACGGTGCCGAGACAGGCACAACGGATCGATTGTTTTGAAAGCACGGCCTTCAGCACGCCCAGCAGGCTCACGCCCATCACAAGCGCGGTTGCGGCATTCACAAACCACGGATTCCAATTCGCCAGATAGCCCAGCCCGAGGCTCAACTCGATGAATGGATAAACGAATCCATACGCAGGCACCATCTTGGCAACGAGATCGTAGCTGCGATACGCATCACTGAAGCCACGCAGGTCGAGCATCTTGAAGAACGAGAAAGCTACGAAGAAGCCGCCCATGAACAAACGCATCGCCAGCGATACGTCGAACCTGCCCTGCATCGCGCTCACTGCTGCGATGACCAGCAGCAGATAAGCCAGCAGGATGATCAGCGGACGATAGGTTTGCGCATTTTTAGGCGGTTGTTCGGCACTCGAAGTCGCTGATGCGACAGACGTCACGCGGTATTTGCCCAGCGGCTTGAGCCATTCGCTCATCGCCTCGTCGCTGAGAGGCACATCCGTGCTGATCCGCGCCTGCGGTGGATCAAGCGTGACAACAGCTTCTGTGATGTCAGGGTGTTCTTGCAGGCGGTCGGTGATTTTTTTCACGCACGAGCCGCAGGACATGCCGGAGAGGGGGAAGATTTGAGGGAGTGTCATAGATTTGCGGAGTTTAGGTTCGGTGGGGCGCCGTCGGTGTGACAGCGTCCCCTCATTGGTACACACGCACGAATGCAAATTGTGTTACAGGGCGATTTTGCAGAATATCGGACGTATTATATGGACAAATGTCCACCAAACCGCTGCTCCAACATCTGGATGCCTTTGTCAGCTTCGTCCGCTCACGCACAGGCGACCCCGAACTGGCCGCCGACCTCGTCCAAGAGTGCCTGATGAAGGCTATGAAAGCCGACAACGTGCCAGAGGATGCCGAGGGTGTGATCACATGGTTTTATCGCGTGCTGCGCCATGCTATCATCGACGCACATCGTCGTAAAACCACGCATGAACAGGCACTTGAAAAGCTGGCGCAGGAGCTGTCGGAATCAGTTTCACCGGAGGACGAGAAGACACTCTGTCAATGCGTGATGAAGCTCTTGCCAGCACTTCCGCCTGATGACGCTGACCTGATCCGCCGCATCGATCTCGACGGCGAATCAACCACTGAAATTGCCAAAGAGACCAACCAGCGGGTGAACACGCTCAATGTTCGATTGCTGCGCGCGCGACGCCGGTTGCGTGAGCAGGTGGAGCGTGTCTGCCGCACCTGCGCCACGCATGGCTGCCCGGATTGCGATTGCGCCTGAAGGAGACGGTCTCGGTCAGCCTTTTACTTCTTCGGCGCGGCGTCTTTGACCATCTTGGCGTAATTGCCTGGGTCTTTGTTGAAATCCTCCAGGCAGTGCTTGCAACAAAGCCGCACCTCCGTGCCTTCATGGCTGAAGACATACGGATCACCCATACCGCCGAGCGTCTCAACGGAGACGACGCAAGTTTTGAGCGGATAAGAGCCCAAGAATGGCAACTTACCACATGAAGGCAGGAGGATGGAACAAAGAACAATCAAGACAAGCATTGGGTTCAAGGCGATTCGGACGGCTTCAGGTTGTGACAGGTGTCAGCCTGCCCTGAAAAAGTGAGCGTGATGATGAACCCAGAACGCGGTGTCATTTGGGCATCTTGGCGAGATATTTGGCCGGATTGGCGTCGAACTTCTTCACGCAGGGCTTGCAGCAGAATTTGATCTCCTGCCCCTGGTAGGATTTGACCACGACTTTGCCCATGCTGCCGAGCGCGTTGCCGCTGACGAGGCAGGTCTTCAACGGATAAGGCTTGTCGGCGGCGGTAGCAGCGGCGGCGAACGTGAGAAAAAGAAGGGCGATGAAACGGCAGAGTGTTGTTTTCATAAAATGAGGCTTGGATGTGTGTTTCGTGACGATGGCCTGCCTGTGGTGCGTGACGCAGGCAGGCCGTGGGATCACGGCTTAATGGCTCGTGCAATAACGCAACATGCCACCGCAGGAGGCGCAGGAGTGGCGGGTGATGTTGCCGCCCTTCAGCATGGCGACAACCTTGTTCTCACAATCAGGGCACGACATGCTGTCGGCATGGCGCAGCGTCACAAAGCCGCCTTTGGCACCTGCTCCTCCTACTCCACCGCCACCAGTGGCAGGAGACAAAAAGTGGATGGTGCGGCATTTATCACAATGCACAGCGGCCGTGGGAGATGAGGATGGAGCTTGGCATGACGCGAGCAGCAGCGTACCGAGCGCGGCAAGGCCGAGCAGTGAGCTTTGGATGAGTTTCGTTTTCATGGTGTGTGTTTGTTTATCATTTCGGTTTGGTTTCTGATGACTTCATGCCATCAAAATCGGATGAGCAGACCGGCACCGGGGCCGTAGTCGCTGTGATAAGATATCGAGAGAGAAGTGCTGCGCGTGAGCGTGTAGTCCGCCCCGGCGCTCCATTCCCAACGGCTGCCAGTGTCATAGAAGGCGTAGCCGAAGACGCCGAGGCGCGGCGTGAGCTGGAAGCGTTTGGAAAGCTGGAAGCGGCCGTTGCCCTCGCTGTCCACGCTCAGATCGGCCCAGATCATGAGCGGCAGACGGTAGTTGATGCCGACAATGACACGGTTGCCCGTGTTGTCATGATTGCTGAAGCGCCAGCCTGCGAAAGCCTGGAAGTTCATGTCAAAGTAGCGCTGGTAGAGCACGTCGATCTCATGCTCGGGTCGGCGCACGCGCTCCCAGCCTACCTCCCACGCCAGCAGCAGGTCATTCTTCGGATTCATCCAGGTGAGCAGGCCGCTGGTCATCTGCGACTGGATCGTGGACGCGCCCCAGACATACGACATGTCGTGGCTGTGCTCGCCAAGACCGGCGGCGTGATGCAGGCCGTGGTCCTCCGGCTTCACGTCATGCGCCGCGTGCTGCGTTCCCGGCTCCGCCTCGTAACGGAACACCCGCGCCATGCCGCTCATCATGTGGTAGAGGATGTGGCAGTGGAACATCCAGTCCTTCTCCTCGTTCGCCTCGAACTCGACGACGCGTTTGCTCATCGGCGGCACGTCAATGGTGTGCTTCAGGGGTGAATATCTCCCGTGCTCCATCAACACGCGGAAAAAGTGGCCGTGAAGATGAATCGGATGATGCATCATCGAGTCGTTGATGAGCTCAAGCTCGACGATCTCCCCCTTCTTGATCATCACAAAGGGCTCCCTGGCGATGGTTTTGCCATCAAAGCTCCAGATGTAGCGGTTCATGTCGCCCGTGAGATGCAGCGTGACCTTCCGGTGCGGCAGATGCGCGGGCAGCGAGGTGTCACGCGGTGATTTCAGCAGCCGGTAAGGCGATCCAGGCCGTGGAAGCCGCAACGAGGCGCGTGGATCATCCTCCTGCTCCTCCAGTGCGAGGTTCAGCATCTCGTCCATCTGGTAGAGATTTGCCTTCGGCGGATCGACGGAGGGTTTGAGTTCTCCAACGCCGAAAAAGGCCGAGACATGCCCGCTGCCGTCCTGCGCGGTGAATCGCAGCTCGTATTGGCCGGACTGCGGGATCGTGATGATCACGTCATACGTCTCCGCGATGGCCATGAGGAAGCGCTCCACACTCACCGGCCGCACCGGTGGTCCGTCAGCGGCCACGATCGTCATCGGCCCGGCGGAGGAATTCAGGTAAAAATAGGTCGCCGCGCTCGCATTGATGATGCGCAGGCGCACGCGCTCGCCCGGGCGGCCCGCGATGCGTGTCTGACGCTGCCCGTTGACCAAAAACGCGTGATAACCCACGTCGGAGAGGTCCATCGGCAGCATGCGGTCCCACTCGCGCTGAAAGTAGTCCTTCAAATTGCCGCGCTGCCACGCGCCGAGGATCGTCTGCGAGTTCCGCCGCATCAGGCCGAAGTAATCACTGCCGCGCATCAGCGTGCGCATGACCTCATGCGGATTTAAATTCGTCCAGTCGGAGAGCACCAGCACCTGCTCGCGGTCCGCCCTCACTTCTTCGCCTCCGCGCGGCGTGACGACGATGCTGCCATACACGCCGCTCTGCTCCTGAAGATGCGTGTGGGAATGATACCAGTAGGTGCCGCTGTGCTTCAGCTCGAACTCAAACGTGTGCGTCTGACCCGGCAGGATCGGCGGAGTGGTCAAATGTGGCACGCCGTCCTGCTCGTTCGGCAGCAACAAGCCATGCCAGTGCGTCGAAGTTTCGACCTTTAGATGATTGTGAACACGAATGCGGGCGAGGTCGCCCTCGCGAAAGCGCAGCGTCGGCCCGGGAATGCCGCCGTTGATGACAAAACCGCGCACAGCCCTGCCCGCCGGGCTCACAGTTTGCTCGGAGATGTGCAGGTCGTATTCGACCGTGGCCGCAGACGTTACACCACAGGTCAGCAAAAGATGGAAAAGCCATTTCATAGGAATCGAGTCGTTTTCAGGTTCGAAGAACCCCTGCCCGGCGCGCTCATGTCCCTGCGGGACCGCGATGCCTGGGCACAAGCGTCTGTCAGCGACGCGGACTCAATTCAACAGTGAGCAAAACAGCACCGGCAGCCGGACATGCGGCTGCCTTAAAACATCGCGCTCAAGCAGGCGCGCATCACTTTCGCTCAAACTCTGCGGAGGCGGCACGACCGGCATGACGTCATGCGAATCCACCCAGACCACCTGCGTCATGAACTGACGCGCACCCGCAGGCGGCAGGTCCGCTGGCGCGGCGGGCCGGGAGGACACCGCGCAGTCGCACACATCCATTCCCACCTCCGCCAGCCAGGCGCAACAACCCATCTCACATTTTCCCGCCGCCTTGTCACGCAGCATCACCTGCGCGGGCCAAGCCTGCGCTAGCAGCACCACAAGAACAACGATGGAGCGGAAAAGAGTCATGATTTCATCAGTGCGAACGCTTCGTGTGATGAATCATTATACTGTTTATTCCCTGCCGTCTGCTCATTTCCCGTCCTTCTCCGGCTTGCACTTGCACAGCCACTCTGGCTCCTTGCACTCCTCGCAGATGGCCGTGCTGTATTCAAAGCGGGCGGTGACGGCCTTGGCACCGGGCTCGTTCTTGTATTGCAGGATCAGCCACTCGCCAGCTTTGACCAGCGGCAGGAGAAAGCCCTTCGCGTCTTTTTCGACAGTGAGTTTCTGCGGTGAACTGCGGTCGCCGGTGATGGCCGTGAGGCTCTGCTTGTCTATCGAAACCGGCTTCTTGTCCTTGTCGAGCAGGGCGATGTGAAACTTGTCACCTTTGACGGTGACTTCGCCGTGCATCGTCGTGTCCTTGCTAAATTCGAGGATGCGTCCGCCGTTCGGACCGAGTTCGACGCCCTCATGGCAGAAGGCGATGCTGCTGAGGAGCGTGAGGAGAAGGAGCTTGGATTTCATGTTGTGGTTTGGATGTGTTTGAGGGCGGCCTTGCGGCCAAAAAAATAAAAGACAGCAGGCGTAACCATGAGGTCAAGGAAGGTACTGCTGACGAGGCCGCCGACGATGACTACGGCCACCGGATGGAGGATTTCTTTTCCCGGCTCATGCGCGGAGAGCAACAGGGGGATCAACGCGATGCCCGCGCTCAACGCGGTCATCAAGACGGGCACCAGCCGCTCCAGCGTACCGCGCATAATCATCTGACGGGTGAAGCCCTCGCCTTCATGCTGCATCAAGTGCAGGTAATGGCTGATCATCATGATGCCGTTGCGCGCAGCGACGCCGCCCACGGCGATGAAACCGACGATGGTGGCAATGCTGATATTATTGATGAGCAGCCAGGTCAGAACGAGGCCGCCCATGAGCGCGAGCGGGATGTTCAGCAACACCTGCAAGGCGAGCGACAGGCTGCGGAAGTAACCGGACAGCAGGATCACCACAGCCAGCAGCACGAGCGAGAAATAGAACGCGATGCGCTTCGCCGCAGCCTGCTGCGCCTGGAATTCGCCTTCAAAACGGAAGTAGTAACCGGGCGGCAGCTTCACCTGCTCCTTCACCGCGGCCTCCCACTGCCTCACGAGGCTCCCCAGGTCGCGCACGGAGGTGTTGGCCCCTATGATGATGCGCCGCTGGGTGTTTTCACGGTTGATGACGTTGGGGCCGTTGCCTTCACGGATGTCGGCGACGAGGCGCAGTGGGATGCGCTGACCGTTGTCCGTCTCGACAAGCAGGTCGCCGATTTTCTCCGGAGAATCCCGCCATGCCTCGGGCAGGCGCAGCACCAGATCGATGGTGCGCTGTCCTTCACGCAGCTCCGCGAGCGTCTTGCCGCCGAGCAGCGTGGAGACCTGCTCGTTGAGCGCCCCCGGCTGCACGCCGTAGGCCACGGCACGTTCGCGGTTCACCTCGATCTTGATCTGCGGGATGGGAACCTGCGCCTCCAGGATCACGTCGGTCAGGCCGGGGATTGTTTTGGCAATGTCGCGCACCTGTCCGCCCTTCTCACGCAGCACCGCCAGATCCTGGCCGAAAATCTTAACCGCGATCTTCGCCGAAACGCCGCTTAGCATGTGTGACAGGCGATGACTGATGGGCTGGCCGATGTTCAGGAAGGTGCCAGGAATTTTGCCGAGCTTGTCGCGAATCTCGGCAAAGACGGCCTCACGCGGCCTGCCTCCATCATTGAACTCCACGTCAAACTCGTTCACGCTCACCGGCATGACATGGTCGTCCTTCTCGGCACGGCCAGCGCGGCGGCCGACGCTTTTCACCTCGGAAATGCTTTGCAGCAGACGCACGCCGGCCTCGCCGATCTCGTTGGACTGCGCCAATGACGTACCGGGAGCGGAGGCCAGTGAGATGGTAGCGCTGCCTTCATTGAACGCGGGCAGGAACTCCTTCCCCATCAACGGATACAACATCAGTGAGGCGATCAGGAGCACGCCGGCCAGCGCGATGACAAGCACCGGCGCACCGAGCGCCACGCGCAGGAACGTGTTGCGCACAATCCACTTCATGCCGCGAACGAGAAAGCCGTCGCCATGGCTTTCCCCGGACGGTTTGAGCAGGAGCGAGCACAGAACCGGAATCACGGTGAGCGAAACGACAAATGACGCCGCCATGCTGGTGATCGTGGCGATGGCGATCGGCGTGAATAGACGCCCCTCGATGCCTTCCAGGCCAAACAACGGCAGAAACACAAGGATGATGAGAACCGTAGCGTAGAGAATCGAGTTCCGCACCTCACTGGAAGCGCTGGCGATGATCTCAAGGCGGGGTTTTGAGGGATTCTCCCGCAGTCGCCGGAACACGTTCTCCACATCCACGATCGCATCATCTACCACCATGCCGATGGCGACGGCGAGGCCGCCGAGCGTCATCGAGTTCACACTGACGCCGAAAGCTTTGAAGATCAGGACCGTCACTGCGAACGACAGCGGCATCGCCGTAAGCGTGATGAAGGTCGTGCGGAAGTTCAGCAGGAATAACAACAGAATGATGGCGACCATGATCGCGCCGTCACGGATGGCCTCTTTAAGGTTGCCGATGGCGTGCTCGATGAAGTCCCCCTGGCGGAACATGATCTCCGCCGTGACACCGGGCGGCAGCGAAGGCTTCAGCTCCTCCAGCGCATCCTCGATGTGACGCGAGAGCGCCAGCGTGTCAAAACCCGGTGCCTTGTCGATGCTGAGAATGACGCCCATGTCACCGTTCACACTGGCGTCTCCCCGCATCGGCCGGATGCCGTGCCTCACCTCCGCCACGTCGCTGATGAGCACGGGGCGGTCGCCCGCGATTTTGACGACCGTGCGGGCGAGGTCCTCCAAGCGCGTGGTCATGCCGAGATTGCGCACCATGATCTCACGCGGCCCGGCCTGGAGGTAGCCGCTGGTTGCATTGCCTGCTGAGCGTCCGACCGCAGCCTCGACTTCATCAAACGTGACGCCAAACGCCGCGAGGCGATACGGATCAGGCTGCACGTGGATTTGTTTCACGCCACCGCCGATCGTCAGCACCTCGGCCACACCACTGATGCTCTGCAAGCGGCGGCGTATCGTCCAGTCCGCCAGCGTGCGCAGGTCCGCCGTCGGCATCGTGCCATCCTTGCTGCGCAGGCCGACGAGCAGGATCTCGCCCATGAGCGAGGACACCGGTGTCATGCCCGGCCTCACCTCCTTCGGCAGCGTGGTGAGCGCCGTCTGCATGCGCTCCTGCACGAGCTGGCGTGCGCGATAGATGTCCGTGCCCCAAGCAAACTCGGCAAACACGAGCGACAGACCCACGTCCGAGTTCGATCTGAGGCGGTCCAGCCCGCCGACACCCTGCACTGCCGATTCGATGGGCTGCGTGACCAGCACCTCGACCTCCTCCGGCGCAAGGCCGGGCGACTCGGTGAGAATCGTCACCGTCGGCTTCGTCATGTCTGGCAGCACCTCCACGGGCAACCGCGTCAAGGTTTGCACGCCAAAGACCAGCAGCAAGATCGCGCTCATGAGGATGAGCGGACGGTTGCGCAGTGAAAAGAGGATGAGCTTGCTCAGCATGATGTCAGGCGGCGGCAGGCTTGCGGTTCATCACGAACGTCACGACCAGCAGCACGAGCAGCAATGTGCTCGTGCCGGCAAAGAAGGTCGTCAGCATGTTCCATTTGGTGCCGCCATGATCTCCGTGATCGTGGCCGTCGTGTCCGGCTGCGGCGATATCCTCCTCCGTCATCTCGCTGCCGTCCTCCTTGTGTGGATGACCATGCGCGGCATCCATCGCCTCCTTGAGCGAGACACTGCCCTTGCCGGCGAAGGCGAGCGCATAGGCACCGCGCGTCACGACCTCGTCTCCCGGCAGCAGACCTTCAGTCACCTCCGCGAAACGGTCATTCATGGCACCGACGACGACGGGCACTTTGACAAAGGCGTTCTTCAAACCGTAGTCCTTGATGTAAACGAAGCGCTGGGCCCCGTCACCCTGCACGGCCGCACGCGGAATGGATGTCACGTTCTCGCGCCTACCGACGACGATGCTGAACTCGGCCTTCATGCCGGGCCGCAGCAGCTTCTCCGGATTCGCGACATGGAACGCGGCCTCGATGGTACCGGCGGCCTCATCCGCCTCGGCGGCGATGTGGGCGATCTTGGCCTCGAACACCCTGTCCGGCAGCGCGGTCACGCGGATGTGCGCCTGCATGCCGCCTTTCAACCTGCCCGCAAGATGCTGCGGCACACTCGCCACGGCCTCCACGGTGCTGAGGTCGAGAATCTCTATCAGCGCATCATCTGGCGAAACAGGCTGCCCCTGGGCGATGTTCACCTTGGAGACCAAGCCTGCGATGGGTGCCTCTAGCTTGACCACCGGCGGCGGATCGCCCGGCTGGCGGCTTTCCACCCACGCCACTTCGTCGCCCGCAGCGACCTCCTGATGCGGAATCACGAGAACTGAGAAGGCGCGGCCGGGAATACGGCTGCTGACGATGGCTGATTTCCCGGGCAGCACCACAATGTGGCCGAGCGAGAAAATGGTGTCTTCAAAGGTGGTTTCTTCCGCCTCGGTGAATTCGAGCCGGAGGTTTTTGACAGCGGTGGCGTCGAGGATGACATCCGGCTTGGTGGCGGCATTCAGCACAGCGGCAAGAGAAAGAAATAAGGCGAGGTGCTTCATGGTTGTGTGGCTCCAGTGGCGGATTCGTAGCGGATGCGGGCGAGGTGGAAGTCACGCGTGGCATCCAGCGCGGCGGACTCGAGCTGCAGCCGTTGATCGCGTGCGCGCAGGACGGAGAGAAGGTCGGCCTGGCCGGTTTCATAGGCTTTTTCGAGTTTCGTGGTCTGCTCCAGCACCAGCGGCAGCAGCTTGTCGCGCGTCTCGCGCACGAGGTCTGCATTCGCGTGCATCTCCTTGCGTGCGGTGCCCGCCTCGCTGGCGATTTGCGCGCCCAACGCCTCCGCCTCGAGGCGCTGCCGCTCCGCCGTGGCTTGTTTCGTGGCGATCTCCCCCTGGTTGCGGTTCCAGAACGGCAGCGGGATCGAAATGCGGAAGCCGACATAGCCGTTGACCACCCCCTGCTGTTTTTCCTGGGCCATGAAGAGGCCGGCGCTGACATCCTGCATGCGCCTCGAATGCGCGAGCGCGGCGTCGGTCTGTGCCGCTGACACCTTGGTCCTAGCCATCTGATAGTCGGCGCGCATCTGCCACGGTGTGACGCCGGGCATCGCAAGGGCGGGTAGATCACCGCTGAGGATGAGGGAGTCGTCCGGAGCCACACCGAGCATCGGTTTCAGCGTGCCCAGCAGGCCGATGCTCTCGGTTTCGAGCTTGCGGCCTTCGAGCAGCAGCCGTTGCGCATCCACCTGTGCCTGCGCGGCATCGAGCGGTGAGAGCTCGCCCTTCTCTGCGCGCCCCCTGGCAAAGTCGGAGAGTTTCCGTGCGAGCTCTGTCTGCTGCTGGCGCAAGGCGCGTTGTTTCCCGATCGCCAGCATCTTGACCGCCTGGCTACGCGCTTCGGCGATGAAACGGCGCTCGGCATCGCGCACCTCCTGTTCCGCTGCGGTGACAAGCTGGGCAGCAAGCTGCTTTTCCAGAGCGAGCCGCCTCGTCAGCGGAAACGCTTGGTCGAGGCTGTAAAGCGCCGTGCGCGGGCTCGCCTTGCTCTCGTTTTGAAAGCTGAACTCCGCCGTCGGGTTCGCCAGCCTGCCGGATCCGAGCAGGCGCCCGCGGGCCTCCCCGACAACAAGACGGGCCGCCTTGAGCATGGGATGATGCGTGCGTACACGACTGGCGATGCCGGAAAGCGGCAGTGTGAGCGCCGAAGCGCTGCCACAGGCGAAAAGAAGAATGGAGAAAGGAAGGAATGAACGATGCATAGCAATGCAGATGAGAGTTTCAGGACACGGGAATGCCTCTTGCCCGCGACGGGTTGCGAACACGCCTGCCATCATTCGTGAATGGCGGCGTCGGTGCCCCCTCTCAAACCAGCAGTGCGATGCTATGCGACAGGATCTGCGGCCATGGATGACCGTCAGGATGTGCGGCGGCGATGCGCCGTGGCGTGGAATCTCTGCTCTGAAGAACGGGAGGCAGCATGATGGCCTCGTGCATCATCGGCGTTGTGACCGTGACGCACGCGAGCTGCACGGGATCGGCCTTGAGGGCCAGCAGAGACTCAATCAATGCCGCGTGATGCTCGGTGTCATTGCCGGCGGGCAGGTCGTCATGCGTGTGGAAAGGTTCCTGTGAATCTTCATCGTGACAGGCTGCGGAGTGCGGGCCATGGCAGTGTTCCTGTTGCGTGAAGTTGACAACGCCGTCGTGTTCGCATTCAAAACCACGCACCGGCTTTAATACATGCACCCAAGCCATCGCGAACAGGGCGATGACGCCGATGAGGATGCGTGCGGGGCGCTTCATGAACGCTGCAAGTGAACGCGACAGAAGCGGAATCGTCAAGCGCAGGCTTTGCCACGCTGTTTCAGCTCGACCAACGCGTTGAGGATTTTCACCCGGTTCATTTCATGGACTTCGATCTTCTCGCCGATCTTCGGAACAAGCGTGACGGACAGCACCCCGCCAAGATGCTCACGGAACTCCTCCAGACCTTCCAGGATGGCGGGCTCCCCACTGCGCCCGTTGTCCATCAGATGCGCGGAATAAGTGGCGAAGCCGATGCGCTCGATGAGCTTCAGCACGCGCTCGCAGGTTTCAGCATCGAGGATGCCCTGCATGCGCGAATAGACCAGATCGACGGCCATGCCGATAGCCACCGCCTCACCGTGACTGACGACGAATTTCGAAATCTGCTCCAGTTTGTGTGCGGCCCAGTGGCCAAAATCAAGCGGACGGGCGGAGCCGAGTTCAAACGGGTCTCCGCCGGTGGCGATGTGCTCGACGTGCAGCTCGGCGCTGCGCTGGACGACTTTTTCGAGCGCCTCCTGCTTCAGCGCGGCGAGATCATCGGCCATGTCCTCGATCTGCTCGAAGAAAACACCATCGCGGATGAGCGCCACCTTGATCGCCTCGATGATGCCGTTGCGACGCTCGCGCTGCGGCAGCGATTCGAGGAAAGCAAAGTCATTCACGACTGCGTACGGCACCGCGAAGCTGCCGACCCAGTTTTTTTTACCAAAGCAGTTCACCCCGTTCTTCACGCCGACACCACCATCTCCCTGCGAGAGCGTGGTGGTGGGAAAGCGCACATGGCGGACGCCGCGGTGTGCGGTGGAGGCCGCGAAGCAGACGAGATCGAGCACCGCCCCTCCCCCGACGACAAACACATAGCTGTGGCGGTCGAGGCCCGCCTCATTAATGGCATCCCAGCAGCATTCAACGAGGCGGAGATCGTTTTTGCAAGACTCACCGCCGGGAATAACAACCGGCGTGTCGGCGAGCATGAAGGCATCCGCATGCGCCTCGCCGTAAGCCACGATGTCATCCATCAGATCGCGGTTCGCATTGGCAACGGCCTCATCGACGAACACGAGTACTCGCGGCAGCTTGTGCGGGTGATCGAGCGTCATAAGATCACGGATCGTGTTGTTCCGCGCCACGAAGACTTCCCGCGTGAAGAGAATGCGGTGCGTGTGTTCGAGCCTGATGGTTTTCTCCAGCATTAAAAGGGGGGATGATTCTTTGCCGCTGGCCGGGGTTTTGGTCAACGGGGAAAGCCCAAACGGGCCTGGAACGAGTTTTCTAACCCGTTTGCGGAACGAACCGGAAAGTTCGTTTTACGTCGCCGCCACCCAGCGCTGCCAGAGGCGCAACAAAGGAGCCAGGGCGACGAAGATGAGAGCGACAGCGGGGTGCGCGGCGCAAAC
The DNA here is from genome assembly GCA_964421275.1 of uncultured Prosthecobacter sp. Taxonomy (GTDB): domain Bacteria; phylum Verrucomicrobiota; class Verrucomicrobiia; order Verrucomicrobiales; family Verrucomicrobiaceae; genus Prosthecobacter. Next base: position 58,393 of record CAYQWE010000025.1, read on the forward strand.
AGCCTGGGCGTCGGCAATGACAAAGCCGGCAAGCAGCAAGCCAACTGCCGCATCAACACGCGAATGTTTCAGCCGAAGCAGAGCGCTGATGACGAGCAGGACAAACGCCGCGGGCACCACCAGCAACGCCAGCGGTGCGGCCGTGTCCCAGCTCATCGCAACCTTGCCTCCTGCAAAGAAGATCAATGCAGGTGCCCAAAGCAGCCAGCGCACACGGCTTTTGCCACCAGATCTGGCAGCTATGCTCAAAGCCACGGTATAGATGCCCACGGCGCAGGCATGCAACAGCACCAGTCCGGGCACGAATCCAAGTGCATCCCAGCACGGGATATGAAATGGAGGAACAAGTGGCCCAGCTTCCGTCACAGCATCAGTCAGCCTAGCGGAGCCAGCCATGCAGATGAGGAAAACACGGCACATCCCCATCACGGCGACCGAGCCGGCCCACGGTTTGTGGTAGAGGTCGTAAAACAGAATGCAGGCGACCAATCCAGCGATGAAAAACGGATGGGCGGCTCCAAGGGCAAAGGCAACCCAGGCACCGAGTAGAAGCATGCCAGTTCCCGCGCTCCACGCCGCTTGCAGGCTCACCTGCCCGCTCGGAATCGGTCGTTCCTTGCGATTCTCTCGGTCAAATTTCACATCCGCCGCGTCATTCAAAATCATACCGCCCGTGTAGAGCAGTGAACCGGCGAGGATGAGCCACAGAAGGCGTGCGTTATTCAAGCCACCGCCCGCCAGCAGCCACGCGGCGGTGACGTTTGTCCAGACCGTCGGCAGATTGGAAATGCGGGCGAGGTGGAGCCAAGGACGCATGTGCGCAGAATGATGGCTACTTCAGCATCGTGCGGATGAGCGGCAACACGCCGGAATAGAGCGTGCTGCCACCACGGCGGGAAAGCTGCTCGTTCACAAGCTCGGCATCGGTGTCGGCATCGGCGGGGAGAAGCTCGCGATGTCCATGCTGACCGCAAGAGACAGACACCTGTACAAAAGAGGAGTCGCAATCACGCCGCACCTCGCAGGAAACACCCTCGCCCTCAAGCACGAGACTGTGCAGGGCAGGTCCGCTGTCTTTTTCGATCAATGCGATCTCCAGCGTGGTGCCGAGTCGATGGTTGATCCACGCGGCGAGCAGCAGCGCGGTCATGCGTTGGCCTTTGAGATGTGAGATTGTCAGCTTGCGGAGGCTCGGGAGTTTTTGCAGCGCGGCGGCATCCTGGAAACAGCCCGCCAGTGCGGTACGCATGAAGTGCGAGCGCGTCCACGCGAGGTCGCGCACGTCAAAACGCGCAGTCTCCGCGCCCTGCGCGGCAAGCAAGGCGTCGAACTGCGCCTCGGGATGCTCCCAACGTGCGGAGTCGATGATAAGCGTATCGATACGGGAGTAAAAACGCTCGTGGAAGTTTCTCGTGATCTCCCCCTGCCACAAGACGACGAGCGGCAGGTCGGAGTCGAGATGCGCGAAAATGACGTTCTGCACCTGTGCGGCGTCACCGCCCTCCAGCACGAAGGTGATCTGCTCGCTGCACACCGACTGCCTACCCTGGTATGGACGGCACAACGCCTGGATCCATGCGCGTGCTCGCGGCGGATGCACGGCGGGTAACGCGAGAATGAGGAGTGCATGGCACGCGTGCTCGGCCGCGACGTGGTCCAGCAACTCGTTACTGGCAGCGAGCGACGCGGCGTCCTCCGTGTAAATCGTCAGGTTGATGAGCGACGCACGCGTCTTCGTGGACTCGTCGCTTTCCCAGAGCTTCTTGAGCTCGGCTTCGATGCGAGAGATGGGTGTCTCGAGTCCGAGGCGACCCAGATCGGATTCATAGAGGGTAGCGGCAGGCATCGTGGATCCCTCCTTGTTTAAAGCCTCCTCCACCCGCGGCCATCGGCACGGAGGAGATCATCCGCTTCCTTCGGCCCCCAGCTCCCGGCGGGATACTCGTGCATGGGCGGCGGGGAATCAGATTGGTGCCAGGCCTTTTCGATCTCGTCGATGAACTTCCAGGCGTTCTCCACCTCGTCGCGTCGGGCAAAGAGCGTGGCGTCGCCAGCCATCGCGTCGAGCAGGAGACGTTCGTAGGCCTCGGGGCTGGCCTTGCCAAAGCTGGAGGAATAGCGGAAATCCATCTTCACCTGCTGCATGTTCAGGGCTTGGCCAGGCTGCTTGCAGAGAATACGCAGGGCGATGCCCTCATCCGGCTGGATGCGGATGACGAGGGTGTTCTCGCTATTGTGCAGCAGCGTCGAGGTGGCGAAGGGAACCTGTGGGGGCTTTTTGAAATGCACGCTGATCTCTGTGGCTTTCTTCGGCAGTTGCTTGCCGACGCGAATGTAAAACGGCACGCCCTGCCAGCGCCAGGTGTCGATGAATAGCCGCAACGCGACGTAAGGCTCGGTCTTCGACTCTGGATTCACACGCTCCTCCTGCCGATAACCCACGCGTGGCACGCCATCGACACTGCCCGCAGTGTATTGCGCACGGATGACGTTCTTGCCCACGGCCTCGGGGCCGACGAGCGGACGCAGGGCGCGGATGACCTTCACCTTCTCATCGCGCACGCTATCGGCGCTCAAATCCGTCGGTGGCTCCATCGCCACGAGGGTGAGGAGCTGGAAGAGATGATTTTGTACCATGTCACGCAGCGCCCCGGCGGTGTCGTAGTAGCCGCCGCGGCCTCCTTCCATGCCGAGATTCTCCGCGCAGGTGATCTGCACATGGTCGATGTAGCGGCTGTTCCAGTTCGGCTCGAAGATGGAGTTGGCAAAGCGCAGCACCATGATGTTCTGCGCGGTCTCCTTGCCGAGATAATGGTCGATGCGGTAGGTGTTGCTCTCGTGGAAGGTGGCGTTAACGGCCTCATTGAGCGCATGCGCCGTGGCGAGATCCTTGCCGAAGGGTTTTTCGCACACCACCCGTGCCCATTTGCCACCCACACCTTCATTGAGCCCAGCGGCGCGCAGCATCTCCAAGATGGGTCTGAACGCCTCAGGCGCGGAGGCGAGGTAAAACAGGCGGTTGGCCGGCGTGCCGCGCTCCTGGTCAAATTTGTCGAGCAGCAGCTTGAGCTGCACATAGCCGGCTGGGTCCTCAAACTCACTGCGGTGGTAGTGGATGCACTGCGCGAAGCTGCCCCATAGCTCGTCATTATGCCCTTGGCGGCTGTTTTTGCGGTTCCCGCTCTCTAACTCGGCGCGGAAGACATCGTCTGTCTTGTCGCGGCGGGCAAAACCCACGACCTTGAACTGCGGCGGCAGGTCGCCGACTGCGGCGATGTTGTAAAAGGCGGGGATGAGCTTGCGATTGGTCAGGTCGCCCGTGGCTCCAAAGATGACCACGGTGCAGGGCTCCGCCCGATGACGGGAGAGCAGGGTTTCCTGAAAGGGGTTTTCCAGTTCGGACATGGTTTTAAAAGAATACGCCTACAAGGTGTCGAAGGGCGTGCAAACTAGCCCGCGTCCCCTCAATGGCAACTCATCATGAGCCGACAGCAGGCATCCAGGCATTGACCTTGCACGGTCTAACGCAGTAAAATCACATTAATTCCAACTAGGGAGTTCATCATGAACCAACCGCATTCCCGTCGCGAGTTCCTTGCAGATGTCGGCAAGGGTACCCTGCTCGCCACTATCGGCCCAGCGCTGGCCACCGAGTTTGGCATCACCACCCACGCTGCCGCTGATGAGGCGACGGCTCTTGATTTTGGCGATATGGAACCACTCGCCCGTCTCATGCAAGAAACGCCCGTGGCAAAGCTGCAGCAGGTACTAGCGGGGAAACTGAAGGACGGGACTTCTTTGCAGAAACTCGTGGCGGCAGGCGTACTGGCGAACGCACGCAGCTTCGGCGGCGAGGACTATGTAGGCTTCCACACGCTCATGGCACTGCATCCGGCTCTGCAAATGGCCGCCATGATGCCGGGCCGACAGGCAGCTCTGCCGGTGTTCAAGGTTTTGTACCGCAATACCAGCCGCATCCAAGAATTTGGCGGCCGCGCTAGGGAGGTGCTGCATCCGGTCACTGCCGACGATGACAGGCCGACGGCAACAGATCTGCATGGTGCCGTGAGGCGCAAAGACACGGTGGGCGCAGAGAAAATCTTCGCCACAATAATGAATCACAACGCTGACGACGGCTTCAACGCGCTGCTGGAATGCGTGCAAGACAACCCCGAGGTACACCGCACGGTGCTGCCATACCGTGCGTGGGACCTGCTCGATCTCGTGGGCAGGGAGAACGCCACAACAATGCTGCGCATGTCCCTGCGCTACTGCCTGAACAGTGAGAGGAGCCGCCGCCCCGAGTGGGATGAGAACGCGAAAGCGCTGTCCATGCTCATTGACGAGCACAAGCTCATGACACGCGCTCCCGGAACGCGCACGATGGAGGACAGCTCGGTGGAAAAGCTCAGCATGACGATCTTCGGCGGCACACCACAGGACGCGGCGGGCGCAGTCGCCGCCGCATTGGCAGAAGGATTCGACCCACATGAGATCGGCGAGGCAATCTCGCTCGCCGCAAATCAACTCGTGCTACGCGACCACGGCCGCCCGCCGGATTGGGAATCTCCCGGCAAGCCGCCTGGCAGCGTGCATGGAGACTCCGTCGGGGTGCATGCGAGCGATTCCGTGCATGCGTGGCGGAACCTCTCACAGGTCAGCAAAGGGAGGAACGTCTTCGCCTGCCTCATCCTCGGCGCTTGGCAGGTCGCACGAGACCGCGCCAGCAGCGGCCAGCCTTTCCTCGAGTGGGAGCCGATGCCGTCGAAGCGCTGGATCAGTCAGCCTGCGGACCAAGCAAAGCTGCTTGCCGAGCTTGATGAGCACATTCACCAGAACCTCCAGGGGCATGCCGCAGGAGTTGTGCATCGCTGCGGCATTCAGGGAGTCGATCCCGAGGCGGTGTTCAGAAGATTGCTACGCTATGCAGTGAGCGAGGACGGTGCCCTCCATGCGGAGAAGTACTTCCAGACCACCTGGGATGAGTTTCACCGCACACGCCCTGCCTTCCGCTGGCGTCAGCTCGTCTCGCTTGCCCGCGTCACCGCCAGCGAGTTCGGTCGCCCGGCCCCAGGCCAGGCAGAGGCGCGCGAGCTGCTCGGTATGTAACCTGCACTAGGCACAGCCCATCAGGCCGCGACCAGATCGTAGCCACGCCATTCTTTGATCGTGACATCAGCGAAGCTGCCGACTGGGAGCTTTTTGCTCACGAAGACGGTGGTATCGATGTCTGGAGCGTCAATCTCGCTACGAGCCACGCCGGGTTCCTCGACGAGGACGCGTAGGGTTTTGCCCTTCTGCGATTGATTGTACTTCTCGACGCCGCGCTGGATGGCGCGCATGGCCTCGTTCCAGCGGGCCTTGCGGGTCATGTGGTGGATCTGATCCTCCATCTGCGCGGCACGTGTTCCTTCTTCACGCGAGTAATTGAAAACACCTGCGCGTTCAAAACCGGTGTCCTCGATGAACTGGATCAGTTCATTGAAATCGGCCTCGGTCTCGCCGGGAAAGCCGACGATGAAGGTGGTGCGAATGGCGATACCAGGGATGCCAGCGCGGATGCGCTTCACCAGATCACGAATGTAAGCGCCGTTGGTCTCGCGCTTCATGAGGTCGAGCATGTGGTCGCTGATGTGCTGGAGCGGCATGTCGATGTAGCGTGCGACTTTGGGCGACTCGGCGATGGCGGTGATGAGATCGTCGCTCCAGTGCGCGGGATGGGTGTAGAGGAGGCGGATCCAGAAGTCGCCTTCGATCTTGTTGAGCTCGCGGATGAGAGTGGAAAGGGATTCGCCTTTGCTGGAATCGACGCCACTTCGCGGTTTCGGGCGCTCGCCCTCCCATTTGTCCATGCCGAAGTAGGTGGTGTCCTGGGAGATGAGGTTGATCTCCTTCACGCCGCTGGCGATGAGCTGACGCGCCTCCTTGACGATGCTCTCCTGCGTGCGGCTGCGATGGCGACCGCGAATGCGCGGGATGATGCAGAAGGAGCAGGGGTGGTTGCAGCCTTCGGCGATCTTGATGTAGGCCATGTGCTGCGGTGTGAGGCGGAAGCGCGGCGTGTCGTAGTCCGGGATGTACTTCGGCTGCTTGGTGACGAGGTTTTCCTGCTCGTGATCCTTCACGCCGACGAGGTTCTGGATGATGGGGGCGACCTGGGTGATCTGGTCGAGGCCGATAAAGGCATCGACATCCGGCATGAGGCCGGGCAGTTCCTGCGAAAAACGCTGGGAGAGGCAGCCGGCGACGATGATTTTCTGTTTTGCACGTTTTTTCGAGCCTGCACGGCCGTCCACGGCGTCATGCACCGCGCCGACGCTCTCCTTCTTCGCCATGTCGATGAAGGAGCAGGTGTTCACGATCAACACATCCGCGAGTTCCGGCTCGGGCGTCATGACCATGCCCGCCTGCTGGAGGTGGCCGATCATGATTTCCGAGTCGATGAGGTTTTTTGCGCAACCGAGGGAGACGAGGCCGACTTTGATCATGGGGGCGCGGATTCTACGCCCTTTAGTCTGAGGGGAAAGAAGAAAGATGTGCCTAGCAGAGGCCTTTTCGCACACAGCACATTCCTACTGTCCCCAAGATCAGGAGACGAGTAACGGCACCTGCACCGCACGCGGGCGGCTGGTGGTGAGGTCGAAGGCTGGTTCACCATCTTGCGGCTTCTGCACGGCCTTAGCGAGCGCCTTGCTCAGTCCATCAAGCGAGTAGGGCTTGAGCATGATGTCCACAGGCGGCGGATGGCCCTGGCTGAGGAGCATGAACTCATCAGGGTCGATGACAAAGCCGCTGCAGACGACGACGGGAACGTTGTTACCTTGGGCGCGGAGTTCCTTGAAAGTTTCGCGTCCGGAGAGCTTCGGCATGTAGATGTCGAGGAGGACGGCGTCGATTTTTTCACTGCCGCGCAGGAGGATGTCGAGTGCCTGCTGACCGTCTCCGGCCTCAAGGACACGATAGCCAAGGAAGCCAAGCATGTTTGCTGCGATGGAGCGAACGGGGGGCTCGTCATCGACGACGAGCACGGTGGTACTCCCCCCGGCTGGGGCGGTGATGGCGGGGCCATTGTCCACTGGAGAATCGTCTTCGATTTTGTCAGGATGGAGGACACGGGGGAGGAAGACGCGGAACTCACTACCGCGACCAACCTCACTGTCGAACTCGATCCAGCCGCCGTGCTCGCGCACGATGTCCTGTGCAGTGGAGAGGCCAAGGCCGGTGCCTTTGCTGCCGGACTTCGTGGTGAAGAAGGGCTCAAAAACATGCGCACGATGCTCTTCGGAGATGCCATGACCATTATCGCGAACGACGAGCATGACGAAGTCGCCCGACGCACCGTGACCGTCGCCGTTTACATTCGACGAGGCAGAGGTCGGCCTACGATGGATGACGTTTTCCACAGCGATCTCGATCACGCCCTTGTCCTCCGGGAGGGAATCACGGGCATTAAGGCATAGGTTGAGCATGACCTGCTCGACCTGGGTGCCGTCAGCGTGGGCATAGGAGGCGTCCATGCCACCGCGCATTTGAATCGTGACACGCGGATCGACGCTGTGCTTGAGGAGGTTCTGCACATCGGCAAGCAGACGCTTGAGATTGGTCGTCTTACGCATGCTAGTCCCGGTGCTACGACGTGAGTAACCCAGGAGCGACTTCACCAGCTCTGCAGCACGGGTGGTGGCATGGTTAGCGTTCTGGAGCTTGTCACGCACACCGACGTGGTTCGTGGCAGGTGTGAGCTCGGCGAGGGTGAGATTGCCGCGGATGGCAGTGAGGAGATTGTTGAAATCATGCGCGATGCCACTGGCGAGATGGCCGATGGTACCCATCTTCTGCGACTCCCGGAGCCGCGTTTCGAGCACGCGCACCTCAGAGCGGTCCTTCACGATCCAGATGCGACCGATGATCTCTCCCGCCTCCGTCCGCATCGGATTGGAGCGCAGCGAGAACACGCGGTTGTCACTAGAGACGAACGGCGGTGTCTCATCCTGCGCCTCGATGCTGGAGGATGTCTTCTCAATCCACGCGGAGATCATGGCTTTCTCCTGGAAGCGCTCGACGAGCGCACTCAGTAGGCACGTGGAGTCGCGACCAGCCACCTCCTCCACGGGCTTGCCTAGGAAGTCATCTAGCTTTGCGTTCGACGCGATGATGGAACCCTGCGCATCGACGACGAGCACCCCCTCATCGCTGGCGGCAAAGAGCCCCTGCAATGCTGTGAACGCCTCACGCAGCAGGCGTTCGGCGGTGAGCAGGCGCTGTGCGGTCTGGCAGGAGTGCTGCTCAGCGGCATTCAGTGCCTGACGCTGCTTGGCGAAGATCATGTTGATGTCGCAGCGCAACTTCCAGAAGTCAGAAGGCAGCCATTCTGCCGACTGGGCGTCAGGCGGAACACCGCGAAGGACAGCCATGGTTCCCTTCATGACAGCCGAGGTCGGCTTGAGCAGCCAACCGGAGAGCAGGTAGGCGGCCAGGAAAACACCGCCTCCGAGCAACACTCCCGTGAGGCCAAAGAACCAGTCCAAGGGCTGACCCATCATGCGGGTGGCGCCTATGGCAGGTAGAAAGCCGAAGAGCCAGAGTGGAAACAGTATGCGTAAGCGCAGGGTGTTCATGGCAGATGGGATGGCGGATTGGGAGAGGGAGCGAGGCTGGATGAGGGGTGATTCTGAGAGTGTGAATTGCGGCTGATGATGCGGTGCATGCAGTGCTCAACCGCCGAGTTAAGATGGTTTTCCAACCAAGTTTGGATCTCGCCGCGCAGGGTGTCGAGAGTGGCCCCGCCCTGCCTATTTTGCTCCAAGCGGTCAATGCGGTCGCTCAATGCGCTGACACTCATGGCGATGCCGAAAACGTCGTTTCGGAGTTGCTCAATGGTTGCTGACACATCATGCGCTCCGCCCGATGGTGCTTGGAAGGTATTAGGAACAAGAGGCAGAGTCGCCGTCGCGAAGCCCTGGGGAATAGGACGCTGATTGGGGGACGGGGCCGGCGGGGGCGTGACAGGATGGGACGGCGGCTGTGGAAGCTCCGAATACTGCCTAGCATGGGTGATGGGAGATGAAGAGAGTGTGTTGGCCGACTCTCCAAACATCGGCTCTGTACGGATGTGCCCAGGCGCACTCTTCATGGCCTGTTCCGCCACAGACATGCCTCCAAGTGACTGGGGCTGTGCGACCTCAGAAAGCTGGCGTTGAGCAGAGAATGAGAATGGTAAAGGCATGCTTGTTTTTAGACAGTCATTGGAATTTTACCAAATTTAACAATAAAATCCATAATTTTCTACATTTTTCTGAATAAAGGCGTCCTCGGGGCAGTCGGCACTTTCATTTTTCTCCTCCTTTTACACCGAATCTGGAAACTCCCATATAACGTTTAAAATCAACCGATTAGAGCTCAAGTCCAAATGCCATTTTGAGGATAATTTCCACATGACAAACTTAAAACTAATCAACGCTTCATTTTGAAACAGAAAGCGCCGCCTTGCGCCTGCTAGAAGGTTTGGCTACGCTGTCCCGCACATGGACGAACGAATTACCCAGCGCTTGGACGAACATCTGACCAGACAAGGTCTGCGCCGCACCAAACAACGCGATGTCATCGTCGAAGCCGCTTTCGCTACAGACGAGCATTTCAAGGCCGAGGAACTTCTGGAAAAAGCCCGCAGGCTCGACGGCACAGTCTCCCGAGCCACTGTTTACCGCACCCTGGCCCTTCTGGTGGAATGCGGGCTGCTGCGTGAAGTCGATCTGGGGCGAGACCAAACCTACTACGACCCCAATTTCCTCGATAAACCCCAGCACAACCATCTCATCTGCCTCGACTGCGACCGTGTGCTGGAGTTCGAGGACGAGCACACTGCCCTGCTGCATGACTGCATCACACGCAGACTCGGTTTCCAGCCCAGTCTGAAAAGCATGCGCATCGAGGCGCATTGCGACGCGTTCCTGCGGGCCGGTAAATGCAAGCACCACGATGCCAAGCTCGCAGGTGCCGCCGCGCATTGATCAAGACCTGCGCCAGCGCTGGAAAGTCTCGATCGCCTCGTATTCAGCGAGTCCCAGTGCGTCATAGAGGCGTGCGTTTTCTCGGCTGTTTTCCGGTGCCTCTTTCTCTAGGGACGAAAGTACTCCGTAGCGCGACAACGCGTTCGCCTTGCGCTCCAACTGCAGTGGGCTCATCGGGATCGCCATGTCGATTTCATGCGGTTCCAGCGCTCGCTCCTTGCCGCGATACAGCCACACGCCGCATGCGCCTGCGAACTCCTCTCCCACACAGCCATGCAATGCGGTGATCAAAAGCCGGAAGCAAATCCCCGCCACGCTCGAAGGGTCCGCCGCGTCGCCCGTGACATAAATTTGGTGGGGCTTATGCTCGTGCAGCAGACTCGTCAGCGCGTCCACATCCGCCTGAGTGCTCTTGAAGCGGCGGTAGCGCCCCTGCTCATAGAAAGGCAGGTCCACGAAGGTGACGCGGTCATTCGCCACCCCCAGTGTATGCGCGGCGTCACGCAGCTCGCCGCGTAGGATGAGCCCCTTCAACTGCCTCAAGAGCAGCGTGTCCTCTCCAAACTCCCCCTTCGCCTCCAGCATTGAGAGCGCCTCGCGCGCATAGGCCACCTGCGGTGCCCAGGCATCCGGCTGGGCTGCGTTGGAGGCGAGTTCGAGCAGCGTCCCGGCGAACTTGTCCGCCTCACTGTCTGGCACGCGCAGGCTGCCGGATGTCAGCGCTACCAAATGCACATCATGCCCTTGTTCGATCAGGCGGTCGATCGTGCCCCCCATGCCCACCACCGCGTCCTGCGGCTCCGGGCTGAAAATGAGGCAGCGCTTCGGATAAGGCCTCGCACGTTCGGGACGATAAGTGTCATCTTCATCCGGCTTCCCGCCCGGCCATCCTGTGATCGTGTGCTGGAGCTGGTTGAAGATGCGAATGTTAAGCTGATATGCAGGGCCTTGCTCCGAGAGCAAGTCAGAGAGACCGTTCTCATTGTAGTGCTCGTCCACCAGCTTCAAAACTGGCCGCTTGATCTTAAACGCCTGCCAGACCATCGCGCGGCGTGTCTCACGCGGCGTCCAGGAGGTCGGACCCACGAGCCATGGCAACTTGATCCGCGTCAGCTCACGCGAGGCACCCACATCGATGAAAAAGCGCGCGTCAGGATGATCTTGGAGGAAGGAGGCGGAAACGGCCTCGGTGACCGGCCCTTCCACTGCCTTGGCCACCATGGCGGCCTTATTCTCCCCCCAGGCCATCAGCACGAGCTGCTTCGCCCGTAGGATTGTACCCACCCCCATCGTGATCGCGAAATGCGGCACGTTTTGCTCGCCACGGAAGTCACTCGCTGCGTCCTGGCGCGTCACACGGTCCAGCGTGATGCGTCGCGTCAGCGAATCACGACTGGAACCCGGCTCATTGAATCCGATGTGCCCCGTCCTCCCGATGCCGAGAATTTGCAGGTCGATCCCTCCCACGCCCTCGATCCTCTCCTCATACTCGCGACAGTGAGAGAATACCTGATCTCCCGGCACCATGCCGCTGGGGATGTTGATATTTTTCTTCGGGATGTCGATGTGGTCGAAAAGCTGCTCCGCCATGAACTTCGCGTAGCTTTCCGGATGGTCCGCCCCGAGTCCGTAATACTCGTCTAGATTGAAGGTGATAACATTCTTGAAGCTCAGCCCCTCCTGCTTGTGGAGACGGATCAACTCCCGGTAAAAGGGTACGGGCGTGGACCCCGTCGCCATACCCAGCACTGCAGGTTTCCCCACCTTGTTCTTTGCCTCGATCACACCCCTCACCTCCTGTGCCAGCGTTGCGGCAGCTTGGGCGGAATCTGGGAAAATGAAGGTCGGGACTTTCTCGTAAGCTTCGGCGGCAGAGCGGATGGACATGGCGATGGGATGGGAGAAACGCGAAGAAAAAGCGGATTGGCCGCCACGCAACCCGCATTCCACTTCACCATGACACTTTCATCCACACGCGCCTGACACAGCCCTGGAAACACCCACCGGTCCACCAAGGTGGCTTTGGCATGCAAATTCCGTAACTAGGCGAACTCAGCAGCCAACTCAACCAGCTATGCCGACATCAGGTTTGCCACCACCGGTGCCTTTGCGACTGCCAGCCTCACGGTCGAGGACAAGGAGGCTGGCAGGATCATCCCCAGCTAGCTTGAGACGGTCGAGCATGTCTCGCACGCTCTTTTCCTCTTCCATCTGCTCGTTGAGGAACCAGAGCAAAAGATTCTTGGAGGCATGATCCTTCACCTGCTCCCCCACCTCGAAGAGATCATTGATCTGCCGCGTGACCGTCTGCTCCTGCTTCAAGCTGTGCTCGAAGACATCCAGCGGGGATTTGAAATTGCTCTTCGGCTTGGGGACGGGCTGGAGCTCCACTTTGGCGTCGCGATCGACGACGTACTGGTAGAATTTTAGCGCGTGCATGGTCTCCTCCCGACTCTGGGTGAACATCCATTGGGCAAAACCAGTGTAAGGCGTCTGCTCAAACCAAGCAGCCATCGCGAGGTAGATGTAGCTGGAGGAAAGCTCGTTGTTGATCTGTTCATTGAGGAGCCGGGCGAGTTTGGGATTGAGGGTCATGGCGCTTGCTGGGTGATGTGCGGTGATTGAACCAGCATTGAGAACGCGGTGCAAGTGCCCCCGGATGTTTTTTTGGCACCCTTCCTGCGTGACGCACGGCGCGGACGAATCGCTTTCCTTCAAGCTCCTCCGCGCCACGATGTACCCTCCAGCGATGCCCCCTGCCAGCGCCGCCACCATCCCCCAACACCACCCGCAGGTGGTGCGGCGGAATTTCATCTGCCACTGCCTCGAAGGCGGACTCTACATGGGCGGCACCGCCTTCCTCCAGCCTGAGACGGTCATGCCAAAGATGGTGCAGCAGCTCGGTGGCCACTCCTCCGTCATCGCACTCATGCCCGCCATCCTGCCAGCTACCTTCGCCTTGGCCGGCCTGTTCGTCTCGCCATTGGTGGAAAATCTCAGTCGCTTCAAGCCGTGGGTGCTTGGCTTCGGCATCCTGCAGCGCCTACCCTATCTCATCACTGGCCTGCTGCTCTGGCATGCGGGTGACGCGGGCGCATGGCTGCTGCCCTTGGTGGTTCTCACGCCAGCGGCATCCGGCCTCGTCGGCGGCGTAGGTGTCGTAGCTTGGATGGAAATGGTCACGCGCATGGTGCCGGAGCGCGTCCGTGCGGCGGGCTGGGCCGCACGGTACATCACACAAGCATGCATCGGCATGGGCGCGGGCGCGGTGATTCACCAAGTGCTCACCCATGCGCCGGGCCAGCGTGGATATGCGATCCTGCACTTAATCACCTTCGGTTTCCTGTTCCTCTCGTGGCTGTCACAAATTTTCATGCGCGAGCTGCCCCCGGCGCATCACCACCACCCGCACAAGAGCGGCTACTGGAGCTACCTGCAGGAGCTACCGGGCCTGCTGCGCACACAGCCGCAACTGCTCAAGATGATCGCCGCACGCTTCACTGGCACGGGCTACCTGATGATCGTCTCCTTCCTCACTCTACACGCGCTGCACACCACCGGCAGACCGGAGGCGGACGAAGGACATTTCGTATCGTTTCAAAACACCGGTGCCATACTCGGCAGTATGCTCGCGGCTTGGCTAGGCTACCACAGCGGCGGCAAGGTGCTGCTGATCCTCTCGCGCGTAATCTGCCTCATCCTCTGTGCCTGGGCCTGCGTGGCGCATACGTTCTCTGGTTTCACCGCAGCATACCTCGTGCTCGGCTTTGGACTCTTTCTCGACCGCGTGGGCGATCTCACCCTCACCGCCGAGCTCTGCCCGCCGCAGCGTCGCTCCACGATCCAGGCCGTCCTCGGTTTCTGCAACGTATGGTCGCTACTCATCGCCATGAGTCTCGGCGGCCTCATCCACTCCTTCAGCGGCTCGTTTCACCTCGTCGCGCTGCTCGCAGCAGTATTCTCGCTCATTTCGATACTCATTTTGGCACGCATCCCGGAGCCCCGAGGCACGGCCCGCTGATCAGGCCCGGCGAGAGCACTCACTCCGCACATTCGATCGTCGCACGCATGGAGACCCGGCACTCCGGCACGCGTTTATCGGGTCCGTGCTCCTCGATCTGCTGCTGCCTCAGCTCCGCCAACTCCTTATGCACCGTCGCCACGATGACACGGCCTGACGCATGCACCTCCTCTGCCATTTTCAATGCACGCGCCGGCGCATGACCGAAGATCACGCCCAGCATCTCCACCACATATTCATGCGTGTGGACGTCATCATCCAGCAGGATCACATGCCAAGGCGGCTCCAGAGCCGGAGGCGTGGTCTGTGGCTGTTCCTGCGGTCGGTGCGGTGCCACCTGCGGCCTCGGCGGGGCGGCGGCATCCTCGATATCAATAAAAACGGGCATCGACCCATTATGCCCCCTGCCAGCCATCTCTCAAGCCTCCGTCCATCCGGCTCGTAGAGAGACAATCGCTTTCACCGACAGTGAACCACCACGGTTGGACTCGGTACGCTCCACGACCAAAGCCAACATGGGTAGTCTGCATTAACGGGCCGTGTAACCGCCGTTCACAAAAATCGCCTACCCAGTAATCCACCAGCCATCGCCCATAGAAAAAAGACGTGCCCATCGGCCCGACGCCAACGGCCGTCACTGAGATGCCACGCGGCCCGAACTCCTTCGAGGCGGCGTGGAAAAAGCTCCACCGGTGCTTTCATGCCCCCCGTAGGTTGAGTAAAGGCCAGCGTAGGCAGCGAGAAGCGAAGTGACGACCATGCAAAATCAGACTCCGTCGCGCCCGATATCCGCCCATGACTGTGATTCCATCCGCCTCCCTTGTCATCACGCGATTCAGTCTTGTCGGCGGAGGGGGACCCATGACAATCTGCCATCCATGAACCGTTCTATCTGCCGCGCCCTCAGCACCCTTTGCTTTCAGGGCGGCCTTCTGTCGATTGGCCTCTCTATTTGGATCTGGTGGTTTCTCAACGGCTTGGGGAATGAGTCACCAGAGGAGCAGGCGCACGCCGAGCGCTTCGGCATTTTCATCGGTATCTGGGCACCGACGCTGCTGATCCTATCAAACCGCTTCGACCGCTACGCGGATAAGGCCGCTCCCCTGCCCGGACTCAATGATGACGGAGAGGATGAAGCACCTCCCCGCTAAGTCTCCGGCGCGTCACCATGGCTCACACCCAGTGGCCTCGACGAACTGCTGCCGCAGGCTGTCATAGGCATTCTGCCATTGGTCCACCACGCGCTGCAACTCCATCACCTGCCGCTCTAGCGAGGCTACGCGAGCATGCTGAGACACTTCACTCGGGCCACGCTTGTCGTCCGGCCACTGAGTGCCGAGCAGCGTCGTCGCCGCACTGCGCACCCGGTGTGGGCTAGCCTGAAACCATGACAAATCAGCCAAGCGAGACTCGGTATTGTCTAGGCAGTTGATGATCGTTACGTTCTCGTCGATCTCGCCCGTAGCCAGAAACTCCTGGATCGTCGCCACATTGGTCGGCCCATACAGATAATTATCCGGCATCTGCACCAGCAGGTCCATCTGCAACTCCGGCACCATCGGCGCACGCATCCAGCTCATGCGTCCGTCATTAGAGATCTTGTCCAGCGGGGAGATCTTGGCATCGGCGGCCCATCCCCGGAGGATTTCGATGTCCCTCGCCTCATACACCTCTTTGTCGGAGGCCTTGAGCAGATGCCAGATGCGTTCTTGCATGCCATAAATAACCAAATCCGGCGGATTCGCCAAGCTCAAATTGAGCGGAATCTGCGCGCCAGTGCCTCCTGTCCGACACCTTGCTGAAACCGATGGTACCCGGATTCACCGCAGCGGCCTAGCCTTCGGCACGCTCATGAGGTTCATCTCAGGAACGACCTGCGCCACCTGCGCGCTGTCCGGCAATTGCGCACGGCGGATTTCCTCGCCTGGCAGCGCCTTGGCCTTCTTGATATCCGGCAGTTCCGCGCGGCGGACTTCCTCCACCAACTGGGGCTCCGCCACAGCGATCGTCACCACCTTGTAGTCTCTCACCGCAGCAAGGATATCGGCCTTGTACCTGGGAGACATCTCCAGCGCGGTCTGCTGAATCCTGCGCACCAGTGTAGGTTCGTTATCCACCGCCGCAATCGCCGCAGTCACCAACTCGCCCGCGCAGGATTCCTTGATCACCAACGCCTCCTCCAGCCGCATCGAAAGCTTCTCTGGATTGGCCCGGATCGCGGCAAACAACTCGTCACAGACCATGTCGCAGGTCACCACGGGTTGTTTTTTCTTCGACGGCTGCGCCCATGTTACCGTCGTGAGCATAAGCAGCAGGCAGGAAAGACAAAGCGGGTGCATGTGCGAATGACGGCTGCGAAACGTATTCCTTCAAACAGTCTTTTTGTCTCCTCAGTCATTTTGCGGCGCGGGATTCAGACAGAGCGCCCCGGCCCCGCGCCGTGCCTCGATAAATTTTTCAGGCGACACGCGGTTCAGCGCCGTGTCGGCATAGCCCTGGCCGGGGTTCACATACTGACCGATGCGCACCTCGAAATGCAGATGCGCCAGCGGGGCCGACTTCGCCTTGCCCACCGTGCCGATCACCTCGCCACGCCTTACACCCTGCCCCGCACGCACTAGGATCGAATCCAGATGCGCGTAAACCGTCTGCACCACCGGTCCGAGTTCATCCCCATCGGGCAGACGGTGTGCGATCAAGATCATGTTCCCCCAATCCACGCCCGGAACGCCCGCATAAACGACACGCCCCGCACCCGCCGCGTAAACAGGATCGCCCAGGTCGGAGTTTCCGCCGCCAATGCCGTTCAAATCATCACCGAGATGCCTTTCGATGCGGAAGCCACGCGCGTTGTAAGTTAGCGCGCCATGCTCCGAGCCCAGCGGCATGTCAAAGCGCACCGCCAGCGGCAGCGTGGCCGTCTCCAGCGGACTCAGTCGCACAAACGCCGGGTCCAGCCGTTTTGGAGTTGCTACCGCCGCAGACAGCCCCTCCACTTGCTGCCAGATGACACCCACGGCTACCGCCGCAAGTGCGAAAGTAAAAACCAGACGCATTATCCACACGAAAGTCCTCATACGCGGAGCTTCGGCATGGGCGGCGGCGTTGCAAAGAGAACATGCCGCCTTTAAATAACCGCCACATCGTGAATACGCTCGATCCTACTCAATTCGGCTCTCCCAAGGTCTCCGTCATGCGCGGCAAAGCCGCCTACGACGACACCGCCGCCATCCGCCTGCAAATCGAAGACGCCATCATCGCGCTCGAACTGCCCGCTGATTTCATCAAGCCGGGCGACCGCGTCGTCATCAAGCCGAACTGGGTCAAAGAACACAACGCCAGCAAGCCCGAGGATGAAAACGGCTGGCTCACCATCATCACACATCCCGTCGTCGTGCGTGAAACCGCCCGCTGGGCCGCGAAGAAGCTGCAAGGCCGCGGCTCCGTCACCCTGTGCGATGCGCCGCAGAGCGATTCGTCCTTCGACACCATCCGTCGTCTGCATCAGCTCGATCAGCTCGTCACCGATCTCACGCAGGAGTTCCCCGGCATCGCCTTCCTGCTCTTCGACATGCGCTGCGAGGAATGGACCATCGACGACGGCGTCACTATCGCCAAACGCCAGCTTCCCAGCGATCCCTCCGGCGCGGTGGACATCCATCTCGATGCGGACAGCGAATTCATCGGCCATCCCGGCCTCGGCAAGCTCTATGGCGCGTCGTATGACTTCGCCACCACGAACCGCCAGCACACCGATCCGCATCACGAATACCGCATCTGCCGCACACCGATGAACGCGGACGTGCTCATCAACGTGCCAAAGCTCAAGACGCACAAAAAGGTCGGCCTCACAGTCGCGCTGAAAAACCTCGTCGGCACCACGCCGCGCACCAACTGGCTGCCACGCCACACCGAAGGCACGCCCGCCGAAGGCGGCGATCAATTCGCCGAATCCACCGCCAAACGTGCGCTCGAAGGCTCGCTGATGCGCACGGCCAAGAAAATCCTCTTCGGCCGCCATTTCCTCTCGAAGCTCTTCGTGCCGCTCAAAAAACTCGGACGTGTCGTCTTTGGCGACACGAAGAACGTCGTCCGCTCCGGCAACTGGCACGGCAACAACACCGCCTGGCGCATGATCCTCGATCTACACAAG
>CAYQWE010000026.1:0-34556 GCA_964421275.1 uncultured Prosthecobacter sp.
GCCGGGTTTTTCATGCTCATTTCAGCCGATCAACGGCCTTAATCCCGTGCCATTCGGGACAGTCTCTTTCGACGGCGTGAAAATGCCGATGGCACAGGCCGGGATGAATTCTCACTTGATGGGACAGACAACTGGCTTCCTACAGGGGCGCGCTTTGAGAGCTTTTCTGGCTCTTGGCGCACACGTTTGCATGAATATGTCGGGGCCGTTCGATCCGCGCTCACAGCAGAAATTGAGCGTGTCTGTATCTGCATCAATCATTCGGGGAATCCTGTATTGTGGCACCCATCGTCAGAGACGGAATGGTTTGTGGGGGACACGTCCTTGCAACGAATCGAAACCTACTGGGAATTTCAGCACGATGACCCCTTGCAACTTGTGAACTCGTTGGAGGCCGAGCTTCGCGCCTATTGCTCTTCCGAAGTGGTTGTGCGCCACTATCCAGGGCGTTCGCGTCCATCCGGTGATTCAGCGATTGTGGCAGGTCAGGAAAGAAACTGCCGCGTCTTAGACGCCGAGGTGGCACCCGGCATCAGACTGGTAATCTACGCCAAAACAAACCAGCGCGTCCGCTTTGAAATCCGCCACACCCTGCACGAGCAATCGCACCGGAGGGGACACAATCAACGCTGCGACGGGGTAGCGGGCACCTGTGAACGTCTGGCTGAGGTGGCGGAAGATTCGGCGGAGGTGCTCAACCGCTTTTTCAGGTTCCTTCGCGCCAGAGTGGATTTTGTCAGTTTCAGCAACTCACCCCTGACGCTTCTTTACGAATGCGCCCGCTGTGCTGAACGAGCCGCCTATGGGGATGCCGTGCTGCACATGCTCATCTCCCAAGAGCGCGTTACGAGGCTCCCAGCGCTCACTACAACAATCCGTGCGATGGTCAGGGCACATATCCTTGAGCGCGTTGAGAACGAGCAGGGAACCGCAAGCGAGGCGTTCGTGGTGGCACCTCATTACCGGCATGCCCTGTCAGTGCTCCGCCAGTTGTCAGCAGAGCACCCTATTACCGGCATCGTCCGCCGCCGCCGCATCAGGACGCCACAGGGAGGGGCGAATAGTTAAAACATCTTGCCTTCACAAGCCGAGTGATACAGAGTGCTGATACATCAACCCGAAATTAGCCTTTCGTAAGTCGTTGATTTGCAGTGTTTTTTAAGGCAAGGAAGGAAGTCCCGCCCTCGCCTCCACTCTCATCCCAACCATCGCACTGCCATGAGCGAGCCACTGGAAGACGAAAAGAGGGAAGAATTGCCGACGCACATCCCCATGCCTAGCACTCAATCGGAAAGCAGTCCGGCGATGGGCGCCGCTCTGTCTTTCGTCAGCCTCATCATGCTAGCGTTCATCCTGCGCCTCGCTGTGCCGAAGGAAGACAGTTCCGTGCAGCTCGGCGTTCTCCTTGTCGCCATCGGCTTCGCGCAAATCTGGCTGATCTTTAATTTTCTCAAGTCGTTCAGGAAGTGATGCCCACGGCGGAAATGCCGCGTTTGCTGCGTATTCATGCGCCTCATGTCTTTCCGATCCCTCTCATGCCTCGCCATCGGCTTCGTTCTGGCTTCCTGCTCGTCCATGCGATCGCCTATCATGCCAGGGACGACGCCAAAGGACCACGGTGCCATCGGCGCGACCGAAGGACCGGCGTGGAAAGACTGCTCGCTCTACTTCACCGACGGCAAACACATCAACCGCATGGACCCGGATGGCAAAACAACCGTCTTCCGCCACAACGCCTCCAACGGCCTGCTCTTCGACCGCGAAGGCAGCCTCGTCGCCTGCGAGTCGGGTTTGCGCCGCGTCACGCGCACGGAGAAAGACGGCCGCATCACCGTGCTGGCCGATCGTTTCGAAGGAAAGCGATTCAACACACCCAACGACCTCTGCATGGACTCGAAGGGACGCATTTACTTCACTGATCCGAGGTATGGACCGCGGGACGGAATGGAGATATGGACAATGAAAGACAAGACGGACCCCTTTCCAGATCCGCTCTGGAAACAAGTCGAAGGCGTCTATCGCATCGAATCGCCAGGCGAAGTCACTCGCATCCTCTGCGAAGGCGCGGAGCGCCCCAACGGCATCCTCATCTCGCCGGACGACCGCCACCTCTACATCGCCGACAACAATAACAACACCCACGGCGGTTCGCGGAAGCTGCTGCGCTACACGCTCGACAAAAACGGCGAGGTGAAACCCGGCACGCGGAAGGTCATTTTCGATTGGAAGGACGGTCGCGGCCCGGATGGCATGAAGATGGACGCCGCAGGTCGCATCTACGTTGCCGCGGGCACGAACAAGCCCACCGAGTACGAAGCGACGAGCTTCAAGGCCGGCTGCTACATCCTTTCGCCTTCGGGCAAACTCATCAACTTCATCCCCACCGCGCCCGACGAGTGCTGCAACTGCGCGTTCGGCGACAAGGATGGCAAGACCCTCTTCATCACCTCCGGCGGCCATTTGTGGAGCGTGCCGCTCAAATGAAAGCCTTGCTGTTCACACTGTTGCTGCCCTCGCTGCTCGCCGCCGAGCTGCCGGACATTCGCAACGTGCCGCCGGATCTCGGAGTGCCTGCGTTGAGCGAAGGTCCGCCCGCAGCCGGGAAGCGCGTCCGCCACGGACTCAACGTGCTCTATCTGCCCACAGATTGGAAAGCGGACGCAAAATGGCCGGTGATCGTCGAACTGGCTGGCAACGGCGGCTATACCAGCAAATTCGGCGATGTGAGCACCGGACTTCCCGAAGGCAGCAATCTCGGCTACGGCCTTTCCGCCGGTCGTGGCTTCATCTGGTTGTGCGTGCCGTATCTGAACGCCAAGGGCGATCAAATTGCCATCACATGGTGGGGCGACAAACCAACCCACGATCCACAGCCAACCCTCAAAAACCTGCGCGAAACCGTAAAAAACGTCTGCCGCGATTTCAGCGGCGACGAAACGAAGATCGTGCTCGCCGGGTTCTCGCGCGGCGCCATCGCCTGCAACTACCTCGGCCTCCACGATGACGAAACGGCAAAGCTGTGGTGCGGATTCTTCGCCTACTGCCACTACGACGGCGTTCACAAGTGGCCATATCTCGGTTCTGATCGCGAATCGGCTCTCGTGCGACTGAAACGTCTCGGCAACCGCCCGCAATTCATCTGCGGTGAGAACACCAACGCCCAGGAAACGGAGAAATACCTCCGCCCGTTACTGCCAGACGCCGACCTGACCTTCCTGAGCACCGGCTTTCGCAATCACAATGACACGTGGACACTGTGCCCCAGCCCTGCACGCGACAAAGCGCGTGAGTGGCTGAAGCGGGTGGTTAAATGAACTCAAGGCCCAGACTCTGAGAATCTCGCAGGAAGGTCTTCCAACGCTACCTCCGCGCCTCTATAGATGCCGTAATCTTGTTGGAACTTTGTGCTGTCGCCCACATCCAACGTGAAATCGACAAGGCGCCCATGTGCATCAAAGTGATACGCTGGAGGACCAGAAGACAGAGTCCATAACAGAGAATTCACATCGCCAAAAACACAAACATGTCCCTGTAAGGATGGCAGCGCGACGGCCCGGGTCATTGGCACTCCCTGGCGCTGAAGATCTGTAAATGAGTGAACGCCCGATGCAGGAGCCAAACGAGATTTATAACTGCAGACAGCAACGATGTAACTCGCGAACAATGCCAAGAGGAAGCCAACATCTCGCAGCAAGCTTCGTGTTTTCATGGCTTGTGTCACTTCTTCGCCTTGAGCACCAACTCGACGGCCTGAAGGATCGTATCGACCTCCGCCAAGCGTCCGACGCCTTCGTAGCCGCAGGCGAGCATGCCTTCGGCGGGTTCGACGAATTGAGCGCCGTAGCCGCGGAGGGTTTCGACGTTCTTCAGGGTGGCCGGATGCTGCCACATTTTGCCGTTCATGGCCGGAGCGATCAAAATCGGGGCTCGCGTGGCCAGGGCGATGGCGGTGAGGGCGTCGTTGGCGAAGCCGTTGGCCATGCAGGCGAGGATGTTCGCGCTGGCGGGGGCGATGAGGAGCAGGTCAGCCTCATCGGCGAGCTGGATGTGACCGGGCTGCCAGCCTTCCTTTTCGGCGAAGATGTCGGTGATGACGGGATTTTTCGACAGGGTGCTCAAGGTGAGCGGCGTGACGAATTCGAGCGCGGATTTCGTCAGCACGCAGGTCACGCGGTGGCCGGCTTTGGTAAGCTGGCTGGCGAGGTCCGCCGCCTTGTAGGCCGCGATGGAACCGGTGACGCCGAGGATGATGCGGGACATTGCGGCGACGATAAACGCGAAAACCGGCCCGCAAAGTCCGAACTACGAAGGGACTTGCCTAAGTGCCTGCGAGAAAGCACATTCCCCATCCCCAAACCACCCCCGAATGCGCTGCCCCAAATGCGGAAGCTCCCAGGACAAAGTGATCGACTCGCGCGAGGCGCGGGAAGGTCATGCCATCCGCCGCCGCCGCGAGTGCATGAAATGCGATTTCCGCTTCACGACCTATGAGATCGTCGAGCGCGAGGAATTGCGCGTGGTGAAGCGCAACGGTGCGCGGGAAAACTTCAACCGCGACAAGCTACTGGGCGGCGTGCGCAAATCGTGTGAAAAGCGCCCGGTGAAGATGGAGCAGCTCGAACAGCTCGTGGATGACATCGCAAATGAGCTGGAGGAGGAAGGCTACCGCGAAATTCCCAGCACCGTGATCGGAGCCAAGGTCATGCGCCGTCTGGAGGCCATCGACCACGTGGCCTATGTGCGCTATGCTTCGGTTTACCGCCAGTTCGAGGACGTGGGCGAGTTCATCGACGAGATCAAGAGCCTCGGCGAACGTCGTCCACGCGATGGGCGGCAGCCCGAGCTTTTCCGTTAATCCGCCATGTCCGAGAAGACCATTTTCCAAAAAATCATCGACCGCGAAATCCCCGCCCCGCTTGTTTATGAGGACGAGCTGGTGGCCGCCTTCAATGACATCAATCCTCAAGCGCCGACGCACGTCCTGATCGTGCCGAAGAAGCTGATCCCGCGTGTGGGTGAGGCCACCGCCGAAGATCAGGCCACGCTGGGTGCCTTGCTGCTCGCCGCAGGCAAAATCGCTGACAAGCTCGGCATCAAGGACACTAGCAAAGGCTTTCGCCTCGTGATCAACCACGGCAAGGACGCCGGTGAGTCCGTACCGCACCTGCATGTGCATCTTCTGGCCGGTCGCAGCCTGGAATGGCCACCGGGCTGATATTTTTTGCAACTTCGTCTCCTTCTGGCTGTTTTTTGCACATCATGGAACCGTTCTCACCCGAGGATCCTCTCACCAAGCTGCTGGCTCAGGCCCGCAGGATCGAGGCGCGTTCGAACTTCACGCAGAACGTGATGCGTGCCGCCCGTCAGACGCCGCAGGATCGCGGCTGGTTGATTGCTGTGCGCTCTTGGTGGGCGGGAGCCGTGAACCCGTCCGGAAAATGGGCCTTTGCTGTCGGCGTGACTGCGGCCATCGTTTTGACCGTCGCCGTGCTGCAAACACAGCCGCAGCCGACCCCGCAGATTGCGGAGAAGGTCGTTGTTCCTGTGGTGGAGGAGCTGCCAGTCCTGCCTGCTGCGGAGACGCCGTGGGAAACCGCCTATCAAACCGAGGCGCTACTGGCCGTGGACGACACCTCGCAGTTCACCGACAGCGAGATCAGCTTCCTGCTTTATTGAGTCATCTCACTCATGCCGTAGTTGGAGGCCAGTGAGACGCCGGGTGACTTTTACGCGGCTCCGCCTTTCCCATTGCGACAGCGGCCCCACGCGGCACAATGTGCGCCGTCATGTCCGCCCGACTCGTCCTTTTCATCCTGCCCTGCTTTATCAGCCTGTTTTTGACCGGCTGTGAAACTGTCGGTCTCACGCCGCAGCAGGCTATGGCCATGGAATCGCGCCGTCGCCAGATCGCGCTGGAGCCGCGTGGTGACTATTACATCGGACGCCGGTTTTTCATCGATCACACGCATTTCTGGGGCTACTTGCGCAGTCCGGGGCAGGACTGGAGCTCTTCGCGGCTCGTCATCATGAACGAGCGTTACATGAAGATCCCCTATCGCTTGCCGGAGCAGCCGGGTGACGGTGGCTATGCCTACGGCGATGATCATAACACCGAATATCGTATCTGGGGCCGCTATACCGGGCGCAAAGTGTTCGATCCGAACAGCGACATGGTGCTGCCAGAGTTCGAGCTGCGCCGCTGGGAGATCGCCAATGAGAGTCCCGGCTGGCTCTTCAAACCCAACGAGCACTTCAACGGCACGCAGTTGCTGCGAGGCGAGCCAGGATCAACGCCGTGACGGCGTAATGACGAATTAAAACAATCGTTCACCGGCCATTCAGGCTTCATTCGTCATTCTGAATTCATCATTCGTCATTTTACCCCAACATGCCCACGACCGACCTGATCGCCGATCTCGAATGGCGCGGACTGCTCAAGCAGTGCAGCGACCTTGATGCCCTCAAGGAAGCCCTCAAGACCCAGCAGACCTTCTATTGCGGCTTTGACCCGACCGCAGACAGCCTGCACATCGGCAACCTGCTGCCGCTCATGGCGTTGCGCCGTGTCCAGGAACATGGGCACAGGGCCATCGCCATCGTCGGCGGCGGCACCGGCTTGATCGGCGACCCGAGTGGCAAGGCGAACGAGCGCACGCTCAACACGCCCGAGACCGTGGCTAAATTTGTGAAACGCATCGAGGTGCAAATCCGAAGCATCCTCGTGCCCGACAAGACCATCATCGAAAACAACGCCGATTGGATCTGCAAGCTCAGCGCCGTCGAGCTGCTGCGCGATGTGGGCAAGCACTTCACCATCGCGTGGATGCTGGCGAAGGAATCCGTGTCTGCACGTCTGGAGAGCGGCATCTCGTTCACCGAGTTCACCTACATGATCCTGCAGTCGTATGACTTCGTCCTGCTCAACGAGCGTCACGGCTGCACCGTGCAGATCGGTGGCAGCGACCAGTGGGGGAACATGACTGCCGGCATCGACCTCGTGCGCAAAATGCGCGGCCAGCAGACCCACGTCGTCACCTTCCCGCTCATCACCACGAGTTCCGGCAAAAAATTCGGCAAGTCCGAGGCTGGTGCCATCTGGCTGGACCCGAAGAAGACCAGTCCGTATGCCTTCTACCAGTTCTGGGTGAACTCCGAAGACCCCGACGTGCCGCGTTTCCTGCGCCAGTTTACGCTGCTCCCGCATGCCGAGATTGAAGCCATCGAAGCTGAGCACAACGCCAATCCCGGACAGCGTAGCGGCCACAAACGCCTCGCCTCTGAGGTCACACGCATGGTGCATGGCGAAGACGAGCTGCATAAGGTCATCAACGCCTCCAACGCCCTCTTTGGTGGTGCCGATCTCGCCACTGCGGACGTGAACACGCTCATTGAGGCCACTGCTTCCGCCCCCACGACGGAAGTCGATCCTGCGAACATCCCGCAGGTCGCCGATCTGCTCGTCACACTTGGACTTGCAACTTCAAAGGGTGATGCGGGTCGTCTGATGAAAGGCGGCGGCTTTTACATCAACAACGTCCAGGTCGCCGCCGGTTCCATGCCCACGCTGAGTGCTGAAAACTTCCTCGGCGGCAAGCTCTGCATTCTGCGCAAAGGCAAGAAGAGCTACGCGACGGTGCGGACGGCGGGGATGTGAGAGTTTCTCGAAAGGCGCAGACATCGGAGCGCACTTGCCTCAAACGTCGGCCAGTCAGGCGGGGTTACTTCTCCACCGGTTGTCCGGCCTTTTCCCAGTCGCCAAAACCACCATCGAGGTGGATGAGGTCCTTGAAGCCGAGTTTCTCGAAGATTGGCAGCGCACGGGTGCTGCGGCCGCCGGACTGGCAGTGGACGAGAGTGGGCTTCGACTTATCAAGTTTGGCGACCTGCGTCTCGAAGTCGTCGGAGAGGATGTCGATGTTTTTCGCGCCTTTGATGTGACCTTCTTCGAATTCGCCGGACGTGCGGACATCGACGACGACGGCTTTGCCTTCGGCGATGATCCTGGAGGCTTCGCCGGCCTTGACGTGCTTGACCTTGTCTCCGGCGAAGGTGATGAGAGGAAGGGCGAGAAGGAGGAAGGCGAGGAGTGTTTTCATGAAGGAGGGAATTTCAGGTTGGGATGCGGTGCTGGTGCGCTCTTGGAGTCCAGGGACACGTCATTTTTTCAAGCATCAAGCCTTCGCGGCCTCGTAACCTTTGGAGACTTCGGCCCAGTTCACGACATTCCACCACGCGGCGAGGTAGTCAGGGCGTTTGTTTTGATACTTGAGGTAGTAGGCATGTTCCCAGACGTCGATGCCGAGGATCGGGGTGCCCAGATTTTCTTCCTCGATGACACCGGCCATGAGGGGATTGTCCTGATTCGGGGTGGAGGTGACTTTGAGCTTGCCGTCCTTAGTGACAATGAGCCATGCCCAGCCGGAGCCGAAGCGCTTCGCAGCGGCTTCGCTGAAGACTTTCTTGAAATCTTCGATACTGGTGAAGGTGGTCTGGATCGCTTCGCCGAGTTTGCCTTCGGGGCCTTTTGGGCCGCTGCCAGCAGGGGCCATCCATTTCCAAAACCAACTGTGATTGACGTGGCCGCCGCCGTTGTTGCGCACGGCCATGCGTTGTTCTTCAGGCACGGATTTGAGGTCGGTGATGATCGCAGTAGCATCGGTTTTGTCGATGCCAGCCGCCTTGAGGGCGAGACCGAGATTTTTGACGTAGGCGGCGTGATGCTTGCCGAAGTGGATATTCATGGTCAGTGCATCGATATGCGGCTCCAGAGCCTCCGGCGCATAGGGCAGAGGAGCTTGGGCGAGGTCGAGCGCTTGGACGCGGGCGGGGGCAAGGAGAGAGCCCGCTAGGGAGGCGGTGCTGGTGGAGAGGAAGGTACGGCGGTTCATGAGATGGTGCGGTGTTGAAGCTGGGCTTGAGAATACATGAGCGGCAGGTTCGATGTCACGGTCAAAGTGATGCGTGCAAAGATTGTCCGACGTGTTAGTCTGTTCTCTCATGGCCGCCGTCACACTTCCCCCTGAATGGAGCACGAACACCCGTGCGGCCTTCCGTTCGCGTGATGACTGGAGTCTGAAATGGTGGGCGATGTTCGCGCTGGTGTTGTCGATGGTGTTTCACATGCTGCTCGTGGTCGGCTTCAACGCACTGGGCATTTCCTCTGTGACACCCGTCAAACCGCGGCCGGTGCCGGAGCGCATCCGCATCAGCGAGCAGAAGCTCAAGGAACAGCAGGCGATCCAGCAGGTGCCGGAGGCGATCTCGCCAGCGAATCAGCCTGATATGAAGGCGTTCGAGCCCAAGCTGGATGACTTCGACAAGCTGCAAGAGCTACCGAAGGATCAGGAGATCGACCTCACGCCGAACGTGAAGGAGATCACGAACTTCATCCGTGCCAACGATCCCGGTGATAGCGCACCGGGCACGCCGAAGAGCAATGACATGGCGAAGCTGCTCGCGCCTGACAGCATCGCCGCGCCGGACCTCGCAGCGGAGATGGCGAGCGTGCGTCGTGAAGTGCTTTCCAAACCCGTGTCAGAAAAGCAGATGCTGCTCGACGCAGGTGCGCTCGATCCAGGTGAGGGCGGAAAACTCGATTCCGGCTTGCTGGATGCGGTGAAAAGCCAGGGCACGGCAACAGCCGCTGGTGCGCGCGTGAAGGGCTTCAGCAATCTGGACGATCTCGTTGGCGGTGGTGGCAAGGTGGGCGGCAGCACCGCACCGATCTTGATGCCGACGGATCTTCTCTTTGAATATGGCAGCGACCAACTCGCTGAAGCGGCGCGCCTGAGCCTTATGAAGCTTGGCTTCCTCATTCAGAAAAACCCGGACTCACTGTTCATCATCGAAGGTCACACAGACAGCTTCGGCGGAGACGAGTACAACCTGAATCTAAGCCTCCGCCGTGCGCATGCGGTGGTGTCTTGGCTGCGCGAATCGCTCGGCCTCGGCAGTGATCGCATCCAGGCGGTGGGCATGGGCAAGACAAAGCCGATCGTGCCGGTGTCCGGAACGGTGGAGGAGCAGGGCTTGAATCGCCGGGTGGAGATCAAGGTGCGGCCCAGGAAATAAATCCCGGAACTTCTCTAACCCGTCTCACGCATGCCGGTGAAGTCCGCCTTTCTGCATCTGACGCGAATCTGGCTCGAAGGCGGACGATGGGTGATGATGCTGGCCGCGATGGTGGCAGCGGGTTGGGTGCTGGCACGCGTGCAATGGCGTGAGTTTTCCGCAGACGCCGGAGTACGACCGATGAGTGACCTGGAGCAGCGCCAGCTAGCGATGGTGCAGGAAACCAGGCAGGACCAGTCCCCCGATTTTAGCCATGGGGTGTCTGCGCCGCTGAACAATTGGCTGCCGCACCGCACCGACGGGGTCGTGCGGCCGTTGTGGCCCTGGATGACCGCATGGCTGGTGGATGACATGGATGCCTCGTCAGCGAAGTTGACGCCCCGCTCCGCCACACGCGTTCATTTGATGAAGCTGGTCTTCGCGCTGGTGGTGCTGGCGGTGCTCGGCTTGGCGTGCGTGCGTTCTTTTTCTGCCCCTGCGGCCTTGCTGTCTATTTTCCTCACGGGTTTCGGTGTGCTCCTGCCGACGAGCCGCTGGTTTCTTCCGGACCTTCTCTTTAGCACCTTGTTCCTGCTCACCTGGTTGTGCTGCGTTGCCGCGTTGAAGCGGAATTCGCTCTGGCTGCACGGCGCGATCGGTTTCTTTTCCGCGCTGGCGGACCTCACCGCGCCCACGACCGTGCCGCTCGTGCTCGTGTTCATCCTCTTGAGCACGTTGCGCTGGCTGTGGGGCTGGATCACTTCCCACTTCCCCTTGGAACACAGCACCACATTGTGGGTGCGGCGCAATCACTGGCTCGGCATCATGCTGCTGGTGGTCTGCCATCTGTTCACCGTCGGGCCGATGCTTTCCAGTGCGCATCAGCAGCTCGGAACTGCCGCGCCTTTCCACTGGCGGTGGTTCGACAACGCAGATGAAATGCGTGTTTGGAGCGCACGGCATCACACGCGGGATCTCCAGCGGGTAGCGTCTGCGGATCCGATGCCGGGCTTTGATAATTACCGCGCCACACACACGACGGAGCAGATGCGTGGACGTTTGCTGCAAGGGGCGCTCGCGGTCGCTCACACGGTGCTCGACTGCTCCTGGCGGGCGGTCTGCCCGCGTGGCTGCTTCGCTTTCGCGCTGGCCGCAGTCTTAATTCTCCTGCTCTTGCTGCTCGCTTTTGTCGCGCCACGGGCGCATCACGCGGGGCAGGCGCTGCATCCTGAAAGTGCGCCAATCGTGCTCTTCAGCGTGCTTGCACTCGTGGTGTCTGCCTTTGATATTGGCTGGGACAGCCCGGTGCTTGGCGCGGGCGGGCGGGCGCTGGCACTCTATCCTCCACTCGTGCTCAGCCTGTTGTGGGCGTGTGAGGCATTGGTGCAGCGTGCGAGGAGGCGGAAGATGCGCTTCCCGATTTTTTTCACCTATGAGGTGGTCCTCTGGCTTTTGTGTGGCGCGGCGGCTTGGTGGATGATCGCCTTCTTGCAGCCTGCGACATCCGCTGCATGAATGGCCGCCCGCTTCATGGCTGCCCCCAGACACCGTTTCATTCTCTGTTTTGACTTCGACGGCACACTTGTGCTCCCGCAGAGCGATCCTGTATTCCACCCGGGGCTTGGGCAGATGATCCAGATGCTGCGCGGCCAGGGCGCGGCGTGGGTGATCAACACCGGCCGCAGCCTCGGACAGACGCTGGACGGTCTCGCGCAGCACGGCATCTACATGGAGCCTGATTTCATCATCGCGCAGGAGTGTGATATCTACAAACCAGGTTTCTTCAGCCGCTGGACGGACTTTGGCCCGTGGAATCGTCAAGCGCGTCGCGCACACACGCGTTTTGTCAAAGATCACCAGTCGTCTTTGCGGGAGATCCGCCAGATGGTGGAGACGCAGACGAAGGCATCCTTCATTCAGGGCGATCTCGGGGAGTTAGGCATCGTCGGTACCAGCGACGAGGAGCTCGACGCGATCTGCGCTTTCATCGACGCGCATGCGCAGCAGTTCCCGGACATTGGCTATCATCGCAACGGCATTTATCTTCGCTTTTCCCACAGCGCTTACAGCAAAGGCACCGCGTTGAGCGAGCTCGCCCGTTTGCTCGGGCTCGACTCTGCGTCTTGCTTCGCTGCTGGGGACA
Source organism: uncultured Prosthecobacter sp. (assembly GCA_964421275.1). GTDB lineage: Bacteria > Verrucomicrobiota > Verrucomicrobiia > Verrucomicrobiales > Verrucomicrobiaceae > Prosthecobacter. The sequence continues at coordinate 12,194 of CAYQWE010000026.1, forward strand.
ACTACAACGATCTTAGCATGCTCGACCAAAGGCATGCGCGCATGATCGCTTGTCCGGGCAACGCGCTTGATCCCGTCAAAAAGATCGTGCTTTCACGCGGGGGCTATGTGGCCACACGCCATGCCAGTGAAGGCATGATGGAGGCGTTGACGCATTTTTTCGGCGGCTCCACGGGCCAGATGATTGCATCCTGACCTGCCGCAGTTCGGATGGAGCCATGTCGTCATTTCCCAGCGGCCATGAACACCTCGGGATGTTCGAGCAGCACCTTCTTGGCCTGCTCCACTTGGGAAAACGGGCATTCACCGGTCCAGCTTGTGCGCTGGATCGCCCCGCGTCCGCCGATGGTTCCCACAATCACCAGCGCGGAAAGCATGGAGCCTAGCATGTCCGGGTGGGCACCATCTTTCGCGTAAAGTGGCATGGCAGGATAAGCGCTCAGCATCAACTGCCAGAAGTCACCCGCTGGGCTCACAAGAATGTCGGCTCCCGGGCTTTTCTCCCGCGCAGCCTGCGCCGCCTTCGCGTTGGCATGCCGGATGCGCGCCTGCGCCACGACCGCATTCGCACCTGTGATGAGCGCTTCCTTGGACTGTTTTTCCCAGAGGCTGGGATGAAATGTACATGCCTCAAGGACGACAACCAACATCTTCGAATTGGCCTCTCGGGCGAGCGCGGCCAGCTTCGATAAACCGTCGCTCATGGCCTGTTGCGCGGCCTTGTCCACTCCGGCAAGGGCTGAAGCTAGGCTCAGCTCTTGCGCGACGACTACATCCCATGGCTTCCCATCATCGGCACCCTGCTTTATCAGCTTCATAGCATTCTCGTCAGCAGCGTGCTGTTCGAGACGGTAGTTGTCCATCAGGTAACTGGCGATGTGAGGAGCGAACATCCCGGTTGAGAGCAACATTTCACCCACCAGCGCTGGGAGGCCGTTCGCAGCCATGTGGCTGCTGCCGAGGAAGAGGACGCGCACATGAGGCGGGTCATTGTCTTTCGCCGTCGCCCTGCCGGTTAGTGCGGCGGCTCCTGCCAGCAGCAATCGGCGGCGCGTGAGGCGTGACGAGGAATGGCGGTTCATTGGCAGAGCGTGATCACCTCACCGCTCCGCCTGCCCACTCTGGCTGTTTTTTGGCGAGGCAGTCGGAGAGCCAGCGCACGAGGTCGGCGACGGAGTCGTGCTTTTTGCGCAGAGCATTCAGCGCGGGCCAGTCGATGCCGTGTCGTGGCGTCGGCAACGTGATTTTCTGGATGTGCAGGAGATTGTGCACGGCCTCGAACTCGGCGGCGCTCATGACGCGGAGTTCCTTGGCGGAAGGGAGTTCGTCAAGTTGCGTGAGCTGGATGCCGAGGCTGCTAATGCCGACGCCGAACTGATGACCGAGGCTGCGGAGCGCATCGACGAGCGCCTCGTCATTGAGTCCTTCGGCGATGACGATCTCGCTTTGCAGCGTCCACCGTGTGGCGCTGAGGGCCTGGAAGAAGTCTGAGCTGAAGTTTTCAAGTGAGACGTTGAGCTTCAACTGCACGCCGGTGAGGCCGACCTCGGGCCCGCCGAGGTGGCGGCGGAGATTGAGCATAGCCTCATCGAAGCGTGGTGCGTCGTCGCTGCCGGCGTCGAGGTCCCAGTCCGCGACGACGAGATCGGGGATGTCCCACTCGCCTTCCATGCTCGGTGCGCCGCTGCTGTTGCGGTTGAGGAGGAAAGGATAACGCGAGCGCTGGAGGCTGAGCCGCTCGTAGATGGCTACCATGCGCAGGAAGCGCGAAAGGCACTGATCACTCTCGGTTTCGTCATCGAAGAGGCTGGCGCGCGTGATGCCGTTTGTTCCGACAGTTTTTTTCTGACGGCGGTAGTAGCCCTGGCCCTGATCGACCTTCGCTATGGGGGAGGTAGGATCGTAGCTGAGGATGGAGAAGTGATAGCGCAGCGTGGCGTCGCTGTAGCCTTCGCCGAGGCGTAGACGCACGAGCCGGATGAGCTCTGTGCCCTTGATGGCCTCTGCCGGATCAACCGGAAGGAATTCGGGGAGGGTGTGTCGCAGTTGTTCGCGGAGGTTCATCCGATGGAGATTTCCCAGCATGCCGGAATGACGCGGCGTTCGTCAACAACAGAAACACATCAACCGCGTTGCTCCTCACGAATGGTGTAACGTGTGCGTCGGCTGTTGAGCCAGCGCACGCCGAACATGTCGCATGTGGCGCGCAGGGCGCGGTTGCCGAAGCCATATTTGCTGACGCCGTGGATGCGCGGGCGGTGGTTCACGGGGATTTCAGTGACGCGCCAGCCCATGTTGCGGATGAGTGCGGGGATGAAGCGGTGCATGCCATTAAAGAGCAGCAGCGCCTCGCGGCAATCACGGCGCATGACTTTCAAAGTGCAGCCGGTGTCGCGCACATGGTCGCCGACGAAGCGCGAGCGGACGAAGTTGGCGACGCGGCTTTGCAGACGCTTGAAGGCGGTATCCTTCCGTTTCGCTCGGTAACCGCAGACAAGGTCGAAGCCCTCATCGAGCTTCGCGATGAGGGCGGGAATGTCGGCGGGGTCGTTTTGCAAATCGCCGTCGAGCGTGACAATGACGTCACCCTGCGCGCCGTGGATGCCGGCGTGCATGGCGGCGCTCTGGCCGCTGTTTTTCTCAAACACGATCACGCGCACACGCGGGCCGGGCTGGATGCGTGCGAGCGTCTGATCCCGCGAGCCGTCATCGACGAGCACGAGTTCGTAATCGTGCTCGGCAAGCGCAGCATCGATCTGCCGCTGCATCTCGACGACGTTGTCCTCCTCGTTGTAGAGAGGCACGACGACAGAAATGGCGGGTGAGGATGGCATGGGCGAGCAAAAAGGGCGTCATAAGTCGGGCACGCGACAATCGTGGCAAGCAAAGATTTTCAACCAGCGCACCTCGTTGCCCGCGTGCATGACGCGGGCGACGGAAAGCACCTCCGTGTGTGCAAACCGGGCTTTCACCACTTCCGGCGGTGCGATGGCGGCAGGATCGTCAGTGACAAAGATCGCACTGCAGCCGCTGTGGCCGCGTAAATCATCTACTGCGGTCTTCACCGGTTCGGTTCGGCCCAGGTAATGATCGAGTCCAACGGTGAGCCGCCAGTCGCTGGCGAGCACGAGCCATCTTTCATCATGCTCTGGCTGCCTCAGTGCGGCGGAGACGATCTTCGCGCTCTCTTTCCAGCCGCGCATGGCACCGGACGGGTCGGCGGTGAAGAGGTGCAGGTAGTCAGATGCGGCGTTTTTTTGTGCGAAGGGCCACCGCAGTCCTAGCGTGCGCGGGAAGTCGGTATTCAGCAGGAAGGTGCTCTGCAACGCCGCGAGCACCAGCGCGATGGTGCGCAGACTCACGCGATCCTCGATGGCGACGCCGCCGAGCACCGTACCGCGATGCGCGAGCAGCATCGCGGCGCAGACCATCCATACCGAGCCACCCATGTCCGGCCAGCGATGAACTGGGCCGAAAAAGAAATCAAACACCGCTAGCGGTAGAAGCATCGCTAACGGCAGACTGCGTTGAGACATGAGTGTGGCACGCTCAAAGGCCAGCCGTACGGCGAGCGCGAAAAACACAAGCAGCAATGGCGAGGCGAGCACACTCCATCGCAGCAGGTTTGGCACCAACCGCCACTCCGGCCATGCGAACTCTGCCCCGCTCCAAAGCCAGCCCAGCACGCCAGCACCCCAAAAACATATGACCACGAAGGAACCTGGGGAGCGCAGGTGATGCCGCAACCGCTCCGGCAGTGCAAAGATCATCACCACCGCTGCCATCGCACCGGATGCGGGTGGTTGAGCCATGACCATGCCGAAAACACACATGCCAGCAGCCCACCACGCCCAATGTAGCGGTCGCGCATGCGCCAGCGCGATTCGCAGACACAGTGCGCACACTGGGACGAGCGCAAACATGGCCGTAGAGCCGGTCAGCGTGACGGCTGAGATGTTGAAGGCCGGCAGCACGTTCACAATCACCACCGCCCAGCCGGCGATCTGCGCATCGAACATCCCGCGCATCAGTCGCCACACGGCCAGAGAGGCTGCCAGAGCGAGCAGCGGTGCGAAAAAACGCACGCCGAATTCATTCGCACCGCCGATCCACATGCCCAGCCTCGCAAGGAGCGGCACCAGTGGCCCGACCTCGTGAAAACTGGCGATCCCACCATGCTTCACACGAAACGCGGCCAGCGCCTCGTCCGGCGCGAGTTCTAGCGTCGGCAGCAGCGCCCAGCGCCAGAGCGTGAGCAGGCTCAGAGCGGCAAAGAGAAAGCGCTGGCGCTGCATGATCGTTGCGGGCATTGAATAGTGACCGCCGCCCGTCTGTCAAAGCAGCGTCTTTCCTCCCGCCATGAAACGCCTTCTACTCATTCCTCTGCTACTTACCAGCCTCTGCCGTGCCGAGGAGGCAAAGCCCCGCACCGCCGAGGAGATCCTGCGCATCGTGCGCCTCAGCTATGCCTTGCAGAACCACAAGATGGACGGCCAGCTCCGCGATGACGCCACTGGCCGAGTGGAACCGCTGACGCTCACCATGGAGAACCGTGTCATCCGCTTCCTTTTCACCAACGAGCCGAAAGAGATCGTCCACCTCGACTTGAACACCGAGCCAGCCACGCTCTATCAGGTGCGCCCTGGCAGCTCCTCGCAGGTCAAAGGTGATCAGTTTGGCGAGAGCGTGCGCGGCATGGCCTTCAATTATGAAGATCTCTCCCTGCGCTTCCTTTATTGGCCGCGCCCGCAGCTCATGGGCGAGGGCCGCGTCAGTGCGCAGAAATGCTGGATCGTGCGCGTCACCAATCCAGGCACCGGCGGCCCCTACTATGTGGTGGACATCTGGGTGCATCAGGGCAGTGGTGGTGCGGCCAAGATGGAGGCCTACGACCGCAGTAGCAAGGTCGTCAAAAAATACCAGGTCACCAAGGTGCAAAAGGTGGACAACGCGACCGTACTTAAGGAGCTCAAAGTGGAGACGATCAATCCCTTCAACGGTGATGTGAAAGCGCGCACCTACATGACCATGGACAACCCGGAGAAAAAATAACGGGACGCATGGAGCCGCCAAAAAAATTCGTCCCGCATCCCTTCGCGTATCACCAGCAGCTCGACGTAAGGATCGAAAACCTTACCAATGAAGGCATGGGCGTGGCCCGTGCTGGCGGCTGGGTCGTCTTCGTGCCCTTCGTGCTGCCCGGCGAGTCCGTGCGCTGCCGCGTCTATCGCAATCACAAGAACTTCAGCGAGGCCGACCTCGTCGAGGTGCTCGAACCCTCGCCACAGCGTATCCGGCCCGTGTGTCCCGTCTTCGGCGTCTGTGGTGGCTGCCAGTATCAGCACATGGCATATGCCGAGCAGCTTTACTGGAAGCGCCGCCAGGTTACCGAACTGTTGAAACACATGGCGCGTATCGAGCATCCGGTGAATGAGGTCATCCCATCGCCCGTCGGTTTCGGCTACCGCTCCAAGATCACGCCGCACTTCCAGAAACCGCGCACGGACGGCGTCGAGGCCATCGGCTTCCTGCGCGTGGGCACGCGCTCCGCGCTCGTCGATGTGCCGCACTGCCACATCGCCATGGATGCGATCAATGAGGCGCTGCCTGCCGTGCGGGAAAAAGTCCGTGCAAACTCTGCCAGCTTCAAACGCGGCGGCACGCTTCTGTTGCGTGCTGCAAAAAATGGGGTGCTCACCAATACGCACGACATCGCTCACGAGGAAGTCGAGGCCACCCGCTTCGAGTTTCAAGCCGGCGACTTTTTTCAGAACAATCCTTTCATTCTCCAGCGCTTCGTCCGTCATGCACTCGACGAGGCGAAGGCCACAGGCGCGAAATTTCTCGTCGATGCCTACTGCGGCAGCGGCTTGTTCTCCATCTGTGGCGCACATGATTTCGAGCAGGTCATCGGTGTCGAGATTTCGGAGAGCGCTGTCAAAAAAGCTGTGCACAATGCCGAGTTGAACGGCCTGACCAACTGCCGCTTCATCGCCGCCGACGCATGGGAGGTATTCAAAGACGTGCCGTGTCCCGGTGCTGACACCGTCGTGCTCATCGACCCGCCGCGTGCCGGATGCAGTCCCGAGTTTTTACAGCAGCTCTTCACCTTCGGCCCGAAAGGCGTTGTCTATGTCTCCTGCAATCCCGCCACGCAGATGCGTGACCTCCAGCTCTTCACCGCCGCAGGCTTCAAGCTCGGCACCGTGCAGCCCTTTGATCTCTTCCCGCAGACGAAACACCTCGAATGCGTCATGACGCTGAGCCGATGAGCCGTTTCGAATTCGCCACCGCCCAGCGCATTATCTTTGGACGAAGCACGGTGCGTGAACTGCCTGCTCTCGCCGCGGAGTTTGGCTCAAGAACACTGCTCGTCACCGGCAGCCGCCCTCAACAATGGGAAAACCAGCTGTCTTGCGTGGCGATCCATTCGATCCGTGGCGAACCGACGACACAAGACATCGAAAGCGGCGTCGAACTCGCGAAACAGCACAATGCGAGCGTCATCGTCGCCATCGGTGGTGGCAGCGCCCTAGATGCGGGCAAGGCCATCGCCGCCATGAGCACGCAGCCGGGTGATTTGATGCGCTACATCGAAGTCATTGGCGAAGGCAAACCGCTCGAAACCGCGCCGTTGTCGTTCATCGCCGTTCCCACCACCGCCGGCACTGGTGCCGAGGCCACGCGCAATGCCGTCATTGCAAGCAAGCAGCATCGCGTCAAAGCCAGCCTGCGTCATCTCTCGATGCTGCCGCGCATCGCCTTGGTCGATCCCGATCTCGCCCTCGATGTTCCGCCTCACATCACCGCCGCCAGCGGCATGGACGCGCTCACCCAATGTCTCGAAGCCTTCGTCTGCTCGCGTGCGCAGCCAATGACCGATGCACTTTGCCTTGACGGGATCCAGCGTGCAGTTCGCTCACTCGAACGTGCGTTTCACAACGGCCACGACCTTGATGCGCGTGAGGACATGGCCCTCTGCGCTCTCAATAGCGGCATCGCGCTTGCCAATGCTGGTCTCGGTGCCGTTCATGGCTTCGCCGCACCGATTGGTGGCATGTTTCACGCGCCGCATGGTGCCGTTTGCGCTGCGTTGCTCGCTCCTGTTTGGGAGGTGAATGTCAGGCGCGTTCAAAACCGCACCAAGTTCGATCAGATCGACGCCATGCTCGGCGGCGATGCCGTCTCCTGGCTCTATTCGCTTACACAGCGTCTTCGAATTCCCAAACTCAGCGCCTGGGGCATTCAAGCTGGCGACCTCGACGAGATCGCCCGCAAAGCCGCCGCTGCCAGCAGCATGAAGTCGAACCCTGTTTCGTTGACGCACGATGAGCTCCTCATCGTTCTCCGTGCAGCATTGTAAATGTTGACCGTCGCTCACATCGCTCTAAACAACTTCTCCCCGCCATGAAATCCTTCCGCCTCAAACGCCTCTTCAACGCCAAGTCCAACCGCTGCTTCGACGTCGCCGTCGATCATGGCTTCTTCAATCAAGCCGGTTTTCTTCAAGGCATCGAGGACATGCGTAAAGTCATCGAAGTACTCGTTGATGCCGCACCGGACGCGATCCAGCTCACGCTCGGCATGGCACGTCATCTGCAGGAGGTTCCCGGCCGTGAGAAACCCAGTCTCGTGCTCCGCACCGATGTGGCGAACATCTACGGCAAGACGCTGCCTGAAAACCGCCGTTTCAGTCTCATGATCGAGGACACGATGCTCCAGGCCGTGCGTTACGATGCCGCCTGCGTGTGCGTGAACCTCTTCCAGATCCCCGGCGCGCCCGAGGTGCATGCCGAGTGCGTGGAAAACATCCTCAAGCTCAAGCCGCAAGCCGATTACTACGGCGTGCCGATGATGGTGGAGCCGCTGGTTTTTCAGCCGAATGAAAAAGCTGGCGGTTACATGGTGAACGGCGATGAAACCGCCATCACCTACCTCGTGCGTCAGGCCGTCGAACTCGGTGCCGACATCATCAAGGCGGATCCCACCGACGACGTGAGCCGCTATCACAAGGTGATCGAAGCCGCCTCCGGCATCCCAGTGCTCGTGCGCGGTGGTGGCCGCGTGAGTGACCGCGAGATCCTCGAACGTACTCAGGGTCTCCTGGAACAAGGTGCAGCCGGTATCGTCTATGGACGCAACGTCATCCAGCACCCGAATCCGAAAGGCATCACGCGTGCCTTGATGGCCATGGTGCATGACGGCGCGAGTGTCGATGCCGCGCTGGCGATGGTGAAGTAGCAAGCGGACAAAAAGAAAGCCGGGGCTGCTTTCGCATGACCCCGGCCCCGCTCGTTGTTGGTTGCGGTAAGTTATTTGATGTCACCAGCGAAGCCAGCCGCGTTGAGAGCGGTGGTCAGCTCAGATTTGGTGAACTCGCCCTCGACGGTGAAGGAAGTGGCCTTGGCGACAATGTCGTGCTTCGTGATGCCGGAGACGGTCTTGACGGCATTGGCGGCCGCAGTCTCGCACTTCTTGCAGCAGAGATGCACACCGGAGACAGTGGCCTTCGTCAGTTTCGCCTCGGGTTTCGCGGCGGTGGACTTGGACTCAGGCTCCTCACCCTCGACCTTGCCGAAGTAGCCGGCGGCGATGATCGCCTCGACCGCTTTCTTCGCGTCAGTCTTCTTCTTGGTTGTGATGGTGGCGGTGCCGCTTTTTTCAGGCAGATCCACGGTGACATCTTTGCCGACGCTGGTGCCGGCTTTGATGATGCCTTTGGCGCAACTGCCGCAGCAGTTGTGCAGGCCGGTCATCTTGATGGTGGTCTCGGCGCGAGCAAACGCGGCCAGAGCGAACAGGGAGAGGAGGGTGAGGTGCTTCATAAGCGACGACTGAGACGATACGTCACTGTGTTTTATTTCCACAAATTAATTTTTCAAAGTCGGACTGCGGTTATGAATCCGCCTGCGACGCCGGCATCGTGTTCTCACCTGGCGCGAAGTAGGCTTCATTTCTTCGCGTTGACGGACGCGTCGTGGATGGTGATCTGCCGCCCGCAAGCAACGCTGCAGGTGAAGTAGCCAGCGGTCCCGTCACTCCCCCCAAAGAAAAAAGACACCAGGCATATGAGGTCATAAACAAATGGTGCGTGATGTGTGCCAGGCACTTCTGAATCCCGATTGTTTGCGTCATTCCTCCGCGTATGGATCATCCGCCATGAAACACCCGACGCTTCAGACCATCGTCCTCTCGCTCCTCACCACCGCCGCGCTTGCTGAGGGTGGCTTCTACGGTGATCCGCCAGACAAGACGCATCCGTGGGCCATCCATGATATGAATCGGCCGCAGCCGTTGCGGGTGGAGCCGGGCACGTTCAGCTCGCAGGAGCAACCGGGCACGCCACCGTCGGACGCGGTCATTCTTTTCAGTGGCAAGGCGGAGGAAATTAAAAAATGGATCTCCGACAAGAACGGCGAGCCGACGAAGTGGGAAGTGAAGGACGGCGTGCTACAATGCGTGCCGGGCAGCGGCTACATCCGCACGAAGGAGGAATTCGCCGACTGCCAGCTTCACATCGAGTGGAGCGCGCCGAGCAAGGTCGAGGGCAACAGCCAAGGCCGTGGCAACAGTGGTGTCTTCCTCATGGGTGCGGTCGAGGTGCAGGTGCTCGACAATTACAACAATCCCACCTACGCCGACGGCTTCGCTTCATCGATCTACGGCATCAATCCGCCAGCAGCGAACGCGCTGCGCGCACCTGGCGAGTGGCAGGTCTATGACATCGTCTTCCGCAAGCCGGTGTTCAAAGACGGTCAAGAGATCGATCCTGGTTACATCACCGTTTTCGTGAATGGCGTGCTCACACAGGATCATACGCCGCTCGAAGGCGGCGGCGGTCATATGCGCCGCTCGAAACCGAAGGCGTTTCCAGAGAAGGGGCCGCTTAAAATCCAGGATCACGGTAATCCGGTGCGCTTCCGCAACATCTGGTATCGCCCGCTGTCGAAGCGTTTCACTGATGGTGGTGAAGCCAGCCGCATGAGCGAAGAGGCCACCGCCGCGAAGCGCGCCGAGATCGCCAAAGGCATCCGCGATGACGCCGCAAAGCTGGGAGGCAACGCGAAGATGCTACGCTTGTTCGAGTCCCTCTGCTATGCGGAGGACTCAGAGGCGCGTGAGTTCGCCACTGCCGCCGTAAATGCTTTCGCGGCTGCGATGAAGGCCGTCCCGGAAGGTAAGCTCGAATCGAAGAAGGGCGAAATCCTTCAAGTGACCAAGGCGTTGCGTTATCTGACGCAGTGGAAATTCCTCCCCGTCGATTTCGCTGCGAAGGCAGACCTCGAAACGATCATCAAGGCCCAGAACTGGGAGCCTAAGCCCAAGAAGAAGTGAAGTGAGGCAGGGCGCTGGCTCCGCAAGCGCCGTCTGACGGCGGGCTGAGGACGCCCGCCCTACCCATCAAACCGCATCCGCAGCCAGCGCCGCGTTGCCGATGATGCCGGCTTCGTTGCTGAAGCGGGCAGGCAGGATCTGCAGCCGCTCCCATACGACGGTGCTGAGCATGCTCTGCACTTTGTTTTTCAGCGGCGTGAAAATCAAATCACCCGCCTGGGCCACGCCGCCGCCGATGACGAAGGCGTCGGGATTGAGCAGCCATGCGATGCTGGAGAGCGCAGTGCCGAGCCAGTCGGCCACCTCACCCCATATTTGACGGGCGATGTCATCACCGGCTTGCGCGGCGTCGGCGATCTTCTTCGGCGTGCAGTCGGAGATTTCCTTTCCGATACCGGCCTCGGAATAACGGAAGACGGCGTGTTCGGCGATCTGCTGATTACCGGTATATTTTTCCAACGCACCGAGGTTGCCGTAGTGGCCGGGTTTGCCGTCGAAATGGATGCTCATCTGGCCGATTTCGCCCGCTACGAAGCCGCTGCCACGGAACATCTTGCCGTCCAGCACGACGCCACCGCCGATGCCGGTGCCCATGGTGAGACCGATGACGTTTTTGAGCCCGCGGGCCGCGCCGTGACGGAACTCGGCGTAAGTCATCGCATTCGCGTCATTCTCGACGAGTACCGGCAGGCCGGTTTTTTCACTGAGGATGGCCTTGAGCGGCACATGCTTCCAGCCTGGGACATTCGTCAACTCATGCACGAAACCGTGGTCGAAATCGACAAGGCCTGGGACGCCGACACCGATGGCGCAGATGTTCGGGTGTGTCTCCCGTAGCTTCGCGACGCGAGCGGCCATCTCGCCGATCAGAGCAGCTGGGCCGTGATAGTTCGCGGTGGTGATGGGCTCGTCGATGACGAGGAGATCCTCTCCCCGGCACACGCCGAGTTTCACGGAGGTGCCGCCGAAGTCGATGCCGATGGAGATTTTTGCAGGGTTAGACATGGATCAGATGGGAGTACGGGCACTCCTGCCCGCTTGCACTGCCCAAGGGCGGACAGGAATGTCCGTCCTACAATGGGGCGCGGAGATTGCCCACCAAACGCAGGCCGTGCAAGGTCAAATCCGGATCCACGATGATGTGTTTCTCCATGCCGGAGATGATCCACTCTGCATCACCACCCGTGGCGACGACGTGAGCGTTCTCGTCACCAAGCTCTTTCTTCAACGCCTCTAGGATACCTTTGACCATGCCACGGTAGCCGATGGCGGCACCAGCGAGGATGGCCTGCTCTGTGGACTGGCCGATGGCGCTGGTAGGCTCGTGCAAATCGACGCGCGGCAGCAGCGCGGTGCGTTCGTGCAGATAATCCGTCATCAAACGCAGGCCGGGAGCAATGACGCCGCCGATGTAGTGCTTATCTGCACTGAGAATATCAAAGGTCACAGCCGTGCCGAAGTCGATGACGATGCCGGGGGCACCGTGCATGTGCGCAAGAGCGACAGCATTGGCAAGGCGGTCGGCACCGATGCTCTCAGGCTTCGGATAACGAACGCCGATGCCCAGCGGTGTACCGTAGCGCAACTCGATGAGGCTGGCGCCGAAGACTTCACGAAAGGCGGGCACGGTCTTCGGCACGACGCTGCAGATCACAGCGCTTTCAAATTCCCAGTCACGGGTGACTTCTCTCACCACTGCGGGCGAGATTTCGCGAGTGGGATGCTCGCGGCGGTCGAGGATCGCGCCGCTGGTGGCGAGGCCGAGCTTCGTGCGGCCGTTGCCGACGTCAATGAGCAGACGCCGCCCGCTCATGGTTTAGTCGGCTCCGTGTCCTTTTTGGGTTCTTCCTTGGGAGCCTCGCCAAAGGTGCGCACTTCCAGCATGCCCATGGGCGTGCTTTTCTTCTCCGGCTCCGCAGGTTTTTTCACGGCGGCATCTCCTTCGAGTGGTAGCGCCTTGGGCGGATCCTTTGTGAACTTCACGCACTGATAGAGGAGGTTGTAATTGTGACGTAGCGCGGCGGGGTAGGCGATGCGGCCCGGCTCGGTGACGTTTTCCCTCAGTAATTTCGAGGCGAGGCTGGCGAACACATTGCCGCTGAGCTTGGCGGCCTTTTCCGCCATGCCGCCGACGAGATCACCTGCGGCTTTGGCCGCTGACTGGCCGCCGCTGCGGAAGAGATCGCTGTTGATGCGCCGCGCCTGAATGGAAATAGCCGCTTGGGAGGACAGCAGCGTGCCGTCAGGTCCGAAGCTCAGTTCGATGCTGGCATGATCGTCGGCGGAGAACATGCCGCGTAGATGGTCCACCCGGACGGAGATGAACAATCCGCCGTCAGGCGCGGTAGTCACCTCTGGCTTGTAGGTGCGGTATTCCGTCTCGGAGAATTGGTACTCCGCCGCCTTGCCCCCTTCCTTTTTCCAGCCGCCGAGGCTTTCACCGAACTTCTCCACGTCCAACTCCACACCGGCGTGCGCGGCGGCGGATAGCAGGAGAAAAACGAGGGGGGTGAGTTTCATGGATGGCGAAAATGGGGTGAAAATAGCGAATTTCAACCAAGGAGGCGGGTCTCTGACTCCGCGCCGGAGACAGAGTCCCCGTCTTCTTGGTTCTGGAAAGGTTGGCGGCCATTTCATGCAGGAGAACATCGCAGCACTGAACTTTTTGATTGCACCTCAAAATGAATCCTGAAAGGCTTTGTGATCCAACAAGGGTATCCTGACATGAAGCTGCTGTTTTTGCTATGTTCTCTTTCGTTTGTCGCCTGCAAGGCTTGGTGCCAGGAAGCAACCAAGGAAATTTTGCCTGCGGCACTGGCCTTCGAACTGGCCGAGTACCAAGCCAAACGCGCCGATGGCACCAGACGGCTCACCGAGTTGGCAAAATCCCAGCTCCTTACCGTCCAGCAGGAAGAAATGAAGGCCGGCCACTTGGAAACCTCCAACGCTATCACAAAAGCCATCAACATCCTGCCGATCACTTCGCCGGAGGCGGCAACACCGCCCGATGGCATGTCCGCAGCGGCGATCGGTGTGTTGAAAGATCACATCGGCAAAGTTTTTGCCGGCATCGCGGGCTTGAACAAGCTGTTCATTCCAAGGATCGAAAAAGTGAAGGGTGATCTGTTGAAAGCCGGAGACCTCGCGGGTGCCAACGCTGCCGAGGCCAAACTCAGGGAAATGAAAAACGAGGCCGACCAACTGAGTCCTGCGAAGGCGTTCGGCGGAAAACAAAAAATACTCGACAGCTTCACCGTTGAGGCATTGATCGACGGCGGCAGCGAACTGCACGTCACCAAGGAGGGAATTTACTGGATGGTGCCGGGCGGAGAAGCGAAGCCGGGGCTGCACGAAGGATCCAATGAAGCCACTTATGTGAATGGCAGTCGCTGGAAGCCCAAGTGGCGGATCAAAGGTGATCGTGGTCCTGACACCAGCGACGTGTATCCCATCAAGACCACCTCTCCCAAGTTGGCATCCGAGACTGTGCAGGTTTCCAAGGAGCGCTTCGGCAAGAACGAGAACCGCACGCCAGTGGTCAGCTCCATCAAAGACGATCATTTCGTGGTGACGATCCGCGACCCCGAGGGAGGGTCACGATGGTACAAGCTCCGCATCAAAGCCATTCCGTGAACGACGTTCATGGCGGGTTGGAACCCCATCGGCCTCTCTCAAGTGAGACGTCCAGTAACATAGGACTCGGTCAGCGGATCGTTCGGGCGGTTGAAGATCGTCATGGTCTCGTCCTCCTCGACCAGCCTGCCTTTGTAAAAGAACGCGGTGCGGTCGGCGATGCGCTTCGCCTGCTCCATGTTGTGCGTGACGATGACAAAGGTGTACTGGCCGCGCAGTTGCAGGATCAGCTCCTCGATGCGTGCGGTGGCGATGGGATCGAGAGCGGCACAGGGCTCGTCCAGCAGTAGGATGCGTGGCTGTAGGGCGATGGCGCGCGCGATGCACAGGCGCTGCTGCTGGCCGCCGGAGAGACGGGTGGCCATCTCGTGCAGGCGGTCTTTCACCTCATCCCATAACGCGACGGCGCGCAGGCTGCGCTCGGCGGCTTCTTCGAGATCATGACGGTACTTCACTCCGGCGACGCGCAGGCCATAGACTACGTTTTCATAGACTGAACGCGGGAACGGATTGTACTTCTGAAACACCATTCCAACGTTGCGGCGCAGGCTGATCACATCGACCTCAGGCGCGTACAAATCGACGCCATCGACGGTGATGCGCCCGCTGATGACGTGCGCGGAATCGACGAGGTCGTTGATGCGGTTGATGGCGCGCAGCAGCGTGCTCTTGCCGCAGCCGGATGGGCCGATGAGCGCCGTCACGTCCTTGCTGTGCATGTTCAAATCGACGTCGAAGAGTACCTGGAGGTCGCCGTAGGCATAATTGAATCTCTCCACCTTGATGAGGGGTTCGTTTGGGTCTGGGGAGTTGGAGGTAGTGTCTGACATTCGGGGGTAATCCTCCTCATTCTCCGCCCTGTTCTGGATGTCTGCGGCCCAGATTAAGGGAGGAGGAGCAGGAGGAAGAGAAGGAGCAGGATTGGATTAGCTGAAAGTGCCACGCAAATAAGCCTCGGTGAGCTTCTCGCGGGGATTGGTGAAGATTTCCTCGGTCGGTGCAAACTCGGCGATCCTGCCCAGGTGCAGAAAGGCGGTGTGATCACTCACCCGTGCGGCCTGCTGCATGTTGTGGGTGACGATGATGATCGTACACTGACGCAGCAGTTGATGCATGAGTTCCTCGATCTTCAGTGTCGAGATCGGGTCGAGCGCGGAACACGGCTCGTCTAGCAGCAGCACCTCCGGTAGCGTGGCGATGGCGCGCGCGATGCATAGGCGCTGCTGCTGGCCGCCGGAAAGTGTGAGAGCAGGCGCGTCTAGGCGGTCCTTCACCTCATCCCATAACACGGTGTGGCGCAGCGAGCGCTCGACGGCTTCGTCTAGGACGCTCCCGCGCTTCTCCCCGTGGATGCGCAAGCCGTAGGCGACGTTTTCATAGACGCTCTTCGGGAACGGATTCGATTTTTGGAACACCATCCCGACTTGCCTGCGCAGCCGTGTGAGATCGACATCAGCATCGTGGATGTTCTTGCCCTTCACCATCACGGCACCCTTGGTGACGCGGGCTCCGACGACGCGGTCATTCATGCGGTTGATGCAGCGTAGCAACGTGCTTTTGCCGCAGCCAGAAGGGCCGATGAGTGCGGTGACGCGGTGGCATTCGATCTCCAGGTTGATGTCGTGCAGCGCCCTAGTCCGGCCATAGCTGAAGTCCATACCATGGATCTGTACGAGCGGTGCTCTGGAGCTGGGGCTAGGTGTCACCATTGGTATTTCTTGCGGAGGTGGATGCGCAGCCAGACCGACACTGCGGCCAGCGAGGCGACGAGTACGAGGAAGACGAAGACGGAGCCGTATTGTGCGCGTTCGGCGTATTCATTCTGCGGAATCTTCGCGGCGAGCGTGTAGATGTGATACGGCAGCGCTTGAACGGATTCGGTGAAGATGCCGAGGAAGCGCGACACGCTTTGCTCCCAATGCGCGAAGATCGAGGCGTCGGCAGGAAGTGGTGGCAGATCTTTCTGCCACGGCAGTTTGTCCTTGAAGGCCAGCGCGGCGGTGAACATGATCGGCGCGGTTTCACCGGCCGCACGGGCGATGCCGAGGATGCTGGAGGTCAGAATACCCGGCGTGGCGAATGGCAGCACGCTGTGGCGTACCGTCTGCCAGCGCGTGGCACCGAGCGCCATCGACGTTTCACGAAAGCCCTGCGGCACGGCCTGCAAACACTGTTCGCTGGCGATGATGATGACGGGCAGAATGACGAAGGCCAGCGTGAAGCCGCCGGAGAGCACACAGGTGTCCCAGCCCTCAAAGCTCAGCGTCGTGAAGCCTAGCGGGATGGCGAGCACGGAGCGCTCCGCAGGAGTATCGACAAACTTCGGAGCGGTCAGAACGAACGCCCCGCGGCCGAACAGGCCGAACACGACGGATGGAACGCCCGCGAGGTTCAAAATCGCCAGCCGCACAGTCTCAAGGAACCTCCCCTTCTTTGCATACTCGCTCAGATAAATCGCGCAGGACACGCCGAGCAGCAAAGCAACGCCGACGCTGACGAGCACAAGCAGCGCGGTGCCGACAATCGGCCCAAGGATGCCACCACCGGAATAGGAAATGGTTTTTTCCGAAACGAAGTTGTCGCCGAGCCGCTTTTTGACCACGTCGGATCCATTCACGTCGGTTTCGATGTGATGACCCTGCTTGTCCTCGATGACATGGAGCGTGGAGGGCAGCTCGGTGAGGAATTTCGTGTTCACGAACGGCCACTCCGGCTGGAACACCACTGGCGCACCTTTGACAAAGATGTGCAGCATGATCGCTGCGGTGACCAGCACGACGAGGTAGCTGCCGGCTCGCAGCGCCCAGCGTGCGGCGACCTCGCGCTTTTGGATGCCGGAGTGGTCGCCGGCGAAGGGGTTTTCAGCGGTAGGGACGGAATTCATGCCTTGTGAGATTCAAAGCGGCGTACGACAGCGCGGGCACAGCCGTTGACGAGAAGGGAGATGGCAAAGAGCACGATGCCGACCATGAACAGCGCCTGCCAGTGCGCGCTGCCGCGTGAAACCTCACCGAGTTCCTGGGCGATGATGCCGGTCAGTGTGTGCGCGGGCTGGAAGATGACGCCGGGGCCGGCGCTGAAGTCGGGAATGGCGATGCGGTTGCCTGCGACGAGCAGCACGACCATCGTTTCACCGATCACACGGCCGAGGCCTAAGAGCACGGCGGCGAGGATGCCGGAGATGCCGGCGGGAACGATGACGCGGAAGACGGTCTGTAATTTTGTGGCGCCGAGAGCATCAGAGGCATCGATGTAGGCGCGCGGGACGTTATTGAGCGCGTCTTCGGAGAGGCTGAAAATCGTCGGTACGGCCATGAAGGCGAGCAGGCAGCCAGCGGTGAACATGTTGAGGCGTTCTTGAATGGGAAAGCCTGGAATCCATTGTAGCCAGCTCACTTCACTGATGTCTTTGATCAAATTGCCGACGAGTGAGATGCCGATGAAGCCGAGGACGACCGACGGAATGGCCTGGATGAATTCAATGACAGGCTTGATGATTTCCTTTTCACGATCAGTGGCGAATTGGTTGGTGTAAATCGCGGCGGTCACACTGACGGGCGTGGCAATCAGAACAGCGATGAGTGCGATGACGGCAGAGCCAGCCAGCAGCGGGACAAACCCGTAAAAATCCTGCCACGAGCTGTTCGTGATCCACTGTGTGCCGAAGAAGAACGCGCCGATGACACTGGGCATGGAGACAGATCGGTCAGGACTCCACAGTCTGAGATCCGCTACGGCTTTTTCGATGGCGGCGATGTGTCCGGGCACGGCGGCGCGGGCTTCGTTGACCAGAGCATTGCCTCCAGGCAGCGACTCTGCGGCTTTTTTTAGCGCGACGGTGTATTCACCAAGTTTGGCGGCGAGCTCCTCGCGGCGCACGAGTAATGGAGTGATGCGATCTGCAAAATTCACCGGATCGACCTTCGAGGCCGCAGCTTCTTTTAATAAATCGGCCTTGTCCTCCGCATCTCTGGCCCTGGCGGCGGCAGCGAGAAGTTGCCGACGGCTGGCTTCGAGCGTGTGGAATTCGACAGCGAGCTCCTTGGTCTCCCGGGCATGCTCTTTGAGTCCGTCGAGCACTTCGGTGACAGGCTCGATGGCGGCGTCGAAAGCATCTTCGGAAGCACTCAGCATTTCTTTGACGGTCGGTTCCTTCGCCGCAGCCCTGGCCCGGCGCAGAATGCTGGTGAGAGCCTGCTGCCTCTTGAGCGGTGTGTCCGCGATGTCGCAAAGCTCTAGCCCGGAGCGGCGGTATGTCTCGAGCTCACGTTGATAGGTCGGCAGGAAGCCGATGCCTTCACGCAGCAGGAAGATCATGATGAGTACGAGCACGACGACGACCGTGCTGGCGTTGGCTCCGAAGAAGCATTTGATAGCCTCCTGCGGGTCCATGCCCGGAATGACGCGTTTGCGACTCCTGACGATCAGGCTTCGCAACGACGGTCGGCTGGATGATTCAGGACGATCCATGCGGGGTTCTCATGCCGACAAAATCCGGCGTGGAGGGTTCGCGTCTCCATCGCCGGATTTTGCGGAACGTTCAACCGGCGATTACTGCATCTGGGAAAGCGGCACAAAGCCTGTCCTAGAGATGATGGTGTCTCCGACGGGACTGCGGCAAAAGTCGATGAACTCTTTGATGGAGCCGGTGGGTTCGCCGTCGGTGTAAAGGAACGTCGGGCGGGAGAGCACATAGCTTTTTACCGCCGCAGGGTTCGGAAAGCCGCCGCCGATAGAGACCATCTTGATGCCCCTGGAGCCGACGTAGGCGTAGCTGATGTAACCGATGCCGTTGGGGTTGGCGGCGACTTCGGAGGCGATCTGCTCATTGCCGGCCATTTTCTGGGAGTGGCGTGCGTATTCCCGGCCCTTCATCGCCATGAGCATGAAGTCACGATAGGTGCCGGAGGAGGTGTTGCGGGTGTAAACAGAGATCGGTCCCGGGGGAGCGCCGAGTTCGCTCCAGTCCCGCACGTCACCGGCGAAGATCTGCATCACATGTTTCTTCTTGAGGTCGGTGATGGGATTGTTCTTGTTCACCACGACGGTGATCATGTCCCAGGCGATGGTGATCTCGTTGAGGTCGATGCTTTTGCTGCGGCAGAGTGTGCGCTCGTCCGGCTTGATCTTGCGGGAGGACATACCGATTTCGGCGGCTCTGGAAGCGAGATTGGTGAAAGCGGTGGAGGAGCCTTCCGCCGCGATGTCAAAGCTGATCCTGCCACCTTGTTTCTTGAAAGCCTCCGCCAGTGAAGGGACGAGCTTCGCGCCGAGCGTATCGGAGCCACGGATGCGCAGAGTGGTCTGGGCCTGGCTGTTCAAAACTGGTACTAGTGTGATGCAAAGCGCGGCAAGGACGAGTTTCATGCTTGAGGGTGGATGCTCGGGGTTATTACGCCGCGAGGCAGCGTGGCGAGAGTGCAGATTCATCCCGACAGTTCAAAACCACCCGCGTGAAGAATTCGTCACACTCGGCGGCGCTGTGGAACTGCGAGTGACGGAAACGTAACCCACGACCTCTCGTCAAGCGGCCAGGGTCACGATTAAAGACGGCGCGTATTCAGGCCGCTAGGCATGGCCTCCCCGGATCATCATCTCATAACCCGTCACATCCATGTTCAAGATCAGCCCCGCCCACGCCTCTTGCCGTGCGTCTGCCTTCATCGCAGCAGTCATCATGGCCCTGCCTCTTGCCGTACCGGTGAACGCCAGCCCCGCGATGGAGAAACTCTTCTACATCCTCAGGCAGAAGGGGTCCATCACGGCGGATGAGTACGAGCTCCTGATTCAAACCATGAAGGCGGAGGAGAAAGAGAAGGATAGGATGCAAAGAGTCCCGACCGCGAGCGCACCAGCCCTGGCTAGACGCTTGGAGCAGGCTGAGTCCAAGGTCGAGAATCTCGAATCCACACTTTTGAACACCAAGGGACAGGTGGAGGAGCTTACACGCGTGAGCGACAACACGTCGCCATCTACACTGAGCAAGACCGACCTCGATGCGCTGCTTTCCGAAAAGTGGTATGAGCGCGTCAAGCTCCGCGGCTACTTCCAGGCCCGCTTCATCGGCATCATGGGGGATGATGACGTCCCTGGCTACCATCAACCGAATGACAGCACGATCGCCAACGACACCGCTGGGATCGGCCTCCGTCGCGGTCGTCTGGTGTTCAGCGGTGACGTGACGGACCGGGTGTTCCTCTACATGCAGACCGACTTCATGGCCAATGTTGGCGGCTCGAACACACTGCAAGCTAGGGACGTTTATGCGGACGTGTCGTTGGATCCCGCGCGTGAGTTCCGTGTGCGACTGGGCCTCTCGAAGGTGCCTTTCGGCTTCTCTAACATGCAGTCTTCGCAAAACCGCTACGCTTTAGAACGCCCCGACGCGATCAACTCCGCCATCGAGGGCGAACGTGACATCGGCGCGTATTTCATCTGGGCCCCCTACCACATCCGCAACCGTTTCAAGGATCTCGTCAAGATGGGCCTGCGCGGTTCTGGTGACTACGGTGTGATCAACCTTGGCGTTTACAATGGCCAAGGCATCAACACCGCCGACCGCAACGGTAGCCCGCATTACATCGCCCATGCCGCGTGGCCCTTTGAGTTCGACAACGGGCAGATCCTCGAAGTCGGTGCCAGCGTCTTCACCGGTCGCTATGTGCCTGCGGCTACCCCCATCGCCGGTGTGGGCACACCCGCATTCAATACTGGCGGGGTACGTGATCAGCGCGTCGCCGTCAATGCCATCCTCTATCCGCAGCCCTTCGGCATCGAGACTGAATGGACCTGGGGCCGTGAACCCACGCTCAGTCAGGACATGCGCACCATCACCAGCGCCGCTACTTCCGGCGGCTTCGTGCAGGCTGTTTACCGTCATGTATTCCCCAACCAATCGGAGCTTCTGCCCTTCGTCCGCTGGCAGACCTTTGATGGTGCGCGCAAATTTGCCGCTAACGCCCCGCGCACCCGCGTCAACGAGGTCGCCGTCGGCATCGAATACATCCCCTACCCAGAGGTGGAGCTGACGCTCATGTATGCCGCTGGCACGCGCACCAACACCACCGATAATCCCACCGTGCCCGGTCCGCGTTACCGTGATGTGAATTATCATTACCTCGGCATCCAGGCACAGATCAATTTCTAGCCTGCCCCACCGACGCAGGCGTATCCCATTTGTTGGTATGGTTGAATGCTGGGAGCCGGGCACGTCGGGAGCGTGCCCGGCTCTCTCATTTGAGCAGCTATTCACCGCTGGATGTCTGGTTGATTTGCCGGTGGTTGTCCGCTAGCCTTGATGCAGCAGTCTTCTTTCCGCTTCCTCATGGAAAACACGCTCCAGCAGATTCTTTATGTCGCGGCGGCCATCGTCTTCGCCGTCGCGTGCCGGTCATTTGACAACCGGTTCATTCAAAAGCTCGGCTGGTTTGCACTGCTCGGTGCCTCGTATCTGGCTGGTTACTACCTGACGGGTGGCCAGCACCTCGGCGGACTCGTCTGCGTGGGCGCGTGGTTCATGCTGCCGTGGCTGGAGATCATCTTCCGTGTGCGCCGACTGCGCTTTCCGATCAAAAGCGAGATCAAGCACCGCTTCCCGCCTTCGCGGGACATTTTTCCTGAACTCGGCGATCTCAGCATCGAGGCCGAGGATGCCGGATTCGCCGAGGCGGGCGACACTGGCTGGCAATGGAGCCAGACGGACCACTTCATGCGTCTTTTTTACCACGCAGGGAAACGCATTCAGGCTGCCGTCGCGCTCGCACAGCAGGGGGATTTTGGCTTCTCCTACGTCAGCCTCACGTCGCGCTCCGAGGCAGGCATCACCTACACGACATCGAACTACCCCTTTGCTGCCACGATGAAGCATCCGCCCAAGCAGCGGTTGAACCGTTACACGCATGCAGCCTCATTCGAGGATCTGCTGGAGCACCACGAGGACTTTCTGCACAGCCAGGGAGTCACCGTCGATGAACTTGCCCTACAGGACACCGAATATCTGCACGCCTACATCGAGCGTGACATGAGCGCCCAGATCGACCACAACATCACCGCTGGCGTCATCGAACCCACCGGTGACTGTGAATTCCGCTACTCCTGGCGCGGTTGTTTTTTCCTCTACGGGCAGGTGGTGAAGGACATGCTGCGCGTGTGACGCACGAGACGGCAGGTGCAGCAGCGCTCATGATGGGTCATTGACTCGGCGGCTGCGGGCGATTGCGTGCCGCCTCCTCTGCGGCCCGTTGGGCGGCCTCTTGTGCGGCACGTTGTGCCTCCTCCTGCGTTCGGCGCATCTGCTCCTCAGCGGCACGACGCGCCTGCTCCTCCGCTTGGCGCTGCGCCATTTCTTGGGCACGGCGCATTTCAGATTCCGCTTGGCGACGAGTTTCTTCTTCTGC
>CAYQWE010000026.1:34656-70953 GCA_964421275.1 uncultured Prosthecobacter sp.
TTTCTTGGGCACGGCGCATTTCAGATTCCGCTTGGCGACGAGTTTCTTCTTCTGCGCGGCGTTGTGCCATCTCCTGCTCACGGCGCGTCTGCTCTTCTGCTTGGCGCTGTGCCATTTCTTGGGCACGGCGCGTTTCAGATTCCGCTTGGCGACGAGTTTCTTCTTCTGCGCGGCGTTGTGCCATCTCCTGCTCACGGCGCGTCTGCTCTTCTGCTTGGCGCTGTGCCATTTCTTGGGCGCGGCGCATTTCAGATTCCGCTTGGCGACGAGTTTCTTCTTCTGCACGGCGTTGTGCCTCCTCCTGCTCGCGGCGCGTCTGCTCCGCCGCTTGGCGCTGTGCCATTTCTTGGGCACGGCGGGCTGCTTCCTCCTGCTGTTGTTGCATGGCGGCGGCTTCGGCTTGCTGGCGAACGCGTTCGGCTTCAGCGGCCTGTGCCTGCTCTGCTGCCATCTTTTCAGCGGTCGCACGCTGTTGCGCCGTTTGCTCCTCCTGCTGTTGCTTTTGTTGCATGGCCGCGGCTTGCGCTTGTTCGTGTTGTGCTTGCTCGGCAGCCTGCATGTGGGCTTTTTCGGCCTCTACGGTCGCAGCTTGTTGCCCAGCATTCATCTTTTCAGCAGCGGCACGTTGTTGCGCTGCCAAGTCTTCCGACTGCTGGCGCGGTGCTTCAACCACCGCTGTATCGGCTGCCATTTTTTTGATCTCAGTCGGCTGTGGAGCCGACGTTTCGACAGGGACTGGCGAAACGGGTGGAGTGACAGCGGGCGGCGTTTCAACAGCAACCACCGGAGCAGGCTGAGAAGGTGGTGCTGGCATCACCACTGCCGGAGGAGCCAGCTTCTCCGGCTCAGGGAATACCCCAATCGCAGGGCTGGCGTCCGGCTGAGGTTCGGGCTTGTTCCGGCCTGGGCGTGGTGGACGTGTCTCTATCACTGGAGGTGCGGGCACGGCAGGTTCCGCAGGTTTGTTACTGACGGCGATGGCGGGACGCACGGTTTCCTGCGCAGAAGGTGGCACAACAACCGGCGCAGGTACTGGCGGCGTCTGATGGGCGGCAGGCGGAGGTGTTTCCGTCACGACAGGCAGCTGTTGCACCACAGCAGTGGCTTTTTCTTTGGCAATCGTCTCACGAATCTCCTTCGCCACACGTTGCGGCACGCCTTCAAAGGCATCGACACGCTTTGGCTTATCGATGCGATCTACGATCTGCGGGCGCACTGGCCGTGTCCCCTCTTTTTCGGTGGGCAGTTCGATGATGACAGGCTGCGCAGGCTTTTCGCTGCGATGCCAGCGGCGTGCATGCGGAATCTGATCCACTGCGACTGACTGCACCTGCGCCAGCCGCACCGGGCGCGCATTGGCCTGCTCCATCTGTGCGCGCGGAGGGCCGCCGTGTTGTTTGAAGACGTTGCGGCCAGGACGGTCGTCACAACGCACGATCTGGGTTACGTTCACGCTGCTCTGGAAGATCGACGTGTTGCGCGTCACTGGCGCACAAAAAGAGGTGTAACTCGGCTGCGTGAAATGATTCGTCGTGATGAAGGTGTAGCTCGACGGGCCGAGGTTGTAACGCGAATCGCAGTCACGGTACACACCGTTGCTGAGGCCACGATCTGGCGGCAACGGTGCCCAGCCGACGTAATCGCGGCTCTGACGCCACGCCACCCATGCTGGAGCCCATTCGCCGCCAGGCACCCACACCCAGCCGTGGTGAGACAGGTTCACCCAGCGACCGTAGTGATACACGATCCAGCCAAAGGGCTCGTTCGACTGCCACATCCAGCCCAGCGACGACCAGCTCCAACTGCCATCCAAATACGGGCGCCAGCGCGATGTCGCGACCGTCGGGCGCCAGCAGTAGCCGTAGCCGCTCACATCGAGCCAGCGGCCATGGGGCGCAAGTTGATCGTAAAAGAGCGAGTAATCGTGCGGCGGTGCCACTGGCACCGTCGGCGTCACGTTTAGCGGAGGCACTGGCGCGGTCCTTTGTGCAATGACGTTGCTTTGGCGTCGAGCCGCATCCGCCTGCGCACGCAAATCGTCGTTCTGTTTCTTCAACGCATCGAGCGAGCTACGCAGCTCGGCGTTTTCACGCTCTTTGAGTGCCTGCGTCATCTCCGCGAGCTGCTTGTCCATCAGCGCCGTCTTCGTGTCGATCTCCAATGCCTGTCGTTGCAGCGCGTCGTGCGCGGAGGCCAGTTCCGCCTGCGTCTTTTGCATCTCCGCCGGATTTGGTGCCGTCGCCGTCGGAGGAGGGGCGGGCTTTTCACAACTGACGAATGAGAAAAACGCAGCGATGGCAAGGAGGGGGCGGGGACAAGCTTTCATGGGGAATGTGGCTTCTGACGCCGTGCCTCGCCGTGCCATTCAAACCTGTTTAGCCCTACCGCCAGCCTCAGCGCCGCCGCTTCACCAACTGCTGCGTCTGCCGGGTTTTCAGCATCTGATCCGCGCCCAGCACGCCGCTGAAATGTGTCAGCGGGTAGATGACACTGCGGCGGCCGATGATGCTGCCGGGGCTGATCACGCTGTTGCAGCCGATTTCGACATGGTCTCCAACGATCGCCCCGAATTTCAGCAGGCCGGTGGGTACGGAATCAGCATCCGTCCTCACCTGCACCTCCAGCCGGTCCAACCGCACGTTGGAGAGCACCACGCCCGCGCCGAGGTGCGCCTTGTGGCCTAGGATCGAGTCTCCGATGTAGTTGTAGTGCGGGATTTCGCAGCCGTCGAAGATCACACAGTTCTTGAACTCGCACGAGTTCCCCAGCACGCAGCCGTCGCCGATGATGACATTCTCGCGGATGTAGCAGCCTGCGCGGAGCTGGCAATTCCGCCCGATCCAAGCCGGGCCTTTGATCACCACACCGGGCTCCAGTGTGGTGCCTTCGTCGATGAAAACATCCTCGCTGATGAACGCACCCGGCGGCACTTGCGTGCGAATCTCACGCTGTAAACGAAACTCCAGATACTGCTCCACTCGCGTCAACGCCGCCCACACGGGCGAGTCATTCGGAAACAGGATGCCGTGTTTCGTGTGCGTGAGGTCGAGGTAGTCGCGGGCGGGGAACACGGGACGAGTTTCAAGTTTCAGGTTCTAAGTTTCAAGTCTGAAGCCGGTATCATGTCGAGGTGAACTTGAAACCTGAAACTTAAAACTTGAAACTGGCTTGGCTCAGACCGTCAGGATCTCCTTCTCCTTCGACGCCACATGCTGGTCGATCTCGGCAATCTTCTTGTCGGTGAGTGTCTGCACCTCTTTTTCGCGTCGATGCAGGTCGTCCTCGGTGATATGGCCGTCTTTTTCCCCTTTCTTCAGCGCCTCCAAAGCTTCACGACGTGCGGAGCGCACACGCACGCGGGCTTCCTCGCCGAGGGTCTTGCACATCTTCACCATCTGCTCGCGGCGCTCCTGGGAAAGTGCCGGAATCGGCAGGCGGATCACCTTGCCCTCGATGCTGCCGTTCAGACCGAGACGTGACTCACGGATCGCACGGTCGATGTCCTGCAGCGTGGAGGGGTCAAACGGCTCGATGCGGATCAGCCTCGCGTCCGGCGTGGTGATCATCGCCAGTTGCTTCATCTTCATGTGGCTGCCGTAGCTCATTACATGTACGTCCATGTTTTCGACGAGCGTGGGGCTGGCCTTGCCCGTGCGCACGGTGGCAAATTCATGAATCGCGTGCTCGACGGCTTTCGTCATCGACTCGTCGCATTCCA
This sequence comes from uncultured Prosthecobacter sp., assembly GCA_964421275.1. Classification (GTDB taxonomy): domain Bacteria; phylum Verrucomicrobiota; class Verrucomicrobiia; order Verrucomicrobiales; family Verrucomicrobiaceae; genus Prosthecobacter. The sequence goes on from CAYQWE010000026.1 coordinate 38,375, forward strand.
GGATGGTCATTTCAGGGTCCATAGCGGTGGGTGGTTGTGTGAGTGGTTCAGCCCGCCGCATCGACGAGCGTGCCGATGTGCTCGCCGGTGAGTGCGCGGCGGATGTTGCCCGGCTCGTTCATGCTAAAGACGCCGATGGGCATGTTGTTCTCCATGCAGAGGGAAAAGGCGGTGGAGTCCATCACTTTGAGCTGGCGTGTGAGGCACTCGTGGAAGCTGATGCGGTCGAACTTTACCGCACTCGGGTTCTTGTTGGGGTCGGAGTCGTAGATGCCGTCCACCTTGGTCGCCTTGAGCACGATCTCGGCGTTGATCTCACTGGCGCGCAGCGCGGCGGTGGTGTCGGTGGAGAAGAAAGGATTGCCCGTGCCGGCGGCGAAGATGACCACGCGACCGAGCTCCAGATGGCGCATCGCTTTGCGGCGCACGAAGGGTTCGGCCACGTTGTCCATTTTGATCGCACTCTGCACGCGTGTTGGCACATCCATCGCCTCCAGCATGCTTTGCAGCGCCAGCGAATTCATCACCGTGGCTAGCATGCCCATGTAGTCCGCCGTGGCGCGCTCCATGCCCTTGTTACTGGCGCTGATGCCGCGCCAAAAATTGCCGCCGCCCACCACCAGCGCGACTTCGAGGCCAGTCTGGTGCGCCGCCTTGATCTGTGCCGCCATGTCCTCGACAATCGGTGGCGAGATGTTGTCCGTGCTGCCCGGCTGCCTCAGCGCCTCGCCGCTGAGCTTGAGCAGAATACGACGAAATTTACGCGGAGAAGTGGAGTCGGCCATGAAAGAGCGGATTTGATCCATAAAGCATGAGCGCGGCGGCCTTGCAAAGGCAAATCTACTGCGGCATCCATCGTGCATGAAAGAAGACCCCACCATCCCTGCCGACGCTCGTTTTGAAACCCGTGCGATCCACGTCGGCCAGGATTACCGCAGCGAGACCGGCGCGGTCATCCCGCCGATCTACATGACCTCGACCTTTGAAACCGGCAATCCCACCGGCTTCGACTACAGCCGCAGCGGCAACCCGAACTTCCGCAACCTGCAATGCACGCTCGCTAGTCTGGAGAACGCGAAGCACTGCACCGTCTTCGCCAGCGGCCTCAGTTCCATCTCTGCGATCTTGTTCTCGCTCAAGGCTGGCGACGTGATCCTCTCCGAGCAGCAAATCTACGGCTGCACCTACCGCATCTTTGAAAAAGTGCTGCGCCGCTTCGGCGTCACCATCAAATATGCCAACCTCGCCAACCCGGAGAATTACGACCTCATCACGCGGCTCAAGCCCGCACTCGTCTGGCTCGAAACTCCCACGAACCCGCTGCTGAAAATTCTCGACATCAAAGCCATTAGCGCCGCCGCGCGCAGCGTCGGCAGCATCGTCGCCGTGGACAACACTTTCGCCTCCAGCCTGCTCCAGCAGCCGCTCGATCTCGGTGCCGACCTCTCTCTGCTCAGCACCACGAAATACACCAACGGCCACAGCGACTGCCTCGGTGGCGCGGTTTGCAGCAACTCCGACGAATGGCAGGAAAAAATGATCTTCGCCCAGAAGGCCATCGGCCTCCAGCCCAGCCCCTTCGACGCGTGGCTCACCTCCCGTGGCGCGAAGACCGAGGCCGTGCGCATGGAGCGCCACTGCTCGAACGCCCTCGAACTCGCGAAGCGGTTGGAGGAACTCAAGGCGCGCAAAGGCCGCAAACGTGTGCGCAGCGTGAACTATCCCTTCCTGCCGAGCCATCCGCAGTACAAGCTCGCCAAAAAGCAGATGCAAGCCGGCGGCGGCATGCTGCTGGCCGACTTCGGCCTCAGCTACAGCGACACGCTCGCCTTCATCCGCCGTTTGCGTCTGTTCACGCAGGCCGAAAGCCTCGGCGGCATCGAAAGCCTCGTCGCCCATCCCGCCAGCATGACCCACGCCTCCATTCCGAAGGAAACCCGCGAAGCCGCCGGCGTCACCGACGGCCTCGTGCGCTTCTCCGTCGGCATCGAACACGTCGAGGACCTGTGGACGGACATTGACCGGGCGCTGGCCGCGAAGTAAGGACGCCGCCCCCTTTGTCGATGACCGACCTCCTCAAACATCCTCTCTGCAACGCCGAAGACCTCGGCAAGGCGATCCCTGACCACGAACTGGGCGTCTCGGTGTGCCTGCCGTTATGGAAGCATGTGGTTGGCTATGAGGAGGGCGATCAGGAGATCGTCTCCAAATTCAAATCCGGCTATCCGCGCTTCTGCTGCCCACCGGCCATCACGCGGCTGTTTGAAGCGGCGGAAAAGGAATTCGCCGCCGCAGGTGAGCGCTGCCTCGTGTTTCCGCGTGTTGTGCATGCGGAGCGTTGTGTGAAGTTCATCGAAACCGGCCGCGTGGTCGAATGGACCACGCATCAACTCGGAGTCGCGGTGTTTCCAGCCGACAGTTATGTGAAGGCGCGCAAGTTCTGGCGCTTCTGCGGCGAATGCGTGAGCACACGGCAGGCCTGCGATGCCTTGGGCGAGCACAAAAGCACCGCGAGCATCGAAGAAGGCAAAATGGCGAACCGCGTCATCCGCGAACGCATCGCCCAACTGGCCGGGCAGCAGCCGGAGGACGTGTTTCTCTTTCCTTCCGGCATGGCGGCGAATTTTGCGGTACATCGCATGCTCACGCAGTTGTTTCCGGGCCGCAAAACGGCGCAGCTCGACTTCCCCTATGTCGATGTGCTGAAGCTGCAGCAAATTTTCGGCAGCGGCGCGCATTTCCTGCCGTTGATCCAGGACAGCGAGTATGACGACCTGCGCACGCTGTTGCAAAACGAGCCGCTCGCCGGCCTGTTCTGCGAGGCGCCGAGCAATCCGCTGCTGCGCTGCGTCGATCTCGAGCGTCTGCTGGCGATCCGCACCGCCGCGCAGCCCGGCGTGCCACTCATCGTCGATGACACCATCTCCACCGTCGCGCATGTGGACGCGCATCGTGTGGCAGATGTCGTCACCGCGAGTCTGACGAAGAGTTTTTCCGGCGTGGGCGATGTTCTGGCCGGCAGCGTCGTGCTGAGCCGCAGATCACCGCATCACGCCGCCTTCTCCGCGTTTCTGACCGCGCACGCCGACCACGAGCTCTGGCGCGGCGACGCCGTGGCGCTTGAGCTCAATAGCCGCGACTTCGTGCAACGCGTCGGCACGATGAGCCGCAACGCGCAGGCGCTCGCCGATCATCTGCGCACACATCCGAAGGTGGATCGTGTCTGGCACGCGGCGGCGGAAGGCGGACGCGGCTACGAATTCATCCGTCGTGAAAACGGCGGCCACGGCTGCCTGCTGTCCTTCACGCTCAAGAACCCGGAGCAAACCAGCGCGAAATTCTACGACGCCCTGCGCTTCTGCAAAGGCCCCAGCCTCGGCACGAATTACACGCTCGTGTGTCCCTACACTCTGCTCGCCCATTACGAGGAGCTTGAGTGGGTCGAAAGCGTCGGCGTCAGCCGCTGGCTCATCCGCGTGTCCGCCGGTTTGGAGGACACGCAGGATATCATCGCGCGCTTTGATGAGGCGCTGGCGTTGATTTGATCACTTTTTCTCCAACCTCACATAATCGAGGCCGACCATGTTCGACGGCACGGCAGCCGGATTCGGCGGAGCAAGCGTGAAGGTGAGCTGATGCTCTCCGGCGCTCAGCTCATGCGTGCCCCACTCCTTCTCGCCGGTGTGGATGACCTTCGGTGAGTTGTAGCCATCAAATGACGACGCCACCGGCTTGCCATCGAGCGTGATGCTGACGACACCATAATCACGCGCCATCGTGAGTGCGCCGTAGAGCGTGTACGTGCCTGCTTCCTTCACGGGAATGGCCAGCGTGAGCTTTTGATCGGGCTTGCCACCGGTCCACCAAAGCTGCGCACCTCCACTCCATTCGCCGCCAAAGCCGGACATGCCCTGCTTGCGGGCATTGCCGCCAGTGATGGAGATGATCTTGAGTGATTCGCCTTCGAGCGCTCCGGGCGTAGAACGAACTTCCAAGTTCGTTTTCCCAGGCTGAACGAACTTGGAAGTTCGTTCTACATTCCCGCTTTGCAGATACTTCACCAAATCGACGACCATCTCCGGCTGCAAGGCATCAAACAATCCCTCGGGCATCGTGCTGAGCTTCGAGACCTCGCGTTTGGCGATGTCGGCCTGCGGCAGGGTGAACTCCACACCGCCCATCATGGCGATCTTCACGGCGGCGGGGTTTTCCTCCTTGATGACGCCGCTCATGACGCGGCCGTCCTTCATGGTGAAAAGGTTGAGCTGGTAGGCCTTGCCGATCACCGCGTTGGGATCGAGCACGTTTTCGAGCAGGTAGTTCAAATCGGCGCGATTGCTGCCCGTGATGTCGGGTCCGACGTTTTGGCCTTCGCCAAAGAGTTTGTGGCATTGGCCGCAGGTGGCCGTGTAGAGCATCTTGCCCTTCGCGAGATCACCTTTGGCAAGTTTGGCGGGCGTGAGGAGGTCGCGATACTTTTTCGTGCGCTCGGCGAGGTCGGCTTTCGGCGCGTTGACATCGCCCCAGGCGGATTTGATGAGGGCGTTGATCTCCGCGTCATCGAAGGTGGTGAGCTGGCGCACCAAAAATGGCGAAAGAGCCGTCGCGGGCACGGTTTTGGCCTCGACGGCCTTCAGCAGCGCTTTCGCGCCTTCCTTGGTCGAGGCGAGCGTGTTCACCGCATCGGGAAGAACATCGGGCGTAAAGTCTTTGAGCAATTTAGCCACGACGTTGGGCGTGTTTGGGTCTTTGAGGATGGCCAGCGCCTGCAAATGCTCACGCTGGGCGCTGTGTGTGAGCATGGGCTTCCATCCCAGCATTTCCTGCAATCGACCGGCGGTCTTGGCATCTTTGCGCAGGATGAGAATCTTCAACGCGTTGCCGCGCTCGCTGGCCTTGTCCGCAGTGAGCAGCGCACGCAGGCCATCCAGCGCCTCAGGAATGCCCATAAGGCCTTCGAGTTCGGTGATGATCTGTTGGCGCGGATAAGGGTCTTCTGACGGAGGCGTCGTCAGCAGTTTGGTGCGCAACGTGGACCAGTTCTCCGGCTGCGTGATGACATTCCCGGCCAAGCCCGCACTGAGCACGGTCCTGACGAGCGCGTCCCGTTGCGTCGGGTCTTTGGACTGACCCGCCAGCTTGAGCAGACCCATGCGTCCTCCCTCCTCGGAGGCCATCCGCCGGTAAATGAACTCGGTGACCTTCGGCATCTTCGACACCTTCGCGAGCTGCAAGCCCACCGCCGGGTCCGCCGCCACCACCGGCTCGATGCCATACCAGATGAGCAACGGGATCATCGGATCGTCCTTGTCCTCGCCGTGCCGTAGCAGCGCGGCGGCGAGGGATGCACGATACTTTTCAGGCCACTTTCCAAGAAATGATGCCACTTCTCTTCGAACTACCGGACTTGCTTCTTTGCCAACTTGATCTGCAAAATCTTCGAGCCCCAATTGTTCAGGCTCATAAACTTGAAGCCAGAAAGGAACTCCCGATCTTATCCCTGCGGCACGTCCACGATCGCTTTCATAATTGTTGTAGAACTCTCCAAAATGGCGCGGTGGATCTCCTAATGAACTACTAAGCCAAATGAGTTTCAATTCTCGGCCTACATTTCCATTTTGCTGAGCCTCTTCCGCCCACTCGCGTAGCTTTTGATGGATAAGTGACCACTTCCCTTCTGGAGAAAAAATGTTCCTTTCTTCGTTGTGCTCCATCAGCACCCGCCTCGCAATGCGCGAGAACCACTCGTTCTCCGTCTGCACGGCGAGTTTCGCCAGCGTTTCATCGCTTTCCTTCGCGAGATCAAAAGGAGCACGCGGGAACTGGAGCGCACGCGTCTCGCGTGCTGCATTCGGCGTCCCGCCGGATGCCGTCCCTGTGCGTTCGCCAGCGGCCGACGCGTGCATGGTAGAACGGTCTTCCGCGGGACGCGAAAGACTGCCTGCGAGACGCAGGCTCTCCTCTTCATACGTGATGCGGTAGAGCCGCCCATTGCTGCGATCCCAGTGCTCCACGGCGCCGCTGCCGCGGTGGCAGATTTGCTGGTCGCTCCAATCGCTGACATACAGCGCGCCGTCGGGGCCGACCTTTTGCGTGACGGGGATGAAGTGCATGTCATTCGCGCGCATGAAATCGGCGGCGTGTTTGCCGATGTAGGTGCTGCCTTTCACATCGGTGTAGTTCGCGACGAGGCGGTGGCCGTGGAGGTTGCCGAAGAGGAGCTGGTTGCGATACTGCGGCGGGAACTGGCTGCTCTGGTAGATGGCGAGGCCGCAGTGCGCGTGACCGCCGCCGAGGGCGTTGGTGTCGTTGTTCATCACGCCTGCGCCGGTCGTTTTATCGAAGGTGACATCGGGTCGCGGATTGCCCGCGTAGTGCGCGTGATCGGCGATGGTCTTGATGTCTTCGTAAGTGTGCGCGTTGAAGTGCTGCCCGGCCTGTCGGTGGTATCGCCCACCGGGGACGATGTGGTAGAGATGCGGAATGACGCACGCGGTGACGAACCACTCGCCATGCTGGTCGTAATCGAGCCCCCACGGGTTGCTGGTGCCATGCGCGAAGACCTCAAACTCATGCCGCACGGGATGATAGCGCCACACGCCGGCATTGATGGGCTCGCGCTGGTCATCCGGCGTGCCCGGCTTGCCGACGCGGCTGTGCGTGAAGACGCCGTGGCAGCCGTAAAGCCAGCCGTCCGGGCCCCAGATGAAGGAGTTGAGCGTTTCGTGGGTGTCCTGGGTGCCCCAGCCGTCGAGGAGAGTGTAGGCGGTGAAGTTGAGGCCGGGGACTTGAGTAACGGGGCCATTCCTGGCCCCATCAGCTCCAGACGGGCCAGGAATGGCCCGATTACTGCCGAGTGGCAGCGGCTTGTCGTCATCACCTTTGGGGATGAACATCAAATACGGCGCGGCTCCCACCCACACGCCGCCGAAGCCGAGTTCGATGCCGCTGACGAGATTGAGGCCTTCGCAGAAGATTTTCTTCGTCTCGAAGGTGCCGTCGCCATCGCTGTCTTCGAGGATTTTGATGCGGTCCTGGCCTTTCCCGACTTCGCGCGGTTGCGGGTAGCTGTTTCCTTCCACGACCCAGATGCGGCCGCGTTCGTCGAAGGTGAAGGCGATGGGCTGCACGAGGTCCGGCTCGGCGGCGATGAGCTCGGATTTGAAGCCGCCGGGGAGTTGCATCGACTTCAACGCATCGGCGGGCGAGAGACCTTTGGCGTATTCGGCCTGCGGGATGAGGCCGCTGGGCTTATGGAGTGGCGACGAGTCGTCGCCTTTCCTGACGGCTTGTTGGCCGACGATTCGTCGGCCCTCCATGGATGTCGCTGCGCCGTAGAGTTTCTTGGGCCTCAACAGCTCTGCCTTCTCTTCGCTGATCTCACTGCGCTCCTGCGTGAGGATGAAGACGCCCGCTTTGTTGCCGACGACGATGTCGGGCAGCTTGTCGTCGTTCACATCGCCGACCTGGACATCGGTGCCGACACCGCTTTCGGCATCGACGAGATGCGGGACGAAATCGACGCCGCCTTTGCCGTCGCGTTTCGTTTGATACCAGTAGATGACGCGGTGGCCGCGCTCGTCGGGGTCGTGGCCGTTGTGCGCCCAGTAGCGCTTGCCGGTGACGATGTCCTGGATGCCATCGCCGTCGATGTCGGCGAGATGAGCGGCGTGCGGCTGGGAGAAGACGATGCCGTAGTCGTTGTCCTGCGGCTGCTCGGACGCGAGCATCACACGACGCCAGTTGGGCTGATCCACAGATTGCGCAGATTTCGCTGATTGGAGGAAGACGGCGACGCCATAGCGATGCGCGGCGAGTGAGGTGAAGACGTCATTGGTGCCGTTGCCATCGAAGTCATACGCAAACATCTGCGCACCACCGCCGACACCGGCGGCGAAGTTGTGCTGGGTCCAAGGAGCCGGACTTGCCAAGTCCGGGCGGGAGTTGGCAACTCCCGCTCCTTGATTCTCCCACCACCGCCGTGCTTCGAGCAGATCCATCTTTCCATCGCCATTCACATCGCCCACGCCGAGGCCATGAGTGAACTTCGCCACCTTGAGATCGTCTGTTGCAGCCATGAAAGGCCACTTCTCGGTCGGCTTGTCCCAGTCCGGTGCGAACCAGCCGAATTTGCCACCGGTGCTGCACACGATCTCCGGTTTGCCGTCGCCGGTGATGTCGGTGAAGACGGGGGATTCGTTGTCCACCACGTCGGCGACGATGTGCATGGGCCAATATGTAGAACGAACTTCCGAGTTTGTTCCCTCTTTGGTGTCGGGTTGAACGGACTTGGAAGTCCGTTCTACATTCAGATACAGCCGCGCTTCCTTGCCGGGGAAGCCGAGCACGAGGATGTCGTTGCGCTTGTCGGCATCGAAATCGTGGACGTAGGAGAAGAAGTTGTCCGAGTAGCCATTGATGCTGAAAATCTTCGGCTCGTAGTAGGCGTGCATTTTCTCGAAGGTCGGCCCTTCCCACCAGAACGGCCCCGCGACGACGTCCGGTTTGCCGTCACCATTGATGTCGCCGATGGCGGCACCCTCGGAGTAAAAGTCACCATGGAGCTGCTGGCGCTTCCAGGTGATCTGCGTGGCGGCGTGCAGGCCGGAGGCCGCGAGAAGGGCGAAGACGAGCGTTTTCATGGCTGGGCGAAAACCAACGCTATCAGATTTGGCCCGTGGCGGACAAGTTTTATGCCGCATCGGCCATCCAGCGAAACTCGGAGAGAGATGACCACGGAACACACGGAAAGCCTGAAAAGCACTCCAGCGCGCCTGCGATGCTCCTGATGAAATGTGGCTCAGGGGCTTGGTGTTCTGTGTATTTCGTGTATTCCGTGGTTCATCCATTTGGCTTCAGACTTCATGCCTCCCGTTTTCATCCTCAGCGAAGAACCCATCCAGCCTGCGGCCACGGCTTTTGAGCCGGGCGAGGGCGCGGAGACGCAGTTTCTCGGCACCGTACGTGGAGAAGAGGATGGCAAACCGATCTCCGGCATCGACTACAGCGCCTACCTGCCGATGGCGGAGAAGATGCTGCGCGAACTTGTCGAGCGCGGCGAGCGTGAGCACGGCCCGCATCGCGTGTTCATCCAGCATCGCCTCGGCTTCGTCGCCGCCGAAGAGCCGAGCATCGTCATCAAGGTGCGCACGAAGCACAGCGCGGAGTCGTTCGACCTCTGCCGCTGGTATTTGAAGGAGATCAAGACCTGCGTGCCGATCTGGAAGCGGGCCGTGTTTGCGGAGTGATCCTCACGGCTTCTTGAAGAGTTTCGAGATCAGCCAGCGCAGCCAGCCTGGCAGGTGCGCGAGTGGATCAGGCGGTTGTGGCAAAGGAGGATCGAGAGGCACGCCTTCGCGTTCCAATTCCTGCCGCAGGAACAATCGATCCTGGTCATCCTTCGAGCGCAGCGTCTGCTTCATTTTCCAAAGCGTCTTCTTCGAGGCAAAGGGGATGATGATGCCATCGATCTCGGCCCAGACAGCGTCCTGGATCGCAGTGGCGTAAGTCACGCCACAACCACTCTTCATGAGATCCACAAGGATTTCATCCGCCACACGCACCACGCCATATTGATCCACTTCTCCAGCCTTCACCTGTTTCGCGGCACCATCTGGCAACTGACCGAGCACCCCGAGAATGGCAGCCTCGTTCTCCGGTGTCGTTTCGATCAGCAGATCGAGATCATCCGTCAGACGAGGGAAGCCCGCTTGGATGATGGCGTAGCCGCCGACGATGACATACCTCGCCCCGACTCGATTCAACTCGCCGCAGAGACGGGCCACATCGGACGGCTCTGGCGGCCTTGGGGTCAGCCCTTCGCCGCCGTCTTGAGGATCAAGTTCCATTTCCATTCGTAAGCTTCTTCATGGGTTTTGAAACGGAACGCGCCTTTGGGGTAGGGCAGCGGCTTTCTCATCCGCCGGCTGTTATCCAGGAGCCTCTGATACACATGCATCGGGGACTCCTCGCGCAGATGCCGTGTTCCCACGAGCTTGCCGAAGTTCTCCTGGAGATTGACGATGGATGCCATGCTGCGGGAGTTTATCCCCCACGCTTCACTGTCGCAACGCTCAAAATGCTCCTTTCCTTCGTTGCCCGCGACCGTATCCCTTTCAAACTCACGCTTCCATGCCAACTCCCGCTTTCCACTACCAAGAACTCCTCGAACTCGGCGCTGACGACACCGAATACCGCCTACTGACGAAGGATCATGTAAAAGTGCAGAAGTTTGGCGATAAGGACGTGCTCGTCGTCGATCCCGAGGCGCTCACGCTGCTGGCGAACCAGGCGTTTCACGACATCAACTTCTTCCTGCGCCCGAAGCACCTCAAACAAGTCGCCGCCATCCTCGATGACAAGGAGGCGAGCGAAAACGACCGCATGGTGGCGCTCACGATGCTCAAAAACGCCGACGTGGCCTCCGCAGGCTTGCTGCCGTTTTGCCAGGACACCGGCACCGCCATCATCATGGGGAAAAAAGGCCAGCAGGTGTGGACCGGTGGTGGCGACGAGGCCGCGCTGTCGAAGGGCGTCTATCTCGCCTACACGGAGAACAACCTCCGCTACTCGCAAAACGCCGCGCTGAACATGTTCGACGAAAAGAACACCGGCACCAACCTGCCCGCGCAACTCGATTTATATGCCACGGATGGTGATGCGTATAAGTTCCTCTTCATCGCCAAAGGCGGCGGCTCGGCGAACAAGGCCTTCCTGTATCAGGAAACCCGCGCCGTGCTCAACCCGAAGAGCATCGTGAAGTTTTTGTCCGACAAGATGGTCACGCTCGGCACCGCCGCGTGCCCGCCGTATCACCTCACCTTCGTCATCGGCGGTACTTCGGCCGAATCGACGATGAAACACGTCAAACTCGCCTCCACGAAGTATTACGACAACCTCCCCATCACCGGCAACGAGCACGGCCGCGCCTTCCGCGATGTCGAACTCGAGGCTCAAATGCTTCAAGCTGCCCGCGAGTGCGGCATCGGCGCGCAGTTCGGTGGGAAATACTTCGCGCTCGATGTGCGCGTGATCCGTCTGCCGCGTCACGGTGCCTCACTGCCCATCGGCATCGGCGTTTCATGCTCCGCCGACCGCCAGGCGAAGGGCAAGATCACGAAGGAGGGCGTTTTCATCGAGAAACTCGAAACCAACCCGCTGCAATACATCCCCGAGGAGCTGCGCCACCGCAAAGACACCAACGCCGTGCGCATCGACACGAACCGCCCCATGGCCGAGATCCGTGCCGAGTTGAGTAAGTATCCCACGACGACACGCCTCCTCATCAACGGCCCCATCATCGTCGCCCGCGACATCGCGCATGCGAAGCTCAAGGAGATGCTCGATGCCGGCAAGCCGTTGCCCGATTACTTCAAAAACCACCCCGTCTATTACGCCGGTCCGGCCAAAACACCCGCCGGCATGCCCAGCGGCAGCTTCGGCCCGACCACGGCGGGTCGCATGGACAGCTACGTCGATCTCTTCCAAAGCCACGGCGGCAGCATGATCATGATCGCCAAAGGAAATCGCGGCCAGCAGGTCACGGATGCGTGCAAGAAGCACGGCGGCTTCTACCTCGGCAGCATCGGCGGCCCCGCCGCCATCTTGGCGAAGGAAAACATCAAGAAGGTCGAAGTCGTCGAGTTCCCCGAGCTCGGTATGGAAGCGATCTGGAAGATCGAGGTAGAAGACTTCCCGGCCTTCATCCTCATTGATGACAAAGGAAACGACTTCTTCCAGACAGTCGGCCCGGGGTGCTCGGTGAAGCATTGAGTGTCAATTTCGCCGTCTCACATTCTTCAGCGGCCCCAGTTTGTATTTTCGCCGGCGGGCGTTGGGGAAAAGGAGAGACTGTGTGGAATGATGTCTCTTGAAATGTTTGCATGGCCCCTGGCCTTGGCTTTTGAAAGCCTCGTTTCAACATTCAATGATTGAATAAGAACGCAGGTGAGTTGATCAACGCCCAAGCTAGGTCCTGTGCGGCGGTGAGACGCCTGGTGGAGAGCTGTCGCTGGCTCAGGTCAGCGTCGCGGCGGAGCTGAAGCAGCTTGTGATCGATCACAGCAGGCTTTTGGCTTTCGGTGTGCTTGGTTTCGAGAGCGATGAGCTGCGGGTCGGTGGCGAGTGGCTTTCTGGCAGCGACGAGAGACTTCTTTTGTGCCTGGTAGTCGCGGAACTGGTTGAGGAAATGTGCGGAGAGCACGGCGTTTTGCTCCGGCGTGCGTTTGGCGGTTTTCAAGGCGTCAGCGACGGCCTTGGGCACACCGAAGCGGATCTGTGGACTCGTCGTGACCCAGAGGCGGAAGCGACCGGGGTTGAACTTGCCGCCTTGGAAGTTGCTGGACATCAGAATGCTGAAATTGACACCGCCTTCGTGGGAAAGCGGTTTCTCGAAGGTGAAAATGACCTCGTGGCGGAAGCCTGTATCGGGACTGACGGCCCAGCCGCGGTCGCGGTTGCCTTTTTTGAGCGCTTCGGTGACAGGGAAGTTGGCTTGCTCGAAGTCGGCCTTCGGATTCTTGAGCGTCTGAACTACGCCGGAGCCACGCTTGCGTTGTGCGCCGCCGTCGTTGGTGGTGACGATGAATTCACCGAGGACGAAGTTGCCGTCCGGCGCGAGTCCAGGGCCATTGTTTGGCAGGCGGTCGTCAGGGATCATTTCGAGCTTGAGACCGGTGATGTCTCGAAGATCGGATTTGCCGAGGAGGAGGTAGTTCCCGGCGCTTTGTCTTCCTGCGGGCATCGCTGTGGCGAAGAAGCTGCCGTCGGGGAGTTTTTCGAGCTTCGCGACGCCGGCGGCACGCTGTACTTTCAGATCGAGTAATTGCCATTCGGTGGTGAGATCGAGGTAGTTCTCCCACTTCGGCTGATTGGCGGGCGCGGTGTCAAAAGCGGTTTTCACTCTGCCTTCGGCGGCCTTGATGGCGGCCTGGCGTGCGGTTTCTTTCTTCTTCATTTCGGGAGCCATTTTGACCTTGTAAGCCGTGAGCTCGGCCTCGGCGGCCTTGATGGCGGCGAGGCGCTCTTGTTCGGCCTTGGCGATGAAGGGCTTCTGCTCGACTTCCTTCGCTCGGAGCGTGGTGGTAAGTGTTTTGTCCTCGGCATCGAGCTCCGCAATGCTTGCGAGCACGGCGGCGGTTTCCTTCTCCCTAGCGTGGCGGTTGAGGATGCGCATGAAGATGGCGTCGATGAGCTGTTTGTCGTCCTTGATCTCTTTCGTGAGTTTGGCGATGTCGTTGTTCGGGTTGCTGATGGCATCGCCGACGGTCGGCCCGCTCATGAGGGCCATGACGGGGCCGAGATTGACATCGTTGCTACGTTCGCACTCACACACACTCTCACGCACGGGCTTGCCGAAGTTGGTGAGGAAGCCGTCCTGCAGTTTGATCTGTGCATCGGCCAAAGCAGCAGCGCGTGTGCCTTTGGGCACGCCGGGGATGTTCGGCATGCTGCCGGTGACGGCGAAGACGCTGTCAAAGAGCACCTCCGCCGGTAGGCGGCGCACTCTAGCGTGGCTGTAGTTGATCTTATCGTCCTCGTTCCACTTGTTGGTGGCGAGGCTCAGGTTGTAGGTGCGACTGTTGGTGATGATCTTCATCAGGTGGCGCACGTTGAAGCCGCTCTGGACGAGCTCGTTTGTGAGGTATTGCAGCAGCTCGGGGTTGCTCGGTGGGTTACCGGCGCGGATGTCATCGAGCGGTTCGATGACGCCGGTGCCGGTGAGGTAGCCCCAGATGCGATTCGCGTAGCTCATGGCGAAGTAGTCGTTCTGCGGACTGGTGAGCCAGGAGGCGAACTGCTCGCGGCGGGTGCTTGCCGTTTTGCTGACGAGTTCGGTCTCATAGGGCACGAGGGGAGCGACGGGCTTGTTCGTGCGCAGGTGGATCACATTCCCGTCTTTTTTGTCACTGACGATTTCATAGAGCGCCTTCGCTCCTTCGACGGCGGTGCCACCAATGGTTTTTCCGGCGGAGGCGGGGTCGGCCTTGAGATCGACCTGCGCGAAATAGGACGCGGTTTCATAATACTGGTCCATCGTCCAGCGTTCAAAGGGATGATCGTGGCATTTGTTGCAGTTGAAGCGCGTGGCGAGGAAGAGATGCGTGGTGTTCTCAGAGATTTCCTCCGGCGTGCGCACGGTCTTGAAGTAGGCGGCGGCGGGGTTGTCCTTGTTTGAGCCGGTGGCAGTGAGGATGCGGTAGGCGAAGCGGTCGTAAGGTGTGTTGTCAGCGACTTGCTGTCTGATCCAGGAGCGCAGCCCGGCGGCACCCTCCGCACCGAGGAACTTCGAGTTCACTTGGAGCATGTCGGCCCATTTATTGGCCCAATGTTCGACGAAATCAGGATTGCCAATGAGCTTGTCGATCACCTCGCTGCGCTTCGTGCGTGTGTCTCGTGCATCAGCAAGGAAGGCAGTAACTTCCTCCGGTTTCGGCGGTAGGCCAGTGAGGTCGAGATGAATGCGGCGCAGGAAATCTTCGTCGCTGCACAGACCGCTGGGCTCGATCTTCATGCGCTGCCATTTCTGCGCGACGAGCTCGTCGATCTTGTTCCACTTCTCCGGCTCCTTCCACGCGAAGCCGCTGCGGTCGCCCATCACGGTGATGGTGGTGGCAGCATAAGCGCCTTCAAAACGGGCGAGCACGGGTGCCTCGCCGCGACGCAAGCTCGTCATGAGGCCTTTTTTGTCCGCTTCGATCACATCGCCGTTGCCACTTTCGAGGAAGGCCTCGGCGGTCACGTCTTTGACATAACCATCGGCATAGCGGGCGATGACGCGCATCTGCTGCCGCGCGCCGATGCGTTCAATGACAGGGTTCTTCGGACTGATCTCGATGCTGGTGACGCGCGGCGTCTTCATATCGAGCTTCGCGCCTAGGCCGATCCAAGCCTTGAGCGTCTCATAGTAGAGCTCTCCGGGTACGGTGAGCTGCCCGCCCTCATGCGGCACGCTCCCGCTGGCCTTCAGCAGCATGAGCGAATGCTCCGGCGAGGCCGCGTTCGCACGGCGGCTGGAGAGATCATCGGCGAAAGCCAGCACGTCATATACCGGGTCATAACCCCGCAGAGAGAGTTTGAAGCCCGCCTTACCCTCCTTCGCGCCGTGGCAGGTGCCTTGATTGCAGCCGAGCTTTGACATGATGGGCATCACATCGCGCACATAATCGGGCTTGAGCGCGGCCCCTAGTCCGCTCACGGCTACGGGCACGCTGGCGGCCTTGCCGAGAAAGGTGATTTTGACGTTCGTGTTGCCGTCTTTGCCCGGGCGCACCATGCCGCGGCTCGTGATTTCCACCACGCCTGCTTTCTCCGTGGTGATCTTCGCCATGCGGGTGATGTCGGCGCGTGTGCCGTCGCTCATCCTCGCGGTGACGAGTAGCTGCGCATATTCCGTGGGCTTGCCGATCTTGATGCTGGTGGGCTCGACCTCAATGGAGGCGACGATTGGGCCAGCGTGCAGGGTTTCGACCTTCTGGTCCTTCGCAACCTCGACGCGCACGCTGTCATCCACGATCACATCGCTTGCCGCGAGGGTTTTTTCCGCTGCGAGCGGCACAGGGGTGAATTCCTTCACGATACTGCCTGTGGCGGCGTCGATGAGGCGAATCTGGCCGTCCGTGCCTGCGGCGGCGACGGTTTTGCCATCGGGGCTGAAGGTGACACTAAAGACGCCGCAGGGGATCGCGGTGGAGCTGAGCTGCTTCACCCCCTCCACAATCCAGTCATCAAGCTCCTTGCCTCTGCCGTTTACAGTTTCCACGAGCTTCTTCACCGCGTCGGGCATCGCGCTATCGTAGTCGGAGGCGTAGATGTTTACGGTGCCGGTTCCTTCATGCGACGCACCGGCGACGATGCGCTTGCCATCGGGCGCGAAATCGACGCCGAAGATGCGGCCCTGCATCGCTGGGAATTTGCGGATGAGATTCGCATTGTCGCCGATGACACGCTTTGTGATGCGCTCCATGCGGTAGATCGCGGGCACGCCGTCCGTGCCGCCGATGAGCACTTCGTCACGCTGCGGATGCCGCGCCAGCACCTGCACGCCGCCTTTGAGCGCACCGGGCGTGATGGAGGTGACATTGTCGATGAAGCGCTGCGTGGCGACCTCCGTGAGCTTCACGCTCATGTCGCGGCCGCAGGAGACGATGTGCTTCCCATCCACGCCCCACACGGTGTC
Organism: uncultured Prosthecobacter sp.; assembly: GCA_964421275.1. Classification (GTDB taxonomy): domain Bacteria; phylum Verrucomicrobiota; class Verrucomicrobiia; order Verrucomicrobiales; family Verrucomicrobiaceae; genus Prosthecobacter. The sequence goes on from CAYQWE010000026.1 coordinate 54,552, forward strand.
GAGCACCCAGTCGCTGTGACCGCCCATGAAGAGCGTTTCTTTGCCCGCCGCAGTGTCGATCGCACGCACTGCATTGTCGGCGCAGCCAAATGCGAGTTGTTTGCCATCCGGTGACCAGCTTGCGCCATAAATCGTGTCGAACGTGAGCGATTTGGACAGCTCCAGCTTCTTCGCCGCCACGTCCCAAATTTGAATTTCGCCCATGCGAGCCGGACTGCCGCCTGTCACGGCGATTTTCTTGCCATCGGGCGACCAGGCGAGCTTCTGGACGCGCTCTGAGAGGCCCACGAGCCGCGCCACGATGCCGCTGCCGTCCGCTTTGTGGATCAAAACCTCATGGTAGCCCGCTACCGCGATCATCGAACCATCCGGCGAGTATTCCACTGAAGTGACCGCCGGAGCCTTCACATAAACCGGTGGATGCGTCATGTCGTAATGCGCCTTCGCCGAGGCGGGCGTGTCATCCTTCGCCCCTTCATTGATCCAGCGCTCAATCAGTGCGACCTGCGTCGCATGCAGCGCCTCAGCCTTCTGCGGCATCTCGACTTTGCCCTTTTCGTCAGGCTTGATGAGCTTCAGCAGATTCGACTCCGCCGCCTTGCCCGGCACCACCGCGTGGCCTTCTTCGCCGCCTTTCAGCAATGCCGCGAACTCCGTCATGATGTAATCGCCCTTCTTCTTTGCCGGCTGATGGCAGCCGTTGCACTGCGCCTGGAAGATCGGGCGGATGTGCTTGTAGAACGACACCGGCTTCGAGGGGTCGGCCGCAGCGTCTTTTTTCGGCATCTGCGCGGATGCAGAGGACAACAAGACTAGGGCGGAGATGAAGAGGCATGACTTCATGGGCAGAGTGGGCAGTTCAGAGCGCAAAAAACGGCTGGCAGACCACAATCCTTGCGCAGGCGGCCCACTGGGCGGGATCGTCCATGCGAAGGGGCGTGAAGAAACAGCCAGCCGCAAAGGGAGGGGCATCACATGGTTGACCTGTGCCTCGTCACGAGGGACGGTCGCACATCATGGCCGCCATTGCTGACCGGACGCACACCATCGCTGTTTTTTGTGACTTTGAGAACCTCGCGATTGGGGTGCGGGATGCGAAGTATGACAAGTTCGACATCAACAAGGTGCTGGACCGGCTCCTGCTGAAGGGCAGCATCGTGGTGAAGAAGGCCTACTGTGACTGGGACCGCTACAAGAGCTTCAAGGCGGCGATCCATGAGGCGTCGTTCGAGTTGATCGAAATCCCGCACGTGCGGCAGAGCGGGAAGAACTCGGCGGACATCCGCATGGTCGTGGACGCGCTCGATTTGTGCTACACGAAGCCGCACGTCGATACCTTCGCCATCGTCAGCGGCGACTCGGATTTTTCGCCACTGGTGAGCAAGCTGCGCGAGAACAACAAGACGGTGATCGGCGTGGGCGTGAAACAGTCCACCAGCGGCCTGTTCATCGACAACTGCGACGAATTCATCTTCTACGACGACCTAGTGCGCGAGGAGGAGAAGGTGCGGTCGCGCATGGCGCGGGCGAAACCAGCTCTCGCGCCGACCAAAACTGCGGCACCAGAGAAAAAGAGTGGGGGAGACCCTGAAAAGGCCGTGCAGCTTGTCGTTGAAACGGTCGAAGCAATGCTCGGACGCAGCGGCAGCGACACGGTGTGGGCAGGGCCGGTCAAACAGGCGATCCGCCGCCGCCAGCCGCAGTTCGACGAGCGTTTCTACGGTTTCGGCACCTTCAGCGCGTTGCTGGAGGCCGTGGCGAACCGCGGGCTGATGCGTTTGGAGAAAAACGAGAACGGGTATCGCATCAAGTCAGTGACGACGGAGGAGTAGCGAGACAAACTGAAACTGACTTGAAGGCAGAATCATTGAGGGCAGAATGATACAACATTTCTGGAACAATCATTCTGCTACGAATCATCCTGCTATGGGTTTTTACTGAGCGCTGCGCTCGAAGGCTTCGGGTTTGTCCTCTAACAGGGCGAGCGCTTCGCCGGCGAGGTAGAGTGAACCGGCGATGAGGACGGGTTGATCACGGTTCACGGCACTTAGCGCACCGGCGATGCTGGCGTGTGTGGTGACAGGACGAGGTTCGAGGTCGAGGCTGGCCCAGATTTCGCGTAGTTTTTCCGCAGGCAGGGAGCGTGGCGAGTCGATTTGCGTCAAACGCAAGCAGGCGGCGATGGGATTGAATTCGCGCAGGACGGCGGCGGTGTCTTTTCCGGCGACAGCGCCAAAGATGAGTTGCGCCTTCTGATGAGGGAACTGCTCGCGCCAGGTTTGGGCGAGGGCGCGTGCGGCGTCGAGGTTGTGTGCGCCGTCGATGACGAGATTCGCGCCGATGCGCTGGAAACGTGCGGGCCACTGCACGTCGCGCAGGCCGCGCGTGATCACGTCGTAATCAAACACGAAGCCAGCAGCGCACAACGCGACCACAGCCATGGCGGCGTTCCAGCGTTGATGTGGTCCTGCGAGGCCCGTCTCGTCATTCCAAGGCATTTTGACAATGGAGAGAGGCGACTTTTGTTCATCAGCAACGCGCTGGATAACATCGACCGCCTCAGCATCCTGCGTCATCGTGACGACATGCACGCCAGGCTTGATGATGCCGGCTTTTTCAGCGGCGATCTTCGCAAGCGTGCCGCCGAGCATGTCCATGTGATCCCAGCCGATGGGCGTGATGACGCTGACGGCGGGCGTGATGGCGTTCGTGGCGTCAAGACGGCCGCCGAGGCCGGTTTCGAGCACGACCCACGGATTGCCACGCTGCGCGAACCATTCGAGGGCGAGGGCGAAGGTGAGCTCGAAGAAAGTCGGATGCGGGTTCCATCCGGCCACGCGTTCGCGCAGGCGCACGATGCCTGCGGCGATTTCATCGGGCGTGATCATGCGTTCCGCATCGCGAATGCGCTCGCCGAAGTGGATGAGGTGCGGCGAGGTGAAGAGGCCCGCGTTGATGCCAGCGGCCTTCAAAATCGAGTGGATGAAGGCGCAGGTGGAGCCCTTGCCATTCGTGCCGGCGACGTGGATGAACTTCTGGCCTGCTGCGGGCAGGCCCAGCTCGCGCAGGAGTCTTTGCACATTGTCGAGGCCCAGCTTGATGCCGAAGAGCTGCGTGCTGTAGAGCCAGTCGATTTCTGTTTGCGCCGTTTCGTTGGTCATTCCCGTGACGCATGGTGCCAGCATGAAAGCGGGGCGCAACTCTCGGCTTTCGTGTTGAAATCAGCCACGCTAACGTGCGCCTGCATGTCCGTTCATTCCGACCCTGATTCCTCAACCTGGCTGAAACGTTTCTGGTGGCTTGTCGCCGCCGTTTTCGTCGTGCGCATCGGCGTGATGCTGTTGTTTGTGAACGGGGCTGATCTGGCGGGCGATGAGGCATACTACTGGGATTGGGGCCGCCGCCCGGACTGGTGCTACTACAGCAAGCCGCCGATGATCGGCTGGATGATGGGCGTGATCGGCTGGCTCACGGGAAATGCGGAATGGGGCATCCGTTTCGCGGCGCTGCTGCTGGGAACGGCGACACTGGTCATCATCCACCGCATCGCGCTGGTGTTGTTTGACGCGCGCACGGCGTTTCTCACCGCGCTGCTGGTGCTGCTAACGATCGCGAGCGCGGGGCTGAATCTGCTGCTGACCATCGACGCGCCGCTGCTGCTGTGCTGGACGCTGGGGCTGTTGCTGTTCTGGTTCGCGGCGCAAAAACCCGCCTGCAACATGCGCTGGCTGGCGCTGGCGCTCGTCATCGGCATCGGCACGCTGAGCAAGCAGATGATGCTGGCTTTTCCGGCGCTGATGCTGGTGTTCGCCGCCGTTTCGCGTGAGGATCGCGCCTTGCTGCGCAATCCGCGCCTTTGGGCGACCATCGTGCTCGGCATGGCTTTCATCATTCCCGTGCTGCTGTGGAATCGCGAGCATGGCTGGATCACGCTGGAGCACACAAAGCATCATTTTGACGGCGAGACGCGCAGCTTTGGCAAATGGATCGGACGCACATTGGAAAACGTCGGCCTGCAGGCGCTGATCTACACGCCGGTGACGTTTGTGGCGTTGGTGGCAGCGATGATCGCGGCGGTCAGGCAGCGGGTGAAACTCACACGACCGGCGTTGTTTTTGTTGCTGGCCTGTGCGCCTGCTCTGGCTTGCTTCGCCTTGCTGTCGCTGCGCCAGCGCATCAACCCGAACTGGCCTGCGGCGTTCTTTGTGCCGGCGTTCGTGCTGGCGGCGGCGTGGATGCGCGGTCTGCTGCCCACGGTGGCGAATCCCGGCTGGCAGCGCTGGTCGTTGCGTGTGGGAGGTGCGCTGGTGGGAGTTATGCACCTGCTTCTCGCTGTTGTTCTGCTAGCCACACCGTCATTCTGGGATACCACAATCAGGCACACGCGAGACCTCTTTGGTGACAAGGCGGCAGAGAATATCTTCAAGGCCATTCACAAGCTCACCGACATCCGCGGCATGCGCGAAGCAGGCATCCAGGCGCAAAAGTTTCTCGATCAGGCACCTAGACGTGAAAAGACCTTCGTCATGACACTCAGTCACCGGTATTACGCGGCGCACATGGCATTTTACATGCCATCGCACCCGAGAATTTACCGCTGGGAGGCGAGCGGCACGGTGCAATCGCAGTATGAGATCTGGCCAGGGCCGGAGGAGCACATCGGTGATGATGCGCTGATCATCGATCCGGGTGCAGGAAATTCTCTGCTGCAAAATGAGATGTTTCTAGGTGCCTTTGAGAGGCTGGAAAAGATCGGTGACATCTGCATCCCTTTGGGGCAGGAGACGCGCGAGTTCAGCGTGTATTTGGGGCGCAATTTGAAATCGTGGAAGGCGATTCGACCGCAATGACCGCTTGGGATCTCAGCCTGCTGCATCAAATTAACGCTGCGTGGTCGCACCCGGCGCTGGATTGGCTGATGCCGGCGTTGTCAGCCATCGAGGCGTGGGTGCCGCTGATTGTGATCGTCGTGCTGCTTACGGCGTGGCGTGGCGGGAAAAGGGCGCGCATCATGTTGCTGTGTCTCGGCGTGGCGGTGGGGATTGGAGATGGGGTCATTTCCAACACTTTGAAGAAGACCATCGGACGTGTGCGACCGCGTGATGCGCGGAAGGACGTGACGGTGCGCGATCTGGGTGCCGCATCGCCTGCTTTCATGCGCTTGCTCAAGAAACCAGCCGTCAAACCGAGCGAGCCGAATGGCGAACTGCGCGGCAAATCGTTTCCATCCAGCCACACGGTGAACATGTTCGCCGCCGCCACGGTCATCGCATGTTTTTACCGCCGTGCGGGCCTTCTCATGTATCTGCTGGCCGCAGGCGTTGCCTATTCACGCATTTACAACGGCGCGCACTGGCCCAGTGACATTCCGCCGTCGATGGCGATGGGTGTTCTGGTCGGATTGGGAGTCGTGTGGGCGGCAAAACGCTTCACAACGGCCACTCGATCTCCGTCTCGCCGTGCATGATTTCGCCGAGGACGGGCGCGTCGAGGAAATGTTCGAGCACCATGCGGTTTGAGATGCTGGCGGCGTCGCGCTCCTCGTTGACGTAGTTGAGCAAGACTCCGGCGCAGGTGAGGCCGCGGGTCTGGATGTTGCGTACGGTGAGGATCGTATGGTTGAGGCAGCCGAGCTTGTTGTTCACGACAACGATGACTGGCAGCGCCAGACGCTGCGCGAAGTCGGCCATGGTGGAAAACTCATTCAGTGGCACCTCCCAGCCGCCCGCGCCTTCGACGAGCACATGATCGTGCCGTTGTGCGAGTTCTTGGAAACGAGCGATGACTTCGTTGAGTTCAAAGCGGCGGTTTTCCATCATCGCGGCGGCATAGGGCGCGGCGGGCACCTTGAACCACACCGGATTGACCTCTTCCACGGTCAATCCGTCGCTGCTGGCATTGGCGAGATGAATCGCATCGTCACGCTGGCCGCAGACGAAGGGTTTGAAGCCGGCGACACGTTTGCCCTCACGCTTTAATGCTTCCAGCAGCAGGCAGGTGACGTAGGTCTTGCCTGCGTCGGTGTCGGTGCCGGTGATGAAGTAGTGCATGCTCTCAGTTTTCGCCCGAACGTTTCCAAGACTTGTAGAGGCAGCCTAGTACAAAGAAAAGAGAGAGAGCTATAGCCAAGGGAGTCCCGATCACCCCGCCTCCAATCAAAACGCATAAGCCTATGATTATTGGTGTTGGCTCGAAGCTGCTTTTCATAAAATGAGCCGCTCACCCAATCTGTGCGAGTACGGCGGACGCGATCTTGTCGGCCTGCGCCTCGAGGTATTCGACATCGCGGCCTTCGACAAGGAGGCGGATGAGGGATTCGGTGCCGGAGTAGCGCAGGAGGACGCGGCCGTAGTCGCCGAGCTTCTTTTCGGTCTCCCTCATGATTTTTTGCGCCTCGATGAGTTCCTCGACGGGCGGCTTGGTGCGAACACGGAGGTTGCGTGCGCTCTGCGGGAATTTTTTCAGGCACTTGCGCAGTTTGCTGAGCGGCTCGCCTGTCTCCCTCATGATGCGGAGGATTTGCAGGCCGGCGATGAGGCCGTCGCCGGTGGTGGCCCAGTCGCCGAAGATGATGTGGCCGCTTTGTTCACCGCCGAAATTGAGGCCGCGCTCGCGCATTTGCTCGAGCACATAGCGATCGCCCACTCCAGTGCGGATGACCCGGCCGCCGAGTCCGGAAACGAGGTCGTCGAGGCCGTAGTTGCTCATGACGGTGACGGCGAGCGTATTCTGTTTTAGCGTGCCTTTGCGTAGCATCGCTTCAGCCGCGACGGCCATGAGCTCGTCCCCGTCGAGGGCGCTGGCTTCCTCGTCACAGATCGCGATGCGGTCGGCGTCGCCATCATGGGCGATGCCGGCATGGGCCTGCGAGGAGCGCACGATGCGCTCGATCTCCTCGGCATGCGTGCAGCCGCATTCTTCATTGATGTTGAAGCCGTCCGGTTCGGAATGGAACACCAGCACGTCCGCGCCGAGTTGCTCCAGGGCCAGCGCGCTGGTGTAGGAGGCAGCGCCGTGCGCGTTGTCGAGCGCGACACGCATGCCGTCAAGGCGCACGCCTTCCATCGAAGCGACGGCGTGGGCGATGTAGCGCTCCGCGCCGTCGGCGAGTTTGGTGATGCGGCCGATGCCGCGCCCGTCGGGACGCGGGGTGTCGTCGGTGCCGAGGACGAGTTTCTCGATGGCGATCTCGGTCTTGTCGTTGAGTTTGTGACCGTCGCCGTGGACGAATTTGACGCCGTTGTCCTTGAAAGGATTGTGCGAGGCGGAGACGATGACGCCCATCTGCGCGCCGAGTTGGGCGCTGAGCACCGCGACGGCGGGCGTGGGCAATTGCCCGGCGAGGATGACATCGACACCGGCGGAGTTGAGGCCGGCGGCGAGGGCGCATTCGAGCATTTCACCGGAAGCGCGCGTGTCGCGGCCCAGAACGGCCTTCGGGCGCTCCCCTCCCTCTGTTTTACCGCCGAGCACGACGGCGGCGGCCTGCGCGAGTCGCATGACGAACTCAGGGGTCATGGGATGGTGGTTGGCCACGGCACGGACGCCGTCGGTGCCGAAGAACTGGCGCTTTTCAGACATAGGCCGCCGGTTTTAGCGCAGGAGGCCGGGGGTGTCAAAGCCCGGTGGACTTGCTGATGCCCTCGTCCTGCTCGGCTGACGGTGATGCGGCGGGTTCTGGCGTCGTCGGCAAGACGGGCGTGAGTTTTGACGGCTCCTCGGGAGTGGGTTCGAGCGTGGGTGTGAGCTGGGGTGGTGCCGCCGGCAGGGTCTGGGGTGTGACGCGCACTGGCGGTGGCGGCACATAGGGCGGATGGCGCGCGTCCTGGGCCTTGATCATGAACCAGAACAGGAACGCGAGGACGAAGGAGATGAATTTCTCCCGCCAGTTGCGGGTGATGCGCTCTTTAAGACGAAGTCCCCAGTTCATGACTGACCTCCGGTGAGGGTTCAGGGGAGGCCACCCCGGCCCCCTCGTTCAAGATGGCATTGATGCGCGTGCGCAGGGCTCCGGGTTCAAGATCGTGCTCGAGCCTGCCTTGGTAGCAGAGGGAGAGTGCGCCGGTCTCTTCGGAGACGACTAGGGCGATGGCGTCTGTCTCCTCGCTGATACCCATGCCGGCCCGGTGACGCAGGCCGATGGCGCGGTCCTGCATTTCACGTTGGCTCACTGGGAACACGCAGCCCGCCGCCGAGATGCGGCCTTGGTCAATGATAGCACCGCCGTCGTGCAGGCTCGTCTTGGGCTGGAAGATGGTGGTGATCAGGTTGATGGAGATCACGGCATCGAGATCGACACCGGACTCGGCGAAGGGTTTCAGGTCGATGCCGCGTTTCAGTGCGAACAAAGCGCCGCGGCGGTGCGAGGAGAGTTGCTGCATGGCCTCAATGAGCACGTCCAGCGCTTCGGGGTCGGGACGGTTGAAGGAGAAGATGCGGCTGCTACCTAGCTCGGCCAGCACGCGCCGCAGCTCGGGCTGGAAGAGGACGACGAGGGCGATGGCGAGGAAGACGGAGAAACGCTGGAGGAGGCTGTTGATGACCGAGAGCTCTAGCAGTACCGAGATGAGCGCTAAGCTCAGCAAAAGGACGAGCAGGCCGGTGAGGATGCGTGCGCCACGCGTCGCACGGAAGAATAAGTAACCATGATACGCCAACGCGGTGAGGATGAGAATCTCCACGCCGTCGCGCCAATGATCTGTCAGTAAGTTCCACATGCCGCGCTTGCTGCTGCTTCAGCGGGAACGATGGCACGGGCGGATTCGTTTCTCAAAAGAAGAATCGTTTGGGCGGTGGATTCACGGCGTCTAGGGTGGGAGCATGCCTTCAGCCGTGACTGACAACCAGCAAATCCCCAAACAGGGTGATCTCTTCGGCGCGGCGGGCGCGGAGGGGACTGCCCGGCAGGCAGGGCGCGTCGCGCGTGTGCAGCTCGAGGGCGCGGCTGCGATGGAGCTGGATTATGCGATTCCAGAAGGAATCGCGGATGCTGTGGTCGTGGGATCGCGCGTGGCCGTGCCTCTGCAAAACCGCCGCGCGAACGCGGTAGTGCTCGAGCTGCCACAGGAGTCGGCACACCGCGGCAAGTTGAAGGAAATCGCGGCCATCATCGGTCAGCGGCCTATGTTCACGCCTGTGCTGTTGAAGCTGGCGCGCTGGATCGCGGAATATTATCTCGTGCCGCCGCACCAGGTGTTGCGCACGATGCTGCCGCAGGCGGTGCGTGAGAAACCAGGCAGCTTTGTCACCGACAGCCATCTCAGTTTCGTCAAAGAGCCGACACCAGATGTCCTTGAGAAGCTGCGCATCAGGGCGCCGATGCAGGCGCGCGTGCTCGACGTGCTGCGCGACCACAAAGGGGAGGCGACACTGAGCCAGATCCGGCAGGATGTGCCGCGTGTGGCAGCGGTGCTCAAACCGCTGCTCAAGGCGGGCTGGATCACGCGCAGCGAGGTGCGCGTGGAGCGCGATCCGTTTCAGGACGAGGAGTTCCTGCCCAGCGCGGCGCTGACACTCACCGGGGAGCAGCAGGAGGCTCATGCGCGCATCGTCGCGGCGATTGAATCGGGAGAGAAAACAAAACCGATCCTGTTGCACGGCATTACCGGCAGTGGGAAGACCGAGGTGTACCTACAGGCGATCTCACGGGTGCTGGAGCGGGGAGGGACGGCGCTGGTGTTGGTTCCGGAGATCAGCCTCACGCCGCAGACGATCGAGCGCTTCAAGGCGCGCTTCGCGGACCGGAGCGGACGGATCGCCGTGCTCCACAGTCATTTGAGTGACGGCGAACGCCACGACGAGTGGTTCAAGATCCACGAAAACCGTGCGGACATCGTGATCGGCGCGCGAAGCGCCATTTTCGCGCCGCTGGAGCGCCTGGGCATCATCATCGTGGATGAGGAGCACGAACCGTCGTTCAAGCAGGACGAGACGCCGCGCTATCATGCTCGTGATCTGGCGGTGGTGCGCGGTAGCCTCGAAAAATGCGTCGTTTTACTCGGCAGCGCCACGCCGAGCCTGGAGTCCTTTGAAAACGCGGTAGGCGGCAAGTATGAGCTGCTCAAACTGACGCGGCGCACCGATGGGCGCACGCTGCCGCTGATCCGCATCATCGACATGCGGCTCGAACGGCGCAAAGGCACGGGCACGAGTGTAGCGAACGCGGGAATCCTCTCCGAGAAGCTGCGCGTTGCGGTCACAGCCCGGCTTGAGAGGAAGGAGCAGACGATTCTGTTTTTGAACCGCCGCGGCTTCAACACCTCGCTGAGCTGCATCGCGTGCGGTGAGACGGTGCAGTGCCAAGATTGCAGCATTCCGATGACGCTGCACAAGCACGAGGACCGTCTCGTCTGCCATGTCTGCGGCGCACGGCGGCTGCCGCCGACGAAGTGCCCTTCTTGCCACGAACCGGGGCTGAAGTTCGGAGGCTTTGGCACGGAGCGGGTCGAGGCGGTGGTGCGCGAGGTTTTCCCCCAGGCGCGTATCGCCCGCGTGGACACGGATACCATCCGGCGCAAGAACCAGTTGCGCGATCTGCTGCGAGACTTCCGTGCGCAGAAGATCGACATCCTGATCGGTACGCAGATGATCGCAAAAGGGCTCGATTTCCCGAATGTGACGCTGGTGGGCGTGCTCAACGCCGACCTGGCATTGAGCCTGCCGGATTTTCGTGCGGCTGAACGCACGTTGCAGCTTCTGGTGCAGGTGGCGGGCCGCGCTGGCCGTGGTGAGGTGAAAGGAGAGGTGATGGTGCAGACACACGCGCCACACAGCCCAGCGGTGCAGTTTTCGCGACACAATGACTATGAGGGCTTCGCCCAGCAGGAATTGGAGCAGCGCCGGGCGTTTCATTATCCGCCATTCTTGCATGTGGTCATCCTTGTCAGCCGAGGGAAGCATCAGGCGCTGGCAGAGCTGGCGCTGCAGACGTTGCATCGGCGGCTGACGACCGACTTGCCAGAGGGCGTGATAATGGGAGAGCCCGCCCCGTGCGCACTGGCGAAGTCCCACGGGCAGTTCCGTTTCCAGCTTCTGCTGCGCACGCAGAAAATCCGCCCCCTGGGCCGTCACATCCGCCGCGTCATGCAGGAGACAGCACTGCCGGAGGAGGTGATTGTCACCTGGGATGTCGATCCTGTCTCACTTTTGTGAATTCAGGACGGAACTTGTGAAGAATCGAAGGGAACGTTGACATCACGCGTCCTGATTCCAATATTCGCCCCTCCATGATGACCGAGCCACGTTTCCCACGCCTTCGCTTCGGGTGCCTTGCCATCCTAGCTCTGCTGCTTTGCGCGTGCTCAAGCGCGGTCAATGGCCCTGGCGGGCGCATCGGCAAAGTGCGCTATTACCATCTGATGCCGAATTATGTGCCACGCACGCTGGATCCGATGATCTTGTTCGAGCGCCAGCATTACATGTATGGTGCCGTGTCCAAGGCCGAGCAGATGGACCGCTTCGGCCATTATTATACCATCTTCTGGAAGGCCAAGGACCGGACGGGACCGCTGACGGTTCGGTTTGAATACCTGCAAGAGCATTCGGGCCTGACCAAGCGAGTGCAGGAACAGGTCGTGGATGATGTGAGGCGCAGCAATGTTTCCAAATTCCAAGTCGCTGGCGAGGAATATCAGAAAAGCGGACGGGTGCTCGCATGGCGCGTGATCGTGCTGCGAGGTAAGGAGGAGCTCGTCAGCCAGCAATCCGCCCTCTGGAATTAACCACGCTACGCATGACCCCTCCTGCTCACATACTTGTCGGAACTGTTGGCCGTGTATTTTGGATGCGGGTGGACGGGCGAGGCACATTCCAAAACAGTCTGCAGGCGAAGAAAGCCATGCAGCATGTCATTTCCCAAGGGATGAAAGACCTCGTGGTCGATCTGGAGCGCTGCCCGATGATGGACTCCACCTTTCTCGGCATGCTGACGGGAACTGCGCTGACCCTGCGCGAGGAGGGCGGGGGAGGGACTCTCAGCGTGATCAATGCCAACCAGCGCAATCTGCAGCTCCTCACCAGTCTGGGGCTGGACCACATCCTGGAGCTGGACCGTGAAGGCAAGCTCTGGCCCGGTGAACGCAAGGCCGCAGTCGCCGCCCTGCAAAACTGCGCCGAGTTGAAAGCCGACTGCAAGGAGGCGCAGACGCAGCATGTGCTCGACGCGCACCAAGCGCTCGCGGGCGTGAGTCCAGAAAATGAATGTCGTTTTCATGACGTGATCGAGTTTTTGGAAAAAGAGCTGAAATCCGGCTGATCCGTTGATTTCGGCGCGAGGCGCCGCCCGGATGTGCCGGGACGCCGCAAGCCCCCATGACGCCCGTTTTCATCACCCTGCTCGTATTGCTTCTGCTGATGATGGCAGGAGGCATCTTGATGCTGATCAGGCTCGCGGCCCAGCAGAAGACCGCGCTGGTGACTCTGCGTGCGGAGGAGGAGGCCATCGTGGCCGAGGAACGGCGGATGTTTCATTTCCTGCACGATCTCGGCGAGGCCATCTGGAGGGATGACCAGCAGGCGTCCATGCACCGGCTGATCGTGGAGGGGGCGGTACGAGTGACGCAAAGTGCCGGCGGAGCTCTTTACCTCATCGACGAAGCCAGTCAGAAGCTTGTGCCACGGCATTACTCAGAGTTTTGCGCGCCGCTGATCAATATTCCAGAGAGAGTACGGCAGCAATTGGAGGAGAACCCCTCCGCCCTGCTCAACCACCTGCGCATGCACGCGGTGTCCAGGGAGCAAGGGCTGCCCGGAGACGTTTACACGCGGCAGAGTGCTGAACTGGTGGCTGATCTCGGGGTCGATCCGCGTCTGGACGGAAATCCGCCGACGGCACGGCAAAATGTCACCTCCATGATCGGGCCGCTCAGCTTTGGCATCCGCAGGCTGGGAATCCTCGCGGTCACATCACCCAAAAATGATCGTAGCTACAACGCGAACGACTTCGAGGTCTTCAATTCGCTCATTGAGCAGTCAGCCTTCGCTCTTGCCAATGCGATGTCACATCAGGAAGCGGCGAAACTCCGCATGGACGAGCAAGAGCTGCAGAATGCCAGCCATATCCAGCAGGTGCTCCTCCCAGACCGCGACCCTCAGATTCCAGGCTTCGTCATCGCTGGGAAAAATATCCCCGCACGCACGCTGAGCGGTGATTACTTTGATTTTCTCCCCGCACCCGACGGACGCTTTGGCGCGGTAATCGCAGATGTTTCCGGCAAAGGCCTCGGCGCGGCCCTGATCACAGTAATGTGCCGCACGCTCATGCGTTCGCACTCCGGTGCCTCCGCCTCACCCAGCGCGGTGCTGGCTGCGGTGAACCGCCTCATCGCCCCGGACATCCGCGAGGATCTTTTCATCACCATGACCTATGTCGTGGTGGAAAAGGATGGCTCGCGGCTCACCCTCGCACGTGCCGGCCACAATGCTGCCCTGCTTTGGCACAAAGCCACTGGAGAGGTAGAGATGCTCCACCCGCCTGGGCTGGGCGTCGGCATTGACACAGGCGACGTCTTCGAGCGCGTCACCAAGGACGAGAGCTTCGAGATGCAGCCCGGCGACTGCCTCCTGCTCTATACCGACGGAGTGAACGAGGCCATGGACTCGAAAGGACACGAATACGGCGAAGAGCGTGTGCAGGACCGGCTGGCCAAACACGCCGCGCAGGGACCCAAAGCGGTGATCGGCGGCATCATCGCCGATTTAGAGCACTTTTTGCAGGGGCGGCGCTCCCACGATGACATCACCTTGATTGCCATCCAGAAGACGGCATAGTCGCGGCCCCCCAAACCCCGCGAAAACATCATGACCGAGCCGAGTCCCGAAACGATCGAGCAAATCCACCCTGACGCCATCCCGCCCACCTCCGCCGCTGCTCTCAATGAGGAAGCACCGTCTGCGGTCGCTGAGGAGGCCCCTCCCGCTGATCCCGTAACTCTGCTCACACAGGAGGTCGAGCGCTGGAAGGATCTCGCCTACCGCAGCCAGGCCGAGTTGGACAATTTCCGCAAGCGTTCCGCCCGCGAGGCCCAGGAGGCCCGCGCCTACGCCAACGCCGACCTCCTGCGCGCCCTCTTCCCCATCCTCGACAACTTCGACATGGGCCTCGACGCCGCCCGTGCCGAATCAGAGAAGTCCATGATCTTCATGGGCATGAACATGGTGAATCGTCAGCTCCAGGACTTCCTGCGCGACAGCGGCGTTCAGGAAATCGAGGCCCAGGGCAAGACATTCGACCCGAACCTGCATGACGCCGTCTCCCAGGAAGCCAACGCCGCCATCGCCGAAGGCACGATCATCCGCGTGACCCGCAAAGGCTACAAATTGAAGGATCGCCTCTTGCGCGCCGCCAGTGTGGTCGTTTCCGGTGATTCCGCCACGCCCTCCAAGGCGTAACTCTCCTCTCACACGATCATGGCCGGAAAACGCGACTACTACGAAGTGCTGGGTGTCTCACGCGACGTCTCCGCCGAGGATTTGAAAAAGGCCTACCGCAAGCTCGCGGTGAAATTCCATCCGGACAAAAATCCGGGTGACAAAAGCGCCGAGGACAAATTCAAAGAAGTCGGTGAAGCCTACGACGTGCTCAGCGACGACCAGAAACGTGCCGCTTATGATCGCTACGGCCACGGGGCCTTCGCTGGCGGCATGGGGGGGCCGACCGGTGGTGGTGGCGGCTTCCACGATCCGTTCGACATTTTCCGTGAAGTGTTCAGTGGCGGCGGCGGTGGTATCTTTGAGCAATTCTTCGGCGGCGGTGGTGGTGGCGGCCGTCGCCGCGACGGTCCGCAGCGCGGCAACGATCTGCGCTACGGCATGGAAATCACGCTCGAAGAGGCCGCGCACGGCGTCGAACGCGAGATCGAATACGAGCGCAGCGCCTCGTGCAAAACCTGCTCCGGTTCCGGCTCCTCTAGCGGCGGTGGCGGCAAGAAAACCTGCCGCACCTGCGGCGGCGCAGGCCAGGTCATCAGTTCCCGCGGCTTTTTCCAGATTCAGCAGACCTGCCCGGATTGCAGCGGCTCCGGCGAAACGATCAGCGATCCCTGCCGCTCCTGCCACGGCACCGGCCGTTCCAAGGAACGCACCAAAGTGCGCGTGAAGGTACCTGCGGGCATCGAAGACGGCTCACGCCTGCGCTCCACCGGCAACGGCGACCTCGGCGTCAAAAACGGCCCGGCGGGCGATCTCTACATCGTCATCCAGGTGAAGCAGCACGAGATCTTCGAACGTGAAGGCGACGACCTGCACTGCGACATGCCGCTTTCCTTCGCCACCGCCGCGCTCGGCGGCGAGATCACCGTCCCGACGATGGAGGCCAAGGCTTCCGTCAAAGTGCCCGCCGGCACGCAAAACGGCACCACCTTCCGCCTGCGTGGCAAAGGCATGAAAACCCTCGGCTCCGATCACCACGGCGACCTCTACGTCCACGTGCAGATCGCCGTACCCACCAAGCTCAGCACCGAACAACGTGAAAAACTCGACGACTTCGCCAAGTCCCTCGGCGAACAAACTTCTCCGATGGAGGAGAGCTTCTTCGAGAAGGCGAAGAAGTTTTTCCGGTGATCCGTGTCTGAAAACCCGGTCTCTTCCGAGTCCCGCATGCGCGTCGTGTCATGACCAAGGAGGCGGGATAGCATGACAGAGACTATTTCACCTTGCCTGCGGATTTCGCCCCCTCCTCTTTTTTCTTCTGTGCCCTCAGGCGCGCAGGTTCGAGTATCGTCTCGAAATACTTGCCGACCTCGAAGCCCGGAGGTTTGAAGGGGTGATGTGGGTAGTCGTCGGGCACCCTGGCATCCTTGGTAAAGAAAGTCACGTTGGATCGGACAGCTTGATCACAGGCTCTTGCGAACACCCTGTGGATGCTTTCATGGGGCATTCGGACTGGAATGCCGGGCACGTCTTTCGTCCGGTCCAATATCTCGAACGCCCTTGCGGAGTTGACGATGGATACTTCGATCACGTCTTCAGCCCCGGCTCGTATGCCGATATCATGCTTTCTTTCGACCGATTGATTGAGGTAGTGTGCCAACTGCAGATCGTCGGGTGCCCCCCACAATAAATAGCCTCGCGCATAAATCGCATCGACCATTTCTTCACGCAGCGCATAGCGGAAGCCGACGTAAAATGATGACGCCATGATGAGGATCATGGCTGCGCATTTGATGGGTGTTTTCATGGATTTTCGGAAGAAAAGTTCAATTGCCTGCCTCAAAAGCCTGTTTTGCCGCGTTGAATTCTATTTCAGACATATTTTTAGTTTGTTCGATGGCGTTGTTCAGGTTTTGCATCCCACCTTCCTCATGCAATAACCTGAATGAAAACGTATCCCCCGCGTCATTGCTGCCGTCAACGCTGCGCAGCCCGGGCCATTGGCCGGCCTCCTCCAGCCAGCCGAGCCAGTGGC
>CAYQWE010000027.1:0-69554 GCA_964421275.1 uncultured Prosthecobacter sp.
CCCTCAGTCAGTGCCTTTGATCCCAAATTTCACACTACTCTTTGGGATGGCTGTGTTCACAAGTTTTTTCGCAAACGTGATCTGGCGGTCAGAATTAGGCTGGTAGATGACTTTCCACCACCTGCATGCTGGCGGCGAAGCCCCCGATGCACATCGCCGCCAAACAATACAGGAAATATCATTGAACCACCTTTGAACAGGTTGTTAATCTGTGGGTTCAGAGGCGTCCGAATTCACCCCACTCCATCCCCAGACATGAATTCACACAGAAGATTCCTCTTCGGCAATCTGGTGTCGTACCCGAGCGTCCTGGTGTGCGCAATGACCGCAGTCATCGCAAGTTGCGGGCGCCCTGACACCGCAGTGCATGCCGTGGAAAAGCCTGCATTCGAAAAAACGGGGAACCGCATCACGATCCCTGTGGAGTCGCCCTTGAGCGGGAAGCTCCAGTTTGAGCCTGCCACCAAGGCCGAGCGTTTTGTGACGAGGACATTCACCGGAAGCATCGAGGCTGACCCCGTGAGACTGGCGCATGTGTTCCCGACCGTGGCGGGAAAACTGGTACGCATCCTCGTCTCTCTAGGGGACACAGTGGAGGAAGGGCAGCCAGTGGCGGTCATCAGCGCACCGGAGTGCGTCACCGCTCAGGCCGCTTATGTGAAGGCAAAGAGCGCACTAAACCTAGCTGAGAAAAGCCTGCGGCGTCAGGGCCAATTGCTGGCGGCGAAGGTGGCGGCGCAGAAAGATCTCGACGAGGCGCAGGATGTGTTTGACGCGGCAAAAGCAAATCTCGAAGCGGCGACAGAGGTGCTGAAATTCATGGGCTTCGATCCCGCAAAAGACCCGCCGGGCGGTCTGCTCCGCGTCCTAGCGCCTCAGTCCGGCAGAGTCATCGCGGTGAGCGCAGGCAAGGGAGAGATGCGCAACGACAACAACGCGCCGCTCGCCACTGTGGCGGACCTTTCCACCGTCTGGCTCACCATCCATGTGCCTGAGCGGGATCTGCGCCTGTTCCGCAAAGGCGCACCGGTGGAAGCGCGGTTTGAATCTTATCCGGGCGAAATTTTCAAAGGCACCGTCACCCATCTGGGCGACGTAATCACCGAAGCGACACGCGTGGCCTCCATGCGTGTGGAGTTGCCCAATCCGGGAGATCACCTCAAGCCCGGGATGTACGCGACGGTAGCAGTGCCGACGGTGGCAGAAAAAAATCTCTCCGTCCCGCTGGAGGCGATCTTGCAGGTCGGCTCCGACGCCTTTGTTTTTGAGCAGGCAGCACCGGGCATACTGGAAAGCAGACAGGTGAGGACCGGCGGAGATGCAGGTCATGGACGGGTTATCATCCTCGACGGCCTGCATGAGGGAGCGATGATCCTGAAAAAGAACGGTGTGCTCTTCCAATGATCTCCCGTTTTGTCAGCTTCTGTCTGGAGCGCCAGACACTGATGTTCTGCCTGCTGCTCGCGGTGTCGGGAGCGGGGTTTTACAGTTGGAATCAGCTCGCCGTGGAGGCGTATCCAGACATCGGAGACACGACTTCCCAGGTGATCACCCTTTATCCAGGCCATGCGGCGGAGGAGGTGGAGCAGCAGGTCACCATCCCCATCGAACGAGAGCTGGCAGGCACGCCGGGCATGCATGTCATGCGTTCAAAGAGCGCCTTCGGCCTCTCGCTCATCACGGTGGTTTTCCGTGACGGGGTCGAAAGCTACTGGGCGCGGCAGCGCCTGCAGGAGCGCTATACGACCGCAGCCTTGCCACCTGGCGCGGAGACGGGGCTGGATCCGCTCACCTCGCCGATCGGCGAGATTCTCCGCTACACAGTAGAATCCTCCTGGCGGGATCCCTTCGCGCTGAAGGATCTCCAGGACTGGGTGGTGAAGCCGCGGCTGAAACAGGTCTTTGGCGTGGCAGACGTAACAAGTTTCGGCGGAGAGCCAAAGCAATTTCAGGTCATCCTCGACCCGGCTCGACTGCGCTCCTATGACCTCGCCCCCAAGGATGTGGAGGACGCCATCACCGCGAATGGAAATACTGCCGGCGGCAGCATCATGGTACGCGGGGAGCAGGGCTTCGTCGTGCGCGGGCTGGGGGTGATCCGCACGCTGGAAGACTTGGGCAGCGTGGTTATCACCTCGGTCAAAGGAGTACCCGTGCTCGTGCGAGACATCGGGGAGGTGCGCTTCGGCGGACTGGAGCGTGTGGGAGTGGTAGGCAAGAATGACAATGACGACGTAGTCTCTGGCATCTGCGTACTGCTCAAAGGAGAGAACCCCTCCCGCGTGCTGGAGGGCCTGCACCAAGCGATGGAAGACCTCAACAACGGCATCCTGCCCCCGGACGTGAAGGTCGTTCCCTATCTCGACCGCTCCTCACTGGTGGACACCACCTTACACACCGTAGGCAAGACGCTCCTGGAAGGAATGCTACTAGTCACCTTCGTGCTCATCGTCTTCCTCGGCAGCCTGCGCGGAGCGCTGCTCGTGGCACTGACGATTCCCTTCTCCCTGCTCTTCGCCTTCCTGCTGATGCAGTTCACCAACGTGCCGGCAAATCTGCTCTCCCTCGGAGCGATCGACTTCGGCATCATCGTCAACGGCTCCATCGTACTTATGGAGGTCATTCTTAGCCGTCGTGAGCGCTCCAATGAGCCACTCACGCTGGCGGGCGCGCGTGAGGCGGCGCTGGAAGTAGCCAGCCCCATGTTCTTCGCCTCTCTCATCATCATCTCCGCCTATGTGCCCCTCTTCGCCTTCGAGCGGGTGGAGCGGAAGCTCTTCACGCCCATGGCCTTCACTATCGGCTACGCGGTGCTCGGGGCGCTCATCTTCGCGCTCACCGCCATCCCCGCCCTCTCCTACCTGCTCTATCGCCGCCCAGGGAAGACCTTCGAAAATCCGATCTTCAAATGGCTCAGTGACCGCTATGCCGGTGCGCTCGCTCGGCTCACCGCACGTCCGCTTCTCGCGCTCGTGCCGGGTGCGGGTGCCATCGTGCTCGCTAGCATCCTCGGTCTCTCCATCGGGCGCGAGTTCCTGCCTTATCTCGATGAAGGCTCGCTATGGCTGCAGGTCAACATGCCCTCCGGCATCTCCCTACCCAAGGCGCTCGATCTCACACGTCAGTACCGGCTCGCCGTCAAAGAATTCCCTGAAGTGACCGACGTCGTCTCCCAACTCGGACACAACGAGGATGGCACCGACCCGTGGACCACCTCCCACATCGAATCCTTCGTCGGCCTGCGGCCCTATCACGAGTGGGGCGGCGACAAACAGGCGCTCATCTCGCGCATCAGCGAGCGCCTGAAAAAAATCCCCGGCCTCTCCATCGGCTTCGCGCAGCCCATGATCGACGGCGTGAACGACAAGATCTCCGGCGCACACAGCGAGTTGGTGGTCAAGGTTTATGGACATGACTTCAAAGAGACACGCCGTGTCACCGAACAGGTGCGTGACGCCATCACCGCCGTCCCAGGCGCCGTAGATGTGGCCGTTGACCAGGAGCCGCCACTCACCCAGGTGCGCATCACTTACGACCGCGCCGCCGCATCGCGCCTCGGCGTGAATGTGTCCGATGTCGTAAACCTCATCGAGGGCCCCATCGGCGGCAAGGCCATGGCGCAGGTCTATGACGGCGACCGCGTCTATGACATCGCGCTGCGCTATCCGCCCGAGGTGCGCGACAGCCCAGACAAGCTCGCCGCGCTGCTCATCAACTCCGCCAACGGTCCGCCTGTCCCCCTCGCCAGCGTCGCAAAAGTCGAGCTGGCCTTCGGTGAGAGCATGATCACGCGCGAGATGGGAAAACGCCATCTCACCGTGAAGTTGAACCTGCGCGGGCGCGACCTAACCAGCTTCCTCCGGGAAGCCCGCGCCGCCGTGGCTGCCAAGGTCACATTCGACCCCAAAACCCACTCCATCCGCTGGGGCGGCTTGTTTGAAAACCAGCAGCGTGCCCAGGCGCGCATGGCCGTCGTCATCCCCGCCGCGCTCGCACTCATCTTCCTGCTACTCTATGCGCATTTCGGCCTCGCCCGTCATGCCACCATCATCATGCTCACCGTGCCTATGGCCCTGCTCGGCGGCCTTGCCGCGCTGCATCTGCGTGACATGACGCTGAATGTCTCCAGCGCCGTCGGTTTCATCGCCCTCTTCGGCGTCGCGGTGGAGAACGGCGTCATCATGCTCGCCAATCTCAACCGCTGGCGTAAACTCCTGCCCCACGACCTCGCCGGGGCCGTGCGCAATGGTGCGCATGAGCGCCTGCGGCCCGTGTTGATGAGCGCCGTCGTCGCCACGCTCGGCCTTATCCCAGCCGCCATCACCCACCAGATTGGCAGTGACGTGCAGCGCCCGCTCGCCACCGTTGTCGTCGGCGGACTCATCACCGCCACCCTACTTACCCTCCTGGTGCTCCCAGCAGCTTATTACATCATTGAGCGCCGAGCCCTGGAGCGTCACACTGCCGAAGCCCCTATCCCAGAAGTCGCCTGATCCCATCCGATGCAGCTATGAAACCCATCCTGCTGCCACTTCTCCTACTCACCGTCATAGCCCTGCATGCTGCTCAGGACTCAACCCGACAGCTCACCGTGCCCATGCAGGCGTTTGTGCAGATGGTACTGCAAACCAACCTCGCCTACGCCGCCGAACGCTACAACGTCCCCATGGCCGAAGCGCAGATTGCCGCAGCGCGTCAAATACCGAACCCCGAACTCAACTACGGCTTCGCCCGTGACATCACCTATTCCGGCAGCCAGCGTCTCCAGAGTAACACCGTCGGCAACATCCAGCAGCTCTTCGAGACTGGCGGCAAACGTCGCTTGCGCACCGAGGTCGCCCGCAAGGGCAGGGCCGCCGCTGAAGCCACCCTCGACGGCTTCCTCAATCAACTGAAGGCCGACGCCGCCCTCGCCTTCATCGACGCGCTCGCACAAAAACGTCTCGTCCAGAAGAACCGAGACATCGCTCGCGACATGCTCGAGCTCGTCAACGCTCAGAAGGAACGTTTCAAGGTCGGGCAAATCAGCGAGACCGACTTCCTCCAGACCGAGATCGAGCAGCAGCAGTTCCAGACTGAACTGCACACCACCGAAGCCCAGGCTGAAAGCGCCAGCCAGGGCCTTGGCACGTTCCTTGGCATCGACGGTGCCCAACTCCGCATCATCCCCGTCGGCAACCTGGAGCAGCCGGGGCAAAAATTCGATGCCAGCACCCTCATCACCCACGCACTCGGCAAACGCGGCGACCTCCTCGCACTCCGGCACCAAGCCGACGCCGCCCAAAGCCGCGTCTCCCTCGAAAAAGCCAATCGTATCCCCGACGTCACTCTCGGTGTCGGCGTCAGTCAGTTGAGCAGCACACTTAACAACGTCGCCCCTACACCAGCCAACAACGCGCTCGTCATGTTCTTCTCCATCCCACTGCCCATCTGGAATCAGAACAAAGCGGCGATCGAGAACGCCCGCCTCGCCTCCCTACAGGCGCAGAAGCAAATCCAGGCCGCTGAGCTTAAAGTCCAAGTCGAAATCCGGCAGGCACTCACCCTCTATCGTGCCGCCGTAGATAGCGTCGCCCGCTATCAGTCCGGCATCCTCAAAAACTCCGAGGCAGTCTTCGACGCTCGACGCGTCAGCTACCAGAAAGGCCAAGCCACCCTGCTCGATCTCCTCACCTCCCAACGCACCGCCCGCGAAGTGCGCGCCAGCTATGAGGCAGCTCTGGCCGCCCAAGCTCGTGCACACCTCGAAGTCCTCCGCGCCTCCAACACCTGGAGCGTGTCCTACTGACGCCGCCGTCCATCATGCTTTGAGGTAGCTTTCCACCACCTGCATACTGACGGCGAATTTACCCATGACGAGATCACGCGCCTTCGCTGCCTTCGCCTTCGCTCCAGCGGGGTCCTTTGCCATCGCCAGCACCGTATCGGCCACGCGGGCGAGCTCGTCCTCCTTGTCGAGGTCGAACAGCCATTCGTTCAGGCCGATGTCACGCCACATGAACCCCTTGCTCGTTTGCTCGGCCCAACGGCAAACAATCGCCGGAATGCCGTTGCCGATGCAAATGATCGGGCTGTGCATCTCGTGACCGAACAAGCCCGCGCTGCGGCGGTAGGTGCTGGCCGCCTCGTCCGTAAGCCAGTAGTTCTCACGCCATACCACGCGCGTCTTCACGTCGTCCGGCAGCTTGTCGTAAAGCATCTCCTTGTTCACCGCCATCTGCGTCTTGTCCTCAGGACAGAGCAGCACCTTCAAATCGGTCTGCCGGATCACCTTCTCGATCGCGTCACGCAGTGGTTTGCAGTCGTGCTCCTTCATCGCCTCGTTGCGGGCATGTTTGGCCTCATCCTTCGTCGCCTTCTTTTCTGCCAGCGTCCAATACGGCGTATAGCGCAGCCGCGGAATGCAGCAGAGAAACTTGCCTTCTTCGAGCTGGTGCGCCTTCAGGAATGCCTCTGCCTTCGCATCGTCCTTCAGATCGACCGCGAAAGCACCGTCAGGCCCGAATTCCATCAGTGGACAGGTGCAGCCCTTGTTTTTCGCGAGTTCGAGGGACACCGAATCGCGGAAATACACAAACTTCGCACCATTGAACACCTGGATCGTGGATTGGATCGCCTCCTCGGAGGCAGGTTTCTTCGCCGTCGATCCCTGCATCGAAAACGTGATGCCATAGACGCCATACGGTTTGCCAGTCGCCTCGCTCCACCGGATCACATCTTTTTGCGCCACGAGCGACGGCCCGGAGCCGTGCAGCAGGAAGTCGCACTCCTCGAAAGCCTGCTTCACTTCATCAGAGCGCATGATTTTCACCTTCGGAAAACGCGCCTTGAGCATCTCCTCGACGCCGTTGTTCACCTTGCTCGGCCACAGCCACACCTCCACCTCAGGCAGATGCTTCTCCAGCAGCGCCAGCACGCCAGGCGTGTGCGCGATGTCGCCAATGTTCACCGTTTGCCAAGATGAGCGCAGGATCAGCCGCTTGGGCTTTTCTGCAGCGATGGCGGAGATGAGAGGCAATGCGGCGGCGGAACGGATGAAGTGACGGCGGTTCATGGCTGCGGGGATGAGAGCGCGGCGAAGCACGGATGCAACACAAGCGCGGCCCCGCATGTTTTTGGACAAACTTTCCAGCCCGCTCTCAACGCGTGCGAGAGCGCCGGAAAGGCATGCGCATGCCTGCGCGTATGCGTCCGCATGCTCCGCCTCCTCTGTTCCCTCGTCCTCTTGTGCACCGCGCTGCGCGCTGCGGACAAGCTCACCGTCACCTGGATGGCCTCGCCTGCGCATGGCCTCGCCGTGGTGGTGGAGACACCCGGAGGCAAGGTGCTGCTCATCGACACCGGCGGCACGGCCAGGACTCCCGACTACAACACCGGGCGTGACACGATCGCGCCTTTTCTAAAAAAGCGCGGGCATGACTCCATCGACGCCATCGTCATCAGCCATCCGCACGGGGACCACTACGGCGGCGCGGAGTGGCTGATGCAGAACATGAAGGTGGCACGCTTCATCGACAACGGTTTTGAAGGGCGCGGGCAGACGCTCGCCTACAAGCGGCTGCGCTCGCTGGCGCAGGAGCGCGGCGGCAGCTACCAGGCCTGCCACGCCGGAAGCCGCATCGACCTCGATCCTGCGCTGGTGCTGGAGGTGCTCTCGCCGCCGTCGGAGTTCTTATCGTTGGATGCCGATCCCGCCAAGGTCAGTGAACATGGGCTGCTCAACTCCAACTCCATCGTCCTACGCATGCAGCACGGACGCAATGTGTTCATTTTTCCTGGCGACTCGTACGGCGGCGCGTTTGAGAGGCATATGAAAACTATCCAGCCGCCGGAGAAACTCCACACCACGGTACTCACCGCACCACATCATGGTTTTAATCCCGGCTTTGATTTCCCCAAGATGCTCATGCCCAAGCACGTCGTCGTCTCCTGCTTGGCGGACTATGTGGCCAATGCGGGCACGCCTAATCCGCGCTCGCCAGGGGATCGCGCCATCGATACCTTCACGCCACTGGGGGCGGAGGTACTCGTCACCGCATTCAATGGCAACATCACCGCCGTGAGCGATGGCGACAAGGTGGTCATGACGAAGGATCACGAACGCATCCGGCCATGAGTGGCATCGTCGGCCACACGATGTATGCCATGCTGGCGCTGAAGGAGGCGGAGCGGCGCAGGCTCAGGCTCGCGCGTGTCGCTAGGCAGTATCTCGGCAGTTACACCGCAGGGGCTTACATCGGCAGTGATGTGCAGACCATGCCAGAGGCCATCTGCATCGACACCGGACGTGAAGTAGGCTACGGCACGGCACCGCTGGAGAAAAGTCCCATCACCGGTGGGCCGTTGCGTCCCTTTAAGCTCAAGACGCCTGCGGGAGAACTGACTCCACGCGAGGTTTTCGACCGCTTCTACGGTCGTGCTCATCTGCTCTTTGGCTTCAGCGTGCGGGAGAAGTCACTGCATGTGCCACTGGATCATTTGCCGGATTACTTCGCTGCCGTGATCGACGATGTGTTTGACCTGCACGGCGCGAACGAGCGAACCCTCGCCTATGTGCTGGGCTGGATCGTGCATGTCATGGGGGACAGTCTGATCAAAGGCGTGCAGCCGGGCATTGATCTCCGACTCGTCGATGGACGTTACACTGCACGCAATCGCCCCGTGCAGGACTTGGTCACCTTCCATGAGGTCGGAATCAAAGAACTGCAGCTCGACTGGCCGACACTCTTCACTGAACTCAGCAACGCGCCGGTGGAGACCGCTCAACTGCGTTACATGCGCTGCACTCAGCCTACGGGCCGTCTCGCCACTCTGTTCAACGACGGCTGGAAACCAGAGAGCGAGTCCACGCTGAACGCCGTGCTCGTAGAAAACCGTCGTTGGGTGAGGCATCACGCCGAGGATGTGCTCGCCGACATGCAATTGACGAAGGGGGAATGCAAGGCCGCGCTCAGCACCCTGGCGGGCATGGATTACGCGACCATGGTCGAGACCGCCGCGAACGCGGGCTTCCGGCAAACGCTGACAAAGATCGGCAACATGACCGCCGACATGTTCGAGGCGACGCTGCAACGCTGCCCGCGCCTGCGCGACGTGTGAAGCCAGCGCCGGACACATCCGGCCTACCGTCGATCATGAATTCCGATGCTGTCCATTCGGATTTCGTCTTGGCCGTCTGTGCGTGCCATGCTCTACATGCGGCATGGCAGACCGCGCTCTCATCTCCAATCCCGCCGACCTCAAACCGTTCACTGCTTGGAACGAAACGATCTGGGCCTACACGA
The DNA here is from genome assembly GCA_964421275.1 of uncultured Prosthecobacter sp. Taxonomy (GTDB): domain Bacteria; phylum Verrucomicrobiota; class Verrucomicrobiia; order Verrucomicrobiales; family Verrucomicrobiaceae; genus Prosthecobacter. Next base: position 9,285 of record CAYQWE010000027.1, read on the forward strand.
GCGAGGAGGAACTCGTCGATCACAGCACGAAGGCGCGTCTGTGCGTGGCCACTCTGCTGCCGTTCAAGGACAAGAAGCCCGACTGGGACGGCTTCCACAAAAGCGTGCGCTGGATGCAGCAATGCGGCGCGCATTACGGCGTGGAGATGGTCTTCGTGCTCAATGCGGACACCGGTTACATCTTCGATCTGAGCAATGATTTGTATGCCGAGGTGCTGAAACGCTTCCGTGCGGAGTTTCCGGAGCAACGTTTCATCGCCGGCGTCACCGCGCGCGGCGCGGAGAACGACAGCGCCTTCAAAGCGGAGCGCTACTGGCCGCTGCTCGACATCGCGCAGGAGCACGACAACTGCGAGATGATGATCATGACGAGCAAGTTGCTCAACACGCTGGAGAACGAGCCGCGACGCGACGCCTACTTCCAGATCGCCGAGCACCTCATCCGCCCAGGCATCGCGCATGCGCTGGAGCCGTCCTTCGTGCCGTGGGCCACGCCGTTTGACCCGTGGCTGTTCCATCAGATCGCGCTGCATCCGAAGTATGTCGGCGGCAAAGTCAGCACGCTCGACGAACCGCACTTCCACTACTGGGCGGCGATGTGCAAAGGCCTCAATCTGCCCTTCTTCCCGCACAGCGGCGACGACTACGGCATCGCCACCGCCATCAAGCTCGGTCTGCCGCTGCTCATCGGCGCGGGCGTCAGCGCCTGCCCGCTGATCTGCGCCGCACGCGACATGTGGCTGCTCGACAGCGTGGCGGACAAGAAATTCAAGACCGGCACCGGCCGCTTCGACACGCGTGTTTACAAGCTCTTCGAAGCCTTCCAGTCCTTCGAAGACCTCGTCTTCCGCCTCGACGACCGCATGAGCGCCTCCCCCTACAAGCACAGCACCGCGCACGTGCTCCATCAACTCGGCCTCATCGACGCACCCGAAGCGCACCCCGACTGCAAAGACCTGCGTGACGCTGATGAAGCGAAGCGTATGGAAGAAGCCATGCGCCGCCCGAAACGCCTCGCGCAGAAGCTGGGGATTCCGTATTTCGGTGCGTGAGTTTGCCTTGGCAGCCACGCTGCTTTGCGACATCATCCCCGCATGCCCGTCAAGAAAACTGTCATCCAGGAGCCTGAACTGCTGCCGCATGTGCCGCAAGGGGTGACGCATGCGATTGATTCGCCCAACTGTGTGGCGCAGCTTCACTATGAGGCCAAAGGAGGTCGTCTGTTCCTTGGCGATGCCATCACCTGGATAAAAACTTTGGAATCGGAATCGGTGGACCTTGTTTTCGCGGATCCGCCCTACAACATCAAAAAGGCCGATTGGGATGATTTTGGCCCGATGCACGCCTACGTCGCCTGGTCGCGAGATTGGATCGTCGAGGCTGCTCGCGTGCTGAAACCCACCGGCACCATGTATGTGTGCGGGTTTTCCGAGATTCTCGCTGACGTGAAAGTAGCCGCGTCTCATTGTTTCCAGGGCTGTCGCTGGCTTGTGTGGCACTACAAGAACAAGGCCAATCTGGGCAAGGATTGGGGGCGTTCCCACGAAAGCATCCTGCACTTCCGCAAAGGCAAGCAGTTCACCTCCAACATGGACGACGTGCGCATCCCCTATGGGGCGCACACTCTCAAATATCCTGAACATCCCCAGGCTGAAACCAGCCAATACGGCAAAGGCAAATTCTCGAAGGACCGTGATGACTGGACTCCTCACCCGGACGGCGCCAAACCAAAGGATGTGATCGAAATCCCCACGACCTGCAATGGCATGGGCGAAAAGACGCCTCATCCGACGCAAAAGCCGGAGGAATTGCTGCGCAGGCTGGTGCTGGCATCCAGCAATGCAGGCGATGTCGTGCTCGATCCCTTTTCAGGGTCAGGAACGACGCTGGTCGTGGCGGAGCAGCTTGGTCGCCGTTGGCTCGGTTGCGACAGCGCACCACAGCACAACGAGTGGGCCATTGAACGACTGGAACGTGTTGTCAGGAAGACTGCGCGTGAATGGATCGAGCATGATCGCCGCACCGCCCTGCGGAGGGAAAGCATCCGATGACTCTGAAAAAGCTTGTCGCTATTGCCACGGACAAGAGCCGCTTCAACAAGCTGGAGCACTTCATCGAGTTTGCCGGGGCTTTTACCGAGTTCGCAGCTTCCGGCCTGCAAGCTGTGATCGTTTCGCGCAATGAACCGCAATACAACTTCTGGCAGTTCAAGAGCGATGGCAGCTACAATGTCAGCCGTCCGGTCAATTCCATGCTGATGTATTCTGCGGCAGACTGCTCGACCGCATTCAAGAAGTTCGTTCCAATGCTCACAGGCATTCGTGACTCCGGTTTGGATACTCCCGCAAATCGACAGGTGTTGAACCGGACCATCTACTCCTTGCAGCAGTGCATTGGCATCGCACTCGATGCCTTGCCAGCCGGAAAGTCAAACACCGCCAGAAAGCTCAACGGCGATCTCTTTGAACGATTGATCCGCCTGACACTTCTGCGAGCTAATGTGCCATGCAGCACGGGCACGGTGAGAATTCCCGTCACCGTGGATGGTGAAGTGGCGTTTGAGATGAACTACCAACACGATCTCATCATCAAAAGCGGCGAACTGGTCAAAGTCATTGGCTCTGTGAAAACGAGCAGCAAAGACCGGCTCGACAAGGTGTTCATGGACAAGTTCCTGTTCAACCGCCTGACTTCGGCGCAGGTGCCACACGTCGCCATCTTTCTCAATGATGTGCAACGGAAAGGAGCCAATCCGCGTGATTATGGCGTTAGTGCGACCTTTCTTCCCGGTCATTTCAAGGCTTACACGGTTAAGCTGAATCCTTTGGACGGAGTCTATTACTTCGACATCCGCCCCAACATGCTCACCGAGCCAATCCTCAAAGACCACATTCGGACCTTCGATCACTTCTTGTTCGGCGATGTATGGAAGTTTATCGAAAGCGATGGTGTTCAGGCGCAAGTCGAGTGACTAGGCTAGCAGCCTGTCTCACGATCACACACCAGTCAAAATCGCCTCCATCATCCGCAGCGCTTCGCGGTTGGGCTTCACGTCATGCACGCGGACGATGCGGGCGCCGTGTTCGCGGGCTTGGGCGGTGAGGGCGATGGTGGGCCAGAAGCGGTCTTCCATGGCGTCGGAGTGGAGCACTTTGCCGATCATCGATTTGCGCGAGACGCCGATGAGCAATGGTCGCTGCGTGGCGAGGCTTGGCAGCGAACGCATCAACTCAAGGTTGTGCTCCAGCGCCTTGCCGAAGCCGAAACCGGGATCGAGCACGACGCGTTCGGGCGAGATGCCCTCGTTTTCGAGCAGGCGCAGGCGGTTTTCGAAGTAGGCGCGTACTTCCTCGGCGACATCGTCGTAATGCGGATTCGTCTGCATGGTCTGCGGCGTACCGGTCATGTGCATGACGACGATGCCGACGCTGGTTTGAGTTGCGAGACGCAGCATGGCGGCGTCACCACGCAGGCCGGTGACGTCGTTGATGATGTCGGCACCGGCGTCGAGCGCGGCGCGGGCAACAGCGGCCTTCATCGTGTCGATGGAGATGAGCGCCTTCGTTTGCGAACGCACGGCACGGATGACGGGCAGCACGCGGCGCAGCTCCTCAGCCTCTTCGACAGGCTCGGCACCGGGTCGGGTAGATTCGCCGCCGATGTCGAGGATGTCCGCGCCTTCGTTGATGAGTCCGAGTGCATGTTCAACGGCGCGGCCATGATCATTGAAGCGACCGCCGTCGGAAAAACTGTCGGGCGTGACGTTCACGATGCCCATGATGAGGCCGCGATGCGTGAGGTCGAGGTCGTGGTTGCCGAATCGCCAGCAGAGCATGCGGCACGGTGGCGTGAATTTGCATTCGTCCAACGAGAAAACTGGAGATGCGGCGATGCCTGTTCTATGAAGAGCGCATGAAGTCCAACCCCGCCGTGCTGCTGCTCGTCCTCCTTGCCCTTGGTGGAGTGGCATGGTTGCTTTTGTCGGGATCTAAGCCGGAAGCACAGGTGGCGTGGGAAGCATCGACTCAAACCACTCCGCCACCGCTGCCGATGGGCAGTGTGGAGGATTTGCAGAAGCAGATTGTGCTACTACAAGGCCAGATCGAGTATCTCCAGGGGCAGAACGACGCGCTGAAGGACGAGAACGCGGAACTGCTGCACAAACTCGGCACGCTGGGCATGAAGAAAACGCCCACAGTCGTGATGAAAGATGAAGAGGTGACGCCGGACTTTGTTGGCATGGGGCTGGAGATGATGAAGCTGCGCAAACTGCAGGCGCTGCCGATGGCGACAACGGCTGTAAGCCAGGCGGAGGTGGAGGCGGCGGTGCTGAAGTGGCTGAAGAAGCAGCAGCCTGGGGATGAGGCGCGGAAACTCTCGCGGGGACTGGCCGCGCTCGGCTGGATACCCGAGGCAGTGGATCCGCTGCCATTGCGTGCGGCGCTGCTGACGAGGCAACTCGGCGGCTGGTATGATGAGGAGTCGGAAACGATGCTCACGATCGATCCATCCACCGCTTCCGGCTCGTCAGTGACGGCAAATGAAGGGCTGGGCATTGCTTTCGGCCAGTTGCTGCGTGAATATGGCGACACATTGTTCCAGCCACAGCATGGGGCGCTGACGATGGACATGCGACTAGCGCGGGAGTCTCTCATCGCGGGTGATGCGGCTTTAACGCGTTTTTTGCATTCGCTGCAAAATCCAACCTCGGCTCCGAAAGATGATTTGCCGCCGGAAGATCCTGATCATCCGCTGAACCAGGTGCTGATGCCGGCCTTTCTGCGTGAGATGGCGCTGTTTCCGTTCAGTCGGGGTTTTGATTTCGCGCAGACACTGCACAGCGCGGGCAATTTCGCGCAGTTGAACGCCGCCTACAGCCGTCCGCCGGTCAGTACGGCGGAGGTGATCGATCCGGAGGCTTATTTGAATCCCGAACGGCCCGAGCCAGTGGAGATCAAGCTGACTGACGTGAAGCTTGGCGGCGTGTTACCGTTTCTCGATGACCAGCTCGGCAAGTTTTCTTGTGCGACGGCGCTGCGCATGCACAACGATGATGAAGCTGCGGGTGAAGGCACGCGCGGACTCGTGGCGGACCGTCTGCTGGTCTGGGCGGCGGACGGCGGCGCGAAACGCGACCATGCGGCATGGCAGACGGTGTTCATGGACAAATCCTCCGCCGACGCTTTTGTAAAGGCGATGCTCAACTCGCTGAAACAACGCTACAACACGAACGGCGAGGCTGAATTCGCCGCGCTGGGACGGTTTGTGACTCTGCTGCGCAATCGCGGTGAAGCGGGAGTGGTTTTGATCGAAGCGGCGAGCGAGGAGGCACGTGCGGCGCTGAAGCTATTGATGAAGCGATGACCGCGAGACATGTCATATACACTGGCCGCGTCCAGGGCGTGGGTTTCCGCTATAGCACGAAACGGACAGCCTCCGGTTTCGATGTGACCGGCTGGGTGAAAAATCTGCCGGACGGCCGCGTGGAGCTGTTTGCACAGGCGTCTGAGGCGGAGGAGGTGGAGTCATTCCTCGAAGACATCCAGCGCGGCGGCCTGGGGGCGCACGTCAAGGAACGGGAGGTGAGGGCAGTTCCCGCAGACATGAGCTTGCGTGGATTTGTCATCGTGCGTTGATTGGTGCCATGTCTGACATGCCCGCAGTTTCCGTCAATCATCTGACTAAGGTCTTCAAAGGCACCTTGGGGAAAGGGGCGTTTCGCGCCGTGCATGACCTTTCGCTCGAAGTGAGGGCAGGGGAGGTTTACGGACTCATCGGACCGAACGGGTCTGGCAAATCAACGACGATGAAGGCGGTGCTAGGGCTCATCAAGCCGACCGAAGGTGGCGCGAGCATCTTTGGCATCCCGAGCACGGAGGTGGCCAGCCGTCGCAGCGTGGGCTTTCTGCCGGAGAACCCGTATTTCTACAAGCATCTGACCGGACGCGAGACATTGCGCTTCTACGGCAGCCTGTGCGGCATGCACGGCGGGAAATTAAAGTCGCGCGCAGATGAAATGCTGGCGTTGACCGGGCTGGAGGACGCAGCGGCTCGGCGCGTCGGCGGTTATTCCAAAGGCATGCTGCAACGTCTCGGCCTAGCGCAGGCGCTGATTCATGAGCCGCGCCTGCTCGTGCTCGACGAACCGACGGCCGGCGTTGATCCAGTAGGGTCGCGCAAAATTCGCGATCTCATCATCGAATTCCGCTCGCGTGGCATCACGGTGCTCGTCACCTCGCACCTGTTGGAGCAGATGCAGGAGGTGTGCGACCGCGTGGGCATCATGGCGCACGGGCGCATGGTGCGTGAGGGGCGGCTGGAGGAACTGATCGCGGTGGAGAACCAAACCGAGATGATTCTGGAAAACGTCCAACCCGAGCTGTTGGCGAAGATCGGTGATCTGATCGCGAGTGAGGGCGGCGGCGCTAGGCTGCTGCGCAGCGGGCATCCGCGCACGACACTGGAGCGCCTATTCATCGAAGCCACAAACAAGGTGGAAAAACCATGAGCGACGCATCCTTCAGCCCCGCCCCCAAGGTGCGTTTCTCACCCCGGCGTGTGTGGACGCTGGCACTGGCGACGATGACGCAGCTCATCCGCATGAAGATCCTCGCCTTTCTCGTGGTCTTCTGCCTTTTGTCAGCCGCCGCTGGCTTTGCCTTCTCCGTCATCAATCCCGAGCAGCAGCTCAACCTGCTCAAGACGGTCTCATTGGGGGCGCTGCAAGTTTTTAGCATCGTCATAGGCGTCGTCTCCACCGCGCTGCTCCTGCCGAAGGATATGGAGGACCGCACGCTCTACACGATCCTCTCGAAGCCTGTGCCTCGGTTCGACTACCTGCTCGGTAAGCTGCTCGGAGTGCTGCTGCTGATTGGCTGTGGTCTAATCGTGATGGATGCCGTGCTCAGTCTTATCCTCTGGGTGAGGCAGTCGATCCTGCTCGACTCCTACATCACCCATCTCAGGCTGGAGAAGGCAGCCACACCTGACGCAGTGGCGCAGGTGCGTGAGATCATCGCCCGGCAGGGGCTGAACTGGAATCTGCACTGGGCCGTGTGGGCCATCTTCCTAAAGGCGGCGGTTGTCACCACGGTGGCGTTGTTGCTCTCGAGCATCGCCAGTTCAACGCTGTTTACTATCGTGATCACTTTCTGCATCACCATCATTGGACATGGCGAAGCACTGATCCGCGACTTTTTCTTCAAACCGCACCTCACCAGCGACATGAGCCGTGCGGCGGCGCTGGTGCTGGCGGTCATCTGCCCCGACCTAGCTCAGTTCGACATCGTGGACAGCGTGGTGAGCGGTGAGATCGTATCGTGGGGCGCAGTTTACGACATGACCGGCATCGCGGCGATTTATGTGACGGTTTACCTCTTCGTCACACATCTGCTCTTTGTGGAAAAGGAGTTATGAAACGGCAACTCCAGGCGATCTCGGTGCTGCTAGTCTTCGGCGTGGTGAAGCTGCCGCTGGAGCAGCGGGTGACGCGTGATTTGCGGCAGCAGAAAATGCTGGAGGAGCCGCTGCGGCTCGGTGTGGGAGAGGATCTCGGCCAGGCGGGGCTGGCGGCTTCGCTCGGCGGTTTGCGTGGGCTGGCGGCGTGCATGTTCCAACTGCGCGCGCATGTGGAGTTCACGAATGTGAACTGGGCCAAGGTGGACAGCCTCTACAAGCTCGTGACACGGTTGCAGCCACGCAATCCGCAGTACTGGGAGGAGGCATCGTGGCACATGGCCTACAACGCGGCCTCCTATTATCTCTACAACTTGGATCTGAAGCCGATGCTGCGCGGCCAGCTCTACCGTGACCACATCACGCGCGGGGTGGCCATCCTAGAGGAAGGCTTGAAGTTCCTACCGGACAATGCCCGGCTGTGGCAGAAGCTCGCAGAGATTCACTGGGCGCGCACGAAGGACTTCAAGCAGTCAGGGGACGCGTATTGGAGCTCTTTCACTCATGGCGGACTGAATTTTACCGAACGTTTTGCCGCTTACGCTTGGGCGCAGAGTGAAGACCCTGCCTCGTGGAGAAAGGGCTATACCGTGCTGAGGCGGCTCTACGACGAGAAAAAAGGCACACCGGGGCTGGTTGAATATTTGAAGATTCTGGAGCGGAATCTCAAACTACCCGCCGTGCAGCGGATTCCTGACCCCGAACCATTTCAGAATAGGCCGCAGCCACAGGCGGGACCAGGGCGGTGAGAAATCGGACGCGAGTGGCCCCCGTTGACTTTCATCCTCTTCGGGTGAAATTTCACATGCTTCGCCCAATGCCTGCAAAAATCGACATCCCCCGCAAATCCATTTATCGCCTGTCCATCTACCAGCGCTGCCTGCAACGGCTGCGCGAAAACCAGGTGGACACTGTTTCCTCAGCCGCGCTGGCGAAGGCTGCTGGGGTGAAATCAACGCAGCTACGAAAGGATTTAGCCTACTTCGGCCAGCTCGGCACACGCGGCCTGGGTTACAATGTGGACGCGTTGAGCAGCACGATCGGGGATGTGCTGGGCCAGAACCGCCTGCAGCCGGTGATCCTCGTCGGCGTTGGCAATTTGGGCTCCGCGCTACTGCGCTACGGTGGCTTCCGCAAAGAGGGCTTCGAGGTCGCCGCTGCGTTCGACCTCGCGCCACGGAAGGCACCACAGGTCAATGTGCCCATTTTGCCCATGGTGGAGATGGAGGCTTTCGTCCGCCGCAACCATGTGAAAATGGCAATCCTCACCGTTCCCGCGAGTGTAGCCCAGTCCGTGGTGAACGACATGGTGCGTCATGGCATCCAGGCCATTTTGAATTTCTCCCCCATCGTACTCGATGTGCCGGAGCATGTGGTCGTCAACAGCGTCGATCTCGCCGTGGAGCTGGAGAACCTGAGCTACTTCATCCGCTGAGGCTTGCTTTCGTGCCCTGCATATGTTTGTGGGGGTCAGTAACTCCGGGCGAACACCACACGGCGCGTGCTCGGCCTGCCGGTGAGGAAGCATTTACCCTCCTCTGCATACTGGTTGCCCAGTGGGATGCAGCGGATGGTGATCTTGTTCTCCTTGGCAAGTTTCTCCTCGTCTTCCATGCTGCCAGCCCAGTGCATCAGCGCGAAACCGCCGGGAGAGTCGTCAGCAAAGAATGCCTTAAATTCGCTCAGCGTGTCGAGCTTCTTCATATTCGCGTCCCGCAGCGCGGTGGCGCGGGCGAGCAACGCCTCCTGAATCTCCTGCAGTCGTTCGGTAGCTGCCTGGATGAAGTCTTCCTTGGGGACGAATTCCTTCTCTTTCGGACTCTTGTCACGGCGGGCCACGGCCACGCTGCGGTTGGCGATATCGCGTGGACCCATTTCGACCCGTAGCGGCACGCCTTTTTTGATCCATTCCCAGCTTTTCTGCCCTCCCGGCAGGTCGCGCTTGTCCACATGCACACGCACCGGCTCTCCAGCGAAAAGCTGGGTGCGCAGTGTCGCCGCCAGTGCCTCACACGCGTCGATGATCTCCTGGCGCGTGTCAGGCTTCGGCGTGACAGGAAGGATAACGATTTGGTTCGGGGCGACTCGTGGTGGCAAAATGACACCGTCATCATCGCCATGAGCCATGATGAGCGTGCCGATCATGCGCGTGCTCACGCCCCAGCTCGTAGTGTGGACGAGTTGCTTGGTATTGTCACGACCCAGGAACTGGATGTTCGCGGCCTTGGCGAAGTTCTGCCCGAGGTAGTGCGACGTTCCGGCCTGGATGGCTTTGCGATCCTGCACCATCGCCTCGACGGTCAAAGTGCGCACGGCACCTGGAAAGCGCTCACGCTCCGTCTTCTCGCCTGGAATCACCGGCAGAGCCAGATGATCACGCATGAACTCCTCATACACCTTGTGCATGAGTTCCGTCTCAGCGATCGCCTCCTCGGCTGTCTCGTGTGCGGTGTGACCTTCTTGCCAGAGGAACTCCGCCGTGCGCAAGAACAGACGCGGGCGCATCTCCCAGCGCATCACGTTGGCCCACTGGTTGATGAGCAGCGGCAGGTCGCGGTAACTTTCCACCCAACGGGCGAAGGCCGCGCCAATGATCGTCTCGGAGGTCGGGCGGATGACAAAAGGCTCGGCCAGTTCTCCGGTCGGTATCATCTTCGTCGTGCCGTCGGCCTGCTTCTGCGCCTCCAAGCGATGATGCGTGACCACGGCGCACTCAGTGGCAAATCCTTCGGCATGCTGCGCCTCCTTTTCGAGGTAGCTGAGCGGAATCAGCAACGGGAAATACGCGTTCACATGCCCGGTGGCCTTGAACTTTGCGTCGAGTTGGCGCTGGATGTTTTCCCACAGGCCGTAGCCCCAGGGTTTGATCACCATGCAGCCGCGCACCTCCGAGTTTTCGGCGAGGTCAGCAGCGCGCACGACCTGCTGGTACCATTCTGGAAAATCTTTCTCGCGGGTGGGAGTAATGGCGGTGGCGTTGCTCATGGATTTGGGGGCCGCAGAGTAGAGGCAATCCGAATCCGGTCAAATACGCTGCGGTTCATTTACGCTGCCAGTTCATGATGCGGAAAGTGGGGCGGCGACACAGGCATGCAGACATTCTTTTTGTAATTCCCGCATTGCAGCAGGGTTGCGCCCTTGCCGAAGGTTCCACCTTACTCGCCTGAGCGTTGAACCATGAAGAAGAACACCTTTCGTCTCTTCCGTGGTCACCTCTGCCGCGAAGCTCGAAGCTGTGGACGCCAAAGGCGCGCAGCAGCTCCGTGAGCAAGCTGCGGGCATCCGGGAAGGCTATCGCGGCATCGCCGCTGCCAAGGCGGGCGTGGAGCTGGCGAGTGAATTCATCCTGCCTGAGCACAAACTGCTGGCGGCAGGCATGGGCGGTGCCATGAAGCGCGTAGGCGTGAACACGCTGAAGTCTCTCGGTGAAGGTGCCGCCGCCGAGATCGGCGGCCAGGCGGTGAACGCGGCCGTGTATGGGGATGATTTCGACCTCGGGCAGATCGCCCGTGGTGCCGCTCTGGAGGCCGCTGCTGGAGCACCGATGATCGCCACCAGCGCCTTTGCTCCAGACCAGGCCACCCATGCCCAGCCATCCCGTGCCGAGGCTGCTGATTCCCTGCCCCAGGATCCAGACTCCATGCCTGCCACCATCGGCGGGCGCCAATCGCTCATCACGCCAACCGCCGCCGAAGCCGCCCAGATCGCAACCATGCGTCCCGGCTACACCGAGGCCGCCCTCGCCACCGCGCCACGCTCGATGCTGGACATCGCCGTGAGCGCCGGGCGGGCCAGTGATCCTGCTTCCCCGTCTCCCATCTCCGATCCCCCATCTCCCAATGAAGCCGGCGTAACTGACGGATCGTCCACGAATGCGCAGCCGGGTTCACCCGCGTCAAACGTGCTCGACGATGCGGGTTCGACTCCCGCCGCTGGCGCCACTCCCCAGCCGACTGCGAGCCCGTCTCGCTTGCAGTTCAGCAAAAGTGGGGCGCGTGAATTTATCGATATGGCAACAGCGAAAGCCCGGATGGCCGTCGGCAATCTGATGGGGCGGGTGGAGCTGGGAACATTGACCGCCCGTGCGGCAAGTATGATCCAGCAAGTGACCGGCATCCAGGCAGTGGGCACGCGGGTCAATCTCAATCTGGAGGCGTGGCATCACGCTGATAAAAAGCATGGTTCTGGATCGAATGCTCAAAAAGAAGCGTCTAAGCACCGCGATCAAATCCCGCTGGTATCATCGGACATTGATCTCGTTGCGCCCGTGGCCTTGGATCCTGATGCCGTTGGGTTGATACTCAATTCCAGCCCGCAAATCCGCGCCTCTCAAGACGCCTCCTTTGTGCCTGAGAAGGAGGATTTCAGCATCATCAACGTCAAGGAGGTGGGGGATCACTTCATCGTGGCGACCACGCTACCCAACTACAATGGAGTGGCGAATGTGCGTTCTGTGTATAAACGCAAAGTGCGCCAGGGGATGAGAGCAGAAGACGTGCTGCAGGAAGTCCTACAAGACAACGCTTCGAAGGCTCACCGTGCCCTGACGCAGGATCAGATTGCCCAATTGTGGCAAAAACGTCAAGTGGTGGATGCGGCTCGCGTCCAAAGGTCAGCCGCCAGCGTCAAGCCAGTCAAGGCCACCCCCAAGTCCGTCACCGACGCGCTCACGCTGCTCAAAGCCCGCCTCACGGGCCTGCTCAACAACCGCGTCCTCACCTTCGCCAACGCCGCCGAATTCCTCTCCTCCGGCTACGCCCGTGAAGGCTCCTTCACCGCTGCGGAAACCGCCGGGATGCAGGACGCGGAGGCATTCTACGACACCCTCACCGGCCACACCATCGTCTTCACCGGTCAAATCACCCTCCGTGAAGGCGAAACCCCCATCCGCGCCGTCGCCCGCGTCCTGCTGCATGAGCGTGTCGGCCACGACGGCCGCAACACCCTCCTCGCCCAGGACGCCCGCGCCGCCGCCCGCTGGAGCCAGCTCGCCGCCCAAATCCCCGCCGCCGAGCTCGACGCCATCGCCGCCGAGGCCGGTTACACCCACCTCGCCACCGACCGCGCCCAGCTCGCCCTCGAATGGCTCGCCCGCCAAGTGGAATCCGTCGAAGGCGCGCGCAACGCCGCCGCCATCGAGCGCAGCCTCACCGGCACCGCCAAACAGCTCTGGCAGGCCCTCAAAGAAATGCTCGCCAAGGTCTTCGCCAATTTCAGCCGCGAGGCCGCCTTCACCCACGAGGTGCATGAAATCATCACCCTCGCCCGCGCCGCCGCTCTCACCGGCACCGCCGATCCCACCACGCCGGAGGGGCTGGTGGGGAGGGTGCAGTTTTCCCTGCCCCCGCTTGAACGGGGCACGCCTCAATTCTCCCGCCTCACCGATGCGGACCGGGATGCTCTGGAAAGATTTGTGTTGAAGCCGCTGCCGTCGCCAGCCATCCTTCGGCATGGAGTCGGCAGCAAGTCATTCCCCCAATCTCCCGCCGATGCCGTGCGCAGGCTCGCAGGAAGCCTTGCCGCGGATGGACACGTCATCCCCGGCCTACGACCCGCTGTCACTGCCGGTCAACCAGGTCTCGTGGGTTATACAGCCGCCGAACTGGAGCTCGCAGAGCGATTTGCAGCTTTGTTCGGACGACGCATTGTAATCGTCGAGTCCGATACGCCGCTCCCACCTTTCAATGGCGTCAACCATCGCGGCATCGCGGACACCATCTTCGTTCATGCACAAACCACGCAATCTCAGAGCCATGATGCGCAGCTTTCCCCTCCTTTCGGAAATCCTTCTGCAGAATCACTCAATTCAAATCGGGGCGAACTACAAACTCGACGACTGCGGGCAGCGGTGGACGCAGCACAATCCACGTTCCGTCGCCTTGGAGCGCCGATCACGGAAGCTCGCTCGGAGGCGGAAGCCCTCGCGCTCGACTTATACTTCGCATCATCATGATTTGTGATTTCAGAAATAGGCGGCCCCGGGTTTTACCGCTGACATGACGCTCATTTGACGCTGATCAATCACACCCATTAGCGTCTCGTCAGCGTCACATTAGCGGTCGATGAATTTCACAAAAAGTGATGACGCGAAGTATATCTGTGCGATCCGGACAACATTACTCCAACCACGAAGAGGCCGCTCCACGAGCGGCCTCTTTTTTTGTGAAATCCCGCCATCCTGCCGGAATGGAAGAAGTACTTGCCCTCAAAACCTCGTTTTGAGAAAACGCTTTATCTGCAATCAATCCAAGCTCCGACCATGATTACCTCACGCCGCTCCTTCATCACGCAGTCCGCTCTCGCATTCACCGCTTTGTCCGCCAGCCGGGTGCTGGGGGCGAATGAGAAGATCCGCATCGCTTCAGTTGGTTTGGGCGGGCAGGGGAATGGTAATGCGAGCCGCATGGCGAAGGTGCCGGGCGTGGAAGTTGTTTATCTGTGCGATCCGGACACGAAGGCGTTGGAGAAGGCGCAAAAAGCGTTTCCGAACGCGAAGACGACGCGGGACCTGCGCAAGGTGATGGAGGACAAGGAGGTGGACGCCGTGGTCGTTTCGACCTGCAATCACTGGCATGTGCTGGCCTCGATCTGGGCGATTCAAGCCGGGAAGGATGTGTACGTCGAGAAGCCGATCTCCCATAACATCTGGGAAGGCCGCAAACTCGTGGAGGCCGCACGTAAGTACAACCGCATCGTGCAAGGTGGCACGCAGCAGCGCAGCGATCCGTTGCAGGAGGAGATCAAGGCATTCCTGGACACGGGAACGATCGGGAAGATCAAGTATGTGCGCTGCAATCACTACAGCCTGCGGAACACCATCGGAAAAATCGACCGGCCACTCACACCGCCGCCGACGGTGGATTACGATTTGTGGCTCGGTCCGGCGAAGGATGAGCCAATTTACCGCGAGAAACTCCACTACGACTGGCATTGGGACTGGAACACTGGCAATGGCGAAATGGGCAACTGGGGCCCTCACATCCTCGATGACCTCCGCAACGTCGTCTTCCGCGACAAGGTGGCCCTGCCGAAGCGTGTGATCGCTGGTGGTGGTCGTTTCGCTTGGAACGATGCAGGCGAGACGCCGAACACTCACTTCGCCTACATGGACACGGGAGATGTACCGGTGATCATCGACTTCCACAACCTGCCGCGTCAAAAAGGCGTCAAAGCGCCGGACGTGTATCTGCGTCGCCGTACGGGCGCGTTCCTCATCATCGAGTGCGAAGGCGGCTACTACACCGGCAGCCGCGGCGGTGGCACCGCGTATGACGCCGAAGGCAAGAAGTTGCATACTTTCAAAGGCGACGGGGGCAAATCACACGCGGCTAATTTCATCAACGCCATGCGCAGCCGCAAACCGGAGGAACTTAAGGGCGAGATCGAGAAGATTCATTACTCCAGTGCATGGTGTCACCTCGCCAACAACAGCTTCCGCCTCGGCCAGAAGTATGTGCGGGAGCAGGCCGAAGCCGCCGTCAAAGACTTCCAGCCTTGGAACGACGTGATCGCCGATTTCCATGAGCATCTGGTCAAAAACGAACTCGATGCCGCAGCGCTCGACATCAAAATGGGTCCGATGTTGGAACTCGATGTCGTCAAAGAGACTTTCATCGGCGACACCGCCACGCCGGAAGCGTTGGCGCTGCTCACGCGCGAGTATCGCTCTGGCTTTGAAGTGCCGAAGGAGCTGTGAACGGTGCAAAAAAAAGCGCCAGGGATGAACCTGGCGCTCAAGGAATGCAGATGCGTTATTTCGCTGGTGCCGGAGCCGGTGGGACGGTGGGTGCGGCAGGTGGGGTGAGTGCCGCCTTGGCCTTCGCGGCTGCGTCTTCGACCGCCTTTGCGGCATCGGCGGCTTTTTTCTGGGCCGCTTCCTTAAGTTCGGCAGCTTTCTTCTCCGCTTCAGCTTTCAGTTCGGTGGCTTTCTTCTCCGCAGCGGCTTTCGCGGCCTCCATTTGCTTGGCGGCGGCGTCTGTGCTCGACTTGGCGGCTTCTTTGACGGCTTCAGTAGCCTTTTTTGTGTCTTCCACTGCTTTGGTGGATTCAGGGGTTTTCTTGCAGGCAGTCAAACCGCCGGCGATCAACCCGAGAAAGAGGAGAGATGTGATTTTCATAGGATGTGGGGCCTGGCCGCTGATTGGCGGACGATGGCAGGAGGGCAACCTACGCGGTTGTGGAGGAAGTCCACCTGACATCAATGTGGTGATTAACTCTACTTAGCGTCAAGAGTAAGTTCAGCCAGTGTGTTGGCCTTCAACTCGATCTCCTGCTGTGCTTTTTTGTCGCCCTCTTTGCGCACGACGAGGAGCTTGCCCGCAGGGGCGGCGACCTTGACGTTCGCGTCGTAGGAGTAGAATAGCTGCTTGCGGTTACCTTCGGCGTCCTGCGAACCGTACAACTCCCAGGTTCCAGGTGTGCTTGAGCTGAGCTTGAGCATACCTGCGTTTAAGACGACCGGCTTAGTGCTGAGTTTGCCTGCGGTGACATCCACCTCTAGTTTGGTGGCAACGGCCCCACGCTTTACGCTGACGAGGTACTTGCCAGCCGGAAGGCGGAATTTTGGCTGGGCGTCATAACTGTAGCCCACGTTCTTGCGCTCTCCCTCCGCATTCGGCTCGGCAAGGACTTCCCAGGACAGGTTGTCAGGAGCGGGGTCTGCTCCTTCGGTCATGTGCGCACTCATGGCCAGCGTTCCTGCATTGAGCACGACGGGGAGCTCTACCAGTTTTCCGGCTAACACTTCGACATCCTTCCTCAAGGTGACTGATCCCCATTTGACCTCGACCACATATTTGCCCGCAGGCAGGCTGATGGTTGGTTGCGCCTCATAGCTGTAGCCGGCCTTGGCGCGGTTTCCTTCTGCATCTGGCTGCCCGAGAATTTCCCAACTGACTTCTTTGCCGACGGGTTCGGCACCTTCGACAGCTAGTGCGGAGAGTTTCAGCCGCCCTGCGCCGAGGACGAGGGTCTTTTCTAATGTCTCGCCAGGCTTGATCTCTACCGGGAGGGAGCCGGAGGCGCTGCCCACTTTCACGCGCACAAGATAGCTTCCTGCCGCGAGGTTGATGACCGGTTGCGCAGCATAGCTATAGGCTACCGACTTGCGGTTTCCTTCCCCGTCCGGTACACCGAGAATATCCCATGCCACGTCCTTAGCCACTGGCGTGCCGCCTTCCTCCATGGTGACGGCAAGTTTCACCCGACCGCTGCCAAGCACGACCAGCACGTCCTGAGTTTCTCCGGCCTTCACCTCCACTTCCTTTTGACCCTGTGCATCGCCATGGGCCACAGTCACGAGCCATTTGCCGGAGGGTAGGGTGATCTTGGGCTGTGCCTCATAACTGAAGGCAAAATTTTTGCGCTGACCTTCCGCATCCGGCGGTGTGAGGATCTCCCAGGCGACGTCCTTGGTGAACGCCTCTTGGCCTTCCGCTGAAGCGGCGGCGAGCTTGAGATTGCCGCTGCCCAGGATGATTTTCACCTCCTGTGGCGCACCTTCCTTCACCTCGATGTCTTTGCTGGCATTTGCGGAGCCATGAGTGGCTTTGAGCGTGTATTTTCCGGCAGCCAGTTTGAGGAATGGTTTCGCCTCATAGCTGAAAGCCAGTTGCGGACGTTTCCCCTCTGCGTCTGCCGCTCCTAAAACCTCCCAGAACACCCCTTGCTCAAAGGCGGGGCCACCCTCTGTGGCGTACGCAGACGCCTTGAGTCCGGTCTCGGTGAAAACGACCTCTCTGGTGACGGTCTCCCCGTCTTTTAACGTCGCTTCTAGTTCGATGCTCTTGCCTCCAAACTTGGCGCTGATGGTGTATTTGCCCGCTTTTGGCACCTCATAACTCCAGCGTCCGCCGTTGCCGGAAGCCAGCGCGTTTTCACCTGCGCCAGCAGCAAAGATTTGGAACGAGACACCTTCGAGATAAGAGCCTCCCGAGGATTTGCGCGCCTCGATCACCAGCGTCGTCGTCGGTTTTACCACCAGTTTCATCGCGGTTTCGAGTGATGATTTGAGTGTGCTGGCATCCTTGGCGGCGAGGTACATGCCGCCGGTCTTTTTCGCGAGGCATTCCAGCCCGGATGTCTCGCCGGGCTTCATGTCAAAGCCGATGACGTGGCAGGTGAAGTCGATGCCTAGGCTCTCCAGCTCCGTGGCAGCCATGCAGGGATCTTTGCCACAGGTTTCGATGCCGTCGCTGACGAGAATCACGGATGCTTTGCGCTCTTCGAACTTGAGGTATTTGGCCGCCATGATGACCGAGGCGGTGAGAGGTGTCTTGCCCTTCGGCTGCAAACCGGCCACGGCCTTGAGGATGGCCGCCGCGCTTCCGGCCTGAGGCGGCACGAGCAGTTCGATGTCCTCGCAATCGCCTTTCTTGCGATGCCCGTAAGCCATCAGGCCCAGCTCCATCCCCGGATCAATGGAGCTAATGATCTCGCTCACGACTTTTTTCGCGATGTCGATTTTTACGCCGCCGGGAACCTGACCGTACATGCTGCCGGAGGCATCAAAGACGATGATGGCCCGCGTCGGCGCGGAAGGTTGCTGTGCGAAGGCTCCGGTGACTCCGGCGAGAAGGGCCCATCCGATCAGTGCTTTGATGTGGCGGCGAGGCATGAAGAGATCTCCTTGATGGTTGAGATGAGGGTGACGCGGAACACAGACATCCGCACGGTAAATACCGCCAAATATAAACAAATTCCGGTCAGCACTCAAATCTTCGCACGCAACTGTTTCAAGGCTGCTGCGGTGGCCGGGAAAGCCCCGTGCTCCGTCACTAGGGCCGTGACAAGGGCCGCCGGGGTCACATCAAAACCGTCATTGAGTGCCCGGGTGCCTTCGGGAGCGATCAGAACCTCTTCGCGCATGCCTGCCGCATTCAGGCCGGGAATGTGCGTCACCTCGTGCGCGTCGCGCTGTTCGATGGGAATCTCGCGGATGCCGTCTGTGATCGTCCAGTCGATGGTGCTGACTGGCAGGGCGACATAGAAGGGAACGTTGTGAGCTTTGGCACCCAAGGCCTTGAGATAGGTGCCGATTTTGTTCGCCGCGTCTCCGTGCGCAGTGACGCGGTCTGCGCCGACGATGACGAGATCGACGAGCCCACGCTGAAGGAGGTGGCCGGCGTTGTTGTCAACGATCAGCGTATGCGGCACGCCGTGCTCCTTCAGCTCAAACGCGGTGAGCGACGCGCCCTGCCCGCGCGGTCGCGTCTCGCTGACCCAAACATGCACCTGCAGGCCAGAGTCATGTGCCTGATAGACCGGGGAGAGCGCGGTGCCCCAGTCCACGCAGGCGAGCCAGCCAGCGTTGCAGTGAGTCATGACATGCAGCGGTGCGCCAGGGTCGGCTTTACTGGCCTGCACCGCCCGGAATAGTTCGAGCGCGTGCTTGCCGATGGCGTGGTTGGTCCGCACATCGTGCTCGCAGATTGCCAGGGCCTCCTGCCAGGCGGCTTCAGCGCGTTTTTCAGTCGGTAGGAGGAGTGTCGCGCCCTTCATTCGGTCCAGTGCCCAGCGCAAGTTCACCGCCGTGGGACGCGTCGCATGCAGTATGTCACAGGCGTGCTGCAAAGCGGTGTCCGACGCATCGTCACGGAGCGCGAAGAACAGCCCAAATCCCACTGTGGCACCAATCAATGGTGCGCCGCGCACGCGCATCACCCGGATCGCCTCGGCGGCGTCTTCTAGGGTGCGCAGCTCCCGCCATTCGACGTGGTGCGGCAGGAGCGTTTGGTCGATGATGCGTGCCGTGAACCGTGCGTGGTCGGCTTCGATGGAGCGGTGCCGCTGGCCGTTGATGTTCATGAGTAGGTGATGAGCGGGGCAGGGAGGTTCTCCGGAGGCGCAGGTGAAGTCAAAGGTGAGAATGCAGATGGTCTGGCTTCATTGAGCGTGAGATCGTGTTCTGGACTTCGCTGGAGAGGCTGGCTATTTTCCTGTCATGAGCACAAACTCTGGCGGCGATCATGATCTGGACATAGCCAAGGTCAACCAACGGGCTAGGGACATCGAGAACAAGCTGCCGAAGATGAAAAAAGTGTTCGAGCAGGCGAAGACCATGCTTGAGATGGTGAAGGATTATTGGAGCGGAAGCTACCGTGAGGTGCCGTACTGGGCGATTAGCGCGGTGGCGCTGGCACTACTGTATGTGCTCAATCCGGCAGATGTGATCCCGGACGTGATTGTAGGCGTGGGCTATCTCGATGATGCTACCGTGGTCGCATTCTGTCTGAAGCTGGTGCAGAAGGAGATCGAGAAGTACCAGGAATGGGCACGGGCGAAAACGAAGGATGGCGGCAGGGTGATTGATGTCTGATGCCCGCAGTGTAAGGCGAAGGGAGCGGCGTCCGGTGGACAAAAAAACGCCGTGCAGGAGCACTGCACGGCGATGAGTGGGACTGAATGGATGGCTGCTTATTTGGCAGACTTACCATAAACCTGAACCTCGCAGTAGTGGTTCATGTCGTTGCTGGTGTTGCCGTTGCTCCAGAGGCGCACATAGCGGGCCTTGGTGCCTTTGGCGTCAACGACGCGGCTATGGTTGGTCTCCACATAGGCGGGGTCGCTACCTTTGCCCATGCCGGAGGAGTCGTCGTGGTCAGAGTTCCACAGGGTGGTTACGCCGTTCTTGAACTCAGGATCGTCGGAGACTTGTACCACCACATCGATATATGCCTGGGCTTGCTTGTGGTAGTGCCACATGACGATTTTATAGACGTTGGCCTCTTCGCCGAGGTCGATCTGCACCCATTGCTTGCCCGGCATGAGCTCGACGAAGGAGCCGTCGGCACCGTCGGCGTCGCCATCAGTCACGAGGGGGAGTTCGCCGATGATCGGGGCGGCGTCAGAACTGGTGACTTTCTTGCCCTTGGCAAGGTTGGTGGTGCCTTTCGGTACCATGATGGATTTCACGACCTTGCTGGGATCGGCCTTCTCAAGGTTTGGCAGCTCGGCAGGCACCGGGGTGCCGATGAACATGGGTTTTGGGAACTCGAGTTTGATTTCTTCGAGATCACCGGCGGGGGCGGTGGCCGCAGGGGCGGCGGTGGTGGAGCCTGCGGTTTTAGCTTCTTCTTTCTTGCCACAGGAGGCAAGGGTGAGGACGAGCGCGAGGCCCGCGAGGGTGTGGATGGTGTTTTTCATGGGGGAGTTGCGGTTGGAGTTTAAAATCTGTTCAGGCAGCCGGGCTGAATTGTCGTGGCCGGGAGCGGATCAGGCCTCGAAGTCTTCGGGCTTGAACACATATTTCGCGCCGGAGGCGATGGATTCGTAGGCTTTGAGCACGGTGACGCAGGATTTGAACGCCTCGACGACATTGCAGGTGAGGTGCGCGGGGTTCTTCGTTTGCACGGCCTCAATGAAGTTCTGGATGTGCGGGGAGTGCGGTTTGCGGGAGAGCTTGACGTTGAGCTCCCACTGGGAAAGGGCCTTGCTCTCGCGCACGTCTGCCATGCTGACGGGGCCATAGGACGGCGGTTTGGGCTTCTCCCAGTCACGCGGGTGCTCCCAGAATTTGTTTTTGGCCTTGTCTGCTGCTTTGGCGATGGGGGCGTGGTCGCCGAGGGCGAAGGATTCCCAGTCTTGGCCGGGTTCGGCGTAGAGCTGGTTACCGTTGGTGTCGAGCTCTGAGATGATGGCGGTGCCGCCGATGCCCATGTGCTTTTCATAAGCGCCCTGGGAGCCGGTGGTGGTGAGCACCTGGTAGTAGCAACGCAGGGCACCTTCCTTGGTCTTGAACTCGTAAATGCACATCGCGTTGTCAGGAAGCTCGAACTTCGGGCGACCGCCGGTGCCGTCGAAATAATCGACACCACCTGAAGCGAGGACGGAAACGGGCGTGGACTCGTACATCCAGTTGAACATGTCGATCTGGTGGGCACCGAGATCGGAGAGCGGGCCCCCACCATATTTCTTAAAGAAGCGCCAGTTGCGGAACTCCTCAAGACTGCCGTAGCCGTGCTTGGTGAGGACGTCCTGCGGGATGTCGTAGCCTTTGACGGCTCCCAGCGGAGTGCTGCCAGAGACACCGCGATTCCACTGCGCGTAGCAGTGGGTGATGCGGCCCATCATCTTGCCGGGCTTGATGACGTTGTCGCGCAGGTTGAGGTAACGGGGGTTGCTGTGGCGCTGGTGGCCGACCTGGAAGATCTGACTGCCGAATTCCTTGCCGGCACGTACCATGTCACGCGCAGCGTCGAGCGTGTTGCTCATCATCTTCTCGCAGTACACGTTCTTGCCCTTGGAGAGGCAGAGCCGTGAGTAGGGGGCGTGCATGAAATCAGGCGTGGCGATGAAGACGGCTTCGATCGAGGGCTCTTTGTCGAGCATCTCATTGATGTCCTCATAGATTTTGATATCGCCTTCGACCTGTTCCTTGTTTTCACCAAGGAAACCGCCGCGTGTCTTCGCGATGGAGAATTTCCAGATGTCGCACATGGCGACCCACTGGATGCCTGGAACGTCCTTTGAAGCGACGCGCAACGCATTGCCCTGAGCACCACAACCGACGAGGGCGCACTTGATCGTGCGACCGGGAGCGGTCTGCTGAGCGACGGCGCTCTTGCTGGTGGCCAGATAGAGGCCGCTGCTAGTCAGGGCGCTGGTGCGGAGGAAGCCGCGGCGGTCCAGGAAGCGGGACAGCGGCGTTGGAGAGGGGGAAGGCTGAGAATTCATGATGGCAATCACGCGCTACGAGGTTTCACTGATACATAACGGTCCACACTGGCCGTTATGCGTCCTTCTTGCGGGAGAAAAGACCGTCGAGGGAATAGTTCTTCGCCTTCGCAGTCACAAGCGCGGCAGCTACGATGAGGATGGAAAGGCCGATATTGGAAACCACCTCGGTGTCGTCAGGCAGCGCTGCAAGGCCGAATCCCAGCATCAGGAAAACAAGACCTGCAGCGAGCAGGCCGAGCTCCGTGCAGATACCGATGGCCACCCAGATGCCGACCGGAACTAGAACATAGCCGATGGTGTTGGCGAAGGGGCCGCACATGGACTCGGGCAGGAAGCTGTTGGTGGCCATCAGTTTGGCGATCGGCGGAGCCTTCTTGTCAGCGTAGTTCGCGATGGTGAAAGTCGCGTCCGGCCCATTGCCCCAGCGGAACTTGTCGATGCCAGCCATGAAAAGGCGCAAACCAACCCAAAGGCGGAGAAGCAGGTGAGCAAATGCGTATCCGCTGCAGCCGCAGCACTTGGGGGAGGAGGAGTCGGACATGAGAGTGTCAGGGTTGGTTGTGGAAGGGAGGGGCGATTCTGAACCGCTGCACTCGGAAATCCAGTGGAATTTGGAGCCCGGATGTTTCGGTTTCATGAACGACCGTAGCAGGAGGAAAATGCCGCTAGAAAAAGGTGTGTTCTGGTTGCGTGGGCGGCGATGCCCTGTGCGATTTGTCTCCTCCTTCATTCGCAGTGCTTGCCATTCCGAGCTTCTCCGCTTAGAAAAAGCCGCTTAAATTATTCAACCATCCGAATCCCATGAGCTCACTCTCGACTCCACAGCTTCCAGCCCAAGGCATCCTCGAACCTCTTGGCGATGAGGATCGCGACATTCTGAGTGGCTACGGAGAATTCCTCCCGGTACAGCCCGGCCAGCATCTCATCGAGGAAGGGCAGCAGCAGAACAGCCTCTTCTTCGTCGTCTCCGGCAAATTCCACGCCACCGCCATGCGCGGCGGGCACAAGGTGCTCCTAGGTTCCATCCAAAAAGGGGAGACTGTGGGGGAAATCAACCTCCTCGACCCGAACGTCGCCAGCGCCACCGTCACCGCAGTCGAATTCTCCCAAGTCTGGCGCATCGACGGTGAAAGCCTCGAAGGCTACATCAACGAATACCCGCGTGCCGCCGCCTGGCTGCTTATCGGTGTCGGTCGCACCATCGCGCATCGCCTCCGTGCGGTGAATGAGAAGATCGCCGCCTTCTACAGCGCGTGACCCTGAGGGGGGAGTATGAGACGAAATTCGGGCACATGATGAGCATCATGCGCCTAGCGCTATCACACCTAGGAATCCAATTTCCCCATGTCCGGCCTGCTGCAATTTCCCCCGCATACCTCTTTGGAGGTGATTCAGGTTCTGTTCCTGCTCTTCGCCGGTCATGCGCTGATGGATTATCCGTTGCAGGGCGAATTCCTCTCCACCTGCAAAAACCGCCACCTGCTCCGTAAGCTGCAGGATCCCTCCCGCCCACAGGCCATCTGGCCCTGGTGCATGTCTGCCCACTGCCTCCTCCATGCCGTCATCGTCTGGGCTGTCACCGGCTGCTTCATCCTCTGCGCCATTGAATTCATCCTGCACTGGATCATCGACTTCGCCAAATGCGAGAACTGGACGTCCTTCCCACAGGACCAGGCGCTGCATCACCTCTGCAAGATCGCCTATGTGATCGCGGCGATGCTCTGGTGAAGCTGTCCTAGGTTTGAAGTTTCAGGTTTCAAGTTCACGCTTCACGCCGATTTATGCTAGGCGACAAACTTGAAACTTTGAACCTGTAACTTGAAACTCTGATCCCATGCAGCGGACAGCGATCTTAAACGTCGTCGGCCTCACTTCCCGGCTCATCGGCGAGCACACGCCCGCGATCCGCGCCTTTGTGGAGCGCAACCGCTCCGCGCTCATCGAACCCGCCATCCCCGCCGTTACCTGCACCGCGCAGGCCGCCTATTTGACTGGTAGGCTTCCGCGTGAGCACGGTGTCGTCGCCAACGGCTGGTATGACCGTGATTATGCCGAGCATCGCTTTTGGAAACAACCTGAGCAGCTCATGCGGGGGGAGAAACTCTGGGAGGCTCTGCGTCGCGTCGATCCGCAGTTCACCTGCGCGAAGCTGTTCTGGTGGTTCAACATGTACTCCACAGCCGACATTTCCATCACGCCGCGTCCGCTTTATCCTGCCGACGGACGCAAGGTGTTCGATATCCACACGCAGCCCATGCCGCTGCGTGACCGCATCAAAAAAGACCTCGGCCCATTTCCGTTCCGTCATTTCTGGGGTCCAGGCTCCGACATCAAATCGTCCATCTGGATCGCCGAAAGCGCCAAATGGATCGAGGAAAAGCACTGGCCCGGCCTCTCGCTCGTTTACCTGCCACATCTCGACTACAACCTCCAGCGCGTCGGCCTCGACATGGAGAAAATCCGCTTCGACCTGCGGCAGATCGACAACGTCGTCGGCGATCTCATCCGCTTCTACGAGACGCGCAACATCAAGGTCGTCCTCCTCTCCGAATACGGCA
Source organism: uncultured Prosthecobacter sp. (assembly GCA_964421275.1). Classification (GTDB taxonomy): domain Bacteria; phylum Verrucomicrobiota; class Verrucomicrobiia; order Verrucomicrobiales; family Verrucomicrobiaceae; genus Prosthecobacter. Next base: position 33,974 of record CAYQWE010000027.1, read on the forward strand.
TCACCAACGTCGAACAGCCCGTCCATTTGAACCGCGTCTTCCGCGAACGCGGCTGGCTTTCCATCAAAGACGAGCTTGGGCGCGAAACACTCGACCTCGGTGGTTCGAAAGCCTTCGCCATCGCCGATCATCAGATCGCTCACATCTATGTGAACGACCAGAGCATTCTTCCCAACGTCCGCGGCGCACTCGAAGCCACGCCCGGCGTCGCCCAGGTGCTCGGCAAGATGGAAAAACACCTTGTCGGCCTCAATCACGAGCGTAGCGGCGATTTGATCGCCATCTCGGATGCGAAAAGCTGGTTCACCTACTATTACTGGCAGGACGACCGCAAAGCGCCCGACTTCGCTCGCTGTGTGGACATCCACCGCAAATGCGGCTACGACCCCGTCGAGCTTTTCCTCGATCCGCAGATCAAGTGGCCGAAGCTCAAAGTCGCCACCAAGCTCGCGAAAAAAGCCATCGGCCAGCGCATGCTTATGGATGTCATCCCGCTCGACGCCACGCTCGTCAAAGGCTCCCACGGTCGCGTGCCCGAAGATCGCGCTGATTGGCCCGTCCTCATCGGCGATTTCGATCAAATCCCCCGCGCCGGTACCCTTGCCGCCCACGAAGTCTGCAACCACCTCTTCCGCCTCTGCTCACTCGGGCACGGGTATGGGAAAGTGGGGCTGTGAACAGTTCGGTCTTTACCAATACGGCGAAACGTGGGACGGCGACCGGACGAGACATGCCTGACGGTCAAGTGAACGATGTGGGACTGGTCACTTCTTTTTGTCGCGTAGCGCGCCGGTCTTGAGGCGGAGGCCGTTGAGGCGGATGAAGCCGGTGGCGTCGTCCTGGTTGTATGCCTTCGTCGGATCGGCCTCCATGGTGGCGATCTGCGGGTTGTAGAGGCTGTAAGTGCTCTTGCGGCCGGCGGCGATGATGTTGCCCTTGTAGAGCTTCACGCGGACGGTGCCGCTGACCTTCTTCTGCGTCTCGGTGACGAGCGCCTGGAGGGCGAGGCGCTCCGGCGCGTACCAGAAGCCGTTGTACACGAGCTGGGCGTATTTGGGGATCAAACTGTCGCGCAGGTGCATGACCTCGCGGTCCATGGTGATGCTCTCGATCTGGCGGTGGGCGAAGTGCAGGATGCTGCCGCCGGGGGTTTCATAGACGCCGCGGCTTTTCATGCCGACGAAGCGGTTCTCCACCATGTCCACGCGGCCGACGCCGTGCTTGCCCCCGAGCTTGTTGAGCAATTTCATGACGCCGAGCGGATCGAGCACCTTGCCGTTGACGGCGATGCAGTTTCCTTTGTCGAATTCCATGATGACGGTCTCCGCCTTGTCAGGCGCGGCCTCGGGGAAGACGGAGAGGACGTTGAAGTAGTCCTTGTACTTCGGATCGCTGGCGTCGAACCACGGATCTTCGAGGATGCCGGCCTCGTAGCTGATGTGGAGGAGGTTACGGTCCATCGAAAAGGGCTTTTTGGCGCTCGCCTGCACTGGGATCTTCTTTTCCTCACAGTAGGCGATCATTTCGGCGCGGCCGGGGAAGTCGTTGCGGAAGCGCTCGTCACGCCAGGGGGCGATGATTTCGATCTCGGGGGCCAAGGCGGCGGCGGTGAGCTCGAAACGCACCTGGTCGTTGCCCTTCCCCGTCGCGCCGTGGGCGATGGCGGTGGCACCTTCGGCCTTGGCGATCTCCACCATGCGCTTGGCGATGAGCGGGCGGGCGATGGAGGTGCCGAGGAAGTACTGGCCTTCATAAATCGCGCCGGCCTGGATCATCGGGTAGATGAAATCGCGGGCGAACTCGTCCTGGAGGTCGTCAATGTAGATTTTCGACGCGCCGGTCTTCTTCGCCTTGGCGTTGAGGCCCTTCAATTCGTCGTCCTGGCCCACATTGGCGCAGAAGGCGATGACCTCGGCCTGGTAGGTGTCTTTGATCCAGGAAAGGAGGACGGAGGTGTCGAGACCACCGGAATAGGCGAGGACGATTTTCTTGCTCATGAGGCGTGTGGAAGGAAGGGCGGCGAGAATAGGGCCGAAAGGCGGGGTGTCGAGAGTTGCGTGGGGTTTTTTCGGCAAAAGCAACGAGGAAGGCTTCAGCGGAGTGAAATGTTAAGAAAAGTGAGATAAAGCCATTCTTATTATTGAAATTATAATTTATATGGTTAGAATGAATAAATTCGCTCAAAATTCATGCAACCTCCTCCGGGAAACCGCCGCTCCGCCAAAACGCTCCAAGTGTCCTTTGGTGGAATGGATCATTCTCTCCACGCAGCCGTGTGGGCAGGAAATGGTTTTGTGATTAGCCATTGTCTGCGGGGAAGGGGGCTCTTCGGCTCCTTTCACGCGTTGTTGTTGGGCGTGGGATTGCTCATCGCTTGCAACGCAGCGTTCGGTCAGACTTTGGATTATGGGGATTACAGCTCGTTCCTTGGTGCTTCCAGTACTCGCAACAGCAAGTTGAGAATCGGTGCCACGGTGGATGCGGAGTCCTCTGCTACGACGAACAGCACTGCGACTGGCGACGACACAAATGGCAGTGATGACGAGGATGGAGTGACGCTGCCTGCCAGCATCGTACAAGGCACCTCTGGCAGTATGACAGTGAATGTGACCAACACCTTGGGCTCTACCGCCTACCTGAACGTATGGATCGACTGGAATAACAATGGCAGTCTCACCGACTCCGGCGAGCAAGTCGCTTCGAATACGACAGTGGCGAACGGGACATCTAACTCGAATCGCACGGTCAACTTCACTGCTCCTGCGGCGGCGGTGACAGGCAGGGTGGGTGTGCGAGTGCGACTGACCAGCAACAGCAGCCCAGGGGCGGATGGTGCTGACGGTAGCGGTGAAGTGGAGGATCACGAACTGGTAGTCGCCCCAAAATTTGCCCTCGTTGTTGTGAACTACAACAACAACACCATCGCTAGGTTCGATGGTGCGAATGGGGCTGCTCTCGCCACTTGGTCACCCTCCGGCCTGAGCGCACCCAATTACGGATACCGCCTCAGTGATAACACATTCCTAGTGGCCAATGGCTCTTCTAACACGATCACGAAATACAATCCCTTCACTGGAGCGTATCTCGGCACGCTGGTGTCTTCCGGCAGTGGGCTGAATTTTCCCTACCAAATGGCGGTTGGCGCGGATGGTCTCATCTACATAGCCAATCAGAACGCGGGCAACGTGCTGCGTTTCAACCAAACCACGGGGGCCGTGACTGGCACTGTGTTGACTACAACCAAGCCAGCTGGCTTCGTCTTTGACACCGTCGGGCAGATGTATGTGACGCAAAACGTGTCTGCGGGTAGCCTTCTGCTTTACAGCGCGGCGGGTACCTATCTGTCCACTATCGCCTCCTGGGCTTCCAATGAGTATCCGCGTGGCCTCGCATGGGGGCCGGATGGTCGCCTATATGTAAACGTCCGTGACAACGGCAGCAGCGACGCACGTGTGGAGGCCATCTCCTTTCCTGCGCGTACGCGCTCGACATTTGTGACGATGGATGCTGGATCGAACCCTTACACCGGCATCAAATGGGGGCCGGATGGCAACCTGTACGTCGTGGATTACGGCGAGAGTGAACTGCATGTCTATTCACCTGCGGGTGCGGCAATCCGCACGATCACCGCCAACCTCAACGGCCCACATGCCGTGGCTTTCACAGACATGAGTGCCTCCACGCAGGATTTCGGCGACTACTCGCGTTTTGCCAGCGCTAGCAGTAACTGGAACAGCACTCTGCGTCTGGGGAATGAGAGCGACACCGAGGCTGCCGCGCGCACCTCCGACATGGCCAATGGCGACGACATCGACGACATCGATGATGAGGACGGCGTCACTTTTCCTGCGCCCCTGGCCGCCGGCACGACGGGTAGCGTGACGGTGAAGCGGCGGAACACCAGCGGTGCCACAGCGTATCTCAACGGCTGGGTGGACTTCAACGACAACGGAGTGCTGACGGACTCCGGGGAGCAGATCATCGTCAACCAAACCGTGGCCAACGGCACCAATGGTGTTTCGCTGAACTACACTTTCAGTGTTCCTGCAACGGCGCAGACCGGCTTGAAGGGGGCGCGTTTTCGTGTGAGCTCCACCAGCAATCCAGGCCCCACAGGTAGCTCTGGCAACGGCGAGGTGGAGGACTTGATGGTGGAGATTGTGCCGGCTACCACCGATTTCGGTGACTACGCCAGCCTGGCCAGCGCCAGCAGCACTATGAACAACGCTCTACGCATCGGTGCCACGGTGGATGCTGAAACCACTGCCACGACGGATACCACCGCTACGGGAGACGACACCACTGGCAGTGATGATGAAGATGGCGTGACGGTGCCCGCCTCTTTCATGGTGGGTGCGGCTGGATCCATCACGGTCAATGTGACCAATACAAGTGGCTCATCTGGCTATTTGAATGCCTGGATCGACTATAACCGCAACGGCAGCCTTTCCGACTCAGGCGAGCAGATCGCCACCAACACCGTCATCTCCACCGGCACATCAGGCGCGAATCGCATTCTGAATTTCACTGTGCCTGCGGGGGCTAGCCTAGGGCAGAGCGTGGTGCGCGTGCGTCTCACCTCCAGCAGCAGCCCAGGGCCGGACGGGCAGGACGGCAGCGGTGAGGTGGAGGATCATGCGGTGACCCTGTCCTCGAACATGAGCATCGGAAACATGGTCTGGAATGATGCCAATGAGAACGGTTTGTTTGATCCTGAGGAGAGCGGTATCAACAACGTCCTGGTGGAATTATGGACACCCGGCGCAGACAACGCCATCGGCGGGACAGGAGCAAACGCGGACACAAAGATCACATCCATGAACACCCAAGGAGGTGGGTTGTACAATTTTTCAGGAATCGCCACAGGATATTACTATGTGAAGGTGCCGACGCCGCCATTGTCTCGCACCAGTCCGGTGGTTGACACCATGGACAACGGTCAGGACGGAGACAATAATGGTGCGCAGCCCGGAGGATCGAGCACTTCTGCCTACAGCCCGGTCATCCTTCTCACACCAGGTTCCGAACCTGGCTTCTCAGGCTCCGGGAATATCGACAACACCGTGGACTTCGGCTTTGCCGCCAACATCGGTTCTCCCTTCGTTTGCGACAATCGCTTCTGGGTCATTCAGAACATCCAGACCGGTGCCGGCTCAGGCGTGTGGGACTCCACTTTGTATTATGTTGGTGACGGCCCGTCCCTCATTCCTGCCTTCGTCTTTACCGGATACAAGCTCAACGCCCTCGCCGCCTACGGTGGTTATCTCTACTGCGTCGATCAGAATGGAAATCACCTCTACCGCATCAATTCGCAGGGCTTGCTGGTGGACATGGGGGCCATCGCGGGCCTGCCGGAGCCGGGTGGCGGCGGCCAGTGGTCCGGGGCCACCGCGCTGACGAATGGGCAGATGATTCTCAACCTCTACACCTATGGTACTGCTAAGACCACGCTGTACACCATAGACCTCGCCTCGGCCACACTCATCGGCAGCGGTGTCACGGTGACAAATACAGGCACAGGGTCCGACTATTCGGGGAATTTTGGCGACATCGCTTGGGATCCTCTCACCAACAAGGTTTACGGTTACTCCACAGTGGACGCGAACTGGCTGGGGCTTTTTGAAATCAACACCACGACTGGAGCGGCCTCGCGGGTGGCCGCCACGGTGCCCGGATCTTGGGGTTCCATCATCATTGATGCCAACGGTCTGACGTACGGTTTCGGTAGCGCGGGGGCCTCCGGTGCGCAGGACACGCTGTATGTCTTCAACCGCACCAGTGGAGTGCTCAACGGCAGCATCACCGCCGTCGGCTCCGGCCCTGCGGTCTCGAACTCAGACGGCGCAGCCTGCCCCGGTGCGCCTCCCACGATGAAACTGGGCAGCTTAGTTTGGAACGACGTCAACAACAACGGAATCAAGGACGCAACTGAGTCCGGCATCGACGGTGTGACGATGCAGCTCTTCCTCGGTGGTCAGAATCCGCTCATCGCCTCACCAACGGCCACCACCACCACTGCTGGCGGCGGCCTTTACTCCTTCGGCAATCTATCGCCGGGCCAGTACTTCGTCTATATACCGAATCCACCTCCTGCGTTTCCGATGAGCAGCGCCGTCACCGTCTCCACGGACAATCAGGTGGACAATGATGACAACGGCACCCAGTCCGCCTCCGGCCAGCCGGTGCGCGGGCCGTTGATCGGCCTGAGTCCCACCATGGAGCCTGCTGATGACGGCGACACGGACACCAATTCCGACCTCACCATCGACTTCGGCCTGCTGGCCTTGCCCATTGCAGATTTTGGTGACTGGAACGGCTCCGGCGCGGCTACTACCAATACCTCCAGCACGGCGAACAACAATCTGCGCCTTGGTGCCGCGGTGGATGTCGAGGCGACCGTCACGCCCAATGTCGCCGCCACAAGTGATGACTCCACTGGAAGCGACGACGAGGACGGCGTGACCATGCCCGCTAGCATCACGCAGGGTGGGTGGGTCACGGTGCCGGTCTCTGTCTTCAACAACAGAGGCAGCACGGCCTATCTGCATGCGTGGATCGACTTCGACAACAACGGCAGCTTCAATAACAACAGCATCGCCAACGGGGGTGAGCGCCTCGCCGCCGCCATCTCCGTGGGTAGCGGTGCCTCCGTGCAGACGGTAAACGTCACCTTCCAGGCCCCCGTGACGGCAAGCATCGGCACGCAGCGCGGTGTGCGTTTCCGTCTGACCGACCAAGCCACCACCGGGCCCACTGGTGCCTCCGGCACGGGGGAAGTTGAGGACTATGTTGTGGGCATCGTGGCTCCGACGCTGGATTTCGGCGACTTTGACGGTTTCGCCGATGCTTCGAGCACCATGGGGGCTACGTTGAAAATAGGTGCGACGACTGATGTCGAAGGCGCGGCCACCGCAAATGCCACCGCTGTGGGGGACGACACCACCGGCAGCGATGACGAGGATGGTGTGACCTTCCCGTTGATGACGGCAGGACAGTTGACATCCATTCCCGTCACGGTGACGAACACCAGCGGTGCAACGGCTTATTTGAACGCTTGGTTCGACTTCAACGACAACGGCGTCCTCACCGACGCGGGCGAGCAGGTGGCTGTGAACAAGACGGTGGCGACCGGAACGACGAATGGAGCACTCAATCTCTCCTTCGTCGTGCCCACCGCTGCGGTGACGAGCTCCAGCATCGGCGTGCGCGTGCGTTTGACCAGCGGCTCTTCTCCGGGTTCTACCGGTCAGTCAGGCACGGGTGAGGTCGAGGACTACGCGGTGACGATTTTGAATACTGCGACGGATTTTGGTGACTTCAGCGGTTTTGCCGACGCGGTGAACACTGTCAGCTCGAACCTGCGCCTCGGTGCGCTCGTCGATGGGGAGTATTCCGTCACGAAAAACGCCGCAGCCACCGGGGACGACACTACTGGTAATGACGACGAGGACGGAATCACGCTGCCTTCATTAACCGCAGGTGGGTCGGTAGTCATTCCCGTCGTGGTGACGAACACCACCGGCTCCACGGGCTATCTGAATGCCTGGATCGATTATAACAACAACTCCGTAGCCGATGCAGGCGAGCAGGTCGCCACCAACGTCAGCGTCGCCAATGGCGCGTCGAATCAAACACAAAATCTCAACTTCACCGTGCCTCCCACTGCTGTGACTGGCACGAGTCTCGGCGTGCGCGTGCGGCTCACAGCGGCCTCCAGCCCCGGCATGTCTGGCGTCGGCGGCGTGGGAGAGGTGGAAGACTATGTCGTGAGCATCGCGGCTCCGACGGCGGATTTTGGTGACTACGCCAGCTTCGGCAGCGCCAGCGGCACGGTCGTGAGCACGCTCAAAATGGGCGCGGCTACAGATGTCGAGTTCGCGGCCACCACAAACGCCACTGCCACGGGAGATGATACGACAGGCAGCGATGACGAGGATGCAGTGACGATTTCCGCAATGACAGCCGGTGGTCCAGGCTCCTTCCCCGTGCAGGTGACGAACACAAGTGGCTCCGTAGCCTATTTGAGTGCTTGGATCGATTACAACGGCAATGGCGTCCTCACTGATGCGGGCGAGCAAGTGGCCACGGACGTCTCCATCCCTAGCGGATCGAGCAACATCACAGAGACGCTGAATTTCACTGCTGCTCCAGCGGCGCTGACCGGTGTGAGCCTCGGTGCGCGCTTCCGCCTTTCGAGCACCAGTGGGGCTGCGCCCACAGGTGCGGCAGGAAACGGCGAGGTGGAGGACTATATGGTCACCATCACCGCACCGACGACGGACTTTGGCGACTTCGCCCCATTTGCCGACGCATCCCAGGGTGTGAATCCTTCCCTGCGCATCGGCGCGACAGTCGATCCCGAGTACGCATCCACCAGGAATGCCACGGCCACCGGAGACGACATCACTGGCAGCGATGACGAAGACGGTGTGGCATTCCCCAGCATGACCGCTGGCCAGACAGTGACGATCCCGGTGAGCGTGACGAACACCACTGGCGCAGGCGGTTTCCTCAATGCCTGGATCGACTTTAATAACAACGGCGTACTCACCGACAGCGGCGAGCAGATCGCCACGAACACCAATGTCGTCACTGGCACCACGAACGGTACGATTAATCTTACCGTCACCGTGCCCACCGCTGCTGTCACCGGCACGAATGTGGGAGCGCGTTTCCGTCTTTCAGCGCCCAGTGGCCTCGGACCGACAGGTGCCAACGGTCTCGCGGGAGAGATCGAGGATCATGTGATCACCATCGCGGCCCCCACAACAGATTTTGGGGACGCGAGTGCGCTGGCGGATGCCAGCAGCACTGTGGTCGCTGCCATCCACCTGGGCGCAGTGGTGGACGCGGAGTTCCTGCCAACGAAAAATGTCGCAGCGACGGGTGACGACATCACCGAAGTCGATGACGAGGATGGTGTGACCTTCCCGAGCATGACAGCGGGTGCTTCGGCCACGATCCCGGTCGTGGTGACAAACAATTCGGGCTCCACGGCCTTTCTGAACGCATGGATCGACTTCAATGGCAACGGCGTGCTCACCGACGCGGGTGAGCAGATCGCCACGAACACGACGATCTCGACCGGGACGACGACTTCGACGCGCAACATTAACATCACCGTGCCGGCAGACGTGGTGACAAGCGTGCCGCTGGGTGCGCGCTTCCGCCTCACCAGCACGAGCAATCCAGGCGCGACAGGCGCGAGCGGCAACGGCGAAGTGGAGGACTACGCGGTGACGATCTTTTCTCCGACGACGGATTTCGGCGATTTCAGCAAATTCGACTCCGCCTCGAACGGTGTGGACAGCCGCCTTCGCCTCGGGGCCGCTGTTGATGCCGAACTGGCAGAGACGACGAATACCACCGCGACTGGTGATGACACAACGGGTGTTGATGACGAGGACGGTGTGACGATCCCGGCGCTAACTGCGGCAGGCATCTTCACGATCCCTGTGGTAGTGACCAACGGACTTGGCGCTGGCGCATTTCTCAACGCTTGGATCGACTTCAACAACAACGGCTCCCTAAATGACAGCGGAGAGCAGTTCGCCGTCAACGTACCAGTGGCCACCGGCCTGGCGAACTCCACGCTGAATCTTAGCGTCTTCGTGCCCTCAGCTGTTGTCACCGGCACGAACCTAGGTGCGCGTTTCCGCCTCACCGCCGCCACGACACCGGGAGCGACGGGTGCCGGCAGCGACACAGGCGAGGTGGAGGACTATGTCGTGAGCATCGCTGCGCCGACGCGGGACTTCGGCGACTTTGAGAACTTTGACAGCGCCAGCAGCACGCGAAACAGCAAGCTGCGCCTCGGCACACTGACAGACGCGGAAGGTGCGGCCATCACTAACGCTACGGCGACGGGTGATGACACGAGCGATACGGACGACGAGGACGGTGTGACGCTGCCCTCTTTAATGGCTGGGGCGGCGGCGACGATCCCAGTGAAGATTTACAACAAACGCGGCTCCACCGCCTATCTCAACGCCTGGATCGATTACAACAACAACGGCGTGCTCACTGATGCAGGCGAGCAGATCGCCACGAACACGACCATCTCCACTGGCAGCTCCACCGTCACACGCAATCTTTCCATCACCGTGCCCGTGGCCGCCACCACTGGCGTGCCGGTCGGCGCACGCTTCCGCATCACCAGCACCAGTACTCCTGGCCCCACCGGACAGGATGGCTTCGGAGAAGTGGAGGACTACGCGCTGACCATCAACGCGCCGCCGAGCGACTACGGCGACTTCAGCGGCTTTGCGGACGCCTTCTCTACAAAGAACACGGAACTGCGTCTCGGTGCCACGACAGACACGGAACTCTCCGCCACAAAAAACACGCTGGCCACCGGCGATGACACCACGCTATCCGATGACGAGGACGGCGCGGTGATCCCGAGCATGACCGCAGGTGCGCCGGCGGTGATCCCCGTGACCGTGACGAACAACACCGGTTCCGCAGCCTATTTGAACGTGTGGGTCAACTTCAACAATGACGGCGACATCAACGACACTGGTGAGCAGGTCGCAGTGAACCTACCCATCCCGGCAGGAACCACCGACGAGGTTGAAAACGTGAGCTTCATCGTGCCTGCGAACGCCATTACGGGCGCTAACCTCGGCATCCGCGTGCGCCTGACCTCCACGCAGACTCCGGGTAGCACCGGCGGCAGCGGCAATGGAGAGGTCGAGGATTATGTGGTGAACATTGCTGTACCCACGGTTGACTTTGGTGACTGGGACGGCGCGACAGATGCCGGCAGCACACAATCGAACAACCTGCGCATGGGCGCGCTGGTGGACGCTGAGTATGCAGCGGCGAAAAACGCCTCCGCTAACGGCGACGACACTAACGGTAGTGATGATGAAGATGGCGTGAGCATTCCCGCCCTCACACCAGGGGCGTCCGCGACCGTTCCGGTGACGGTGACGAACATCAACGGCTCCACAGGCTATCTGAACGCGTGGATCGACTTCAACGGTAACGGCGATTTCTCCGACGCGGGCGAACAAATCGCTACGAACATCGTCATAGCCAACAACACCAACGCCGTCGTCCGCAACATCACGGTGAGCACGCCGCCTTCTGCCGTGCCTGGTGTGCGTGGTGCGCGCTTCCGCCTCACCAACACCGCCAGCCCCGGCCCCACTGGCCTCAGCGGCACTGGGGAGGTGGAGGACTATGTTGCCACAGTGAGCTGCCCCACGATGACAGTGAGTCCGGTTACGATTGCGAGCGGCAGGACGGGCATCAGTTACACACAGACTTTCACCGTTGCGGGCGGCATCGCACCTTTTACATGGACGACACAGTCGGGCGCATGGCCGACTGGCCTGAGCTTGAGTACATCAGGTGTGCTGTCTGGCACGCCGACGGCTGAGAATGGTCCGGGCGGTGCCGTCACGATGCGCGTCACGGATGCCAATGGCTGCTTCCAAGACCAAGTGGTCAATCTTCAAATCTGCCCTGTCATCAACGTCGGGCCGTCCGCGTTGCCGCATGGCTATGTGGGCACCGCTTACTCGCAGGCGCTGACTGCTTCCGGCAGCAGCATGCCCTACGGATTGACCCAGGTCGGCGGCTCTTTGCCCCCTGGGTTGTTCATGTCTAGTGCCAATGGACTCGTTGTCGGGCCGGGCACCGCTTATTCCTCTGTATTCTCTCCTGCGGCAAACGCCACGGTGGATCCACCTGACGGCTTGATAACCCTTGCATTGGGAGGTTCCGCAGGGCCGGTGAACTCGGGCATCTGGTCGTTGAGTGCCTCCGGCGGCGTGAGTGTCGGCGTGCTGTTCATCGGACTGACGGAAAGCGGTGCGCGCACGGCCCTGACGGGCGACACTCTCACCTTTGGTGTCAGCAACAACAGCTCCAGTCTTCTCGGCATGTTGGGTGTAGGCACTTCCATTGTCTCCTCGTGGGAGGCCACTGCGAACTTCAATCAGCCCGGCTCTCCGGTGAATCTCAAGCCGGGCATCCGATATGCGGTTTCCTTCGACATGGATGGCAGCGGTGGCTTCCTGAAATCTGGGCTGGGTATTTTGCCAAGCATGACGGTCGAACTCCTCGATGGCTCCGGCAACGCCCTGGACTCAACATCATCAGGCACTCTCATCAATATCTTGGGCCTCTTCGGTAACGGGGTGGAGAGCGGCACGGTCACCTTGTATTTCGATGTTCCGCAAAATCCGCCTGCCGGAGCCTGCAAGTTGCGCTTCCGGGCCAGCGCTCCCTTGAATACTACCATCCTCGGATTAGGCACTACTTTCGCCACGATCTCCAATCTGCGTATCACTGAGGCTTCCGGCGCTAGCGGCGGTGGCCTTATCACCGGTACTCCGACGACTCCAGGCTCCTACGCCATCACCGTGCGTGCCACAGACGGTTACGGATGCACCGGCGACCAAGTGGTCACCATCAGAGTTTGCGATGTGATCACGCTACCTGCCATTTCGACGAGCTTGACCATTGGTACGCCTTACTCCGCCAGCGTGGCGGCCAGCGGCAGCGTCCCCCCCTATGTGTATGCGGTGACCAGCGGCACGCTGCCTGCCGGATTGAACCTCAATACGAGTACGGGAGCCATCACCGGCACGCCCACGAGCACCACTAGCCGTACTTTCACCCTCACCGCCACGGATGCGAATGGCTGCACCGGATCCCGCGCCTACACCCTCGCTCCGGCTTGTTCCGCGATCACGATGAATCCAGCCACACTGCCTGCGGCGATGGTTGGTACGGCTTATTCGCAAAACGTCACCGCAGTTGGAGGAGTTGCGCCTTACAATTACAGCATTACCAGCGGCACGCTGCCAAACGGCATCACCATGACCGCAGGCGGCCTGATCAGCGGCACAACTGTCGCCACCGCCGGGCTTTCCACGATCCAGATCACCGTGACTGATGCCAACGGATGTACCGTGACCGCGTCACGCACTCTGCGTGTGTGTTCAGTCATCACCATGGGCCCTGCGCAAACCTCCGGCTTTTATGTGGGTAGCAGCTACAACGAGACACTGACTGCCAGCGGGGGCACCGCTCCTTACACATGGGATGTCGTCTCCGGTGCGCTGCCGAACGGCCTCACACTGGGATCAAACGGTGTCGTCAGCGGCATGGCGACAAGTGGGGACACAAAGACAGCGACCATCCGCACGACCGATGCCAATGGCTGCGTCTCCACACACGCATACACCTTTGCGCTTGGCTGCCCCACCATCACGCTCTCACCCGCTGCTGCACCCACCGGTTATTTGAATTTTGCCTACACGCAGGCATTTACCGCCAGTGAGGGCACCGCCCCCTTCACCTTCACTCTTGTTTCAGGTGCGCTGCCTCCTGGCCTTGTGCTGAGTCCGGCGGGCGTTCTGAGCGGCACGCCTACGACGTTGGGCAGCTACAATTTCAGCATCAAAGCAACCGATGCCAACGGATGCGAGAGCGCTGTGTTGGCCGTCTCCATGCAGATCAAGACGATGGGCATCGGCAACCTCGTTTTCATCGATATGAACAACGACGGCATTCGTCAAGGTGCGGAAAGCGGCGTGCCGGGCCTGCTGGTGCAGCTCTGGAAACCTGGTGCCAACAACACCGCAGAAAACGGCGGCGGGGACGATTCCAAAGTTGCAGAAATCATCACGGACGCCAACGGCAGCTACCAGTTCACGCAACTGGCGCCCGGAACTTTCTATGTGCGCATTCCGGTCCCACCGTTGTATTTTTCAGTGTCCAGCACGACGCGGGTGAGCACGGACAACGGCGTCAATAACGACAACAACGGTCTGCAAAACAGTGCTGGCGCTCCGGTGGTTTCCCCCCTCATCACGCTTTCCCCTGGAACAGAGCCTGGCAATGCCGTCGATGGTGACGACACCGATTGCGATAGCACGATCGATATCGGCTTCTCCAACGCGAATCCGTGCCTTGTCACCAATTTGCTCGACAATCCGAGCTTTGAATTCCAGGGACTGCCAAACTTGACCGGAACGGCCACCTCAGTGCTCGGTTACGGTGGCACGGGTACGTCGTTCGGCACCGGCATCAACGCCTTCCAGTGGCTGGGCGGCACGAATGGCACTAGCGGTCTCGGCGAGCCTGTGCAGCGCGCGCAGATCGTCGCGGGCAGCACAGGGTCACGCGTCTCTTGGGTGGAGAGTATGAAGAGCCGTCATGGCAAACGCATGATGCTGATGCAGGGCTCAGGCTCATCTATCAGTCTGCGTCCTGCGGGTGGTGGCGCATGGAGCAGTGTGCTGCAGGCAGGCATGGAGTATGAGCTGAGTGTCTGGGTGGCGGGCGCGTCTTCCGGCTCCGCTTCGGTCGGATGGAATCTCGGTGCGAACGCCTCGATCTTCCAGGTCATCACGGGTGCCACGCCGGGCATTTACCAGTATTACACCGTGCCTCAGGGGGAGATGAGCGCCACCGCGCCGGGCGTGAGCCAATGCTGTGATTACTCCGGTGGCACGATCTCTTATCCAACCCTGGGCGCGTCAGACTACAACGGCTGGACTGAGGCGACTGGCAACAGCGCGCAGCCGATGTGGCGTCAGCTCACCTATCACTTCCGTGTGGCAAACGCGGCCACACCGTCACAGATCGACACCGCGAGCATCGTCCTCTCCGGCGGCAGCAGCACCGGCCCGGTGGTGGCCGACCTGCTCTATCTCTGTCATGTCAACGCGACCGCCACGCTCGCCATCGGCAACCTTGTCTGGAATGATGCCAACAAGAACGGCGTGCGTGACACGGGGGCCGGCAGCGAGCTGGGCCTCGCGGGTGTCACTGTCGATCTCTTCAGCACCGCGAATAATATAGCGGGCGACGCGGATGATCTCTGGATCGCCTCCACGACTACGAGTCCGGCGGGTGCTTACAACTTCACGGGTCTCGCCGCTGGCAAATACGTCGTGCGCGTCACCCCGCCAGCGAGCCTGCCCTCCACGGGTGGCAATGTCGTGATGCTCGACAATGGCATCAACAACGACAACAACGGCTCGCAGCCTGGCGGGCCGGGCACTCAAATCTACTCCCCGGTTATCACGCTGGCATCCGGCACCGAGTCCGCCGCAGACGGCGACACGGACCCTGATACCGAGTTGAGCGTGGACTTCGGCCTCTTCAGCGGCATCCAGCTTGGCAGCCAGCTCTTCATCGACGCGAACAACGACGGTGCTTTCACCAGTGGCACCGAACTGGGTGCCGGAGCGGGACTGGCCGTCGAGCTGCTCGATGGTTCGGTCAACACGGTGATCGCCAGCACGACCACTAACAGCTCGGGCGTGTATGGATTCACCGTTTATCAGCCAGGCACCTATCGCATTCGCATCCCGGTTCCTCCGTCGGCCTATCCTCTCGCATCAGGCGTTGTGGATATCGCCGATGATGGCAGGGATAATGATAGCAACGGCATCCAACTCGGAGGCATCAGCACGGCGGTGATCAGCCCGGTCATCACGCTGACCGCCGGAGGTGAGCCGGGGAGTTCAGGAAACACCAATGTAGAGAACACCATCGACTTCGGTTTCCGCATCTGTCCGGTGATCACGATCAGTCCCGGCACGGTCGCCGTGGCTGCGCAGTATGTGGCCTACAATCCGCTCACGCTGAGCTCCAATGGCGGGGCAGGGGGCTACACCTATTCCATCAGCGGCGGCAGTTTGCCCTCCGGCATGAGTTTGAGTAGCGGCGGCGTGATTAGCGGCACGCCCGGAGCCTCCGCCGCGCCTGGCAGTTACACATTCACGGTACGCAGCACGGACAGCACGGGCTGTGCGGGCACACAAAGCTATACGATGTTGTTGACGAACGCCGTGGTCACCGTCAATCCAGCGACGTTGCCGTCAGCCACGCAATACGCGGCCTACGCTCAGGGTCTTGTCGCATCTGGCGGCACCGGGCCTTATACATGGAGTGTCAGTCCTTCTGCGTTGGTCGGCACTGCTGCCTGGTGGCCGGGTGAGGGCGGAGCTGCGGAGGTGATCGCAGGAAACAATGGCGCATTGCTCAATGGCGTGACCTTCACCGCTGGCGTCGCAGGCCGTGCGTTCAATTTCGACGGCACAAACGATTACATGCAGGTGCCGGACCAGTCCGTCATGCGCCCGGCGCAGATCAGTGTCGAGGCGTGGGTGCGTCCCGTCAGTGCATCACCATCAGGCAACCGCATTATCATCGCGAAGACGGACAATATGGGTGCTCCGACTAATGGTTACGGTTTGTTGCAAAGTGGCGGCTCCAGCACAGCGCGTTTCTGGATCAACCGCCCCTCCACGGTGCTGCTGTCTTCGGACTTCGTAGATGCACCGCTCACGGTGAATGCCTGGAATCATGTGGTTGGCACTTATGACGGTGCAGTCCTGCGCATTTATGTGAATGGCACACAGGTGACGTCAAAACTCTTCGTCATTCCCATCAACCACTCCAATCAGTCATTGAATTTCGGAGGCAGTGCCACCGCAGGCACCCACTGGACCGGAGCGCTCGACGAACCGGTGATTTACAACCGCGTCATCAGTGCGGCGGAGGTGCTGGCGCGATACAACAGCATCACCAGTGGCAATAGCGGCCTGCCGACGGGCATCTCTTTGGATTCCGCGACTGGGTTGCTGGGCGGGACACCGACTTCTGTGCCTGCGAGCTATGCGTTCACCGCACGGGCGAGTGACGCCTACAACGGCGTGGGACTACGCGCCTACACGCTTGTCGTCGCATGCCCGGTCTTCGACATCACGCCCAAGACATTGGCAGATGCCACGCAGTACGCGGCTTACACATCCGCCACGTTGGGCGCGGCGGGCGGTACGGCTCCCTACCAATGGGACATCACCAGCGGGGCGTTGCCAACGGGTATGAGTCTGAGTAGCGTTGGCGTCATCAGCGGCACGCCGGGCTCGGCTCCGGGGAGCTATTCCTTCACCGTGCGTGCTCGTGACGCGAACAACTGTGTCAGCACACAGTCGCTGAGCCTGCGCGTCGTCTGCCCGCCGATCACGTTGACTCCGGCCTCGCTGGCTGACGCGCAGCAGTTCGCTGCCTACTCCGCCGTGCTGCTGGATGGCACCGGCGGCAGCGCGCCTTACACCTTCAGCATCACCAACGGCACCCTGCCCGCTGGCATGAGCCTCAGCAATGCCGGCTTGATCAGTGGCACGCCGACGGCGCTGCCGGGTGATTACACCTTCACCGTGCGCGGCACGGATAGCGTCTCCTGCTCCGGCACGCGTGCCTACACCCTGCATGTGACCTGTCCGGTGATCACGCTCTCTCCTTCGACGCTGCCGAATGGTCGTCAGTATCAGGCTTACAACCAGGCTTTGGCTGCCAGCGGCGGCAATCCTGCCTATACTTGGTCGTTGGAAAGCGGCGCGCTGCCCGCCGGACTCGTTTTGAGCAGCAGTGGTGTCATCAGCGGCACACCAACGGTGGTGCCGGGCAGCTACACTTTCCGCGTGAGGGCTACGGATTCCTCCGGTTGCTCAGGATCGCGTGACTGCACGATTCTTTTCGACTGTCCGCTCATCAGCGTAACGCCGGTCACGCTGCCGCAGGCCATGACGACGGTGGCCTACAGCAAGCAGCTCGCCGCAAATGGCGGCACGGCCCCCTACACTTGGTCGCTTACCGGTGGCGCATTGCCTTCCGGCATCACGCTTTCCTCCGCAGGCTTGATCAGCGGTACAACGAGCGCGACCGGCTCGTTCAATTTCACTGCCCAGGTGTCTGATTTGAACGGCTGTGTGAAGCAGCAGGCGTTCGCGCTTGGCGTGGATTGCGCTGCCATCACTATTACCCCCTCGTCACTGCCGACGGCTTTGGTGGGAGGAGCCTTCTCGCAGCAGCTCACTGCCTCCGGTGGTGTTGGTGTGAAGACATGGTCTCTCACTGGTGGTGCCTTCCCCAGTGGCATGAGTATCTCGCCAGCAGGCCTAGTCAGTGGCACTCCCACCAGTGCTCCCGGCAATTACAGTGTGACCATCCAGGCGGCAGATCAGAACAACTGCCCCGGATCGATCACCTATGTCATCAGTCTGCAATGCCCCCCGGTGACGATTTCCCCCGCCACACCTCCGGACGGCACGGTGGCCGCAGCCTATTCTACGACGCTCACAGCCTCCGGCGCAACGGCACCTTACACATGGAGCATCCCGGTTGGAGATACAGCGCCTCCAGGTCTGGCGTTGAGCCCCACTGGCACGCTCGCGGGTACGCCGACGTCTCCTGGCACCTACACTTTCACGGTGGAGGCTCGCGGCGCGTATCAATGCCTCGGCAGCGCGACGATCAGCATGACGATCAACTGCTCGACACTCACGTTGAGTCCGGTTGGCCTGCCTTCGGGCCACTGCGGCGTCGCCTACAACCAGACGCTCGGTAGCAGCGGCGGTATCGCGCCTTACAGTTACTCGCTGACCGCCGGTAGCCTGCCTCCTGGCATGACCTTGGGTAGCAGCGGCGTCATCAGTGGAACGCCGTCGGCCGCTGGCAGCTACAGTTTCACCGTCCGCAGTGTGGACAGCGCCACATGCTTCGGCTCGCGTGATTACATCCTCGTCATCAACGGTCTCAGTCTGGGAGACTTGGTGTGGGACGACACGGATCAAAGCGGCAGCCGCGATGTGGGTGAGCCTGGCCTCGGTGGTGTGACATTGAAGCTCTATTCGACCACGGACACCGTTGTGGGCAACGGAGATGATGTGTTGCGAGGCTCCACGACTACTGATGGTTCCGGCGGCTACCTGTTCACCGGACTCGCTCCTGGCAGTTATTATGTGAGCATCCCCACGCCGCTCTCGGCGCGACCGATGTCGTCCGGGACGCAGGTGAATGCGGACAACGGCGTGGACAACGACAATAACGGTATCCAGGTCGGAGGGAAGGGAACCGCAGTCTTCAGCCCAGTCATTACGCTCGCCGTCGGTCACGAGCCAGGGGATGCCGCAGGTGGGTCGGACATTGAGAACTCGGTTGACTTCGCCTTCCGCGCGGTGCCGGACTCGATCACCAACCTGCTCGAATACACTCTCAACACCAGCAGTGGCGGCCTACCTGCCACGCCGAGCTTCAAGAACACCGCCGTGGCCAACGCCGCGAAGATCCAGATCGAGGACGACATGAACGGCCTCACTGACATCAGCGAACCCGCCACCAATGGCCCGATTCGCAGCGGCTCCCTCTCCCGTCGCATGCGCGACTGGGACGCGGCTTTCGACTCGAACTACAATCTTACGCGCACCAGCCTCGTCCAGTCGCCGGACAGCCTGTGGATACGCTTTGACATGGATCCTTACGCGGACGGTAACATCGGCAACATCCTCTTTGATCTCACCCGCGTCGGCACCACCTCACCGGTGCAGGGGAAAGTCTTCCTCACCTGGCAGGACGGCGCGTCATACCACACCGCGTCCACGGATACCTTCAATATCCCGGCCACCGGCTCGTGGTATTCGATGAATCTGGCCTGGAACAACTTCACTGGCGGCGCCACCTCGCTTCCGACGGGGCCGCAGCTCGCCGGAAAATCCTTCCTCATGGAAATTTACCTCTGGGGCGGCGACGGTTCGGGGTACATCGACATCGACAACATCCTCCTGCAAGGTGACGCCACGGCTGTCCCGCCGACGCTGGCAATCGGCGATTTCGTCTGGGCCGATACGAACGCCAACGGGCTCAAGAATCCGCGTGAACCCGGCCTGCCCAACCTCACGGTGCAACTGCTCCGTCCAGGGGCCGACAATCTCACCAACACCGCCGACGATCAGCTCGTCGCCACGACAACCACGGACGCAAACGGCTATTATCTCTTCACCGGTCTCGCTGCCGGCGAATATTTCGTGCGCATTCCGACGCCTGGCGTCTTGTGGCCGCTGGCCTCTCCAGCCGTCAACGCGGATGACGGTGTGGACAATGACAGCAACGGCCTGCAGCCGGGCGGCAGTGGCTCCGCAGTGAGCAGCCCGGTGATCAATCTGGCGATCGGCCAGGAGCCTGGCAGCCGCGCCATCGGTGGGGGTAACCAGGACATGTCGGTGGACTTCGGATTCTCCGCCGCGATGACCATCGGCGATTTCATCTTCTCAGACGCCAATTCCAATGGCGTAGTGGACACCGGCGAGACGGGAGTCCCCGGTGCCCAAGTGGAGCTCTTCGTCTCGTCTGACAACACGGTCGGCAATGGTGATGATGTCAAGACGGGCGGCACCGTCACCACTGGCGCTGATGGTCTTTACAGCTTCACAGGGATCGGCGCTGGCAGATATTATGTACGTGTTACGCCGCCAATCACGCATCCACGCCGTAGCACGGCCAGCAGCAATGCGGATAATGGTATCGACAACGACAACAACGGCGTGTCACAGGCTTACACTGGAGCCGCGATCTATTCGCCGATGATCACGCTCTCAGCTCTCACCGAGCCTGGCAGTCTGCTGGCACCATTTGGTGGCAATGTGGAGAGCACCATCGACTTCGGCCTACGCCCGACCTTCTGCAGTATCGGCAACTTGGTTTACAAGGACGCTAACAACAACGGTGTGTATGATTCGGGTGAAGGTGTGGGTGGTGTGCGTGTGGAATTGCTGGACAGCGCCGGAACGTTTGTCACTAGCACTACCACGAGCAACTCATGGAGCTCGCGCGGTCGTTATCAGTTCACCAAGGTGGTACCGGGTTCCTATTATGTGCGCGTTCCGGCCTCTGAGTTCGGCGTCGGCAAGGCGCTGGTGAACACCATCTCTATCTATCCGGCCAACTCCGCAGACAATGACACGGATGACAACATCGTCGGCAACGACGACGGCATCGACAACGCCCAGCCTTCCCTCAACGGTATCAGCAGTGCATTGATCTCTCTGGCTGATAGCGGCGAGCCCGCCAACAGCACCGGCGAGAGCGGCGCATTCAGTTGGTTGGACGACGCTGACGACAACAATGGCAACATGACGGTGGACTTCGGCTTCAAGTCCAGCGGCCCGACCGCTACTGGATGCTATCATTTCCTAGCCACCGACAGCGACCACGACGGTACGTTCGGCATGTCTGCCGAATGGACGCCGGCTCAGGCGTATGACTTCACCTACACGCCCGGCATCGCCAGCATCGACGGAGCGGATGTGGTTTATGACGCTTCGTTGAACCGCATCAATCTGGATGTGAACATGACCCAGATTGGCACCGCAAAGGTGGATGCGCTGTGGTTCCTGGTCAGCACCGGCTCCAATCCGGCTACGGCGGACCACGCGATTGTTTACATTGATGGTATCACGCGCTCCAGCCCCGTGGTGAGCATCTACCGTTACGACGCCACTCTCGGACGCAACAGTTGGCAGACAGCATCCAACCTTCTGGTGACGAGCGCCGCTGGCAGCGCCACTGCCGGTGACATCCTGCTGCAACGCGTCACAGAAACGGGAGGCAGTATCCGCTTCCAGTGCATTATCGACGCCTCGCGCGTCAACAACGCCGCAAACTGGAGCTCCATCGGTGTGGATGCCGGGACATGGGAGGGCCTCCGGATGGGTGGGAGCACAGGGATGGTACTTCACATGGTGGACCTCGACAGCGCACCTGCTTATGACAGCAACGGGGCTCTCACATCATTTAGTTACACGCCTAGCAGCGGCACCGAGGGGTCGTTTGAGACAGACGCGTCTGGCGTCCTCACCATCGCGACAGAACCGTGCTCCGTATCACCGTGGGTGAGTGTGGGCAGCCTGGTGTGGAATGACGCGAACAACAACGGCATCAGGGACGGTATGGAACTCGGCCTTAGCGGCGTCACGGTGCAGTTGTTTAGCCCCGGAGCGGACAATGCCATCGGTGGTGCAGGCGCGGATGCCGACACACAGGTCGGCGGTAGCCTCGTGACCACCAGCGCAGGTGGTTATTCCTTCACCAATCTGGTACCGGGCAGGTACTATGTGCGCGTCACGCCGACGGTTAGCGTTTCCGCAGCTAGCGCAGCTGTGGTGACGATCGACAACGATGTGGACAATGACAACAACGGCAGCCAGCCTGGCGGGCCGGGCACCTTTGTGTACAGTCCAGTGATCGATTTGGAGGTCGGGGCGGAACCGGCATCCGGTGTGGACGGTGACGGCACCAATGGCAACAACACCATCGACTTCGGTCTCTTCACCGGGATCACCGTCGGCGACTTGGTCTGGAATGACTCGAACAACAACGGGCGCAAGGATAGTGGCGAGCCGGGCATCAGCGGCGTCCTCGTGGAGTTGATGAGTCCCGGCGCGGACAACGCCGTCGGCGGCTCCGGCGCGAATGCGGATGTTTCATTGCAGACGACCTCCACGCTCAGCAGCGGTGTTTACAGCTTCCGTGTATTCACCAGCGGCGGCTTCTATGTGCGCCTGACGCCGCCTGCGGCCTATTCACTAGCCAGCGGCACGGTGTCCACGTCTGACGACGGCGTAAACAATGACAGCAACGGCGCACAGCCGGGCGCGGCGGGCTCGTTTGTGAACAGCATGGTGTTCCAACTCACGGCCGGAGGGGAACCTGGCAGCACCGGCGTGTCGAATGCTGAAAACACGATCGACTTTGGGTTGCGCTCATGCCCCGTCATCACCCTCTCTCCTACATCGCTGGCAGATGCGGCGAAGGGCGCGCCGGTCAGCGTCACACTCAGTGCCAGCGGCGGGAATTCCCCATACAACTGGAGCGTCAGCAGCGGTTCGTTGCCGACAGGACTGAGCCTCTCGGGCCCGGGTGTTCTCAGTGGTACGGTGACAGCGGCTCCTGGCACTTACAATTTCACAGTCCGCGCACAGGACGCCGCTGGATGCGTTGCGACGCAGGCGCTCGCGCTGAATGTGATCTGTCCGGTGCTGAGTATGTCTCCTGCCACTCTCGCCACGACGGCGCAGAACACTGCGGTTAGTCAGCAGTTCACCGCCGGCGGCGGCACCGCGCCGTACACTTTCACCCGCCAGTCGGGCACGCTGCCCACCGGGGTTTCTATTTCGTCGGGAGGATTGTTGTCGGGGACGGTTTCAGGTGCGCCTGGAACTTATGCCTTCGTGATCCGCGGTACTGATGCGGTCGGATGCGTGGTCGATAATCCGGTCACCTGGACCATCACCTGTCCGGTGCTTTCGTTGTCGCCGACCACTCTGCCGCCAGCCACGCAGTATGCGTCTTATGCGGCGCAGACATTGACAGCAGGTAATGGCAGCAGCCCTTACGCTTGGAGCAGTTCCGGTGTGCTACCAGCAGGAATGACGCTGAGTAGCGGCGGCATCCTCAGCGGCACACCATCCAGTGCGCCGGGAACCTACAACATCACCGTCACCGTTACTGACGTAAACGGCTGCGCAAAGTCCGCTCCTTATGCGCTCGTGGTGGGCTGCCCAGTGATCAACATCACCGCGCCAGCCTTCCCTGTGGGCATGCAGGGCACGGCTTATCCGAATCAGCAGCTCACAGCCACCGGCGGCACAGCGCCATATTCTTGGAGCCTAGTAGCAGGCGCACTTCCTGCGGGCTTGTCGTTGAGCGGCTCCGGTTTGATCTCAGGAACGTCTAGCGCTGTTCCGGGGACTTACTCATTCACTGTCCGTGCGACAGATGGCGTGAGCTGCTCCACCACCAGTGCCTTCCAGATCGTCATCGCCTGTCCGACGCTGTCCATTGGGCCGTCGCCGCTGCCCTCTGCGACACAATATGCGGCTTACAACCAGGCATTGTCCGCAGGTGGTGGCAAAGCTCCATACACATGGAGTCTAGCCAGTGGTGTGCTGCCCACGGGTCTTACACTTTCC
This sequence comes from uncultured Prosthecobacter sp., assembly GCA_964421275.1. GTDB lineage: Bacteria > Verrucomicrobiota > Verrucomicrobiia > Verrucomicrobiales > Verrucomicrobiaceae > Prosthecobacter. The sequence goes on from CAYQWE010000027.1 coordinate 57,754, forward strand.
GCTGGTGGTGTTTTGAGCGGCACGCCCACGAGCCTAGGCAGCACGACCTTCGATGTGAAGGCGACCGACGCGCAGAGCTGCACCGTCACGCGGCGCTATACCATTACCGTCGATTATCCACCGATCACCATCACTCCTTCCACACTGCCGGACGGTACCCGCTTGGTGCCTTACTTACAGCAGCTTGCCGCGTCTGGCGGCACTGCGCCTTATACTTACAGCATTCTCACGGGCAGCCTGCCTACAGGCATCACTCTTTCATCCTCCGGTTTGATTTCCGGCATCACCACGGCGGCACCGGGCCCCTACACGTTCACGGTCAGGGCGCTCGACAAAAACGGCGCGCCAGGGACGCAGCCCTACACGCTGACCATCGTGTGCCCGACGCTGGTCATCACACCGCTCTCACTCTCCAACGGCACCGTCGGCTCGGCTTACACTGCCACGTTGAATGCCACGGGCGGCGGTGCGCCTTACAACTGGAGTGTGGTGGGCGGCTCCCTGCCGACTGGATTGTCGCTGAGCGCCAACGGTATCATCTCTGGCACACCCACGCAGGCGATGACCTCGTCGTTCACCATCGAGGCGCGTGATTCGACCAATTGTGTCAACACGCGACTCTACACGTTGAGCGTTAGCTGTCCCAGCATCAGCGTCAGCCCGACGACGCTCACCAGCGCGTATTATGGGGGCGCTTACAGCAAGCAACTCAATGTCGCCGGCGGCACCGGGCCTAACACTTGGAGCGTGATCGCCGGGTCGCCTCCGGCAGGCGTCACACTGTCGTCTAGCGGCCTGCTTTCAGGCACGCCGACGGCCTACGGCACTGCGAATTTCACTGTGCGTGTCACGGACTCCTACAACTGCTCGGCCACGCAGTCATATTCACTGCTCGTGAAAGGCCTAGTCATTGGGGACATCGTTTTCGAGGACAACAATTTCAACGGCCAGCGTGACGCAGGAGAGCCCGGTATCAGCAACGTCACCGTCGAGCTCTGGGATCCTGGCGCGGACCATACCATCGGTGGCAGCGGTACGAACAGCGATCTCATGATCCGTAGCACCACGACGGGTTCGCTCGGCCAATACCACTTCGATAACCTCCAGCCAGGTGCCTTCTTTATGCGCGTCATCATGCCCTCGGCGCTGACGATCATCGGGGGCAATCCGGTGAACCTCGACAATGGTGTGGACAATGATAACAACGCCGCAGTGCAGCCTGGTGGCCCGGGTGCGCCGGCATTCTCGCCTGTGATCACAATGGGAACCGGCGGCGAGCCGACGGTGGATGATGGTGATGCTGACACCGACTGCACGGTCGATTTCGGCCTATTCCGCGGCATGAACGTCGGAAATCTGGTCTGGCATGACAGCAATGACAATGGTATCCGGGATAGCGGTGAGTCCGGCATTGATGGCGTGACCGTGCAAATCTGGGACGTGGGCGCGGATAACCGCGTTGGCGGCACAGACGATGTGTTGTTGCAGACCACGGTGACCAGCGGCGGTGGCATGTACTCCTTCAGCTCCCTGCCGCCGCTGAAGGTCTGCGTGCGCGTCCCGACGCCGCCGTCCGCATATCCGCTCTCCAGCAGCAAGGCTACGCTGCTGGACAATGGCGTGGACAATGACAATAACGGTTTCCAGATGAACGGAGGCGCGGTTTACGGTCCGGTCATCACCCTCGACGCAGCAGACGAGCCAGGGAATGGCGGTGGCACTTACGAGGAGAACACGATCGACTTCGGCTTTATCAGCGTGACGCCGAGTATCTATGTCTCCGCCACGCAGGCGGACAGCATCCAGACCTTTGATGCGACGAGTGGTCTCTACACAGGCTCGCTGGTCCCTGCGTTCGGCAACAGCCTCAGCCAGGGCAACGCGGACTACGGGGATGTGCCTTACGCCATCGAGCTGGGACAGGACGGCAACTGGTACGTTGCTCACTATGGCGCGAGCAACATCCGCAAGATCAGCCCGACCGGAGTTGATCTCGGGCCGGTGCTCGACAACTCGGTCGCGAGTGTGAGTCTGATCGCGCAGTTCACGATCGGGCCGGACGGCCATTTCTACGTCGTCGATGTGAACGGCGGGCGGATCGTCCGCTTCCAAGGGCCGACGGGGAGCAGTCCCGGGGCACCCATCGGCACAGCACCTTACACATTCATCCCCGTCTCCGGCGTGGAGGACCTTAACTTTGGTCCGGACGGAAACCTTTACGTCGTGGTGCAGACCAATGATCTCCGTGAAGTGCGCCGTTACAACTCGACAACTGGCGGTCTGCTCAATGTTATCGTCACAGAGACACAACTTGTGGACATGGTCCCCGGTGGGCAGCCCATCGCGTTGATCTCGGGCATCGACATTGAGGACGGTGTCCTTTACGGCGTGAACCGCAGTGATGATGAGATCTTCCGTGTGAACATCGCTACGCCTTCGGCACCCGGCCAGCCGCAGCTCATCGCCACCGTGTCCAGCGCAGGTCTTGGAGAGGTGGACACACGCGACCTCGAGTACAATCCGGCGAACAACCACCTCTACATTTCCGGCTATCACTGGGGCAAGCCCGTCAATGCGGGTACCTATACCAGCGCGGCGTTGATCGATGTGGACATCGCAGGAGCACCGAACGGTACCGTGGTCATTCACGAGGTGCCCATTCCTCAGCCCCCCGGCCCCAATAATGAAATCTGGGCCGGTCCGCGTGATGTTGCCATCGGGCGTCCGTTCTCTCCGTTACCGGATTCCGTCTCCATTGGTTCCCTGGTCTGGAATGATCTTGATGCGGATGGCGTGCAGGATGCCAACGAGGGCGGCATTCCCGGTGTGCGCGTGGAGTTGTGGCGTGACGCCAATGGAAACTCGGTGGACGGAGCGGAGCAACTCGTCGGCTGGACATTCACGGATTCAAATGGTCACTACTACTTCTCGGGCGAGGCACCTGGAGTATATCAGGTGCAGATCGCCGCGTTGAACTTCAATGACGGGCTGCCCCTCGCTGGCAGCGGCTATAGCAGCCCGGTGACCTCCATCGTCGATGACCAGGTGGATGGGGATGATAGCGGTCGTCAGCCGGGCGGTCCGAAGACGATCGTTTACAGTCCGCTCATCACACTCACTCCCGGAGCCGAGCCGCTGGGTAATGCCAACACTGGAGCCGAGTTCTCCCGTGGCGGAGAGTTGGACAACTACACAGTGGATGCCAATGGGGACATGACCATCGACTTTGGCTTCGTGGAGCCGGGCATCATGGGCATCGGCAATCTTGTTTTCGTGGATGACAACGGCAACGGCCGCTTCGACGCTGGCGAGGGGCGTGATGACGCGGTCATCGAGCTCTACCGCTGGGGAGACACACCAGGAGTGACGCAGCCAGTAGCCACTACCACCACTGCGGGTGGGGGCTTGTTCCTCTTCAGCAATCTCTGGCAGGGCCAGTACTTCCTCTACCTGCCGGCCTATCAATTTGAGATCACAGGAAATCTCCGTGGCTTGTTCAGCATCCCTGCGGTGGCCGCCGGAGATGACAACGCCGGCCAGGACGCCCTACCCACGGACACGCCGTGGATCACAGGGGTGCGCACCGGCAAGATCAACTTGGTGCGTGATCAGGCTCCTACGGATACGAGCACGGAAAACGGTTACGATTCAGCGACGGACCTCAACGACATCAACATCGACCTCACCGTGGATATCGGTCTCTTCCGCCCGGTGGAGGTGGGCAACTTGGTCTTTGCCGATGACAATTCAAATGGCCACTACGACAGCGGCGAAGGCATGGCCGGCGTGCGCGTGGAGCTCTACACCGACACCCAGTATCCCGAGGTGGACAATCCGGTGGCCTTCGCCACGACCGGCTCCGATGGCCACTATGGCTTCAACTTCCTGACGGCGGGCAACTATGTGGTGCATATCCCGTCATCCCAATTCCAGGAGAGTGGCCCTCTCTACCAGCGCATCAGCATTTCCGAAGGCCTCGCTGGTGATGACGATGTGGGCGAGGATGGCATCAACATCGGCGACCCCAAGGTCAACGGGGTGTCCTCGCTCGTCATTAGCCTTTATGCTGGCTCCAGCCCGACTGATGACAGCGGGGAAACCGGCTACAACCACACCTCCGACAACCAAGTGGATGCAGCGGCGGACCTGACCATCGACTTCGGATTCCAGACCCCAGTGGGTGTCGGTAATCTCGTTTACATCGACTCCAATCAAAATGGCAAGATGGATACAGGAGAGGGGGCTGACGGCGTGACCGTGCAACTCTACCGGAGTGATCAGACGCCGGGCTCCGCGATTCCGCTCTTCTCCCGCATCACCAGCAATGGCGGCGTGTATCTCTTCGATGGGCTTCCCTCCGGCAGCTACTTCGTCCACATCCCTTACTCAGAATTCGAACCTGGGCATCCGTTGTATGGACTCCAGTCATCCACCGGGGTCAGCAACGTCACCAGTGCGCTGGATGATGACGTGCCTGGCAATGAGAATGGAATAGATGACCCAATGCCATTCCTCAGCGGCATTAGCAGCGCGGTCTTCACTCTGGCAGTCGATGGCTCTCCGACTGACGCTGACGGGGAAAGCGGCGTGTTGCACGGAACGGATTCGTTTGATGATAACAACTTCAACCTGACCATCGACTTCAGCTTCATGTCCGCCAACCCGAATGCCGTGGGTGTCGGTAACCTCGTGTTCGTCGATTTGAACGGTAATGCTGTCTATGACAGCGGCGAAGGCATTGACGGTGTCAAGGTGCAGCTCTTTGACGCAATGGCCGATCCGCTCACCGCCACACCGCTATCGGTTGCCATCACCAGCAACGGCGGCGGATACCTGTTCAGCAATCTGGCCCTCGGAGATTACCGTGTCTTCATCCCACCGTCGGAGTTTGCGACCGGCAAACCACTCGCAGGTTGGAGATCGCTGCCGGGCGACGGAGGCGACAACGGCCAGGACGACAATTTGGATGAGAACGGTGTCGATGTCCCTGATCCCGCGACTTCGGGCGTGGGATCCGCGGTCTTCCATCTGTCCCCTGGTGATGAACCTACTGACTCGCTCGGTGAGTTCGGCGGCAACGCTTACATAGATGACCAGAAGGATGAGAACACAGATCTGACTATCGACTTTGGCTTCTCCAGGCTGGCGAGCGTCGGCAACCTAGTGTTCGTGGACGCCAACTACAATGGCCGCGCTGATCCTGGGGAGGGTGCTGCGGGGGTTGCGCTTGAGATTTATGCGGAGGGAACCCTGCCGCCCTTCGACGTGCCGGTGGCCACTACCATTTCAGCGGCAGATGGCTCTTATATGTTCACGGATCTCACTCCGGGCGGCTACTACATCCGCGTGCCGGAGAGTCAGTTCGCCTTCGGCATGCCATTGTTCAATCTGGCCAGTGTCCTTGGAACGCAACAAAGCGACGACAACCTAGGCGAGGATGGCATCGACGATGGCAATGCCGCGATCAATGGCATCCAGTGCGCCGTGTTCACATTGGATGGAGTTAACGCGCCGACGGGCAGCCTGGAAGGCGGTTACATGGGATCCAGCGACGATGTCAACGACCCCGCGACGAATCTCACCATTGACTTTGGCTTCGTGTCGCGTGTCGGCATCGGCAACCTTGTCTTTGATGATACCAACAACGACGGCATCTTCGATCCGAATGTCGAGGTCGGCGTCGATGGTGTCACTGTTGAGCTTTGGTCTGGCCAGGCCACGGCGACCTCTGCCATCACCACCATCACGACATCCGGCGGTGGTCTCTATAGTTTCAGCGTGGCTCCAGGCAGCTACCAGGTGAGGATTCCGGCGTCGAGCTTCGCACCTGGAGCAGTCCTTGAAAACCGCGTGCCGTCCAGAACAGCGGACGGGGGCGCTCCCGTCAGCACTGCGGGCGACGATGATGCCTTGCAGGACGGCTACACCATCGGGGCCGTGGTGGCGGTGGGAGTCCGCACACCTATCTTTACAGTGAACCCAGGCGTCGCGCCGACCACGGCGACCACGGAGACGGGCTTCTATTCAGAGACGGACGACTATGACGATGCCAGCGTCGATCTCACGATCGACCTTGGCTTCTCGCCGAAGCCGCTCGGTGTCGGCAACTTGGTCTTCCGTGACGTGAACTTCAACGGTCGCTATGACGATCAAGATTATGGCGTCGCCGGCGTGAAGGTTCGTTTGTACCGGACCGGAGATGATCCCTCCAACTCTGCCACCGCTCCGGTGATGGAGACGCTCACCAGTGAGGATGGCACCTTCCTGCTCAATACTTATGAGGAAGGGCAGTACTTCATGCACATCCCGCCATCGGAGTTCAACGGAACAGGGTCGCTTTCAGGCAACGTTTCGAGCACTGCATCAGGCGACGACACCGGCGTTGATGATGGCGGTGATGAGAACGGCATCGACGCGGCGAATCCGTCCTCCTCCGGTGTCAACTCCATCGTGTTCACACTCGCCTATGGTACGGAGCCTAGAGATGACACCACCGAGACTGGTTTTGTCACCACGCAGGATGTTTACACTGACGCTGATACGGACCTGACCCTAGACTTCGGATTTACCGGCGGAACTCCGCCGTCGCTGATGGGCATAGGTAACTTGGTCTTCAAAGACACCAACAACAACGGGGTCGCAGATGCTGGGGAAGGAGTTCCGGGCGTCTGGATGCTGCTCTACTCCGGCACGAGCAATACGGGATCCTCCGGCTATATCCGCAGCACCTACACCGACGCGAGTGGCCGCTATTACTTTGCTAATCTCAATCCAGGCACCTACACCGTCCATGTCGCCGCAGACAACTTCAAGGAGTCCATTAGCATCAACAATGGTCCGGTCGGGCCAGGGCCACTCTTCCACTATGTCTCATTGCTTGGAAGCCAGGCCATGGGCGACGATGCCACCGGGGAAGACGGTGTGGATATGCAAAACCTTGCGCAGGTTGGCGTCAGTGCTTCTTCGGTCGTTCTTGTCGCGGGCGGTGCCCCGGCAGGTTCGCTAGAAAATGGTTTCCAAGGAACTAGCGACGATGCGCAGGACGGGATGGTCGATCTGACCATCGACTTCGGCTTCGCGCAGAGCCTCGGAGTGGGCAATCTGGTGTTCCGTGACAACAATGCCGATGGCAAATTCCAGAGCGGGGTGGATGTTGGCATCGCTGGCATCACCGTCGAGCTTGTTCATGTCGATGGCACCACCAGTCAAGAATCGGTGATCGGCACCACCATCACGGACGCCAATGGCGGCTACAGGCTCTTTAGCGCCCCAGTGCTCAGCCCTAACCTTTGCAAGGTGCGCATTTCCGCTCCCCATTTTGCCGCCTCTGCCCCGTTGGAATACCTTGTACCCACCACGCTGACCGCCAGCGGATCAGACGATAATCTCAATCAGAACGCACTGCCTGCGGCGAACCCTGAGACAACGGGAGTGGAGACAGCCGCATTCACTCTGACTCCCGGCACCCTGCCGACAGACTCTGACGGTCGCGAGGCCGGTTTCAACATGACGAGTGATAACGCCGATGATGCAAACAACAATCTGACCATTGACCTCGGCTTCAAACCCAAGGCCATCATGGTGGGCAATCTCGTCTTCCAGGATATGAACGGCAACGGCACTTTCGATCCCGGCATCGACACGCCCGTGCCAGGTGTGACGGTGAAGCTTTTCCAGCAGTCACAATCTGTCAGCAGCACGCCCATCTCGCAGGCTGTTACCGAGGAGGACGGAACCTATATGCTTTATGCGTCATCACCCGCCGCATATTATGTCCATGTCCCTGCCGAGATGTTTGCATCTGGCGCACCGCTGGATGGTATGCTCTCTGTCATCGGCCTCGGCAATGTATTGCAGACGGGCAATGCCGACTTGTCGAAGGACGACCGCTCTGATGAGAATGGCGCGGACCCTTCGCAGCCATCCAACACCGGCGTCTCGTCAGGCATCGTCAATCTCGCTTACGGAAGCATGCCACTGAATAGCAGTGTGGCCGCATCCACCGGTGAGAATGGCTTTGATGCCTTCATGGACGACGTGGCGGATTCTTCCGGTGTGATGACGATCGACTTCGGCTTCCGCACGTTGCAGGGACCGCTTGCCGCCACTGAGCGCCGCACACTGACGGGCGACACCACCACGGAGGAGACAAATCCCACAGCGGACGTGTTCTCGTCCTGGCAGGCACAGAATGCGCTAGGCGGCCTGAATGCGCCGAATGATGACCCCGACTCCGATGGCCTCACCAATCTCATCGAATACGCGTTGGGTACACCAGCGGGCAGCAGTCTTGGCATCGCTCGCTTCACGCTCGTTGATAACAAGACGACCGGATCCGTTGACGCCGTAGCCACGCGTCCAGCCGGCGAGCATCCAGACCTCCGCTATGTGCTGGAAGGCAGTGATGACCTCACACAATGGAGAACGTTGGCGCTCACTCCGACGGTGCTGACAAATGTGGATCAGACTCAGACACTGCGGTTTGCCCGGGTCGAGGACGCCTTTGGCGGCGTGCCAGGTGGATTCTTGCGCCTCAAAGTCGTGCTCGACGCCAACCTCGATGGCGTGGCCGAGGCCACATCTGTCACGGCTGTCCAGGGCTGGGCGCGTCGCAGCTTCCCGGTCGGACGGCAGACATTCTCGATGCCGCTGATGCTGCCGTCAGTGTATTGTGGCAAGGTCACTGCTGTGGGTGGCAACGTCATCTCCATCGACACGCAGGGTGGTGATATCCATGCCCTGTGGCAGGCGGGCACAAACTATTATGCCGAGGTAGTAGAGGGAGCGCTCGCAGGCCGCACCTTCGACATTAACACCGCCGCAAGCTCGGCAGCCTCTCTCACGCTGGCAGAACCTGCAAGCGCGGCCATCAACGGTGCCCGCATCCGCGTCCGTCCTCACTGGACGCTCAGTGCGCTGCTGCCGGTCGGCACGATGCAAGGAGCCTCCACCTCCGGCGAGTCAGATCGCGTTCTCGCGTTCGACGCCGCTGCCAACACATTCCAGGAGCTCTGGTTGCAATCGACGGGCGGCACCATGCAATGGGTCGCCGGTGATGATGCCACTGCTATAGGCACGCGTGTCGTCGCGCCTCATGAGGGCTTGTTTGTGCAGATCCGCAGCACGCCGGTCACATTCACCTTCGTGGGCGAGGTGCGCACGGCTCCGCTGGCACTGCCACAGAGCCGTGGCACGAGCCTGCTCGGCTCGGGGGTGATGCTCCCGCTGGCCCCAGGTGTCCAGACTGCCCCGCAAGGAGCCAATATCCGCCTGTGGGGCGGGGATATGGATGCCACAGCCTCCACCTATCTGAACTACCAGCTCAATGCGTCCTCCCAGTGGATCGACGAAGGCACCGGGTTGGATGTCACTGGGCAGCCGCTGCTGGATGCCTTCCGTGCGTTCTTCCTCGTGCGGCCTTGAGCCGTTCTTGACGAAAGCTCGCTCCCGGTGGACAGCATGGCGTGCTCCTGAGCCGTCACATGTGCTTTCGACTCCTCCTGATATGCTCGGCCGCCCTGGTCGGCTCCCTTTGCACCAGTTGCGGTATGCGTTTTCCACCCGGCGGTGGCATGGTGGGGCGCGCTGGAAAAAGATTTTTCACCCAGACGATACCTGGCGCGGCGAAGCATGTTCACCGCCGCGTAGTCGGTCTATTTGGAGGCGGCGGGGGGGATGATGGTTCATTCTGGTATGCGGATCAGATGGTCGGCAGAGCCTCTGTCGTCATCAACCTCGGGGAGCAGATGGTTTATCTTTTCAAAGGAGGTGAGCTGGCTGGAGGCTCCCCCATCTCTTCCGGTGATGAGTTTCATGGCACGCAACCGGGCCGTTATCGCATCATGGAAAAAGACATCGGCCACAAATCCTCCATCTACGGAGACTACGAGGACTTCGATGGCAACGTCGTCATGCAGAACATCGACAACCGGATCGATCCGCAGCCTCCAGGAACGCGATTCGAAGGGGCGAAGATGTACTACTTCATGCGGGTCTATGGCGGAGTTGGCATGCATCAGGGCTATCTGCCAGGCTACCCAGCCTCACATGGCTGTATCCGTCTCCCTGGCCACATGGCAGAAAGATTCTTCTCCGAAGTGACAGTGGGCACGTCGGTGGAGATCGTGCCCTGACTGCGGTCGCTTCACTGTCATAGGCGCTCGACTTGCCGCAGGTGCTCCGGTGGTGGATGGCTAGCATCGACGTCATGCACCTCGATGATACGCCCGTCGTCCATGCTGGCGATGCGGTTGGCATGATGGAAGATGCGGTTGTCGTGCGTGACGATCAGGACTGCCCGTTCATTGCCGCGTGCGACGTGCTCGAACAACTCCATCACCACATGGCCGTTTTTCGCGTCCAGAGCTGCGGTGGGTTCGTCACAGATGATCAGTTGTGGCTCATGCACCAGCGCACGTGCGATCGCGACGCGCTGCTGTTGCCCGCCGGAGAGTTGGGCTGGCCTCCGGCGCGAAAGATCCCCTAGCCCCACTTTGTCCAGGACCTCCCGTGCGCGTCTCTCCGCCTTAGAGTGTGGCATTCCCTGGATCAACAGCGGCACGCTCACGTTTTCTGCGCAGGTCAGTGTGGGGATGAGGTTGAAGGACTGGAAAATGAATCCGATGTGGCGCGCCCGGAACTTGGTGATGGCCTGCGGTGTCATCTGTCGGAGATCCTGGCCCAGCACCTCCAGTCGGCCTTCATCCGCCGCCAACGTTCCGGCGATCACGCTGATTAGCGTGGTTTTTCCACAGCCAGACGGCCCGACCAGCATGGTGATGTCACCACGCCGCACTTCGAGGTCGATCCCTTTCAGCACACGCAGGCGAGATTCGCCATCTCCGAAACTTTTTGAGATTCCGGCGACCTTGGCGGCGGGCGTTTGGATTTCATGGTCCGACATGAGCATCAACTGCGGAAGACCATCGCTGGCTCCAGGCGGCTGACGCGCCAGATGCCAAGCAAGGCGGAGAGAAAGCAGATACCCAGCACCACGGCGAGCACGGCGAAGGGAACAAATTCCGGCAAATAAAAGGGCGGTTGCTCACGCTCCAGTGCGCCGAAGGCAAAGCCTGCTGTGCCGAGCAGCCCGATGCCGTAGCCGATGATGCCCACAGTGAACGCCTGGATGAGAAGCATTCCACACAGCATGCCGTTGCTGGCACCCATGGCCTTCAGCGCGCCAAGATGCCGCATGTTCTCCAGCACGAAAGAGTAAAAGGTCTGGCAGCTCACCGCCATGCCGACGAGCAGGCCGATGATGACCGTCGTGCCGAAGGAAATCGGAATGCCGGTGTTCTTCACATACCACCACACAGTCGAGACAGTGAAATTCTCCGTCGGTTTCCCGCCTCGTGCTTGCTCCAGAAACTCGCCAAAGCCCGCCTCACGATTGATGTAGGCTTTGAGCCCCGTCTCGCGCCGGATGTCGGCGACGGCTTGGTCCAGACTGACACCCTCACGGGGCGCACAGATCACGGCCTGGAGCATCTTGCGCTGAGGCGGCACATATTGCAGCGCACGTTCATACGTCGTCCACACATAAGGTCCGCCGGTGAAGGAGTTCATCGCGTCAGCGATGCCCACGACGCGCGCTTCCTGATCGTTAATTTCGAAGAAATCGTTCAGCCGCACCTTGTCTCCACGTTTCTTTGCCAGCCGTTGCACGCCGAGATCGTCGATGATCACCGAATGCGGTAGCCGCAGTGCCATCAGGCCACCTTCCTTCAAGTGGGCAGGAGCACCGGCTAGGCCGTGTTTGAAAACCTGTCGATTGTCGGATTTGGAGAATTGGAGTAGAA
>CAYQWE010000028.1:0-63187 GCA_964421275.1 uncultured Prosthecobacter sp.
TCCCCGGCCTTCCCCCAATCCTGTTCCACTCCACTCCCCTCTCCGTAGTTCAATCCTAGTTTGAAATAGCCGTCTGCATCACCTCCCTCCCCGGCTTTTCGGTAGTATTCGTTGGCCTTGCGGTAGTAATCCCTGGCCTTCACCAAGTCCTGTGCCACGCCGTTGCCTTTGGCGTAGTTGTCTCCGAGTTTGGTGTAGCCGACTCCATTGCCAAGCTCACCGGCCTTGCCGAAATACTCGTTGGCCTTCCCCCAGTCCTGCGCCACGCCGCGACCGTTGCTGTGACGCAGTCCAAGCTCCAGCAGAGCGACGACATTCCCCTGTTCCGCCTTTGCCCGCAGTTGCGCGAGGGGCATTTGGGTGAAAGCGAGGGGCATTTGAGTGCTATCCACCGTTTGCGTCCTGGCATTAGTGGCAAACAAAAGGGTCAGGAACAGGAGAGCTGGTTTCATGAGGCTGTGCTGAAAATTGAAGATTGGGAGAGAGCGAAGTGTGACAGCGATGATTTGTTCGTGTCCTCACCCCACCGTGACGCTGACCTCAGCGCTCCAGAGGCCGGTCGGGTGGTCGCCGACGCGGTAGATGGCGCGGTATTTCCATTTGGTGGGCGTGGCGGGATGCGGCGCGGTGTCGGTGTAGCCGGGGGTGGAGTCGTAGGTCAGCAGCGTCCAGCCGGAGCCGCGGTCCACCTGGATTTCGCAGAGGTCGAGGAAGGCGCTGTGGCCGCCCCAGCCCCAGCCGATCTCGACTGCCGCGCCGCTGATGGCGGCGGTGATGACGGGCTGGAGGGTGGTGAGGTCAGGCGCGGTCTGCTGTGAACCGATGACGCCGAGGTCGGTGCCGACGGCCTCGGTGTAACCGGCGGCGTCCTTGATGGCCTGCACGAGTGCGAAGACGCGGTTCAACGCGCCGGTGTTTCCCAGCACCACGCCGGAGGGCAGCGCGGGCGCGGTGAAGACGGGCAACGCGATGGCGGAACTGCCATCTCCCGCCTGCGCGGCGGCGGCGGCGTCCGTGCAGGCTTTTCCCCAGGCGCGAGCGGCGGGCAGCCAGGAGCCGAGGATGTAGATGACGGCGCGGGCGTCCGCCACGCCGGCGTCTGACTCCGCCGTGCTGAGGCCGAGGGTGGTGGCGTAGCCGGGGAGCTTGTTGCGGAAATTTTCGAGCCACACGATCTGCTCGGCGGCGCTGGTGGGGTAGTAGGCCTGGCGTTTCATTTTGCGGAGTGGTTGGGCGGGTGGTTGGTTGGGAGGGAAAACAGGCGAGTAACCGGGATCACCGGGCTCCAGGACGTAGGAGGGATCTCCCCAGCGGATGTTCGGATCGTCCCAGGTGTAGGGCAGGCCGGTGGCGGGGTTGATGGCGTCCCAGGTGAGAGTTTTCATGCGCGTGGGTTGATGTCGGCGCCTGGGGAGATGGATTTCCAACTCCAGGAGATCGTGCTGAAAGGGCTGGAGACGCATCTCCAACGGCTGGAGATGACAAGGGCCAGCCTGGAGACGGACGCGAAACGTCTGGAGAAGCATGCCAAACTCCGCCGAAAGCTTCTCCAATCTCAGGAGAAAGGTCTCCATCACCGCCGCAGCCGCGTGGAACTCCAAGGGAAGCATCTCCCAACGCGGGAGATTCATTTCCATCTGCGCCGGAACCGCCTTCCGGGGGACTAAAACATTCCCATAATGCGCTTGAAAATCAGCCGAAGTGATTCGGCGGAAACGATCAGATCGCGTGCCGCGTGCCGCGTGCCGCGTGCCGCGTGCCGCGTGCCGCGTGCCGCGTGCCGCGTGCTTTCGGGATTGAGCGCCTGGAGCAACATCGGCCAGCTATTTATCGAAACCCTGCACATCTGACAAGTCTGATTTTCAATCGAGCTTCGTTTCCGCCTCATGTCACATTCGTGATGAACGGATTGTTGCTGATCATTATTTTGTCAGAGCGGGCGGGATGAGATGGCGGTCGAACGCGGGACATGGATGTGGCCGATGTTGGCATTCATCGGCAGCAAATGGGCGTGACAAACGACGCGGCGGCTTGATAGCCTCGTGGCATGAAACACTCGTTGCTGCTGTCGGCTTATCTTCTCCTCACGAGTTGCGCCTCGTCCGGTCCGATCACGAGTTACACACCGCAGCAGGGCGACATCGTGTTTCAATCGCTGCCACACATGCCGATCATCGATGCCATCGAAGGCAGCACGCATTCCCCTTACTCGCATTGCGGCATCGTGGTGAAGCGGGACAATGTCTGGCATGTGCTGGAGGCGATCGGGCCGGTGAAACTGACGCGGCTGGAGCGATGGATCGGCCAGGGGCGCGAGGAAGCGTTCGCGGTGAGTCGTTTGAAGGCGGAGTTTCAGCCCAAGGTGGGCGCGATGATCGCAGCGGCGGAGAAATTCACCGGTCTGCCGTATGACATCCAGTATGAGCTGGATGATGAGAAGATTTACTGCTCGGAGCTGATCTACAAAGGCTTCAAGGCAGCGAGCGGGCAGAATCTGGGCAAGACGGTGAAGCTGCGCGATCTGGACTGGAAGCCGCATGAGCAGATCATCCGAGCCATCGCAGGTGATCCGATTCCACTGGAGCGTGAGATGATCACGCCGCGTGATCTGGCGAAGGCGGAGCAATTGGAGGAAGTGCTGCCGCTGGAGAAGCACATCGTCACGCGGTGATGTGACTTACTTCACATCGCGCCAGAGCCAGCGCAGCGCCTCGGGCAGATTCGGCGCCATGCCTTTGCTGCCGTGGAAGCATTGAGTCCAGTCGATGCGAAAGTCGTAGTTCATGTATTTGAGCGCCGCCGCCATCTGTTTGTTGGCGATGGGCCAGTTGCCGAACTTGTTGTCGAGGTCGTTTTCGCCATCGAGCAGGTAGATGCGGATGGGTTTGCGCTCGGTGATGCGGATGAGCGACGGATAAACGTGTCCGCCTTTCAAATCGACGAAGGAGCCGACCCAGGAGAGCACTTTGCGAAACTTGTCGGGCCGTTCCCATGCGGCGGTGAAGGAACAGATGCCGCCGGATGAACCGCCTGCGATGCCCCAGGCTTCAGGTTCAGCACGGAACTTGGCTTGACAGCGTTTTTCGACCTCGGGCAGGATTTCTTCGAGAAGGAAACGCACGTAGGCGTCGCCGAGCGAGTCGTATTCGAAGCCGCGGTTCGCGGCTTTGTCGCCGGGCCGTTGATTCGGTTTACGACCGGGGTCGATGAAGACGCCGACGGTGCGGGGCATGTCTTTTTTGTGGATGAGGTTGTCGAAGACGATGGGGACGCGCAGGGTGCCGTGGGGGTCTGCCTGGCGTGAGCCGTCTTGCCAGACCATGAGGCAGGTTTCTTCACCGGGCTTGAAGCCTGCGGGGAGATAGACGGTGACGTCGCGCACGGTGCCGGGGAAGACTTTGCTCTGTTTCCATTCGAATTTCTCCAGCTTGCCGTGGGGGATGCCTTCCTGGGGGAGGCTCTCTGCGGTGTACTCGAAGTGCTCCACGCGCACGGTGCCGGCGAGGCGGGGCATGCCTTCGACTTCGACGCGGTAGCCGGATTCTGTGAAGTTCGGCATCTCTGCGGCGAGCACCTGGAGGCCATCGTCGCCGAGCGCGATCATTTCGCCGATGAAGGTGCCATCAAGCCGCACGACGCGGGCGGGTTTGGGGTCCATGACGGCCCAGGCGACGGTGGTGGCCTCGATCTTCGCGCCGGCGCGGCCCTGGGTGAGGTTGTTGAGGCCGAACCACTTCATCACCTTGTCATGCAGCTCCTTTTGTGTTTCTGGCTGCGGGCCTTTTTGCAGTGCGGCATGGAGCTGCCGTGGGGTGATGGGCGGTTGCCACGCCGCTTTGCCGAGCTGGGCGTGGAGGATACCCGCAGTGCCGAGAAGAAATAGAAGGGGGAGGAAACGCATGACGCCGTTTTCTAACGAGCGTGCGTGTGGTGGAATATCGGCTGTTTTCGGCGCACCTTTTTTTGACAGTGCTTATTACAGTGCAGCGGTGACGGCATGTGCGCCTTCCGGTTCCTTGGCGGTGCGCAGGCGGGCCTCGATGCCTTCCATCATGGCGCGGACGTGCTTCCACTTCGTGCGGTCGCGCATGAGGTCCATGCTCTTTTGATAGGAGCCCCACTGGATGACTTCGATGTCCACATGGCGGACGCCCCATTTGTTCATCATGGAGGTGCTGGGCTTGTAGAGGTCGATGGTGCCAGTGCCGACGAGGGCGCTGCCGTAGTCATCCACTTCGTAAACAACGTCTGGCTGGCCGGTGATGCGGAACTTTGTGCCGACGGGAAAGCGGGACCAGTCCGCCGCAGCGCTGCGCACATTGCCGAATTTCAAATTCGTCCCCAGTGCGTTCTTCACGCCATAGACGATGTGGTCGCTCTCGCTGTGCGTGTAAGCGGTGGTGCGCACGCGCATTTGGGAGTTGCGATGGAGGTTTGATGCCATCAGCAGCGGGGGCTTGGGTGCCTCGAAGACAAAGGTGTAGCGTTTGATCTCGCTGGGGCGGAAGGGGACATTCGAGGCCAGCGCCTTGCGCACTTCATACTTTTTGCCGGATTCCAGGGGGGCAGCCTTCTTGCGGTGTTGTTCGAGCCAGTGCGTCAGCAGGGGTTGTTTCGGCAGGGCGCAGGAGGAAAGCAGCGCTGCGAGGGCTACACTCAGGCCAGAGGTGATCAAACGAGGGTTGTACATGGCTGGATATTGGTGAATTACCGCGATCTTACTGTAAATTTCATAAAACTTCAATATAAAACATATAATTTACAGGTGTTTGATGGCTTTTAGCAGGCGCTTGCCTCCCCTGCTCTTCTCCTGCTCTTCTCCTGCTCTTCTCCTGCTCTTCTCCTGCTCTTCTCCTTCCCCCTCCGCTAATCCTCAGCGCTCTTGCGCTTTCTCCGACGGTGCGGTGGCTTGCTCCCACTGTTTCCGCCAGTGGTCGAGACGCTCCTTGATGCGTGCTTCGAGTCCGTTTGTGGTGGGATCGTAGTATTGGCGGCCGCCTTCCAGGCAACGCTGCGGCACGAAGCCGCCCTCATAGTCATGGGGGTAGAGGTAGCCTTCACCGTGGCCGAACTGTTTTGCGCCTTTGTAATGCGCATCACGCAGATGCTTCGGCACGGGCAGCGTGCGGCCTTGCCGGATGTCCTTGAGCGCTTCATCGATCGCGAGACAGGCGCGGTTGCTCTTCGGTGCCGTGGCGAGATAGATCACCGCGTGCGCTAGGATGATGCGTGCCTCGGGCATGCCGATGGATTCGACCGCCTGCTGCGCGGCTACGGCCACGCGCAGGGCGTTGCTGTCCGCCATGCCTACGTCCTCACTCGCGGCGATGACGATGCGGCGTGCGATGAAGCGGATGTCCTCCCCGGCGTGCAGCATCTTCGCCAGCCAGTAAATCGCTGCGTCGGGGTCGGAGGCGCGCATGCTTTTGATGAAAGCGCTGGCCGTGTCGTAATGCGCGTCACCATCGCCATCATAGACCACTGTTTTCTGCTGCACGGACTCCTCCGCAGCGGCGAGTGTGATCACGATCTGTCCCTCGTCATTCTTCGGCGTGGTCAGGGTGGCCAGCTCGAGCGCGTTGAGGCAGCGCCGTGCATCACCATCCGCGATGGTGGCGAGATGACGCCGCGCATCAGGCTCCAGGCGTGCATTCATGCCGCCGAGGCCGCGCTCCTTGTCGTTCAAGGCACGATCCATGAGGGCTTCGAGGTCCTCGATGCCTAGCGGTTCGAGCGTGAATACCTGCGAGCGACTCACCAGCGGGCTGTTCACATAAAAGAACGGGTTATGCGTCGTCGCGCCGATGAACCGCAGGGTACCACGCTCCAAATGCGGTAGCAGCACGTCCTGCTGCGCTTTGTTGAAGCGGTGGATCTCGTCCACGAAGAGGATCGTTGTCTTGTTGTAGAGACGCAGGTGCTGTCCTGCGTGCTCCGCCTCCTTGCGGATGTCTGCCACACTGCTTTCCACGCCGCTGAGCGTGATAAAGCGCGAGCGCGTCTCCTGCGAGATGATGTGCGCCAGCGTCGTCTTCCCTACGCCTGGTGGCCCGTAGAGGATCAGCGATGAGAAGCGATCCGCCTGCACCGCACGGCGCAGTAGTTTGCCTTCCGCCAAGATGTGCTGCTGGCCCACATACTCATCCAGCGTGCGCGGGCGCATGCGCGAGGCCAGTGGCGCGCCCGCATGATGCACCGCCGCCGCAGCGCGCGGCGGCTCGGACGGTGGCTGGGTAAAGAAATCAGCGCTCATGCGGGTTCTGTGCGATGAATGACGCGGAATCGCCTTCGCGGCAAATCGCAGTTTGCGCGAGCGCCTGCTTTGGTGTCCCCATAGGCCGCAACCCGCCGCATGAAGCTCTCAAAGAAAGCCGAATACGCACTCCGCGCCCTCGTGGCGATGGGGCGCGAGCATGAGGGCACGAACTTCTCCATCCACGATCTCTCAAGCAACGAGGGCATCCCTGCGAAGTTCCTTGAGCAAATCCTCCTCGCCCTCAAAAACGGTGGTCTGCTGCGCAGCAAGCGGGGTGTGGGCGGCGGCTACCAGCTCGTCACCCGCCCGGAGCGTATCACGCTGGGCGAGGTCATTACGTTGTTCGATGGCCCCTTTGATCCGCTGCCCGGTGCGGAGCACGCCGCCTTAGACGAAGTCATGCGCGGCCTGCGCCAGCAGGTGATCCAGTGGTTCGAGAGCCACACCATCGCCCACATCATCGAGGTCGAGCGCGCACGCGAAGGCGTGTCGTTTGATATTTAATCTTCCCGCTCACTTCCCCGCAGACGGCGCGGCAGGGATCAGCCCCGCCTTCTTCTTCGCCTCCGCCTCCAGTCGCGCTTCAGAAGCATACGGATTGACCGGCATCAGGCTCAGCGGGATCGGTGCCCGGCGGAATTTGTCCCCAGGGCCGTAATTCGCCGCCAGATAGCCGATGATGGTCTTCTCGACCACAGGGTCCAGCTTCCACAGCCCGCCGCGCGTCTGCATCCACTCCAAGATGTCCGTCCAAGTCGATTCCGTCCCCTGCTGTTGCAGGAAGGTCTTGGAGGAATGGCAGATGATGCAGTGGTTGCGCACGATCTCCCAGTCCCCAGTCATTTTCATCCCCGTGGCTGGATCGAGCGGCGGCGTGTCAGCCGCAGTTGCGCCCCATGGCACAGCGGCCAGCAACAGGACAGTGGCAAAAAAGCAAGGGCGCATGGTCAGACAGCTTGGATGGCGATGCGGTGGCAGGTGTTATTCAGGTAGCCCTTTGGGTTCCAGCCCGGCAGCACCATCGGCTGCGAGCGCCCCTGGTCGTCCGTGGCACGCGCCCACACCTCATAATAGCCTGGCTGCGGCAAACGCACCTGCGCCGTCCACCGCTGCCACGCATAGCGGTTCGCCGGCTTTGCCAGCTCTGCCTTCTGCCAGGTGGCACCGAAATCGGTCGAGACATGCACCGCCGCCACCTCGTTCTCCCCCGCCCACGCATGGCCTCGCAGCTCCAGCACCTCTCTCACCGGCTGACTTGTCCCCGACTTCGGGAACGTCACCAGCGACTTCACCGGCATCGACCCGATGATGTCCATCTCCTCCGCAGGCACCTTCGTCCCCGGTGCCACCGGATGGCGCGGCATGCGGTAGGAGTCCCCCGTCATCTTCTCCCCATCATGCACACGATCACGCACGACGATCTTCTTTAGCCACTTCCCGCAGGTAGAGCCCGGCCAGCCACCGAAGACCAGACGCAGCGGATGTCCATTCTGCCACGGGATGTCCTCCCCATTCATCGCAAAAGCCAGCAGCGTCTCCTCCTCTAGCGCTTTGTGCATCGGTGCCCCGCGCGAGATCGAGACCTTCTTCAGATCCCCGGAGAGATGCGTATCCGCCCCGTAATAGCCGATGTAAACCGCATCCGCCTTCACCCCGCAGCGCTTCAGCACATCCCGCAGCCGCACCCCCGTCCACTTCGGGCAGCCCACCGCCCCCGTCGTCCACTGCGTGCCATGCGCAGGCGGGTTGAATTCACTGCGCCCATTTCCCGCACACTCCAGCACCATCTGGTAGGAATGATGCTCGAACTGCTCCTTCAGCTCCTGTAGCGTGAAGGTCGTCGGCTTCCCGCAGCTCTCCCCCGCCACCTCCAGCGTCCACTTCTCCGGCTCCAGCAGCGCCGGAGCCGGGGCATGGCCATTGTTGCGGATAAACAAATGCTTCCCCGGCGTGATCGCATCATCCAGCAGATGCGCCGGTGTCTCCGCCAACACCGGGCGGTCATTGAGAAACGTCAGCCCCTCCTTCCCCGGCACCGTCGTCACCGTCGTCACCGTCGTCACCTGAGCGTGCGCTACGCCTGCCATCTCTGCCCCCAGCGCCGCCGTGAGCGATGCCAGGCTGAGCTTTCCCATGAACTCCCGCCTCCCGCCTCCTTCCGACATCTGCGGTTTCTTCACACGGTTGGGCGTAGGCTTCTCTGCGGTGTGCGGGGAGGGCGGGTGCATGGGAAAAACAATACGCCTCACCCTGTCCCATTTTCATCAACGATCAACCCCGCCTCTGCATCCGCCTCCAGCAGGGAGCGGCTTCACCAGCGACCGAACGCATACGGATTATACCCAGACTGACCGTATGTGTAGCCTGGACTGTAGCTGCCGTAGCCGTAGCCCGAATTGCAGTTCTGCTGCCCGTAATAAGCCCGCTGGCGGCTGTTCTGGATCGCGCCTCCTGCGAACGCCCCTAGCAGCCCGCCGATCGCCGCCCCTTGCAGGCCACGATGACTCTGGTTGCCAATGATCCCGCCCGCAGCCGCACCCAACAACGCCCCCGTCACCGCCCCCTGTGCCGGTGCCCCGCCGTAACCGCCCCCGTAACCGCCCCCGTAACCGTAGCCACCGCCGTAATAAGGATCGACGCAGGAAGAAAGAGTCAGGCTCAACAGCACGGAACCAGCTAGGAGTGAATGCTTGAGTTGTGTTTTCATAAGAGGAAGAGGTTGTCTCTGCGCATAAGACGCTCTCCCTCCTCCGCTATTCGATTCTTTTTCCAACTCATCCAGGAAGCTTTGGTCAAGGTGCCGCAACTGTTGGCTCATTGTTGGTGGGCGTGAGGCGTTTGCCATCGTAATGAACCACAGTGAGCTACAGCCTCACTCCTTCCATCGAATCCACGCAAAGCTAGCAAGCTTAATTTCAACCTTGCGTTGTTTCATCAAAGTACAGGTAGTGCCCAGTGCCTGACAGTTGACCGTATGAATGACGCCAGCCGGGACTGCAGGTGTTATTCAAGATAGAGCGTCTCGCCCTGTTTCCATTTGCGCCAGCGCCTCTTGGTTGGGCTACGGCGTGCTGCGGGCGTCCGCACTTCGACCAAGGCCGGACGGATCGTTTCCTCATGCTGGACTTTCTTTTTCTCCCCCTCCACCTCGTCGGCGGGGATCTCGTCTGGTTCGTCGCCGCCGAGGGGAACCGACTGCTCGGTGACAGCGTGACGCCCATGACCGACGATCTCCACCGGTGTGCCATGCGGTGTCTCACGGAAAAAGATAGCCGCCATCCTTGTGGGCAGGCGGATGCAGCCGTGTGAGGCCGGATAGCCGGGCAGATAGCCCTCGTGCATACCGATACCGCCGACAATGCGCATGAAGTAGCGCATGTTTGCACCGACAAACTTGGAACCCGCAGGGGGGGAGTCTTTGCGCGTGTCCACGTCGCCCGTCACGATGTCACCAGCGTCGTCCACAAACGCGCCGAAGAGCGATGAGCGATGATGTAAGTCCTTCTCGATGATGCTGTACTTGCCGTTCACCGTGGCTCTACCCTCGCTACCGGAGGAAATGGGGGACACGCCGACGAGCTGATCACCTTTATAGTATCGCAACCGCTGCTGGCTCAGGTCGATGACGATGCGAGGCTTTCCGGCCACGCCATCCCCTTTCCACCAAGCACGGGCATCCGCAGTCCCAGTCTCCGCCAGTTCTGTCGTCGTGGAGCAACTGCCCAGAGCCACCAGACACACGGCGACTAGTACCAAAACGATGCTGCGCTCCGAGGACATGCTCATCAGGCTGCAATGTTTGCTCCAAAACTCCAGCACGAAATCACCAAGTCTCACACATACGGCACCGGGGTACCGGTGCTGTTGGCCAACTTCTTGAAACGCTGGATCAAGTCATTCGTCACCTTGCCCGGCTTACCATCGCCGATCGGGCGGCGGTCATACTGCACGGCAGCGATGACCTCTGCGGCAGTGCCAGTGAGGAAGCACTCGTCAGCCGTGTAAACATCGAAGCGTGTCATGACAGCTTCCGTGCAGGGAGTGCCCATCTCACCGAGCAGCTCGATGACCGCACGGCGGGTGATGCCGTCGAGCGCACCAGCGGAGACCGGCGGTGTGGTGACCTTACCGTTTTTCACGATGAATACGTTGTCACCAGTGCATTCAGAAACGTAGCCCTGATCGTTGAGCATGATACCCTCGTCACAACCGGCCTGCAGGCACTCGATCTTGGCCATGATGTTGTTGAGATAGTTCAAGCTCTTCACCTGCGGGCTGAGCGCGGCACTGTTCGGGCGGCGTGTACCGCAGGTGATCAGCTTCAGCCCTTCCTGGTAACGCTCCGCCGGATAGAGCGCAATGCTGCTAGCGATGATGATGACGCTGGCCTTCGGGCACTGATACGGGTTCAAACCGAGCGAGCCGACACCACGCGTGATGACGAGACGGATGTAACCATCACGCAGATTGTTGGCTGCCACGGTCTCCAGCGTCGCCTTCTCCATTTCCTCGAAGGAAATGGGAATGGTGAGGCACACCGCCTTCGCACAGTCGTAGAGGCGGTGCAGGTGCTCCGTCAGGCGAAACACGCGGCCATTGTAAAAGCGAATGCCTTCAAACACCCCGTCCCCGTAAAGCAGTCCGTGGTCGAAGACGGAGATCTTCGCCTCGGATTCAGGAACGAGCTTGCCATCGAGGTGGATGAGGAGGTTTGCGGACATGGGCGGCTTCCAAACCACACACCACAGGCTTTTGCAAGCGCTGGCAATGTGCTTGCACAAGACCGATCCGCGATCACTGTGGCAGCCCCCAACCCACCCCCAAGAGACCATGGCCGACATCTCCACCAGTGCAGCAGACAGAAAAGAAAAGGAATACTTCACCGACGTCCCGCAGCAGGCCCCCGGCTTCTTCCTCAAAGGCTCCCACCAATATGACTGGGGCCTCAAAAATCGGCTCAGCAAGGTCTTCAATCCCAAGGACGGTCGCACCGTCATGCTCGCCTTCGATCACGGCTACTTCCAGGGCCCGACTTCCGGCCTGGAGCGCGTGGACCAGACCATCCTCCCCCTCGAACCCTACGCCGACTGCCTCATGCTCACTCGCGGCATCCAGCGCAGCGTCATCCCCGCCTCCACGCAGAAGGCCATCGCCCTGCGCGCCAGCGGCGGCACCTCCATGGTCAGCCCGTTCGAGGAATGGGAAGGCGAGATCGACGGCAAGAAGGCCAAATTTGGCCGCCCCGGCTTCGAGCCCCTCTCCAACGAATCCACCGCGCTGAACATCGAGGAGGCCATCCGCCTCAACGCCAGCATCCTCGCCGTGCAAGTCTTCATCGGCAGCGCGTATGAGCGCCAGTCATTGAAAAACATGACCGATCTCGTCGATGCGGCCTCCCGTTACGGCATCGGCGTCATGGGCGTCGTCGCCGTCGGCCGTGCGATGGCCCGCAATGCGCAGTATTTCCGCCTCGCCACACGCATCATGGCAGAGCTCGGAGCGAATGTGGTGAAGTGCTATTACACCGACAAGGAGTTCGAAACTGTGACCTCCTGCTGCCCGGTGCCGATCGTCATCGCCGGTGGCAAGAAGCTGCCGGAACTTGATGCCTTGAAGATGTGCGCCAACGCCATCAAGCAGGGCGCGTCCGGCGTGGACATGGGCCGCAACATCTTCCAAAGCGATGCGCCGATCAGCATGATGCGCGCCGTCCAGGGCGTCGTCCACGGCGGTCTCAATGCCAACAAGGCCTTCGAGATGTACAACGACCTCAAGAAAAAGGAACTCAAGAAGAAGTAATCCCTTTGTCTCTCATTCGATTCACGAAAACTCCGGTTGCCGCAAGATGACCGGAGTTTTTGCTTCACCGGAGTGAATAGTCGAAATAGAAAAAGAAGGAAAAGTTCAGCTTCCTGCGGCTCATCCCTTTTTCACCCCTTTCGTCTTTTTCGGCCTATCTCCCTCCGTTTGAGATAAAAACCCCTTCCCTGATGAAAAACCCCGTCCCCTTTCTCCGCAGCGTCGGCCTGCTAGAGGCTGTCTCCTTCCTGCTCCTGCTCTTCGTCGCCATGCCCTTGAAATATGTCTGGGGCATGCCGCAGGCTGTGCGCATCATCGGCTCGGTGCATGGTGGACTGTTTGTGCTGTTCTGCTTCGCCTTGTGGCGGGTGCTGAACCAAACGAGCTGGCCTCTCAGCCGTGCCGCGTTCGTCTTCGCCGCCTCCATCGTGCCTTTCATGCCCTTCATCATCGACCGCCGCATGCGTGCATGGGCGGCGGAACCCGACGGCCAACCGCAGGCGTGAAAAAGGTCATCATCCATTCCGACGGTGGTTGTCATGGTAATCCCGGCCCCGGTGGTTGGGCCGCCGTGCTGGCGTATGGAAAGTACGTCCGCGAGATCTGCGGCGGCGTTCCTGCCACCACCAACAACCGCATGGAGCTACAGGCCGCCATCGAGGCACTGCGCCTGCTCAAGGAGCCGTGCCAGATCGACTTCCACACCGACTCGCAATACGTCCGTAACGGCATCCGCGAATGGATCGCCGGCTGGAAACGCAACGGCTGGCTAACCAGCGCTAAGCAGCCCGTCAAAAACGTTGACCTCTGGCGCGAGCTCGACGCCGCCACCGTGCGCCACCAGATTCACTGGCACTGGGTCAAAGGCCACGCCGGCCACACCGGCAATGAGCGCTGTGACCAACTCGCCAACGAAGCCATCGCCAGGATCAAGGCCGATCACACACCACAGCAACTCGCCACCTCGCTGGAGGACTTCAAAGCCGCCGCTAGAGCGTTTGATCCTTAGCGGCGATGCTTCTGATTGAAGTTAGCGACGGTGCGGGCAGCCTCGCGGTTCTCGGCCTTTTCCTTGAGGTCCTGACGTTGGTCGCCGTGAGTCTTACCTTTGCCGAGGCCAAGCTCGAACTTGATGCGTGGCCCCTTCCAGTAGGCGCGCAAAACAGGGAGTGCGAGACCCTTCTGCTGCGTGGCGGCGAGGAGCTTCATGATCTCGTTTTTGTGCAGGAGGAGGCGGCGGGAGCGGCGTGGCTCGTGAGTCTCGTGGCTGGCCTTGTCGTACTGCTGGATGTCGCAGCCGTAGAGCCAGAGCTGGCCGCGCTCGACGCGGGCGAAGGCGTCTGAGATATTGAGCTTACCGAGTCGGATGGATTTGACCTCGGTACCGCGCAGTTCGACGCCAGCCTCGTATTTTTCGAGGATGTGGTAGTCGCGCGGGGCTTTGCGATTGGTGGCGATCTCGGTGGTAGGAGTCGTCGCTTTCGGGTCGCGGTTCACGAAGGTGGGGAGAAGAGATGGCCAAAAGATAACAAAAAGAAGCTCCATGTGACCGGGGGACACATGGAGCCTGGAAAAGCCTTAGGCCGACGTGGCCGGAGTCAGTTGTCGTCGATATTGGCGACAGTGATCTTGCCTTGGATGATTTCTAGGAGGGCTAAGTCAGCTTCACGCAAGCCGGGACGACGCTCAACGAGTGGTGGACGTCCCTGGGCGATCTGGCGGACACGCTTGGACACCATGTTGATGAGGACGGGAGGGTCTTTGACAATTTGCGCGGCTTGTTCGACGAGGTCGGCTCTCATGGGAAGGACTAGGGGCGGGATTTCGGAGGGCGCGGAGAATACGGGCAGCCTGGCGGGGCGCAACTGATATGTTCCTGCATTTCCCCTTGCTAACGAGAGGGGGGTGTTGTCTCATCCGCGCTCGATTTTTGACCATGAAGAAAGCTCTCATCACCGGCATCACAGGGCAAGACGGTTCATATCTTACCGAGCTGCTGCTGGAGAAGGGCTACGAGGTGCATGGGATCATCCGCCGTGCGTCGAGCTTCAACACCGGGCGGCTGGAGCACCTTTTCAGGCCAGAGTCCCATCTGCCAGCAGACCGGCTACACCTGCATTATGGAGATCTGATGGACTCGGTGGCGCTGGTGAAGCTGCTTTACGACCTGAAGCCGGACGAGGTGTACAATCTCGGTGCTCAGAGCCATGTGCGCGTGTCTTTTGACGTGCCAGAATCCACGGGCGACATCGTGGGCTTGGGCACGCAACGCATCCTGGAGGCGATCCGCGAGACAGGGCTGGTGGGGAAGGTGCGCTTCTACCAGGCGAGCTCCTCGGAGATGTTCGGAAAGGTGCAGGCGGTGCCACAGGTGGAGACGACGCCGTTCTGGCCGCGTTCGCCGTATGCCTGCGCGAAGGTTTACGGCCACTGGTTGACGGTGAACTACCGTGAGAGCTATGGCCTACACGCGAGCAGCGGCATTCTTTTCAACCACGAAAGCCCGAGGCGTGGAGAGACATTCGTGACGCGCAAGATCACTCGTGCGGCGACGCGCATCAAGATGGGCCTACAGGACAAGCTTTTCTTGGGCAACATGGACGCGAAGCGCGACTGGGGCTACGCGAAGGACTATGTGGAGATGATGTGGATGATGCTCCAGCAGGACGAGCCAGATGATTATGTGATCGCCACGAACGAAACGCACAGCGTAAAGGAGTTCGTGCAGGAGACCTTCGGCGCTTTGAACCTGGACTGGGAGCAGTTCGTGAAATACGACGCCCGCTATGAACGCCCGGCGGAGGTGGACCTCCTCATCGGCGACCCGGCCAAGGCGCGGAAGCAACTGGGCTGGGAGCCGCGGGTGAAATTCAAGGAGCTCGTTAAGATCATGGTGGAAGCCGACCTGAAGCTGGCCGAGCACGAGCTAGCGGTGAAAAACGCGACGGCAGGACTTTGAACTCAAAAAACAATCGGAGAACAGCATGAAAAAAGTTGGCATCGGTATCATCGGCGGTGGCCTTATGGGCCGGGAAATGGCGAGCGCTTTCGCACGCTGGTGTGCGCTGATGGATGTGGAAGTGCAACCAGAGCTGGTGGCCGTGGCTGACCTAGTGGAGGATGTAAGAAACTGGTTTCGCCGCATCCCGTCATGCACACAGCTCACCGGCGACTACCATGAGCTACTGGCGAATCCGGCGGTGGAGGTCGTGTATGTGGCCGTGCCGCACAACCTGCATGAGAAGATCTACAGCGATGTGCTGGCAGCGGGGAAGGATCTGCTCGCCGAGAAACCTTTCGGCATCGACTTGACCTCAGCGCGGCGCATCGCGGACGCGGCAGTAGCCTCGGGACGCTTCGTGCGGTGCAGCTCGGAGTTCCCCTTCATGCCGGGAGCCCAGCGCGTGATGCAGGCGGCGGCAGGCGGCAAACTGGGGCGAATTTTGGAGGTGGTTTCCGGTTTCCATCACAGCAGCGACCTAGATGCGACCAAGCCCGCGAACTGGAAGCGCAAATCGGCAACTTGCGGGGAGATCGGTGTACTGGGCGACCTCGGCATGCACGCATGTCACATCCCGCTGCGCCTCGGCTGGAGGCCGGAGCGGCTGTTTGCCCAATTGCAGAAGGGCTTCCCGCAACGCCCCGATGGTAAGGGCGGCATGACCGCGTGTGACACATGGGACAACGCGTTGCTGCACTGCTGGACAAAAATCGGCGACCAGGAGACGCCGATGCGCCTGGAGATGAAGCGCCTCGCGCCGGGCGAGACGAACACTTGGTTCCTAGAAGTCCTCGGCACAGAGGGTGGTGTGCGCTTCAGCACGAAGGAGCCGAAGACGCTGTGGGTCTTCGAGAACGGCAAGGAGCAATTCTGGAAGAAGACCGACTTGGGTTTCGGAACACCGTTCAAGACGGTCACAGGCGGGATTTTTGAGCCGGGATTCCCGGATGTGATTCAGCAAATGTGGGCGGCCTTCCTGATGGAGCGCGCTGGGCTGCTGGGCGCACGCAGCGGCTGCGCGACGGTCGAAGAAGCTGTCGGGACGCAAGAAATTTTCGCTGCCGCGCTTGAATCCCACCAGCGCGGAGCAGTGATCACTCTGTGAGCCGATATTCATAAGAGGACTGCGGAAGAGAGAGCGCATGCGTGCTTGCGAACATTTTCAAGCGCGGCCTAGTGTGACGAAATGAACTGCCCCATCCTCTTCGCAGCCCTCGTCGCCACCACTGCTTTTTGCCAAGCACAACAGCTCGCAGGTGATGGCATTACAGATGACACAACGGCGCTCCAGCATCTGATCGACACCCAAGGCAGTGTGCGGCTGACCAAAGGCTCCTACCGCCTGACGCGGACATTGATGGTGGACCTGATGAAGACCGGATTCGTGGCGTTGAGCGGAGATGGGACGGTGAGGCTGGTGATGGAGGGAGTCGGGCCAGCGATTCATTTCATCGGCACGCATGGCGGCTCTGCGGCACCAGACACCTTCAAGCCGGAAGTCTGGAAAAAGCAGCGCACACCCATGATCGACGGCATCGAAATTCTCGGGGCGAATGCAGAGGCTGACGGCATCGAGGCGACGGGGACGATGCAGCTCACATTAAGCCGCGTGGTGGTGCGCGAGTGTCGGCACGCGGTGCATTTGACGAAGAGAAACCGTAATGTGCTGATCTCTGCGTGTCATTTTTATCACAACACGGGCATCGGCGTGTTTTACGACGAGGTGAACCTTCACCAGTCAAACATCGTCGGATGCCACATCAGCTACAATGAGGGCGGAGGCATCGTCTCCCGAGGCGGGGAAGTGCGCAACCTGCACATCGGCACCTGCGACATCGAGGCCAACCATGCCGCAGCCGGGCCGCCAAGCGCGAACATCATGCTCGACTCTCGGGGCGGGTCGATCGGCGAGGTGGCGATCACGGGCTGCACGATCCAGCACACGCATTTATCCCCTGATTCAGCGAACATCCGCATCATCGGCTCCGGCACGGACTCCTCCCCACTGCGCCGCGCCGGACGCGAGCATACACGCGAAGGCAATGTGACCATCAGCGCGAATGTCTTCAGCGACGTGCAGGTGAACGTGGACATCCATCATGCCCACGGTGTCACGGTGACCGGGAACACGTTCTGGGAAGGGTTCGCGCATGATCTCGTCGTCGAGGACTGCGGCAACATCGTGGTGACAGGCAACAACTTCGACCGCAACCCGCGCTATCTGTCGAAGAACAGCGTAGAGAAAAACGGCGTAACCTTTGCCCGCTGCGAAGACTGCGTCATCAGCAGCAACATCATCTCCGGCGTGCGGCAGCAGCGCGCGGCGCTGGACATCGAATCCTGCAATCGCATGCAGATCACCTGCAACAACGTGCTGGACAGCGACGGTGCGGAGCTGCGCCTAGAGAAGGTGACGCGGAGTATGGTCTCGCAGAATATCCTGCGGGACGATCGTGAAGATGCGAAACACGACGAGGAGTCCCCGCTCCTGGTGATTGAAGGCTCTGGCAATGTGATCACGCAGAATCTGGAGGGGCGAGCTGGAGATGAACGCTAAGCCATGACAGTCGCGCACGCCACCACACTGCTCGCCCGTGCTCACTGGCGCATGCTGGTGTGCAAGCTGCGTTCGGGCCTGCGGGAAAACCGGCTGCTAAGTCTGACGGTGGGCACGTTTCTCATGCTCTATGGCTTCGCCGCCTATTTCCTCGTGGCTCACGGGCTGGAATATGTGGCGCGGCTGCCGTTGATCGGTCCGCTGCTGACAGAGCGAATGATCTACCTGTTATTTTTCTTCTTCTTTATCATGTTGGTGATCTCGAACGCCACAATCACCGGCATGAGCCTCTTCCGCCGCAGGGAGATGGAATGGCAGGTAGCGCTGCCGCTACCGCCGAGGAGCATTGTCTTGTGGAAGACGCTGGAGGGCATGCTGCTGGCAAGTTGGGGACTGCTGGTGCTGAGCACGCCGATCCTGCTCGCATTGTCGCGTGCGCTTCATGCAGATGCCATTTTTCTCCCTGCCGTCGCCCCCGCTCTCCTTTCCCTAGTGACGATCGCTGCAAACTTCTCAACGTGGCTGCTGATCATCCTCGCGCCGCTGGCACGACGCTGGATGTGGAAACCGTTGGTGTTGTTGCTGCTCGTGGCGCTGGCAGGCACGCTGCCGACGTGGCATTCCAGCCTTGAGACACTGAACTCCGGCGACATGACCTCCAGCCTCAACCAACTGCTACGGCACACGGAGATCTGCATGCACCCGCTTCTGCCCAGCTCCTGGGTAGCCGAGACCATCCAGGCGGCCGGACGAGGCCTCGGCGAGCGCATGATCTTCTTTAACCTCGTGCTCCTATCTCATGCGTTGATGAGCATCATCATCACCACCCGCGTGGCCGACGCCCGTTTCCATGCCGCATGGAACCGCCTCATGAGCGCGGTGCCGGAAACAAGCCGGGACATCGAAGCACCGGAACCCCTCCAGCTCCCCTCCCGCGCCGCCAGATGTCTCCGGGGCGTGCTCGGACTGGACCGGGCCTCGTACGCCGTCCTTGTGAAGGAAGCACGCGTTTTCATCCGCGAGCCAGTGCAATGGGGGCAGACGGCCATTATTTTCAGCCTGCTGCTCATCTACTCGATGAACCTGCGCAAGATGGGCTATGATCTTCAAAGCCCCTTCTGGGTCACTGTGGTCAGTCATCTGAACCTGCTCGTCTGCTGCCTAGCGTTGTCCACGCTGACGACTCGCTTCATCTACCCGCAGTTTAGTCTGGAGGGACGACGCTTATGGATTCTTGGCCTCTCGCCTCTGCCGCTCCACCGCGTGCTGGCTTTGAAACTCCGGCTGAGTGCAAGTGTGTTGGCAGTGATGATGGCGGGGCTGGTGGTTGTCTCCGGCCTCTCCCTGGGCTTACCGGCTAGGCGCATCCTATTCTTCAACGCCGCGATTTTGCTGATGAGCTACGGGCTCACGTCTCTCGCCCTGTCACTGGGTACCATGGCCCCCAATTTCCGCGAACCCAATCCAGCGCGCATCGTATCAGGCTTCGGTGGTACCGTGTGCCTGATCGCCAGCTTTGTTTACATCATTTCTGGCATGACCATCACACTGATCCCTTCATGGCATAACCTGAGGCAGGCTGCCACGGTTATGGAAGGCTATGACGCTCGGATGGAGCTGGGAGCCCTGGCCGCTTTAGCAGGCCTGACACTGATTTTCGGGGGCATCCCGTATTTTTTTGCCAGGAGACAGACGAAAAATCTGGAATATTTAAGATCGTTGTAATATTTTGATGCTGGAAATAATTTTCAGCACTCTCATGATCACTCGTAAAGCTCCTGCCGCCCCCACAACACCTGGGCAAACTGAGGACAACCTTCTCGTCTTCGAAGCTCCCACGGAATTCATGGCTGGGGACAACAACTCCGCTGACTCCTTCGACAACGTCGAGCACAAGGTCAAACACGCTCAGGAGCAGCTCGCCCAGCTCCGGCAGCGGCAGGAGGAGATTGAGCGGCAGAAGCAGCACCTTGAAAATCTGCGCCTCAAACAGGAGCGTTTTGTCAGCGGCAAACGTGATCTTCTAGAAAAAATCAGCCGGGCTAACAGCCACGTCGAACGGGAGCTGGATGAAGCGCAAAAGCGTGCGGACGAACTGCGCATCACTCACGAAGAGTTCAGCCGTCACATCGACATCTTGAAATCCTTGCAGCCAGAGAAATGGCACCGTACACAAGTTGACCAGGAGCTCGACGGCGCACTGATCGCGATCGAGGAGGCGGAGCAGGACTTCGCTAAGGGCCTGCGCCGCCTGCACATGATCCAGCCCCCCGAGCCGGTCGGCAGCTTCGCCCCAGCCAGTCTGGAGGAGACTACTACGCGCTCGCCATTCAGCAACGCTGCCGACGACCTCTCCACATGGCTGCGCCGTGGTTTTGCCTTCTCGCTGCCACTGATCGGCGCGCTGTTCATCGCCATCGTATTGATCCGCATGATGTTCTGACCACCCGACAATCCGCACCGCCGCACGCCCATGTCTTTTTTCACCGGAAACCGCAAAGTCCGCCCCCGCCGTGCCAAGAGCGCGATGGATGTCGCCGTCTCCCCTCGAGCCAAATCACGTCAACTCGACAAACATGCCCGCGAAGTGAAAGAGCAGATCGAACGCTTGGAATGCACCATCGCGCAAGCCCCGCACCTCCAGCAAAAACGGCGGCTCGCCAACATGAACATGGTGCCTCCGATGGAACGCCCCACCCAAGTCCCACGCCAGCGCCGTGTGCCCATCGCCCAGCGGCGTGCACGACGAGGCGAGCATTTGCGCCTGCTCACGGAGGGCATTTTGATCATCGGTATCATCGCCGCCGTGGTCGGCTGGTTGAACCAGTCATTTCACTTCTGGCATTGATTTCGAACAATCGTCGCTCCCGACAAAAAAGCCGGACTCAGAGGAGTCCGGCTTTTTCATTTGAAGTCACATGAGTTCCGTCATGCCTTACCCCAACGCTTGAGCAGCGTGGCAGCCATGTCGGCGGGAGAATCACTCACGGCGATACCACATTCAGCGAGGATGCGTTTCTTCGCGGCGGCGGTGTCGTCAGCCCCACCAATGATGGCTCCCGCATGCCCCATACGCCGCCCGGGAGGCGCGGTAGCACCTGCGATGAAGGCGGCGATGGGTTTCTTACAGTTATCCCTGGCCCAGCGCCCAGCCTCGACCTCCGCGTTGCCACCGATTTCTCCGATCATGATGATCGCCTCGGTTTCAGGGTCGTCGTTGAACATTTTCAACACATCGATGTGACTCGTGCCATTCACAGGATCGCCACCGATGCCAACGCAGGTGCTCTGGCCGTAACCGCGTGTCGTGAGCTGCCAGACTGCCTCGTAGGTCAGTGTGCCGGAGCGACTGACCACGCCCACATTGCCGCGCTTGTGAATGTAACCAGGCGCGATGCCAATACGGCAGCCACCATGCGATTTCTCTCCGCGACCCGGAGTGACGAGACCAGGGCAGTTCGGCCCAATGAGGCGCGTCTTGCCACCTTTCATCGCCGACTTCACCTTGATCATATCATTGACAGGGATGCCCTCGGTGATCGCTACTACGAGATCCAGCCCTGCGTCCACACCTTCGAGAATCGCATCCGCCGCAAAGGGGGGCGGTACGAAGATCACGCTCACCGTCGCACCGGTCTCCCTCGCTGCTTCACCCACCGTGTCAAACACCGGCACTTTTCTGCCGCCGTGCTCGAAAACCTGCCCGCCTTTCCCAGGTGTCACCCCCGCCACGAGCTGAGTACCGTAGTCGATAGATGCCTTCGCATGGCGTGATCCGAAATCACCGGTGATGCCTTGGACAAGAATGCGTGTGTCAGTTTCAACAAGAATGGCCATCGAAATGATTGAGTGGGGTTTGGTGACGGAAAAGCCGCGCATCATAGAACCCCACCTCGTGGCGTCAAGGAGCCGCCGGAACATTCTCAATCAACCGCCACAATTTTGGTAGAAACACCCAAAAACCCACGGTCAATGCCGCTAGCGCAGCCACCAGCACACCCGCTGCCGCCATATCCTTCACACGGCGAATCGGCTCCTCGCGCTCGCTGCTGACACGATCCGCCAGTTCCTCGATCGCTGTGTTCAGCAACTCCACCGCCAACACCGAACCCGCAGCTAGCACCACGGTACACCATTCCCACACGGCAATCTCCAGCCACACTCCGAAGATAACCACCAGCACGGCGGCTCCCACATGCACGCGTAGATTTCCCTGTGTTTTCAGGGCGAGACGCAGCCCTGCCCAGGCAGGACTGAAACTGCGTAATAGGGTGACCAATCCGCGCATCATGCGGGCTACGAAACTCGATTCACCAATCACTGGCTGCCGATAGGTTTCTCAGGTGGAGGCGCACTCGGGCCAGGCTCCGAAACTTTCTTCACCAGCTCACGGAAGTCCCTCAACCATGTCACCGCGTCCGGGTGATTGGGATTGTTCTGGATCACCTTGAGCATGTCGGCAAGGGCATTCACCGCCGTGACATTATGCACCACCAGGTAATTGTTCTTCTCCCACTGTCGGCGTGGCATCTCATCCTTGGCGAAAATGTTGTACTCCGTCTCACTCAAGACCGCATGCCGCAAGGCCATCTCCGCATTGATCCGATTCTCCCACTGGGAGGGGAGTTCCGATGGCTTTTCTGTCAAGTAATAGGGGAGGATGACCTTGTTGTAGATGCCTCCAATGTCGAGGGGATGATACTCCCACTCCTCACGCTTGAGATGATCCTCCAGTTTGTAGGCGCTGGCAAATTCGGACCCACCTACATCCTGACGCAAAAGCCCCACGATGTCTCCAGCCGGGCCACCACCGCCCCCCCCACCTTTGCGACCACCACCACCTTTGGATGGGGTATCCTTAGCACTGACAGCACCGGAGGCTGAATGTTTCGTGCTGCCCTGCACGGCTGTAATCGCCTTTCCCACAAATGCCTGGAGGGAGGTTACCAATGGCGCGAGTTTTTTGGAATCCTGGATGTCCTGGGCCTGGATGCTCAACACTAGGTATTCGAGTTGGAGGAGCAGCGCCTTCCTGAAATCACTGTCCTTCAAGCGCGCCTCATTCCTATCGCGCCATTCCATGAAATCCGACTGCTTTAAATCCCGCCTCTCGAAATGCTCCAACCTGTAGCAGTCCAAGTAAAGAGCCACTGTGGCGCTGTCACTTGCCAGCGCCTCACGAAACTTGGTCAGGGCCGAGCCAAAAAGCCCCCCCCTACCCTTTCCGATCGTCTCCTCCACCTTCTCCAGCTCCTTCAGAATATGGACTGTCTGCGCAGGCGTCAGCATCACCGGAAGCGGTGAAATTTCAGGCTGTGAGACAGGTGTTTGGGCCAGTATGATGGAAGCAAACAAGCTGACGAGCAAAGGGGCGAGGCAGAGTGATTTCATGGTTGGGGCGAATAAAACCTCATTTTCAGGGCAACCACACAAAAAAAGTGTGCTCCCGAAAAGAAGCCGACTCTGCAACGTGCCAACGGCAAAAAACTTGGCCTTTGCCGAAATAGCAAACGGGTTAAGTTCACCGAGTCCAATCATGAAACGCCACGCCTTCATCCTCAGCATCGTCGCCGCCTTCATTTCAATCACCCATGCCGCCGACCCGGCGTTCACCTATGTGGCAGAAATGACCGGCATGGTGTGTGCCGGGTGCAAGGAGCATGTCACCGCATCTTTCACCAAACTTAAAGGCGTCTCCAATGTGAAAATTATCCCCGGTAAGAAGCCAGGCACCCAAAAAGTCACCATCACTTCATCATCCTCTGCACTGACCAAGGAGCAGGCCATGGCATCACTGGGTGCCTCTGCGGCCACCTATGTGGTTCATTCATGGGAAAAGACTGAGTGACTTCTTTCCTCAGAGGCATTGAAGGCAGCAAAATCAGCTTGCCTGCGCAACTGCCCGCGCCACTATCGCCGCTCTCCGTTTCCCGGAGTCCCTAATTTGGACAGGTGTCAGAGTGGTCTAATGAGCACGCCTGGAAAGCGTGTGTACCCTAATCCGGTACCGAGGGTTCGAATCCCTCCCTGTCCGCCATTCAATGATCGGCGGTGAGTCCTATGCCTTTCTGGTTAGTTTGGGCGCTCTCCGCCGAGGAAAACAGGTGCGGCAAATGTCGCAGACGGTTCCATCACACCCGCGGGCCGAGCAGTACTCACGACCATAGTAGATGATCTGAAGATGCAGGAGGTTCCAGTGTTCTGGAGCGAACAGCCGTTTCAAATCCCGCTCCGTCTGCTGGACTGAGCGGCCATCTGTCAGCTCCCAACGCTGAGCCAATCTGTGAATGTGCGTGTCCACAGGGAATGAGGGAACCCCAAATGCCTGCGCCATCACGACCTGCGCGGTTTTGTGGCCGACTCCTGGCAGCTTTTCCAATTCCGCCAATTCGGCAGGCACCCTCCCTTCATAGTTGGCGACGAGCATGTTCGAAAGCGTCTTGATGGCCCTGGCTTTCTGAGGCCACAGACCGCACGGTCGCACAACTTCCTCGATCTTCTGCAACGGCAGCTCCCCCATGGCCCTAGGAGTGCTTGCCAGTTTGAAAAGAACCGGAGTGACTTGGTTCACACGGGCGTCGGTGCATTGGGCGGAAAGCAAAACTGCGACTAACAGCGTGAAAGGATCACGGTGTGCCAATGGCACTTCCGGGCTAGGGTACAACTCCCCTAAACGCCTCCTGATGAAATCTGCACGCTCGCTCCGTGTCACCTTGAGTAGGAAAAGCGGCCTAGGTGCTCGTCTCGATCCGTGAAACCATGCGCCGTATGTGCGGATAAGCGGTGCGTGGCTTGAGAATCGACAGACTCTTGGAGAATGACCCCCACTTGAGAACTCGGATGTTCACGTTTCTCACGCCCCAAGCTCTCATCGTAGCCTTGTCGGGCTTGTAGAGGTCGATGGTATTGGTGCCCACCAAAGCGGAGCCATAATCGTCCACCTGATAGACGTACGGCAGCCCCTCGATCTGGAAGATCGTGCCCACAGGGAAAACGGACCAGTCAGCGGCGGCGCTGCGCACCTTTCCATATTTCAAATGGGTTCCCACAGCCGTGCGAGCACCATAAACAATGTGATCAGACTCGCTATGAGTATAAGCAGTCGTCCTGACAGATGTGATGCGGGACGCCCCCATGTTCAGTCCAATCGACGAACATGATGAAAACATTACGACCGTGAGGCCGATTAAAACGTGATGGAGGCGCATCTCTATTAATAATATTCTGATTATTAAGCTTCGTTTTGTATCGCATCAGTTTGAGGGGAGTCGTCATGAAAATCAATCTTTGATTTCACGGCTATACAATTTCTGCCCGGAGGAATTTGCGCCCCCATGCCTGAATCATGCAACTTTCGCCTTCAACTCCAGCACGAGAGAGCGCGCTCGCCTCCAGCAGGTACACAAACCTCCCGCAAGCACCACTGTCAGGGCAAACATGATCCCAAAACGTTCGTGTCCCGAGAGTTGCTCCGCCATTTCAACCAAAATACCAACACTGAGCACCGCCATGCGGTGTTGTTTGGCCATCGGCCCGCGAAAATCATGCTTCCCCGTCAACGAAGCTCCCAGCACTCGCACATAAGCCGTCCAGACAGACACCACCGCGCAGCACCAGCCAAGAGGGATCATGTGAAACAATTTCACAACACCAGGATCCCCCGGCCCGCTGTATCCCGCTCCTACGAAAATCAACACATCGGCGATCCTGTCAGGTAAATCGTTGTAAACAGCTCCTTCGGCGGAGCCTTTCCCGCCTTCCACTGCCACCATGCCGTCCATTAAATTGCACAAAAGCCGCAGTTGGATGCAGGCGAGAGCTCCCAACCAGGCCGCCCCAATGCCAGTCGGACTCGTTTGATCACCTGCCACGAGGAAGCAGCCCATGGCTCCGCCGGCAAACAGCACGCTGCAAATGGAGATCAAGTTGGGTTGAACACCCTTTCGCGTCATCCACATGGCCAAAGCATGCGCCCATGCTTTTTCACGAGTTTTCAGGCTGCGCCTGGACTTCACATGCTCAGGATCGACGCTCATGTGCTACCATCCAGCGAGTCAGCGCGACGTTGACGTCCAGTGATTCACGCGCCCACCAGAGAACTCCACGAGCCCCGCCGTATAAGGGACATACGTCACTGCAGGACCGCCTCCCCAGTAAGGGTACGGATAGCCCCAGCCATAAGGCCCCCAGGCGTATGGGGAAAAGCCGCCAAAACCAAAGCCCATGTTCATCGTGATTGTCCGGACAGGCCGCTGCCCGAAGTAAGTCCAGCTCTCCGTCTGCCTCCCTCGATTGGCCCCCACAGAGACGCTGTCCGGGCGTCCCCAAGCGAGGAAAACAGCATCCCGCCCCATCCCTTCCCGTATCGAGCCGCTTTGCACCAACAATCGGTCTTTTGCTCCAAGATTTGAAAACATCGCAGGATTTCTTTCGATCCGCGAC
This sequence comes from uncultured Prosthecobacter sp., assembly GCA_964421275.1. Classification (GTDB taxonomy): domain Bacteria; phylum Verrucomicrobiota; class Verrucomicrobiia; order Verrucomicrobiales; family Verrucomicrobiaceae; genus Prosthecobacter. The sequence continues at coordinate 26,056 of CAYQWE010000028.1, forward strand.
TGAGGGGTTGATGCACATTGGGCGCAAACCATGGCCACCAGCAGCGCCAAGATGGAACGGAGTCGGATTATCGCATTCATAAAGTTGAGCACTTGAATGCCAGAATGGCGATTCAACAAGCTGTGGTCAATGACTCTTTCCACAGTCCATTCGTTCAACTTATCCGGGCTACCTAGGCCCCTTTAAATGGTCATCGACGAATAGCCGCCGTCCACAACCAGCTCATGACCGGTGACGAATGAGCCCCCCGCGCCGGCGAGCAGCAGGGCGGCAGCGACGAGTTCCCTGGCCTCGCCGAAGCGATTCATCGGCGTGTGGCCCATGATTTTGGCGACGCGATCAGGAGTGAGCACTTTTTTGTTCTGCTCAGCGGGGAAAAAGCCGGGGACGAGCGTGTTCACACGGATACCCAGCGGTGCCCACTCGCGGGCGAGGTTCTTGCTGAGATTGTGCACAGCCCCCTTCGACATCGAGTAGGTGAACACGCGGCTGAGCGGCAGCAGGCCGGACATGGAGCCGAGATTGATGATGGAGGCGGATACCTTGTTCTCGACGAAGTGCCTGCCGAACACCTGGCAGGCGAGGAATGTGGCCTTGGTGTTGATGTTCATGATCCGGTCGTATTCCTCCTCGGCGATGTCGAGAAACGGCGTGGCAGAATTCACGCCCGCGCCGTTGACGAGGATGTGACAGCCGCCGGAACGTTCCAACACCTGGTCGAGCAGTATTTGCAGGTCTGCTTTGCGGCTGGCATCAGCAGAGAGGAAATATGCCTGGCCACCATTTGCCTGGATGGTCTCGAGACGTTTGTCGGCCTTACCTTGGTCACGCCCCACGAGCACGACTTCCGCGCCTGCGGAGGCATAGCCTTCGGCGATGGCACCACAGAGTTCACCGGTGCCGCCGATAACGACGGCGGTTTGGCCTTGCAGGGAGAAAAGCTCGAAAATGGAGGACATGAGGTGCGCATTCTGGCGCGGCATCCCGCCGCCGCAAGCCGCCTCTCCGGTCACTTTCACCGTCTTGACGTCTCGTCCGTGGTGCTTTCTGATAGGTAGGTGCCTTGGAACCATATCTTTCTCTTTCTGGCCGGCGTAGTCGTCGGCGTCGGGACGATTGTTCTTTGGAAAGCGCTGGTCTTTGCCGCTGACCTGCGTGCCGCAAAGCATGCGCTGGCCAGCTATGTGTTTCCCGAATGCGGCATGGCGGACGAGCAGGCACGCAAGGCTGTGGAAGACTGCAAAAACCGTTTGCGCTGGCAGAAGAACCTGAATCCCGAATGGCTGCCACCGCTAGTGGATGAGGTGCCGCGTCTCGTGCGTGAGATCGCGACGATCTATCACCCCGAGCGGCAAGATCCGCTGCTGGCACCGGGGTTGAGCCAGTTCTCACGCGCAGTGCATCTCGCGGCGATGGATGTGACGGACTTTTTGCAGACACGGTCCATCGGTCGCCTCGTCGATGTCAGCGCCAGCACGGCGCTGAAGACCTGGGAGATGACACACAAGATCGCCACGCATGAGAAGATGCAGACCGTGAACAAATGGTACAAGCGCCTGCTACCCGTGTGGCAGGTGCTGCGTTTCAAATCGCCGGTGATGTGGGCCAGCGTGGCCGTCTCTAATGTGGCCGCCCGCACCCTCCAGCCTGCGGTGATCGATATCATCGCCAGACGCGCCATTGACCTCTACAGCGGTCGCCTTGGCCATAGCGCGGGAACGCAGGCACCGGCGGAGCAAGTAGCACCACAAGTCACGATGTGACTGCCTCTCAGAAGAAGCGGTAAAAAAACCAAGACTGCGTTTTTTCTTGCCGCCACAAAGTGAACTCGTCAGACTCCATGAGCATTCGTCACAGCAACTTGCTTCACGAAACTCCAACCCACATCCCACCATGGCTCAAATCGTTCCACTCATCAGTTCCGGCATCGCCGGCCCCCTTGGCGTCCTCCATCTTCCACGTCTCTGGCAGAAGGCATCACTTGCCGCCGCCGGCAAGCTGCACTCAGACTATCCCGGCATCGGCTGCGGTTACGATCAGATGACGCTCGACGCACTTGGCATCAAGATCGACGACTTCAAGGCATTCATCACCACAAAGCCGAGCTACCCGCAGACTGAGGCATGGATTAAGAAGCAGCCAGGTGTGAACCTGACCAAGAGCGGCATTTACAAACACAACCAGGCGATCATGGGCTACATCCACGGCGATGATGTGCGCAAGACCATCCTCGCAGCAGACAATCTGGCCGATGACGGCAGCGTGAATCCGGGCGCTGTCGATCTGAACAACTTGGACGACTGGCACATCTTCTGGGCGCAGGAGATCAAGTAATCCGCAGGCTTTCAGAGAACCGTTTTTTGCCCCCGTTCGTCGTCAGGCGAACGGGGTTTGCTTTGAGTCAAATCCCGGCCTCCATCACCTTCATCCAGCGGGAACGGAAGTTTCGATTTTCTTCCATCAACTGGGCGGCGATGGTCGCCGAAAGCTGAGTAAGGCCGTTGAGTCGCGTAAATGCCGCGATCGCCTCCTGACGGCGATAGTAATCCGTCGAGTCGGTAACCTGCGATTCAAACGCCTGCGCGATCTCGACCAGTGACTCCGGCGTGAGACTGTCGAATGGAATGGTCAGCGTACCACGATCTAGGGTGATGTTCGCCAGCGTTCCAGATGTATCGCAAATGATGCGTCCAGTCATCTGCCCCCCTTCCCGGCGTGAGATGGTGCCCGTCCAACCTTTGGCGGCCAAGTCGGCGGTAACGAGACGGATGAAGACCTGAGACTGCGTGTAGAGGTACAAGCGGCTTTCGAGCGCAGCGCGGACATCCTCCGTATCTAAATGGGTGCCCGCGAGCATGTCGATCGCGCGCGAGTAGTTGTAGCCTTGCACCAGCGAGGGCACGAGGGCGTTCACCTCGGCCAGCAGTTCCAAATCGGCCTGCCGGTTCTTCTTGTCCTTTGCCATCTGCCGTTGCTGGCTCTCAATCGCGAGGCGCTTGATCTCGCGTTTCAATTCCACCTGCCATGCCTCGATCTCGTCGCGAAAGGCACCGTTGGTCTTGATCTGCCTCCTGGTTTTCTCTACCTCGGCCAACTCGGCGCGTAATTCGTCAATGGTGCCTGACTTGCGCGGCTTCAACGCAGCCTTCACCAGAGGAAAGTCCGCCTTGTAGTAGTCCACAAACGCACGATAGCCAGCGAGCCAGTCAAGCGAACTGGTGCTGTCTGGGGCAGGCTCTATCTTCTCGAGCTTGTCGAGAAACGACGCCAACTCGTCTGCGCCGAGTCTGGAGTCGCCGAAGTGCCACTCCGATAATCCATGCACGAGATAGCCGAGCACCTCTTCGTTGTCCGAACGGTAGCCAAAGGTTTCTGGTGACATGCCGAGGGCGAGGTTGTGCGACATCCGCTCCTTGATCCTGGAAAAAAAGGCAGCTAGCCCGTTGAGCTCCTTCGCATCAGTCGAAAGGCGGGCGAATTCCTCGAGCGAAGATGTCTTCTTGTCGCGTGTTGTGTTTTTGTCGCACATGTCACACAAGGCCGCGTTGAAACGCGCCCAATTTTTCGTCGGCTGCGGCGTTTCCTTTGCGTCTGCGAGCTGGTCGAACTTGTCGTGGGCGTTGCTGAAGTTCTGCCGCAGCATCTCCTCCCGCGCTTCGGTGAATCGTTCAGAAACTGTCTTCTTGCCGGTGGTTGCGGCCAGTGTGACACCTTCACCATCTAAGTTGGCTCCGCTAGCAGAGGTGATCTGGATGACCTTGCGTGCTGCGCGGCGCTCCCCTCCCTCGCGCATCAGCCAGCCCACGCCGTATGCGAGCGCGATGGCTGCGGCGATTGAACCGAAGAGCTTCGCGCGGCGGGAGAACAGGCGTCGGCGCACACCGCCGCTGTCGAGCAGGCCCTCGGCGAGCCGCATCTCATCGACAACCTCGTCGTAATGCGCGAAACGCTCCTCCGGCCTGAGTCCGAGCATTCCATTGACCACATGCTCGGTGCGCGGTGAAAAGCGCAAACCGGAGTCGCCCAGCGTGACGCGCTTCGATTTGATCCGACGCAAATCCTCGATCGCGCTCGTATCGGCCTTATGCGGCGGGTTGCCGGTCATCGCATGGTAAAGCGATGCGCCCAAGCTGAAGATGTCGCTGCGATAATCCTCCTTGTTCTCGATGACTTTCTCCGGTGCCACATAATATGGCGTGGCCCAGATTTCACCTGATTGTTCCGCACCACGGTTTGCGAACAGCGCCAGCCCGAAGTCCACGACCTTCGCGGTGCCAGTCTCGGTGAAGAGGATGTTTGCCGGTTTCACATCGCGATGGATCAGATTGAGGTGCTGCGCGGCACGCAGCCCCTCAGCGACCTCACGCCCGATGCGCAGAGCCTCAGCCTCCTTCAGATGGCCCTCCCGCCGGATACGCTGCTCCAGGCTGCCACCACCGACAAGCTCCATAGCGATGTAGAAATACCCCTGATCATAGCCCACGGAGTAGAGCTTGATCACGTTTGGATGGTTCACATTCGCCGTGATGTGCGCCTCCTGGCGGAACTGCTCCAGGCGCACCGCATCGCGGGAATACTGGCGGTTGAGGATTTTCAACGCCACACGGCGGCCCAAGGTCTCGTCCTCCGCTTCAAACACCCGACTCATACCGCCTTCACCGATCTGTCGCACGATCATGAAATGGTCGAACCGCCGCCGCACGCGCACCATCTGGCCGCAAAATGGGCATTTGAGCTTCGTAAATGGCTCCAGCGATGTCACGTCAATCTGCTCCTGACAAACGGGACAGGTACTCAGATAGGACTGTTCGAGGACGGGATTCAAATAGGGAATTTCAGATGGAACTAGGCCACATACCAGCATCGTTCGATAAATGCCAGAAATTACAGATTGCCTGATTAATTTGAATCATGACTATGTGGCCGTGGATTGGATCATCTGTGAAACCATCGACATCGGTGACCGTTTCGACAAACACCTCGCCCGGCGTTTGCCAGACCAGTCGCGCTCCCGGCTCCAAGATCTGATCAAAGGCGGCCACGCCACCTTGAACGGCAAACCCACCAAGGCCGGCACCGCCTTGAAGAATGGTGACGCTATCCACATCGCCATCCCGGAAGCGACTCCGGTTGAGATCAAAGCCCAGGACATCCCGCTGACCTTTTTGTTTGAGGACGCTGACATCGCCGTGCTGGACAAAGCGCCCGGCCTTGTCGTCCATCCGGCGGAGGGAAACCCCGACGGCACCCTCGTCAACGCCCTCCTCCATCACATCGACGACCTCAGCGGCATCGGTGGCGAAATGCGCCCCGGCATCGTCCACCGCCTCGACAAGGACACCAGCGGCTGCATGGTCATTGCGAAAAACGACATTGCCCACCGCCGCCTCACCGAGGCTTTTTCCGAGCGCCGCCTCACCAAAATCTACCTCGCCGCCGTCAATGGCGTCCCGCACGAGCAAAGCGGCCGCATCCAGAACTACATCGGCCGTCACGCCATCGATCGCAAACGCATGACCATCTCGCTCGACGGCTCTGGCAAAGAGGCCGTCACCGAATGGCAAATTCTCGCCACGCATCAAGGCTGTGCTCTCATCCAATGCCGCCTCCTCACCGGCCGCACGCATCAGATTCGCGTCCACATGAAGGAGGCGCTGCAATGCCCCATCCTCGGTGATCCCATCTACGGTCACCCGTCACGCCAGCGCGTCCACACACCCCGTCTCATGCTCCACGCCTGGAAACTCGCCTTCAATCACCCCATCCACGATCAGCCCATGAGCTTTGCAGCCAAGGTGCCGCCTGAATTCAAACCATGGATGAACGCCATCCCGCAATAAAACACGCCATGCTCAAATTTTACCACTACTCCGGCTGCTCCACCTGCAAGAACGCCATCAAGTGGCTCAAAGCGCACACCATCCCCTTCGAGGAGATCGCCATCCGCGAAACGCCGCCTTCCCTCACCGAATTCAAAGCCATGCTCGCCGCTCACAGCGACGATCTGCGCCGCCTTTTCAACACATCCGGTCAGGATTACCGAACTCTCGGCCTCAAAGACAAACTGCCCGCCATGAGCACCGATGCAGCGCTCAAGCTCCTCGCTGAAAACGGCAATCTCGTAAAACGCCCCTTCGCCATCGACCCGAAGAACAAAATCTACCTCGTCGGCTTCAAGGAAAACGAGTGGGAGATCGCCTTGCTCTGACGAAGATCGCAGTTCGTCAAACTCCAACGTCACCACTTCATCAAAGACGCGCCCGCTGTCCTTGCCTTCGCGCCACCGGGCGCTATATCGCCAGCATGTTCAAAACCGGCCAGCAGGTCGTCTGCATCGACGATCAATTCGATCCTTGGGTTTACGACCTCTACAAGTCGCTGCCCAAGAAGGATCAGATCTACACCGTGCGTGCGCTGCGGGCCGGCCGCTCGAACCCGAAGTTCACCGTCAATGACGATGCCGAGATCAGACTGGCCGATGCGCAGTTCGACATTCTCATTCTGCTCAAAGAGCTCCTCAATCCTGACGATCCGCACTCCAGCGTGAAGCAGGAACTTGGCTTCCGTTCCGAACGCTTCGCTCCGCTCCTCGAACAAACCGAGGAGGAAAAGGAAGCCGAACTCATCGGCGTCGGCCACGGTGAGAAATCGTGGGAGCCCGAGCCCGCCTGGTCAAAGTGATTCTGCCTTCCGGCCATTTTCCATTTTCAGTTTCTCCATTTTCCTTTTTCCAGTTCCGCCCAGTGCCTGGAGTGAAAATGGCCTGTGAAGCGATGCGTGCATGAAAACTTGGCGTCGCCGACGCTGTTTGATACAGCATCAATCTCATGAGCGCTCCCGCCGACTCCGCCGCACCTCTCACCGAACGTCAGCTTGTCGAACTCCTCGCCTCCGCCCGCCAGCGCCTCTTCACCGAAGTCGGAAAAGTCATCGTCGGTCAGCAGCACGTCATTGATGAGATGCTCATCGCCCTCCTTGCCGGTGGTCACTGCCTTATCACCGGCGCACCGGGCCTCGCGAAGACGCTGCTCATCAAAACCGTCGCCGACGTCTGCCATCTCAGCTTCCAGCGCATCCAGTTCACGCCCGACTTGATGCCTTCCGACATCACCGGCACCGAAATCCTCGAAGACAAGGCCGATGGCGTCCGCGCGCTCGTCTTCAACCGAGGCCCCGTCTTCGCCAACATGATCCTGGCCGACGAAATCAACCGCACCCCGCCCAAAACGCAGGCCGCATTGCTCGAAGCCATGCAGGAGCATCAGGTCACCGTGAACGGCAAGACGCTGCACCTGCCCGAGCCCTTCTTCGTCCTCGCCACGCAGAATCCGATCGAGCAGGAGGGCACCTATCCGCTGCCCGAAGCCCAGCTCGACCGCTTCATGCTCAACATCGTCATCGACTACCTCAGCGAGGACGATGAAGTCGCCGTCGTCACCCGCACCACCAGCGGCAAAGGCGATCCCGTGCAGCGCATCTTCACCGGCGAGCAGCTCCTCGCCTTCCAGCAGATCGTCCGCAAGGTGCCCATCGCCGACGACATCGCCCGCTACGCCGTCCGACTCTCCGCCGCGAGTCGTCCCGGCCGCGATGGCGTCCCTGATTTCATCAATCAATGGGTCAGTTGGGGCGCCGGCACCCGCGCCAGCCAGAACCTCGTCCTCGGCGCCAAAACAAGAGCCCTCCTCGCCGGTCGCGCCCACGTCACCCACGACGACATCCGCGCCCTCGCCTATCCCGTCCTCCGCCACCGCATCCTCGTGAACTACAAAGCCGAAGCCGAAGGCGTGACGGTGGAGAAGGTCATTCAAAAGCTGCTTGAGGGCGTGAAGAGCTAGCGGGGCAAAAATGACGAATGAGTAAGCACGAATGACGAAATAAATCCGAAGGCCGAAATCCGAAATGAACTCCGAGAGTGATAAACCTTATGACCTCGAGGAGCGCACGGCGGTTTTTGGCGAAAGGGTGATCGACTTTGCCAAAGAAGTGCCGAAAAACGAAATCACACGTCCGCTCATCACTCAGATTGTGCGCTCAGGAACCAGCGTCGGAGCCAATTACTGCGAGGCGGGCGATGCCGTCTCAAACAAGGAGTTCCGAAACAAGATCGCCACCTGCAAGAAAGAGGCTCGCGAGACCAAGCATTGGTGCCACATGATCGTCCGCGCTGCTCCTGAAATGCGCGAAACCGCCAAACCCATCTGGCAGGAAGCCAAGGAACTCCACCTCATCTTTGCCGCCATCCTCCGCAAAAACCCACCCAAGTAGCCCCGATCACCCCAGTTCGTCATTCGACCTTCGACATTCTTTCGTCATTCGGATTTACTCATTCGTCATTCCATGTCCGCCTTCCTCGATCCCGCCGCGCTCATGCGCATCAAGTCGCTCGAACTTCGCACGAAGGTCGTCGTCGAGGGCTTGTGGAAAGGCATGCATCGCAGTCCGTATCACGGCTTCTCCGTCGAGTTCAGCGAGTATCGCGCTTACGTCCAAGGTGATGATCCGCGCTACATCGACTGGAAGGTACTGGCGCGCAGTGACCGCACGTTCATCAAAAAATTCGAGGACGAGACGAACCTGCGCTGCCAGCTCGTCATCGATCACAGCAAATCGATGGGTTTCGGCTCGCTGGGTTTCACCAAGGCCGATTACGCCGCCACGCTGGCCGCGACACTCGCATCGTTCCTCATGAAACAGGGCGATGCGGCCGGTTTGACGACCTTCGCCGAAGGAATCGAAGAACATCTGCCGCCACGCAATCGTCCCGGCCATCTGCGCCGCATCATCACGGAACTCGAACGACCTGCGAAGGCCACGGGCACCTCACTGGCCGTTTCTATCTCGCGACTCGCTGACCTGCTGCGCCGCCGCGGCATGATCTGCCTCATCACCGATCTTCTCGCGCCCATCGAGCATCTGGAGAAGCAGTTCGCTCTCCTCGCCGCGATGGGACACGACCTCGTGCTCTTCCATCTCATGGATCGTGCTGAGATCGACTTCACCTTCGAGAAATCCGCGCACTTCTGCGATCTCGAAAGCGGCAGCGAACGCTTCATCGATCCTCAATACGCCCGCGACACCTATCTCAAGCGCCTCCACGCCCATCGCGAACACATCCAGCAGTCCTGCGACCGCCACAACGTCGAATACCACTGGTGCCCCACCGACAAACCGCTCGAAGAAGTCCTCTTCCACTTCCTCAGCGCCCGTCAGCGCAAGAAAGCTTCGAAGTCACCCATCCTGCCTGTTACTCGATGATGTTTAAAACAGCGTGAACCCGTCCGGCTAAAGCCACCGAAAGCGGCCCACCCGCCACGCCTCTTGCGGGACTATATACCACGCGTCATGAGAAGGAATGGGGCGGTAGTCAATAATTGACTCCCGCCCCTTTCCTGTGCACAAACAAGATGCGCCCCGCAAAATGATCCACCACCTGCTGATAGCGCTCCACAGGCCACCACTTCGCCGTGAAGTCAAACTTGCCACCTGCCCCGATGATCCAGAACGGCACCGGAATTCGTGTGATCTCCTGTACCTGGCTCATCCAGCGCTTTTCATCCTCGGAAAGGTGGATGTCCCCCTTGAACTCCGTCGGTTCGATCTTCACGCTCAGCTTGTCCCCCAGGTCTTGGATGAAGCCGTGAATGAAATGATGGGGAGTGCGGTTGCTGCGGTGGATCAGCGGGTAGGCGCAAGAAATCTGCTCGATGTCGGCAGAAGCTTCCAAACGAGTAACGTTCGGGTTGTGCTCCCAGATAACGCCGCCGCTGGTTTTGACATCGGTGTGAAAGCTACCTGGGTAGCTTGCATGCAGGTCGCGCAAGGCGGCGGTCAGCATGACCACATCTCCGGGAGAAAGAGAATTCAACAATCGAATGCGTCGAGTCATTCCATTAGCGATTCATGAACATGGGCAGTCATCCGGTGCGTGTAAGAAAATCCGCTCACTTTGACGTTCTGCCACCTGAACTCCACTGTGACTGGAAGCGGCCCAAGCGAATTGATAGTGGCGTAATTTGTCCACTTCCCGGTTTCTCCAGCGCACAGGGTAGATTCTGACCTGCCTTGGCGGCAACATGCTCTGCAATGTTATCAATATTCAGATTTGCCGCAGGAATTCCGTCGAAAGATACGAGCTTGTCCCCTTTGCGAAGACCTGCAAGGTCAGCGGCACCCCCTTTGCGAACCCCCCAGACCACAGGACCAGCGCCCTCAAACTCAAAGTTCGCCCCCAGCATTGCCTGCCAATCGACGGGTTCGGAGGGACTCTGCCGAATCTCGTATGTCAGTTCCATATGCTTCGTGGACAGCTCCACATTGAATGCCCGCAGCCATTGCAGGCCTATCTCGCCCATTTCCTCGCCTTCATCGACGTTCACTCCACCGAGATTTCGTCCCATCAACAAACCTTTCACAAACCAGCCAGTTCGTTCATGAGACAGTCTGGTGGGAGCTGCCGATCCGGCGTCGTCAATGGCAGCCAGATCGATTACTTTTCTCTCAACGAATTTCTGGAACAGGGTTGATGGCAATGACAGCGTGCCATTGCTTCCGGTGACGATGGCAAACTCTATTTTCTCACCCTCCACCTCAACTCGTACACAGGGATTGTCCTCGACCCAGTGCAACGGCAGCGATTCGCGAAATCGTGGGGACTTGTTGTCTGCCACATACACCGTCAGCTTGTCGAAATCCAGGCCAACAACACAATCCCCCAAGCTCCTGAGGCCGATGATGCCGGTGAACTTGATGCCGCTGAACTGACGCAGCAAGGAGAGATTGTCCTCAACAACCCAGGCATCCGGGATCGGATGACCGCCGACTTTCCAACCAGACAGTTTCCAGGCCACTGTGTTGCGAATAACGCCACCTCCGTCATTGAGCCTTGCGTTGGTTCTCTGGCCGCCTGGCATGTCCGCAACTCGGGGATCAAGACGCACGCCGTGATCGCAAGAGTCGAAAAGGAGGACACGCGTTTTGTCTGCCGCATCAATCGTTTCCAACAAGGCAACGCCGTCTTGAACGGGCAGCCGACCGGCATTTTGCTGACCGGCAGCAAACGCGGCCATGAATGCAATAGCACCGCATGCAACGAAGCGCAGGCGCATGGCCCATGTCGTCTTTAAGAGCAAAGGATTATTCATTGATTGGGCACCCCGATTCTTAGTTTGAGCCTTGCTTTCCCGCCTTTCATCTCAAGCGCTGCGCTTCCACTCCATCCTGTTCCTTGTCCTTGACTGGTCGCCCGTATGTCAATGCCCTCAAGACCAAAGAACACATCGTTGTTATCACGCCCCTCAAAACCAATGCCTCCCGTCCAGTTCATTTGATAATTGCCCGGAAACTCCTCAGAAAACACGTTTTCAAAAGAGCCTACAAGCGAGGTCTGAACAGTGGTGGTCTGAACAAACGGTATCTCAAAGCTTCCTGCGGCGACCAATCGTTTGATTGAAATGTTTTCGAGGTCATTGATCGTCGCACTTAGGTCTGCCTTGAACAAAGCGTCCTGTACCATGATCGAATCGCTAACACCGAACTGAATTTCCGAAGGTGCATTTGTGTTGTTGAACGCAATGGTTGCAGCTGTTTGATAAAAGGGCTGGCTGAAGCTGGCCCGGAATTGCGGATTAAACTCGGCCAGATCCCTGGATTGTTCGAGCGAGCCGCGAATAGTTGCCATTGCTTCGAAACCAATGGTGGAGGTGCCGATCACACTGCCCTGAGCGTCTTTAAACGTGGCGTTAAACGTGGCACCGGCTTTGCCATATTTGGTGTTTATACCCCATGCTGCGGCCTTGATGGAGACGGTGCTTGGATCCTTCATTTCAGCGGTGAGTTCAAGAGGCGAATCGCTATTCTCTTCTGCCGCCGCTGCAAAGCCCTCAGACTCAGACAGCGACTGGAACTGCACAGACGCGACGGGCGTGCCTGTTTCGTTTACAATTTCAACCTCAGTCCAATCAAAGTCTGAAGCATGGGGATTTAATAGTTCCACAAGTGAAGCTGTAAAATAGATTCCTCCTGACTCGCTGCTGCTGCTTTCGCTGCTGCTGGAATCGTCGTGAGAAGGCTCTGAAGATGACGAGGAACTGGAGCCGTCCTCCGAGGACGCCGAATACGACGACATCTCGCTCGAAGCGCTGCTGGAGGACGAACCGCAGGCATACTTCTCCCGCACATACTGCTCCACCTGCTCCCGCTCCCCGTCGCTCAGCGCACGATCATAGATCAGCACCTCCGCGATGCCCCCCGCAAAACCTCCCTCCACGCCCCCGGTGCCGCCGATCCCGTGCGGCGCGTTCACCGGCTGCGACGGCACGCTCCCATCATCAATGACCAGCCCGCCCCCCAGCCACACCTTCAGCGCCTTGTTCTCATAGCGCACCACCAGCGGGCACAAACAATCCGCCCCCACGTCATTGACCTCCGCACGCGGTGCCTCGCTCACGCCAAACTCATACACCCCCACCCCGTTCCATCCCACCGACACCGCCGCATGCGTCAGCGCCGCCGAACCATCCTGGTAAAACAGCATCTTCTGCCCGGACAACCCCTCACCGCCATACTGGCGCTCATCAAAGCTGCGCCCCACCACCACCAGCGTGAAGTTGTCCTGCGCGATCAAGCCCGTCTCCAAAAACAGCCCCTGCGCACCCGCAAAACGCAGCACCGGATACCCGTTGATCTGATTCTCCAGCCACTGCGGACGCGTCGAACCAATCGCCGCCGCACGCAATCCCGAACCATTCGCCGCAGCCCACGACACCACCGTCTCATCCGGCCTCATGTCCACGTTCGTGTCCGAACACAACCACACGCTCAAACCATTGATGACAGGAGGCTCGGAAGGCATAGAAGAGGAGGATGAAGATACGGAAGAAGAGGACGAAACTGGCTGACTCGAAAAAGAAGAAAATGGCTTGCGGCGTTTGCGTCGGCGGCGCGTTCTGGACGTGCGCTGGCAGGGGCTGGAACTAAGGACGAAAAATGGCGCTGACGATGTCGCTCGGCTGCCCGATCTCGTCGTCACCTAGGACGCCAATGGCCTGGTACTCACGCTCCTCCGGCTGGCCTGCGGTCAGCGGAGCGGTGGTGTCGTCAAAGGGGAAGCGGGAACGCTTGGCGGCGAGCAGTTTGAAGGCACCCTGGCCTTTGACGCGGCTGTAGAGGTTGACGGCGTCCGCGCCGTTCTTTTTGGCGGTCAGTTCCACCCGCCCCGGCTTGGACACGGCCGTGAGCGGCGGCTTGCAGGTGTCGGGATCGAACCCGCCGCTGGCGGTGAGCACGTTGAGCGTGCGCCCGTCCCCGTCGGTGAAACCACGGGTGGATTTCAGATTGTTCGTGTCCCGGCGGATTTCCGGGAGTTCAGAATCCTTGAGCATCTCCAACTGGCCGGTGGCCGCGTCGAGGTCATTCTGCCGCGCCAGCACCGCCTGTGCGGCGGCCTGGACGCTGGTGAGCCGGGTCTTCAAGGCCGTGGTCTGCGCTGCCGGCCAACTGATGCGCGTGGCGATGGCATCGATTTCAGCGAGGTAGTTGGTCGTCCAGTTCACGAGGGCCTGGGCGCTGTCCGGGATGTAGTCTTTGCGTGGCATGGTTTGTGGTTGGGTTGAAAGTTCAAGGTTCTCTGTTCGCGGTTCTCTGTTTGTCCTTCGCAAAAGCTCTGATGCGGAGAATGGTTCGCTGTTAAGTCCGGCTCGCCCTCGCCCTCGTTCTCGCGGTGCCGGGACAGGGTTTGCGGTTCGTGGCATTGGGCGGTTCTGTTCGGGAAATCGCCTGCGCCACCGCCGGTTCCGTCTCCCCGCCAGCGCCGGAACCGGTGGAACCACGACCGGAACCTCCCCCGCCAGCGCGGAAACCCGTGATGCAGCTCCCATCTCGTGCGATTCTGGCAGCGGAACCCGCAGGGTGAAAACGGCAACTTGCGGCCGCAGCGCCGGAACCTGCGTCAATCGGAAAAACGCCGGTGAAAGTCCGATCCGCACCGGTTCCTGTGAAACCGGAGACTGTCCCGCCGCCCTCCCCCGTGTTCGGCACGGCGGAACCAGTGACGAACTCACTGCCCGCTTGATTTTTCCTTCCCCCCTCAACCACCGCAGTTCTTGCGAACCGCGAACCGATGAAGCGATGAAGAAACCGCGCACATGATTTTTTGCGAATTTCCAATGAGATTACCCCAAACACGCATCAGGCATCAATACCGCACTTTTTAAGCATCGACCATTGACTCAAGATGAAATAATCCAAGCACTTGATCCTGAACGACCTTGGAGACGCGGGAAATAATCTCATCCTAGGAATAGCAGCGGGGCACTGCGGACTGTGTCAGGAGACAGACGAGCAAATACGCGCCTCAAAGCAGTGGAAACTGGGCGCAGTCGCGCAGCCACATGCCCCAGCCTCCCGGCAATGTCAGCAGCCACAGCAATTTGCCACCGGTTGTCTCCAGTTCGCGAAACTGCCGTATCAAACCGACGCCGCTGAGCCAGGCGAAGCGGCTGTACTGCGCTGCGGCGCGCAGCAGACGCAGTGGAGCGGTGAAAAACCAGCCGCTTTCGAGATCGAGCACCATTTTGAACATCAACCGGTGGCCTGCGGCGTTGGTGCGTGGGTTGGAACGGCCATGCACCAGTGATGGCGCGTCCGTCCAGTAAATGCGCAAGACCTCGTTCACATGACGTGTTTTGAACTCCTGCGACACCTGGCACCAGATGAAGGACTCCGGAATGAAATTGCCCGGCACATCGCCGGGGTACGGAAACCGCCGGACCACATCCAAGCGCAGAAAGCCCCACTTCTCCCCACTCACCTTGTAGAAGTATTCCAGTCTGGCGGCTGTGCAGTCGAGCGGATCGGCTGGGAAGCGCAACCCCACCACCTGCCCATTTTGATCACGGCACAGCCCGGTGACGCCGGAGAACCGGACGCGCTGATCGGCGGGGATGTTCTCCCAGTGATGCTTGAGACGTTCCAACGCCTCCGGCACGCATCCGTCGTCGGAATC
The DNA here is from genome assembly GCA_964421275.1 of uncultured Prosthecobacter sp. Classification (GTDB taxonomy): domain Bacteria; phylum Verrucomicrobiota; class Verrucomicrobiia; order Verrucomicrobiales; family Verrucomicrobiaceae; genus Prosthecobacter. The sequence continues at coordinate 41,060 of CAYQWE010000028.1, forward strand.
GAGCTTTACCCAGAATTCACCGTGCGACTCCCGCAGGGAGAGATTGTGCGCATGATGCGCCCCGCGATGCGGCTCCTGCAGGTAGCGCACAGGAAATCCAGCTTCGTTCTGAAATCGCGCCATCAATTCCGCTGTGCCGTCGGTGGAGCCGTCATCGATCACGAGCCACTCAAAGTCCCGGCAGGTCTGCGCTTGCAGACTGCCGAACACCCGGTGGAGAGTGTGAGCACGATTGTAGGTGGGCGTAAAAACCGTGAACAGCGGCATGATGGGGCGAGAGAGCTAGTGCGCACTGTGGCGGGCATCACGACAAAGACAACCAACTGTTCAATAAGCGTTGGCGCGCTTGAAGAAGGTCAGCAGCATGATCTGGAAGTCGAGCCACAGGCTCCAGTTTTCCAGATACCAGAGATCGCACTGGATGCGCTCGCCAAGATCGGTGTCACCGCGCAGGCCGTTAATCTGCGCCCAGCCGGTCATGCCTGGCTTCGCATGATGGCGGGCATTGTAATGCGGGATCTGATGCTTGAAGCCCGCAATGAGCTCAGGCCGCTCGGGGCGCGGACCGACGAGGCTCATCTCCCCCTTCAACACGTTCCAGAATTGAGGCAGCTCGTCGATGTTCCATTTCCGCATGAAGGCCCCCACCCTAAGCCGACGAGGGTCATCTCTGACACACCACTGAGCACCAGATGCCTGTTCGGCATCGAGGCGCATGGAGCGGATTTTGATGATCTCAAAGGGCACGCCATTCACCCCCCAACGACGCTGGCGATAAAACACCGGCCCGCGTGACTCCAGCCAGACGACAACGCTGAAAAAGACAATGAATGGAGCGCTCATGATCAGGCCGACCAATGATCCGACCACATCAATCACGCGCTTCAAGATGACGTTGAAGGTATTGTCCAGCGGAAGCTGTGTGACACCCAGCACGGGGGTGCCGGAGATCGTTTCCAGCGTGAGTCCGGAGACAAACACACGGAAACACGACGGGATGACTTTGAACTGGATCAACTCACGCTCACAAAGATTGGCGAGGCCGATCATCTGCTCACGCGGCCCATGCAGATCTGCCACCACCACCATGTCCACCGCATGGGCGGCCACGAGATGCTCCACCTCATGCAGGCCGCCCAAGCAGGGGAACAAACTGTCGTCTGGCTGACGATCCTCCGGTCCACCGGTGTTCACCCAGCCAATGATGTTGTAGGCGCTGGATTGGTCCCGCTTCAAGGTTTTCCAGAGAGACACAGCCTCGTCATTCCAACCGACAAACAAGGTCCTTTGCCGCAGAACCTCGACATGCCCCGGTGCGCGCAGCAATTGCATGAATATCGAGCGCCAGCATAGCACGAGCAGGATGGCGGTCGCACCATTGAGTAATACATAGACGCGCGAAATGCTCGGCTGTAATTTCAATGTGAGGGTGATCGCCAGAAAGCCGCCCGTCCAGATGAGAACGGCCTTGGCAATATTTGATGCCACCCAGCGACTCCGCAGCAGGACATTCTGATGATAAATGCCCTGCCACCCCAAGACGAGTACCAAGCTGAGGCTGCCGAGCGCGATATGGCCGCCGTACTGGCGGAAAGTCATCGCATCAAAATTTCCGAAATCCCGCAGTCCGGTCTGAAAACGCAGCCAGTAGGCCGAATAGCCGGCGAGAATAGCCATCACCAAGTCGCCAAAAATACTGACCAGAACCCAAAAGTGAGGTGAAAACCTCTCGTTCTCACGCCAAGCACGTCGGGCTTCAAGTGCTTGAAGCACTGATCCATTATTCAGTAGATTGCTGCTAGCATTACTGGCATCCATTCTGGAAAAACAATTATTTTGACATATATTATAATAATTAAATCATGTCGCAAGTATAGTTTATCAAAATTATCATTTCTGGGAACAACCGCAAATTTAGCGAATCAAGATTAAGCCCCACGCGCCTTCAGGATCAAAAACTCAATTTGATCCCGGCGACGATACCTCTCCCAGGCAGCGGCACGCGCCCCTTCAAAAAAGACGTGTGCTCGCGAGCGTCTTCGTTCGTCAGATTCATGCCTTTGACGTAGAAATCAGCCGTCGTCCTCCCCTGCACCAAGCGATAGCTGAGCGTGAGATTGACCAAGAAATAGCTGTCCGTGCCAACTTCGGCATTAGCGACACGATGCTGCGGCGCAGCATAGATGCCTTCCAGCCTCGCCCCAAACGGCCCGCGCTCGAAAATCAACGCGCTGGATAGGTGAAACGGCGGGATACGCGGCAGCGAGCGGCCAGAACTCAGGTCACTGGCGCGCACAGCGTCCGCCTTGAACTCCCAGTGCAAGTTGGTCGCCGCCTGTTGCTGCTCCGCAGTGACGGGATGCAGCAGGTGAAACGTAGTCTCCAGTTCAGCGCCGATGAAATGTGCCTTGACTGCGCGGTAGCGAAATTCCGGTGTGTCACCGATCATATCGCCATCCGTGTCGATCATGATTCCTGTCGGGAACTGGCCGATGAAGTTGTTGTAGCGTGCGTGATACATGCTCACAGCGCCGGTGATCCAGCCGGTGCGTTTGCGCAGATTCAAATCGAATCCCAGCGAGCTTTCCGTGCCGAGATTCGGATCTCCCACCGCAAAAGTATTCGTCGCCAGATGCGCGCCGTTTGCAAAAAGTTCCGGCGTGGTCGGCGCGCGCTCCGCGTGCGTGATGGTGAAAGCCACAGAGTACATGTCGTTCGGTGTGAAAACGACACCTGTCGAGCCGCTGAAGTTGTCGAACGTGCGACCGCGACCGGGACCAAAGACACCGTTGTCAAGCGCATCGACCGCGATGTGATCATAGCGGCCGCCGAACTGGAAACTGAACCTACCGTGCGTGAGATCCTCGAAGAAGAACAGCGCGTTCGACTGCGTGATGCTTGGCGGTAGAAACGCCTCGGCACCCGCGACGAGCCTGTCACTGCGCTCTGATTGAAAGCCGACTACACCTTCCAAACCGGCTAGCTTTTCATGCTTCACTTCCACACGGGCATCGTAGCCGTCGTTTTTGAACACCGTGTTGTCCGCGCCGTCCTCGAATTCGACATGCTCGTAGTCGGACCAGGCGAAACGGTAGCTGATCTCCTTGATGCGCGGCAGCGGCTTGTAGAACGCACCACGCACGTCGAGACGCGTCTGGTTCATGTCGATGAACACTGTCTCCTCCGCAGGCGAGCCATAGTTCGTATGAAACTCCGACAACGCGAAACCGATGAAGCCGCCACCCCAGATGTAGCTCAAGCCGCCGGAGAAGCCTTCGGAACGCAGGTTGCTATTCCGCACGATTCCGTTCTGCTCGGGATCGCCCGGGGGCAGCGGGTTGCGCTCCTGTTCATCCACGGTGCGCGCATTGCCGGGAATGCGGAAGTCCTCCGCCGCGCGCGTGAATGCCTCCAAATGGAATGCGAGACCGCCTAGGCCACCTTCGAGCATCACATTCGACTGATAGCCGTTGTCCACCGAGCTGTAGCGGCCGCCCAGCGCCCCGCGCAGCGTGCCATCCAGCCGTTCATCCACGATGCGTCCGTCGATGGCGTTCACCACGCCGCCAATGGTATTGGAGCCGTACAGCAGCGTCGCAGGTCCGCGCACGACCTCCACCGATTTCAAATTAGCCGGTTCGAAGCTCACCGCGTGATCCGGACTCATGGCGGAGGCGTCGATGGTGTTGAGCCCGTTCTGCAAAATGCGCACGCGGTCACCATCCAGCCCGCGGATGATCGGTCGGCTCGCACCTGGGCCAAAATACGAACTACTGACACCTGGCATGCGTGCCAGCGTTTGCCCGAGCGTGGGTTCGATCGCCTGATTCAGATTTTGTCCCGAAAGTACCAAATCAGCCTGCGACTGCTGGAACAACGGTTTGTCCAAAGGTGCCGAAATGACGATTTCATCCATCGAGATCATCGGCACGGGCTGATTTGCCAGCCGATCTAGCCGATCTCCCCGCTGCGCATACCCTACGGCGGTGCATAGTACAGACAAAGCAAGAGAGATGGCTGAGAGACGAAGCATTCGGCTGAGTCGCATGATGGAAATTCGGGGGAATTACAGGCGAATATTGCAAATTAGTTGCAGATGCAAATCATTTGTATTTCTCTCTGCTTTTGCATAGGTTTGCATGATGAAGCCTCTCCTCCTCTGCCTTGGCCTTCTCTTCGTAGCACTGCCGACATTCAGCGCCGTCAAAGTCGCTTCATTGCATCCAATCGTCTCTGACCTCGCACGTCAGGTTGGCGGAGCAAACGTCGAGGTTATCGATATCCTCAAGCCGGGCGGCGACATCCATCACTTCGAACCGGCACCGAAGGACATTGCGGCGATGCGTGGCTCAAAATTACTGTTGGCCTCCGGCAAGCAGCTTGAGACATACCTCGACAAACTGCGTGACAGCATCGGCAAGGAGACACGACTCGTCGAAGTGGGCGCAAAAATCCCCTCGTTGCCGTCTGCCGACCATCACGATCATGAGCATGAGTCTGGTGCGCATGACCATCATCACGGTGAATTCGACCCGCACTGGTGGCACAGCGCAGAAAATATGAAGCGCGCCGCACGCATCATAGCTGGCGAATTCAGCGCCGCCGATCCCGCAAACGCCGCAGCTTACGAAGCTGGAGCAAAGACCGCCAGCAAGCGTTTCGACGAGTTAAAGCGTTGGGCACAAAAGGAAATCACCAAGGTACCACGCAAAGACCGCAAACTCGTCACAGCGCACGCCGCCTTCGGCTACTTCTGCAAGGAATTTGGCTTCGAACCCATGTCAGTGCTCGGACTCGGACGTGACGACGACGCATCATCGCAACACATCGCAGGGACCATCCGGGAAATCCGCGAACATGGTATCAAGGCCATTTTTCCAGAGGATCAAGCCAACCCGAAAGTCCTCGCCGAAATCGCCCGCAGCACTGGCGTGAAAATTGGAGTCCCGCTCGTCGCCGATGGCACCGCGAAGGTCGCGCATACCTTCGAGACCATGCTCGCGCACAACATCCGCGCCATAGTCGCCGCGCTCGCTGCCGCATCTTCGAATTGACCATGCGAGGCTTCCCACCCATCCAAGTTGTCCTGCTAGTCATAGCCTTCGCGGTGCTTGCCGTGCCGTTAACCCGACTCACTGGCAATGTGCAGGCCAAACCAGCAGAGAGGATTGATATAGAGCAGACGGGAGGCAAGGCCGTGCCGTGCCTTCTTCGCCTGCGATACGCGCATAAACCCACGACGCTCAATCTCAAAATCAACGGCAAGAATCTGATCAGCGCCGTTGATAATTCTCCCATCGAAGTAACTGCGATCATCGATACACCCGAGGAAGGCGTCGATCTATTCCTCACAGCCGCTTGGCCTGAAAACACACCAGACACTGCGCTTACGCTCGAAATCGAGCCCGACGGCCTCGACTCACGCAGCGAAACACGCTGGTCCTCGGCTGATAGCCTTGACGAAGTCATCACCTTCACCTGGAAATGAGCCACGACACAAGCCATCCGCTCAAAGAACACGTCTGCTGGGGGGGGGGCTGCACGCACACACAGCATCACCGGCTGGAAGTACTGGATCTTGGCGTCCAGTATCAGGAAGTGCGTGCGCTGGAAAAAATCAACTTCGCCACTGAATGCGGGCGCAGCATGGCACTCATCGGCCCGAATGGTGCCGGGAAGAGCACCTTGCTGAAATCCCTCGCTGGACTCATTCCGGGAGCCACAGGCAGGATTCTCTGGCGCGGAGAGCCACTCACACGCAGCAGCCGCGAGATCGCCTATCTCCCCCAGCGTGGTGACATCGACTGGAATTTTCCCATCACCGTGCGCGGCCTTGTCGAAATGGGCCGCTATCCCAATCTCGGCTGGTGGCGCCAATACTCACGCCATGACTCTGAAATCGTCGAGCGGGCGCTCACGAGCATGGATTTGCTAGACCTCCAGGATCGCCAGATCAGTGCGCTTTCAGGAGGACAACAGCAGCGCGCCTTCATCGCCCGGGCATTGGCCCAGGAGGCGCATGTCTTGTTGCTAGATGAGCCCTTCACCGGCCTCGACAAGCCTGCCCAGGAGAACTTGGGACGCCTTTTCAAAGAACTCACTGCCGAAGGCCGCCTACTCATCGCCAGCCATCACGATCTACAGACTGTGAAAACCGTCTTCGACGACGTCCTACTCATTCACCGGCATCAGATCGTCTTCGGGTCTGTTGCAGAGTCGTTCACACCCGAGAACATCGCCAGAGCCTACGACAACTGCGAGCTAGCATCCGCGATATGATCACCCCGCCAGCTATGCCCACGATCGCCGACTTTCTCGCTGAGCCCATCGCCAAGCGCGCTCTGCTCGCGTGCCTGCTGATCGGATTCGCCAACGGGTTTGTAAGCGCCTTCGTCGTGCTCCGCAAATCCGCGCTGAAGATAGGAACGCTCTCGCACTCCCTGCTGCCGGGGCTAGCGGTGGCTGTGCTAGTCACCGGCCTCTCTCAATGGAGCGCACTCACAGGTGCCATCTTTGCCGCGCTGATCGTCGGCCTAGGCTCCATTTTTCTCTCACGCACGTCACGGCTCGATCAAGACACCTCGATGGGCGTGCTTTACACCACGGCCTTCGCCTTGGGATTGCAGATTCTGCGCAACCTCAATGTGCGGCAGAAGCTCGATGAATGGCTTTTCGGTAGCATCATTGGCATGGCGGACTCTGATTTGTGGATCGCTTTTGCCATCAGCGCCATCGCCGTCATCACGCTGACCGCCCTTCAGCGCCCGCTGATCATCTATCTCTTCGAGCCGAACGTCGCCGCCAGTCTCGGCGTGCCAGTGAGATTGCTCAACTACGCCACCTTCGGCGTCACCATCCTCGTTCTTGTGTCCTCGCTGCAGGCCGTCGGCTGCATCCTCAGCGTCGGTCTCATGGTCGCTCCCGCGGCCACCATGTATCTGCTCACCAACAACTCGCGCGCCCTCTTCTGGGGTGGTGGCATCCTCGGTGCGCTCGGTTCCGTGATCGCGTTCTTCCTTTCCTACCCGCTTGGATGGAGTCCGAGCTCCACGATCGTCGTCGTCCTCGGTGGCTTCTTCCTCATCGCTTACATCCTCAGCCCAAAATACGGCCTGTTTAGCAGAAGGAAAAGTGTGGCATAGCCGCGCAAGCTCCAGACGATGGCAGAACTTTACGCTCCCGTCCCGCAGTCACCTCGCGGGCGCGGGAAGCACCTGCACAGCGTCGAGATGCACGTTACCACCCGCGTTTTCCGTGCGGAAGATCACGGCAGCCTCTTCGCCTGCATTGAAGTTGAACACCCCCAAACTGTGGGCACCGTGTTTGAGTTCGGGCTTCTTGGTTTGATCCACGCTGATGAGTTTCTCACCATCGGCACTCAAAACAGCCACCGGCGCGTGCTTGGCGCGATTCTCGTGCGGCTGGAAGAAGACGCGCACCTCGTACCTGCCTGTCGCTTTCACGCTGAAGGGAAAGCGGGCACTCGCATTCTTGCTGCTGCCGTAGCTGTAGTACTCACCGACGTATGGCTTCAATCCTTCACCATGGGTCCACTTGCCGCTCAATTCGGCCTCTTTGTCATCAATGACGATGCCTTCGAGTTTTCTCGGATCGATGCTGTCCTGCGTAATCTCCGGCAGCCTCTTCGCGTTCGCTGGCATGTAGAGGCTGCCTTCAAGGGAGTCTCGCCGCATCGCCCCCGGCTGGCGCATGAGCTCCTTCAGGATGTCGAGGTACTGCTCATACACACCACGTGGCGTGGTATGATGGCGCACGCAGATCCACGCGGCCTTGCCAACAACCTCTCCCATCATACCGCAAGTGCGCATGACGCGAGTGGAGCCGAGCGCATGGCGCTCGACACTGATCGTGCGGCCTGCCATAAAGAGGTTGCTGATGCCCTTGCTGTAGAAACAACGGTAAGGCACGGGATAGCCATTCCTGCGATCGGTGTGCTTGCCAAACTCGGCGCGGCTGATGAAAGGATTATCCGGGAAATTCTTCGCATACTGCTCCTTGGGATAATGCAGATCCTGATCCCAGGTCGTCGGCACACAGCCATCGGGATAAATCACGTTCTTCACCATGTCCTCGCCATTGAGGATCATATCACCGATGATGCGGCGGCTTTCACGCGGCCCGCCGATGTAGGCGAGCCAGGTGAGATCATAGTCGGCGTATTTCTCCGCCTTGTATGTCTTGAGCGCACTCACGGCACCATAAACCGCGCGGAAATTATGGTCACGGATGAGCTCAAGATCGTTGATCGGATGCTTGTCGAACCCGCTCTCCCAGAACCACTCGCCATGCACATAGTCCTCCGGGTCCGGCACCGGAATGTAGCCGAGATCGAAGCCAGACTGGTTGGCGGCGTTCTTTGTGCCCACCGGAGCCATCGCCTTCGGCTCGGGAAAATCTTCGAGCTTCAAAGGCAGCGCCCAAGGTGTTTCCGGCCAGGAAACCGGCTTCTTGAGGTTCTTCATCACCCACATGTTGCTCATGCCCATGCGGCCTTTCTCCTCCATCATGAATTTCGCGCCAGCCAACGCACCGACGCTGCCATGACCGGTGCAATCAACAAAGAACCTACCAACAAAGCAGGTCTCCTTGCCACTCTTTGTGTCTAGCCCAATGACACTGCGGATGCTCTCCCCCCCCTTATTCATCTCCACACCATAAACGTGGGTGTTGAGGAAGAGATCGAGGGTCTTTTCCGTGCGCACCGTGTCCTCCTTGAGTTTGTCATTGTACTCCTGCGGAAGTGCGGCTGGACTGTTGCTGGCGCGGTCAGCGAATTCCTCGACAATCTCCCCTAGATGCGGATACAGGCCGCGGCGCGTGCCTCCCTGCGCCCAGACTTGGACTTCGCTCGAACCATTTCCGCCCAGCACGGGGCGGTTTTGAATAAAAGCGACGCTCAAACCCTGCCGCGCCCCTGAAATCGCCGCGCCCATGCCGGCATAACCTCCCCCGACGACAACGAGATCGTACTGCTTCGTTTTAGGTGCTGTTTCAGGCAAGCCGAGCAGTTTTTTGCGCATCTCCGTTTTCGGCACGAAGTCGGCGTCATCACTCAGCACGACAGCATCGACACGACCATCGAATCCCGTGAGGTCATGCAGCACGATTTTCGTCTTTCCTGAGACCTTGACCGGCCCGGCCTTCTCCCATTGCCAATCCTTGCCTGTGGCACCAAACTCATGCTCCAGCATCGCGCCATTTACGGCAATCATAAAACGCCCCGGTGCCCCCTTCGCATCCCACGGGCCGACCCAGTTCTTCACACGCGCCCACACCGTGTATTCCCCCGCTGGCAGAACGACTTCCGTCTCGGCGTCTTTGACCGGTTTGCCCATGCCATGGGCCATTAGGTAGGGAGAACCCATGATGTCGATAAACTGAGTGTCGAGCACCCAACCGCCAGGGGAGGCAAATGATTCAGCCTCGATCCATTTCGGCTGCGCATGTGCGGAGATAGCAGCGAGGAGGGAGGCTAGGAGAACACGTTTCATGTCGGACATTGGTAAAAGAAGGGGTATAAACGAACACAGTCCGTCAGCACATTCAATTCTCTTCTGTCACAGCCAAGCTGATGATGCACGACGGCACATCATGGCGTTCGGCGTCATAATGGATTCGTTCTGCAATGTTGATTATCTTACGCGGCCAACCTAGCCCCCGCATGCCCCTTGCAATCACAAGATTATTTTTCATAGTGCCACCACTCGCCACGTTGATTTGGTGCGCTGCTTCTTGAGTCCCAGCGCACTTCAGCACCTGCTTGGCTCTGCATGTTTATCAACCCTCCATCACCTTCACATCGGCACCTCCTGCCAATGGTGCCAGAGGGGAACAAAAAACCCCATGGAGAGGTTATACCAATGTGCTGGGGCATGTGATTCGTTAATCCCACAAAAAACCTCAAATGCTGAACCTCTTCACTTGGAAATCCTTGGCCTGCGCGGGCCTACTAGCCAGCTTCCTCCCTAGCGGTTGCCAACCCCACAAGGAAGCTCAAAAAGGAGCACCTAAAGAGGCCCACAAGGATGGTCACGACAAAGATGACCATGATGATGACCATGATGATGACCATGATGATGCCCGCAAGGCCGCTGAACACAAAGAGGGGCACGACAGCAGTGAACATAAAGACGGTGAACACGAGGAGGAGGAGGAATCCATCCTGAAAGTGACGCGCCCCCTGAAACAGGACACCGTTGTCATGCGCGACTATGTGTGCCAGATCCACTCAAACCGTAACATCGAGGTGCGGGCCTTGGAGCGCGGCTACCTAGAGGCCATCCACGTCAAAGAAGGTCAGCTTTTGAAACAAGGGGAACCGATGTTCAAAATTTTACCGCTGGTATATCAAGCTGAGCTAAGGCGCGCTGAAGCCAAGGCCAGAGTGGCCGAGGTGAAATACTTGAACACCAAGCGCCTCACGGAAAAAGGAGTGGTGTCCGACCAGGAACTAGCCATTGCCCAAGCCGAGCTGCAGGAAGCCCAAGCGGATGTGAACCTGGCTCAAACACACCTGGGATTCACGGAACTCAAAGCGCCCTTCCCTGGTCTGATGGACCGCCTACTGATGCGGCAGGGCAGCTTGGTGGAAGAAGGTGATCTGCTGACCACCCTGTCTGACAACAGCCTGATGTGGGTTTATTTCAATGTCCCTGAAGCCGAGTATCTAGACTATGCCTCGCATGAGCAACCGGAAGAGCGGAAGACTGTTAAGTTGATGATGGCCAACGGGCAGCAGTTCAAGCATGACGGGAAGATCAATGCAATCGAGGCTGAATTCAACAACCAGACCGGCACGATCATGTTCCGCGCGGATTTCCCCAATCCAGAGGGACTCCTAAGGCACGGTGAAACGGGTAACATCCAGATGAAGAAGCTGGTCAGAGGCGCGGTGCTCATCCCGCAGAAATCAACCTTTGAGGTTCTGGATCACCACTATGTGTTCGTCCTCGACAAAAATGACATCATCTCCCAGCAGCGGGTACACATCAGTGAGGAGTTGGAGGATCTGTTCATCATCAGTAGCGGGATAACTGAAAACGATAGGATTGTTCTGGAGGGGCTACGGCATGCCCGAAACGGAGAGAAGGCCCGTTTCGAGTTCGAGAAGCCGGAGGAAGTGTTCAAGAGTTTGAAGCTCCGGGCGGAATAATCAAAGGAAGCACCCATGTTTACGAAGATTCTGCACAGGCCTGCACTGGCCATCGTGATCTCGCTGATCATCCTGTTTTTGGGTACTCTCTCGATCGTTACCCTGCCCATCTCCCAATTCCCCGAAGTGGCACCCGTGGTGGTCATGGTGACCCTCGACTACCCAGGTGCCAGCGCCAAAGTGTTGGAGGAGTCCTGCCTAATCCCGTTGGAACGCTCGATCAACGGTGTGCCGAACATGAAGTACATGACTTCTGACGCCACCAGCGCAGGCGAGGCGACCATCCAGGTGATTTTCCACATGGGCACCGACCCCAACCAGGCCACGGTGAACGTGATGAACCGTGTGAACCAGGTGATGAGCCGACTTCCTCCGCTGGTACAACGGGAAGGCATCATCGTGATGAACCTGAGCCCGAACATGCTGATGTTCGTAAACTTGTTCAGCACCGACAGGAACGCGGACATGAAGTTCCTGTTCAACTACGGGTACATCAACCTCGTGCCGGAGCTGCAGCGCACGCGTGGTGTCGGTTACGTCAAGATCCTGGGGACCCGCCAGTTCGCCATGCGAATCTGGCTGAAGCCGGACCGCATGCGGGCCTACAACGTCGCCACGGAGGAGGTCATGGAGGCACTGAAGGAACAGAGCATGATCGGCTCACCTGGACGCATCGGGCGTGCGGACAGCAAGACCTCACAGTCGCTGGAATATGTGCTGACTTATATCGGGCGGTACAACGAGGTGGAGCAGTACGAGAATGTCATCCTTAGATCAACTGAGAAAGGTGAACTACTGCGTCTCAAGGACGTGGCTGATGTGGAGCTGGGCAGCGAATTCTACGATCTTTATTCGGACATCGATGGCCATCCATCCGCCGCCATCGTGATCAAGCAGAGCTTCGGCTCCAACGCCCATGAGGTGATCAAAGAGCTCAAGGAGAAGCTCGCGGAGTTCAAAAAGGATCTCTTCCCGCCTGGCATGGACTACGAGATCAGCTATGACGTCTCCAACTTCCTCGACGCCTCCATCGAGCATGTGCTCCACACGCTCATGGAAGCGTTCGTCCTGGTGGCCTTGGTGGTGTTCGTGTTCCTGGGGGACTGGCGCTCCACTCTCATCCCGACGCTTGCGGTGCCTGTCTCCCTAGTCGGTGCTTTCTTCCTGATGCAGCAGTTCGGGGTGACCATCAATCTGATCACGCTCTTCGCCCTGGTGCTGGCCATCGGCATCGTGGTGGACGACCCCATCGTCGTGGTGGAGGCGGTGCATGCCAAGATGCATGGCACTGACATTTCGCCCTACCGCGCCACGCAGATGGTTTTGCATGAAATCTCAGGTGCCGTCATCGCGATCACACTGGTGATGACTGCGGTGTTTGTCCCTGTGACGTTCATGAGCGGGCCGGTCGGCGTCTTCTACAGGCAGTTCTCCATCACGATGGCGGTGGCCATCGTGCTTTCAGGCGTCATGGCGCTCTCGCTCACTCCGGTGCTGTGCGCCATGATTCTGAGGAAGATGGACCATCATCACGGCCCGCGCGGACCCATCGGATTGTTCCTCCACGCCTTCAATCTTGTCTTCGACAAGGTCACCAATGTTTATGTCTGGCTACTGCGGAAGATCGTCCATCGCCGCCTGCTAACGTTCGGCGTGCTGGGCGGGGCGGCGGCGGCGATTTACATCATCAATGCCAAGCTCCCCGCCGGCTTCATCCCGGCGGAGGATCAGGGGGTGATTTACGCGATTCTTCAGACACCTCCCGGCTCCACACTGGAGAGAACTTATCAAAAATCCGTCGAGTTAGAAAAGGTCGCCAAACAAATCAAGGAGGTGACATCCGTCACATCGCTGGCGGGCTATGAGGTTCTCACCGAGGGACGCGGATCGAACGCCGGAACCTGCCTCATTAATCTCAAGAACTGGTCTCTGCGCAAACGAACCGCACCTGAGATCATCGCGGAACTGGAAGAGAAGTGTAAAGACATCGCCGGTGTGAACTTTGAGTTCTACGAGCCGCCAGCGGTACCCGGCTATGGCGCGGCCGGCGGCATTTCCTTCCGCATGCTGGACAGGACGAACACAGGCGACTACGACAAGCTGCAGGTGGTGACCAATGACTTCATGGCCGCGTTGACCAAGCGCAAGGAGCTGCGCGGTGTCTTCACCTTCTTCAGTTCCGCCTATCCGCAGTTGGAAATCGTCATCGACAACAAGGTGGCGATGCAGAAGGGCGTCTCGATCGGCAAAGCAATGGACAACCTCGGCATCATGATCGGAAGCACCTACGAGCAGGGCTTCATCAAATTCGGCCAGTTCTTCAAACTGTATGTGCAGTCCCACCCAAAGTTCCGCAAGCTGCCGAAAGACCTCCAGGACCTCTATGTCGCCAATGATAAAGGGGAGATGGTACCCTACTCAGCGTTCATGAAACTGATGCCCAAGCAGGGCCTGAATGAAATCACTCGCTACAATGTCTATCCGGCCCCAACCATCCAGTGCGCCGCAGCAGACGGCTTCAGCAGCGGCGACGCCATCAAGGCGATCCAAGACACCGCGAAAAATGTATTGCCCCGCGGTTTTGGCATCGGCTGGCTGGGCCTGTCATTCGACGAGGTGGCGCGCGGCAACGAAGCTCTCTACATCTTCGTCATCGTGCTGATGTTCGTTTACCTCGTGCTTGTCGGGCAATACGAAAGCTTCACCCTGCCTCTGGCTGTGATCCTTTCCCTGCCCATTGGCGTGATGGGCTCGTTCCTCCTGCTAAAAGGCATGGGACTGAACAATGACATCTACGCGCAGGTTGGCATCATCATGCTCGTGGGGCTTCTCGGGAAGAACGCCATCCTGATCGTCGAGTTCGCCCAACAGAAGTTCCAGGAAGGAAGCCTCACCATCCTTGAGGCGGCCATCGAAGGTGCGAGGGTGCGCCTCAGGCCGATCTTGATGACTTCGTTTGCCTTCATCGCCGGCATGATCCCGATGCTGCGCTCCCACGGCGCGGGCGCCATCGCCAACAAGACCATCGGTGCCTCAGCTGCGGGGGGAATGTTTCTCGGGACAATGATGGGCTTGCTTGTCGTCCCTGGCCTCTATTATATCTTCGGAACCATTTCAGCCAAAGGCAAGCTCCTCCCGGATGAGGACGATGTGCCGCTGAGTGAACTTGGAGAGTTCGGCAAGCATGATCATGAAAAACGTGAAGAAAACCTTCCTGGCATTTAGCGCACTTGGGCTGTTCCTGTCGGCACAGGGATGTGTCTCTCTCAAACGCGGCGGCCTGCCGGTGAGCGACCCGCCTCTGCCGCCGAAGTACCCGATCTCAGAGAGCGTGAAAAAGAACTCCGCCCTCGTCGGATGGCGTGAGTATTTCAAGGATCCCAACCTCAACGCCCTCATCGGCACCGCCTTAGACAACAATCAGGAGTTGAACATCCTGTTACAGGAGATCGCCGTGTCGAAAAGCGAGGTGCTCGGACGCAAAGGTGCCATTTTTCCCTTTCTCACCTTCGGCGGCAATGCCGGACTAGACAAAGTGGGGCGCTACACACGGGATGGTGCGGTGGAGGAAAATGTCACCAATGAGATCAAGCCTGGTGGCAAGATTCCCTCGCCGCTTCCGAATTTCACACTCGGCGCGGACTTTGACTGGGAAGTGGACATCTGGAGAAAACTCCGCAACGAGCGAGATGCTGCCATCCTCCGCTACCTTGCCACCCAGCAGGGCAGGAACTTCATGGTGACGACTATCGTCGCCGAGATCGCCAACTCCTACTACGAGCTGCTGGCATTGGACAACCAGTTGGCCATCCTCCAAGCCATGATCAAGGTTCAAGAAAGCGCGCTCGAAGCGGTGCGGCTGCAAAAAGCCGGTGCTCGTGTGACGGAGCTCGCCGTGAAACGTTTCGAGGCAGAAGTGCTCAAGAACAAAAGTCGCCTCTACAAGATTCATCAGCAGATTGTGGTCGCGGAGAACAAGCTCAACTACCTGGCAGGTCGCTATCCCCAACGCGTCAAACGCAGCTCCACAGGTTTCGAGCACCTGCTGCTCACCGGCATTTACAGCGGACTGCCTGCCGAGCTGCTACGCAACAGGCCGGACGTCCGCCAAGCGGAGATGGAACTGGTGGCATCCGGGCTGGAAGTGAAGGCTGCGGCTGCTCGCTTCTACCCTGCCCTCAACATTTCTGCAGCGCTCGGCCTACAGTCCTTCACTCTGGGCTCCGCTTTCAATGCGCCCGCCTCGGTGATTTACGGAGCTGCGGCCAACGTGGTTGCTCCGTTGATCAACAGAAGTGCGATCAAGGCCGCTTACAATGGTGCCACTGCGCGCCAGGTCGGTGCCATCTATAAATACCAGCAGACAGTACTGAAGGCATACATCGAGGTCGTGAACCAAGTCGCGCAGATCAGGAACTACACGCAGAGCTTCGACATCAAAAGCCAGCAGGTACAAGCGCTCTATGATTCAATCGATATTGCTGGGCAGCTCTTCACCAACGCCCGCGCTGAATACACCGAAGTGCTCTTCACCCAACGAGACGCGCTCGAAGCGAAGCTCGACCTTATCGAGCTCAAGCAGCAGCAATTGAGTTCCTTTGTGAAGGCCTACAAGGCTCTCGGTGGTGGTTACAATCGCGACAGTGGCTCGGGCAGCTCGCCCAAGATGGCCGTCCCGAAGGTCGCAGGCACACTGCGTGGCTCGTGAGACAGCGCACGTCACAAGTCTGCCAACGCATCCATCACACGCCGAATAAGCTCGGAAGCCGCCTTGTTGTCGCTGTGGTGGTTCACCATCAACGCGTGACAGTACTCCTCTCCAGACTTGGTTTTCGCAAAACCAGTGACCGTGCGCACACCGGACATCGCGCCGCCTTTCCAACGCAGAGCATCCTTGGACAATAGCGACGCCTTATAAGCGGCCCCCTGCGGGCCTTTGTCGGCGAGAAACTGCAAACGCGCGAGATCGAGCGGACGGATGAAATCGGCGCGGGCCAGACCACAGCCGTCCTCCATGCGCAGTCCGATGAAATCGAGCCCGCGCGGCTTCCAGTGCTCGCGAATCACGACATCGGGTGCTTTGGCTGCTTTTAGGCCCAGCATGCGAAAGACACATTCGGTTTCGTGATTGTCGGACGACGCGTGAATGCTCGTGACAATATCAATCAGAGGTGGTGATTCGTGTTTTAGCAGTTCGTGCTTGGGTTCAGCATGGTCAATTTTGGTTTTGCCGATTCGGATGCCTTGAGCCGCAAGCATCTTCGTTAAGCAATGGGTGGCGAAGCGCGCAGGATCAGGCACCGCGCCGCTGACATTGAATTTCTCCGCGCCGAGCGGCACGGTGCCACGCAGATGGATCACGTTTGTCATTTCACCGCCGTGGATGACCACTCCGTCACCGGAATCTTTTGAGCCGGTCGTGACTTCGTTGCTCCAATCGACATCAGGCACGTCAACACTGATGCCCAGCAGTGTCGTTGGCGCGCCCACGCTCCCGCCGGCACGAAAGGCGAGTGTGTAACGGTTGTGATTGAGGTTCAGGCCGCACACGCCGCTGCCGTAGCCGTTGCCGATGTCACCCCAGTTCCAGAAGTCGCCGTAAAGGCTGCCAGGGAAAATGCGTGCATCAGCGCGAACTCGCCCAGTGATCATGCTTAGGCCGCGATTCTTCAATTCGTCAGCCCACGCCTGCAAGTCGGCCATCGCCAGCATCGGATCACCGCCTCCGATGATGACAAGATCTCCGCGAATAACGCCTGCTTCAATGGGGGCAGTGGATTTGAGTGTGGTGGTGAAGCGGAAATCAGGACCGAGAACTTCGAGCGCAGTGGCCGTGGTGAGCGTTTTGAGACTAGATGCGGGGATGAAGGCGGTCTGCGCGTTGTCCTCCATGACGGACTCGCCTTTCGAGTCGATGAGGCAGAAGCCGATGGCGGCACCAGCGAGCGCAGAATTGACATGTGCTTCATTGAGCAAGGTGCTGATCGTCGGGAATCGCGGCGGTGGCGGGGAGACAATGGGAGGAGGCAGAGGTTCCTCACGACGCACAATGAGCAGCGCTGTCAACGCGGAGGCGAGGAGCAGGATGACAGTGTTTTTCAGCATGGGGCCGATGGTAGCGCTAAACAGCCTCCCGCCAAGCCATGCGCTTGCGGTTTTGCCACGCATGGGCAGTTTCGCCGCCATGAAGCCCGAAAAGGTGAAATTTATGATCATGGCCGCCGACATGAAGCGTGCGGTCTCCTTTTATCGCGATGTAATCGGCCTCGAAGAAATCTTCGTGAGTGATTTCTGGACGGAACTGCGCCATGGCGACGCGATTGTGGCACTGCATGGCGGCCATGACGGCTCGCGCAACCCGACAGGCCTGAGTATTCAATATGAGGATGTACTCACGATGACGGAGAAAATCGCGAAGGCGGGAGCGAAAATCCTACGCCCGCCCGAACAACGCGAGGGGGATCCCATTTTGCACGGTGTTTACCGAGACGCGGAAGGGAACGAGGTGTTCATCACTCAGTATGTCGGATGATTGCGGATTGCAGACGCCGGATTGCGGATTATCCAAAGCGGTGCAGATGCTAACCTCCTTCATTCCCACGCTCGATGCTCTCCCAGTGCGCAAAACGCCGCTGATGGAGCGTTTTGCGGCGTTGCTGGAGCCGAAGACTCCGACGCAGATCGAGGCAATGGCGCACGAATCGCAGATCATCACGCGGCGGAACTTTGGCAAGACGATGCGGCTGTTCGCGCCGCTGTATGTGTCGAACGAATGCGTAAACAACTGCAACTACTGCGGCTTTTCCCGAGACAACAACGCGATCCTGCGCGTGACGCTAACGGTCGATCAAGTCGTGGCCGAGGCAAGGCACCTCGTGGCTCTGGGCTTCCGCAACATCCTGCTGGTCGCGGGTGAACATCCGCGTTTCGTCAGCGAAGGCTATCTGGAGGACTGCATTCGAGCGCTGCGTGATTTTGTGCCGACAATTGGCATCGAGGTCGGGCCGATGGAGGTGCCGGAGTATGAGCGCATGGTCAAGGCAGGTGCGGAAGGCCTCGTGGTGTATCAAGAGACGTATGACCGCGTCATGTATGAGCAGATGCACACAGCGGGGCCAAAGAAGGACTTCGACTGGAGGCTGGCATGCCCTGAACGTGGTTATGAAGGCGGATTCCGCCGCATCGGCATCGGCGCGCTGTTTGGTTTGAGCAACTGGCGTCTCGAAGCGTTGCGGCTTGCGGCGCATCTGGAGCATCTCTACAAGCACTGCTGGAAATCGACCTTCACCGTGTCATTTCCTCGCCTGCGGCCTGCGGCGGGTGGATTTACGCCGATGACGGATTTTCCGGATTGGGCGCTGGTTCAGACAATCTGCGCCTTCCGCATCACGTTTCCCGAAGTGGGCGTCGTTTTGAGCACGCGTGAGACTGCGCCACTGCGCGATGCACTAGCACCACTGGGCGTGACGATGATGAGTGCAGGCAGTCACACCGAACCCGGCGGCTACACCGGTGTCGGCAACGATGATTTGCATCTCACCGTGCGCGGACGTCGCATCGAAGTCGAAACGAAGGCCGAAACGAATCGCGCTGAGGGCCAGTTCGGCATCGCCGATGAACGTTCGCCGCGAAACGTGGCGGAAATGCTGCGCAAACGAGGTTTCGATCCCGTTTGGAAGGACTGGGATCCGTCGATCCTAGCGACGGTGATGGCGTGAGCATTGAATGACGAATTTCCAATCCCATGAAGATCACTTTGAACGGAGAAAAGCGTGAGTTTGAAGCGCCGCAGTCAGTGAAGTCGCTGCTCTCAGCCGTTGGATTGGCCGGAAAGCCCGTGGTGGTGGAGCAGAATCAGAATGCGCTTTTGCCGCGTGAGATTGAGACAGCCAGCGTGAATGATGGCGATGTGATCGAGATCGTGCAGATCACGGCAGGCGGGTAGTCGGCACTCTCCACGAAAAAGCCGGTGCCTCAGCTCCGTTTTTTCACTTGCTCACCATAGCGTGAAACCCACGCTTCCAGCGCGGCGAATTTTCCCGTTGAACAAAAGCAAAAGAGTCCCCAGGCCATAGATCAAATTTGCCAGCCCTACCCAAATCGGGATGAAGGCATGCGGCATCAGTGGTCCGCGCGGAGGCTCCGTGCCAGGAAACACCCGATTGATGAAATACAGCCCCGCCATCGCCCCGGCGAGAAACACTCCAGCCAGCAGAAATCGAAAGCCACGACGCTCGCTCATGAAGCCATACATCACCGTCAGACTGAGCGCATACCAACTCATCGAGCCAGCAAACCACCAGAACAACTCGTGAAACAAAAACATCGCCGTCACCAAGGCTCCGAACACCAGATGCCCCCACATCACCTTCCGGGTGAACTGGATTTCATCGAGAAACACTGCCCCTCGATTGCGTTGGACATCTAGCATGCGTTACCTAGAGGGCGATGGATTTACAAGGTTGTCCTTGATCAGCACACTCGTGCTTTGATCCAATTCAACCCACTCCTTGTTCTTAGCAAGTTTACGCCCGCAGTCCACACAAAGATTTGAAGCAACAACCACATTCTCCACCTCGCCGCTACTCCAAATCGCCGCCGTGGACAATCCAGAGAACGTATTACCATTGATCATCAATCCGTTGGCTCCTCCCTCCAGCAAAACCCCGGTACCCTCATCGATCCCCATCGGCGTTTTATTTTCTTTCGGGCGCTTGTCCTTCCCTGCACCAATATAGGTGTTGCAGAAAGTATTCGCGCTGATCGTGTTGCGCTCAGAATTCTTACCCACGCGCACTGAAAACTTGTGCGCGATGGTGAAGGTGTTTGCGCTCAGCGTGCAGCCACAGGCGTCGCGCAGATCAATCCCGCCCTCCAGATGATGCGCGATTACATTTGCGCTCAGCGTAATGCCATAACAATCACGATCCAAGATGATCGCCGTGCCGTTGCATTCCTCGATCATGTTCCCGCTCAATACCGAGCCGTAGGTATTCTCGATGATCACGCCGTTGCCCAGGTGATCGTCGATGTTGTTTCCATTCATACACAGGTTGAACGAATCTCCGCAGTACAGCGCGTCCTGATTCTCCTCGAAGTGGTTCGCGTTCACCACGATGTCGTGACAACCGAGGATCTCGACCCCGCGCTTCTTATTGTAGGTGATAATGCAATCCACGATCCGCGGGTCCTCCTCACAATCCTTCAACTGGATGCCATGCCCTCCGTTGTGGTCGATCGAAACACCTTCCAGATAAATCTCCTGAACTCCTTCGGCGAAGATTCCGTCGCCACTTTTCTCCGAACCGCTGATCCGTAGGTTCGCCATCTGCACCCGCCACAGCCGGGCCTTTTTGGCGGTGTCTAAGTTGGAGGGGCGCAGCACGAACGCAGGTTGACCGTCTTGGTTCTTGTTGATGATTTGAGTGGCCGCGCCACCGCCAACAATCCGCGTTTCACTCGTTTTCACACGCAGCGGTTTGGTGATCTCATAAACTCCGGGCGGAATCGTCACCAGCCCGCCGCTTTCAGGCACAGCGTCGAGCGCAGTCTGCAAACCAGCAAGCTTTCCCGCATCGATCGACACAGGCCCGGCAGCCTTGACGTTGACGGCGGCATTCAGAGACAGCAGTAAAAGTAGGAGTGGTTTCATCCGACTACTAACGGCGTAAAACAACCGTTCAGTCGCACTTTCCACCTGCAACACCCGACATGCACGTCACGTTGTCGGTTTCACCATGCTCAACCGACTTCTGCCCCTCCTAGTTATCATCACCTCCCTCGGTTCCGCCTTCGCGGGGCCAAAGAAATTGCTCGTCGTCACCGTCACCACAGGCTTCCGCCATTCCTCCATCGAGACGGCTGAAAAGATCATCGCCCAGCTTGGTACCCAATCAGGTGTTTTCACCGTTGATTACGTCCACCAGCCCGAAGGCCAGCCGAGGAGCCCAGGAAAGCCCCCCGTTCGTGAAAAGAAAGACTCGGAAGAGTCCTTCAAAGCCAAGCAGGATGGCTACAGTGCCGCCCTCGCTAAATTCAACACGGACAACAAAATCTGGGGTGACAAAATCAAGACATACATGGCCGACAAAATGGCCATCGACAAAATCAAAGACTACGATGGCTTCATCTTCGCCAATACCACGGGCGACCTGCAATTCCCGGACCGTGACGGCTTCATCAGGCTCATCGAAGGAGGCAAAGCTTTCATTGCCATGCACTCCGGCTCCGACACCTATCATCCGTTCCGCGGCTACATCGACATGCTCGGCGGGGAGTTTCAAACCCACAAGGCACAGGTGGAGGTGCGACCCGTCGTCCATGATCCTGCCCACATGATCACCAAGACCGTCCCTGTCGGCTGGAAGGTGTTCGATGAAATCTATATCATCAAGAACTTCGACAAATCCAAGGTTCACGGGCTCCTCGGCCTCAATACCCATCCGAACGAAGGAACGCCGGGCTACTTCCCCATTTCCTGGTGCAAAGACTTCGGGGCCGGGCGCGTCTTCTACACCTCACTAGGCCACCGCGAGGATGTATGGGATCCCACTTGGAAAGAAGGAACAAAAGACCGGAAAAACACCCCGGAGATCGCCGAGACCTACCAAGAAATGATTCTCTCCGGCATCAAATGGGCGCTCAAACTGGAAGATGCCGCCTCGGCTCCGGGCAACATTCCCTGACAAGCCACCACGGCCCAAGGAGATTTGCCCTGTTGCCTGAAAAACAGATCTTCGCCCGCCGCAACTTGCACCCTTTCAATGCTAGGGAAAACACCTTCATTTTCATCTTGTTAAAAAGAGTGGCTACCATGTAGTCTCCAGAGAAACTCATTCCCGCCCCCGCCATGAATCCGTCACAACCTGGCCAGCCGAACCCATCCCAACCATTGCATCCTGGAGCCACGCAGCCTCTGCCGCCTGGCTATGCTCCACCGCCGGGCTACCCGCCAC
>CAYQWE010000029.1:0-62859 GCA_964421275.1 uncultured Prosthecobacter sp.
GCCCTCGGTGGTCGGAATACGGGCGACGTGAGTGCGATCGGTGACGTAGAGCAGCGCTTTCGTGCCATTGCACAGCTTGAACCACCCAGCGGAGTAGCCGGGCAGCCCGGTGCCCATCGTGCGCCATTTGGGTTGGTAATCTGTATCGGTATTGAGGTTGGTCACGACCGCTTCGCCGAGCTTGAGTGACTTGAGCGGGATCAGACGGCCATAGAGATCGCCTTGAAGGCGCAGACCTTCGTTAGAGACCGTGAAGCGTACGTTTTGCATCGACCACGCCAGCCAGATCATCAGCACGAGGCCCGCTAGGAACATGAAGCCGATGACGGCAAAAAACCACAGCGACTTGCTCACAGCGGGGATCATGGGGAAGACGGTGGTACTCATGAGGCGAGTTTGATCACTACACTGAATGATTCCAAGCAAAGAAGTCGGCATCTAGCGAACTCCAGACATGAGGCAAAACCACGCGCCTAATCCATAGCGACGCATACGCCACTCAATATGCTAATGATCAATGATTTACAATGAATTAGTGCTTATATAATGCCTGGCATCTAGGTGTTCCCCTCGATTTGCAGGCTCGCCTGGATGGTGCGCACGCGCAGCGAGCGTCGCAGCATCGGGCTCACCGGTGCCCGCAGCGCCCCCTCATGACGCCCGATCCGCCTCTCGATTTCCGAGAGCAGCCGGGCAGAGCGTGGAGTGACTTCAAAGGGGGGTCGCACGCCGTGATAGTATCAAATGAAGCTAGCAGAGCAAACTCGTTCATACGGTTTATTGTCGTTCTCATGCCGCTTGATCGTCGCTGAGAAAGATGTTTACCAAAAGTGGCCGTTCGTTTACTTTTAGTGAACAATGATGGATCTGACCGCCATTTTCCCCAAAGCTCGTGCCGAGGTATTCCGACTGCTTTTTGCTGAGCCGAGCGCGGAGGCGCATGTTCGCGATCTAGCGCGGCTGGCGGGTATGACGCCTGCGGCGATGCAGAAGGAATTGGCCTATCTCCAGAAGATCGGCCTGGTGAAGGGCGAGCGGGATGGGAACCGGCTGTATTTTCGGGCGGAGACGACGCATCCCCTGTTTCCAGAGCTTCGTGGGCTGGTGGTGAAGACGACGGGCATCGTGCCGGAACTGCGAAAAGCACTGGAGAAGGTGCCAGGGATCGAGTTGGCCTTCGTTTTCGGCTCGGTGGCGACGGGAAAGGCCAAGCCGGAAAGCGATGTGGATCTGATGCTAATCGGCTCGGCGGGTTTGCGGAAGGTGACACCGGCTTTGCGAGGCGTTTCCGAGCGTTTGGGCCGGGAGATCAATCCTCACTGCCTCATGGTGGATGAGTGGCGGCTGAAGAAGTCGCAGAAGGATGCCTTTGTGAA
This sequence comes from uncultured Prosthecobacter sp., assembly GCA_964421275.1. GTDB lineage: Bacteria > Verrucomicrobiota > Verrucomicrobiia > Verrucomicrobiales > Verrucomicrobiaceae > Prosthecobacter. Next base: position 1,377 of record CAYQWE010000029.1, read on the forward strand.
TCGCGTCTTGAGCGAGCCGAAACTCTGGCTGAAAGGTGGCGGCGATGAGCTTGGAAAGCTGGGCTAAATCCCAAGTTAAAACGGGATTGGCTCACCATGCTCCGTCACAAACCGCACGGGGATCTTCGGGTTGTTGATGTCTTTGCCACCGGACTCATGCCATTTGCGCTCCCAGGCCGTGAAATACGGCTCAAGCTGAGCGGCGTTCATGCGGTAGAGAGCGTTGAGGTCGATGCCTTCGTAGATGGCGAAGACCCAGGCCACCTTGCGGTATTTTCCAAGGATGACCGGGTTCATGTGGTGATGGGTGGAGAAGCTCTTGGTGAGCAGCGTGTTCACCGATTTGAGTTCATATTCGTTCCCGTGCTCGTCCACGGCGTCATTGCCCTCGCGCTTGCCGAGGCAGCACAGGCCAGTGAGAATCAGCACTTGCAGGAGCTTGCCGTCGTTGTCCTGGAGATGTCGTTGATGCCGTGCTGGGTCGCGAGAGCTTGCAGCTCACGGATGACGGAGCGCAGCTTGTCGAGTTTGGCCTTGTCCGCGTGAGCCTTCATGATTTGCCCTCCCGGATGAGCTTTTCGAGCGGCACGTCGAGCGACTGGGCAAGGCGTTCCATGTTGTCGATGGAGATGTTTCGCTCTCCGCGCTCCACGGAGCCGACGTAGGTACGGTGCAGGCCGCAAAGGTCCGCCAAATCCTCTTGCGAGAGACCCTTGGCGAGCCTCTGCTCCTTCAAGTTCGCGGCGAACCGCTGTCGAGCATTGAGTTTCGGCATGACGCCGTGATGAAAGCCGGTTTGATGCCTATGTATCTACAGACTATAAGTGGCGCAATGTTGCTGGCAGACTCAAAACCCATCTACCTCACGAATCACGGCGCAGCCTACTGCGGTGACTCGTTGAAGCTGCTCACGAAGCTGGAGGACAGCAGCATCGACCTAGTGATGACCAGCCCGCCGTTCGCGCTGCTGCGGGAGAAGGAATACGGCAACAAGCAGCAGCATGAGTATGTGGCCTGGCTGGCGCAGTTTGGCCGTCTGGTGAAGGACAAGCTCAAGGACACCGGCAGCTTCGTGCTCGATCTCGGCGGTGCCTACGAGCTGGGGCAGCCGAGCCGCAGTTTGTATCCGTTCCGTGTGCTCATTGAGTTCTGCGACGGCCTCGGCTTCCATCTGGCGGAGGATTTTTATTGGTTTAATCCCTCGAAATTGCCGAGTCCCATCGAGTGGGTGAACAAGCGCAAGCTGCGGGCGAAAGACGCGGTGAACACGGTCTGGTGGTTTAGCAAGACCCCGTGGCCAAAGGCAAATGTGTCGAAGGTGCTGGCTGAATACAGCGACCGCATGAAAAAGCTCATCGAAGACCCCGCCGCCTTCTACACGCCGAAGAAACGTCCCTCCGGTCACGACATCAGCGCCAGTTTCGGCAAGGACAACGGCGGCGCGATCCCCTCCAACCTGCTTCAAATCCCCAATTCCGAGTCCAACGGCTGCTACCTGCGCGGTTGCAAGGCCGTGGAGGCCAAAGGCCACCCCGCCCGCTTCCCCGCGAAGCTGCCCGAATTCTTCATCCGCTTCCTCACCGAGCCGGGAGACGTGGTTTTGGACATCTTCGCCGGTTCCAACACCACCGGCCAGGTTGCAGAGCGCGAAGGCCGCCGCTGGCTCGCCTTCGAGGAGCGCCTCGACTACCTCGCCGTCAGCTCCTTCCGCTTTTTCAGCGAAACCGCAACCGAACACGATCTCGTGCATGCCTACGATTCCATGATGGCAGGCGAAGCCGTGGATTTTCGTCGTGCTGTGTACGCTCCGGCTGCCTCGAACGGACATTCGACCGCCACACACGCGATTTCACTTTCAGATCACAAGCGTGCCGAGACGGTGGAGCAAGGGTTGCTGCTGCTGCGAGAGGAGGCAGGAGCAAGTGGGCCGCTGTCCCCGCGAAAGGGGGTGAAGTATGGCAAGCCCAAGCGCGGCAAGGCAAAGGCTTGAAATCTTAAGAGCAGACCAGGACGCCTGGTTGTGCTATTCGCAGCGACAATGATTTTACACTTATCCCTTGCTCAAATCTGAATCCAAGCGAGGATAAACAGTCATGGAACTAACCGACATCAGCACTGCAAAAGCCGTTATTGAGACGCTAGGTTCCGCCTTCGCCCTCGTGGCAATGTTATACAAGGGGGTGTGCGTGATCGCTGAGAAAGTGTCTTCAAAAAACGGAATCGGTTTAACCTCATCACTGCTATAAAGTTTTACACTTAAAGTCATGTCGAAAGGACATGGTGCCCTACAGAGGCGCATAATTACGCAGGTGCGTGAGGCCCCCTCCTTCCACACCATCGAGTCTCTTCGTTGGAAGTTTTTTGAAGAAGATTTGTCGGAACGATCTCAGGCGGTCGAACGGCTTTCCACGAGCGCGAATACGTCGTTTTCAAGATCAGTTCTAAAGCTCGGACAGAGCGGTCAAATTATTGTCGAGAAACGCCCTCTATCGAGTCTTCAAGAGTGTGTGCATCACTATCCGAGCAAGACGCTTGACGCGCGCGTTAGATGGATGCGGCAACACCTTCTGCCAGCGCTGGTTGAATGGGTAACAGACAAATCCGGGGCTGGGCCACGCTATGGCGAGAGTTCTAATGAAGAATATCATCTCAATGAGAACCCCGACAAGGTTCAAACAATAGGACGGCAATGGACGGACATCGAAAAAGCAGTCCGCCATGCCTTTCTGGAGACGGGCGGCCAATCTTGGCTGGAACTGATCTGTAGGGTGAGATTTCTGCTTGGCATGAGCAATCTCAAGCCAGTGAACGGCGCTTCTTGGAGCGTCGCTCAGCTTGTGAATGCCTGTTTGGCCCAATCACGTTATAACCAAAGTCTCGGAGATCGGCTTCGCGAGTTCTCAAATCACGTTCTTCCAAAAGAAGAATCTGAATCGCTCAAGTTCAAAAGCCTGATACACACATTCACAGAGATTCCTCATCGGGGCGAATGCCGCCTCAAATATGAAACTTGCGAAGAGCTACTGAAACGCCGCCCTGAGATTGTTAGACAACTATCTGGGTTTAGGGAACCGCCAGAGTCCCGTTGGCTTCATCAGTTTCCGCGTGAAGTAAAACACTACGGACCTGAAATTCACAAGCTGTTCGACAAGAAGGTTTTTGAGGACTTTCAGTTCTTGAAACCAGCGTTGCCATAGCCTTCACACCCCCGCCAAGATCCCATTCAGCGTGGCACTTGGACGAAGCGCGGCATCGGCTTTGGCGTTGTCGGGCTTGTAGTAGCCGCCGACGTCGGCTTTCTGGCCTTGGACGGCGAGGAGTTCGGCGACGATTTTGGCCTCGTTGGTGGTGAGGGACTCGGCGATGGGCTTGAAGGTCTTTGCGAGATCGGCGTCGGAGGTTTGGGCGGCGAGTTGCTGGGCCCAGTAGAGGCAGAGGTAGAAGTGGCTGCCGCGGTTGTCGATGGTGCCGAGTTTGCGGCCGGGGCTGCGGTCGTGTTCGAGGAATTGGCCGTTGGCGGTGTCGAGGGTGTCGGCGAGGACTTTGGCTTTCGGGTTCTTGAAGGTGTCGGCGAGGTGCTCGAAGGACGCGGCGAGGGCGAAGAACTCGCCGAGGCTGTCCCAGCGGAGGTAGTTCTCTTCGCAGAACTGCTGGACGTGCTTCGGCGCGGAGCCGCCGGCACCGGTTTCAAAGAGACCGCCGCCATTCATGAGCGGGACGATGGAGAGCATCTTCGCAGACGTGCCGACTTCGAGGATGGGGAAGAGGTCGGTATTATAGTCGCGCAGGACGTTGCCGGTGACGGAGATGGTGTCGAGACCTTTGGCGATGCGCTCCAAGCTGAAGGTGCAGGCTTCGGCGGGCGGAAGGATGCGGATGTCGAGCCCGGTGAGGTCGTGGTCTTTGAGGTATTTTTCGACCTTGGCGATGATCTGGGCGTCGTGGGCGCGGGCTTTGTCGAGCCAGAAGATGGCGGGGGTCTGCGAGGCGCGGGCGCGGTTGACGGCGAGCTTCACCCAATCCTGCACGGGTGCGTCCTTGGTCTGGCAGGCGCGCCAGATGTCGCCCTGCTCGACGCTGTGCTCAAAGAGCACGTTGCCCGCGGTGTCGGTGATTTTGATGACGCCGTCGCCGGGGGCTTCGAAGGTCTTGTTGTGGCTGCCGTATTCCTCGGCGGCCTGGGCCATGAGGCCGACGTTGGGCACGCTGCCCATCGTCTTGGGATCGAGGGCGCCGTTCTTTTTGCAGAAGTCGATCGTGGCCTGATAAATGCCGGCGTAGCTGCTGTCCGGGATGACGGCGAGCGTGTCCTGCTCCTTGCCGGCGGCGTCCCACATCTTGCCACCGCCGCGGATCATGGCGGGCATGGAGGCATCGACGATGACATCGCTCGGCACGTGGAGATTGGTGATGCCTTTGTCGCTGTTCACCATGGCCAAAGCGGGGCCGCTGGCGTAGGCGGCCTGGATATCGGCCTCGATCTCGGCTTTTTTGTCGGCGGGGAGCTTGTCGAGCTTCGCGATGAGGTCGCCGAAGCCGTTGTTAAAGTTCACGCCGATCTCGGCGAGCGTGGCGGCGTGTTTGGCGACGAGGTCTTTGAAGAAGACGCTGACGGCGTGGCCGAAGATGATCGGATCGCTGACCTTCATCATGGTGGCCTTCATGTGCAGCGAGAAGAGCACGCCATCGGCCTTGGCCTTGGCGATTTGCTGCTCGAAGAAAGCGACGAGGGCTTTCTTGCTCATCTTGGTGGCGTCCATGATCTCGCCGGCTTTGAGCGCGAGTTTGGGGAGGAGGACTTTCTGCGTGCCGTCTTTGGCGGTGAAGGTGATGCTGACCTCAGTGACATCATTGACGGTGACTGACTTCTCGTTCGAGAAGAAGTCGTCTTTGCCCATGGTGCCGACGGTGGTCTTTGAGTCAGCGGACCAGGCGCCCATCTTGTGCGGGTGCTTCTTGGCGTAGTCTTTGACGGCTTTCGGCGCACGGCGGTCGCTGTTGCCTTCACGCAGCACGGGATTCACGGCGCTGCCCATGACCTTGGCGTATTTGGCTTTGATCTCCTTTTCCTCGTCGGTCTGCGGGTTTTCGGGCAGATCGGGCAGTTTGTAGCCTTTCGCCTGAAGCTCGGCGATAGCGGCCTTGAGCTGCGGCACGGACGCGGAGACGTTGGGGAGCTTGATGATGTTCGTGGTCGGTTCGAGGCAAAGTTTGCCGAGGTAGCTCAGATCGTCCTCCTGCTGCCCAAACTGCGCCAAAATGCGGCCCGCGAGCGAGATGTCCCGCGTTTCGACCTCGATGCCCGCCGCCTTGGTGAAGGCCTTCACGATGGGCAGCAGCGAATAAGTGGCGAGGAGCGGGGCTTCGTCGGTGAGGGTGTAGATGATCTTAGCGGACATGTCGTGAGATGGGCGGATTTTGAGAGCGTGAGACGTAGCAAGTACGAGCGCCTGCGCAATCCCAAGGTGCCGCCGCGCATCGAGCTTGTGCGGCGGTTGTCGCCACGCCCCCCCCCCCTCGCGACGTATGGAATAATACGTTGGAGAGGCTACGTTGACCTGCTAGAACACTCGCTATCATCCTGACCAGAACCGCCGGAGTGCTTCACATGATCGCTGATCACACATGTCTTGGAGGGAGCCGACACAACGTGGCGTCGAACCAAATAAGGCTGATCCTATAACCACCCAGAGCCGCCATGTTCGCCAAGATCCTCCAAAGACCGGTGTTAGCCATGGTGATCGCGTTGATCATCATGTTTCTGGGTGCGCTTTCGATTGCAACGCTGCCGATTTCCCAGTTCCCCAATGTGGCTCCCGTTGTGGTGGTGGTCAGCATCACCTATCCTGGTGCCAGCGCGAAGGTGCTAGAGGAGTCGTGCCTCATCCCGCTGGATCAGTCGATCAACGGCGTGCCGAACATGAAGTACATGACCTCCGACGCCACCAGCGCGGGCGAGGCAACGATCCAGGTGATCTTCCACATGGGCACTGACCCGAAGCAGGCCACGGTGAACGTAATGAATCGGGTCAACCGAGTGAAGAATCGGCTGCCGCCTCTAGTCCAGCGTGAGGGCATCATCGTCATGAACCTCGCACCGAACATGCTGATGTATGTGAACCTCTTCAGCACGGACAAGAACGCCGACATGAAGTTCTTGTTTAATTACGCTTACGTCAGCCTGCTGCCGGAATTGAAGCGAATCAGAGGCGTGGGTTTCGTCAGAATCCTCGGCACCCGCCAGTTTGCGATGCGCATCTGGCTAAAGCCGGACCGCATGCGCGCCTACAACATCTCCACCGAGAATGTGATGAAGGCGCTGGAAGAGCAGAGCGTGATCGGCACGCCGGGGCGACTGGGGCGGGCGGATAGCAGGAAATCGCAGTCACTGGAGTATGTGCTGACGTACAAAGGGCGGTTCAACACCACGGAGGAGTACGGGAATGTCATCTTGCGGGCGACGGAAAAAGGGGAGCTGTTGAAGCTGAAGGACGTGGCCACTGTGGAGCTGGGCAGCGAGTTTTACGATCTCTACTCGGACCTGGACGGCTATCCCTCCGCCGCGATTGTGATCAAGCAGAGCTACGGCAGCAATGCCAGTGAAGTGATCAAAGGGATCAAGGCGAAGCTGCAAGACTCTAAGAAGAAGCTGTTCCCCTACGGGATGGATTACGAGATCAGCTACGACGTGTCCAATTTCCTCGACGCCTCCATTGAAAAAGTCCTCCACACGTTGGTGGAGGCGTTCGTCCTAGTGGCCCTGGTGGTGTTCGTGTTCCTGGGGCACTGGCGCTCCACCCTCATCCCGACTTTGGCGGTGCCGGTGTCGCTGATCGGCGCGTTTTTCTTCATGCAGATCTTTGGTGTGACTATCAACCTCATCACGCTCTTCGCGCTAGTGCTGGCCATCGGCATCGTGGTGGACGATCCCATCGTCGTGGTGGAGGCCGTGCATGCCAAGATGCACGACTCCGGCCTGCCCCCATTTGAGGCGACGCAGAAGGTGATCAATGAAATCGCGGGGGCCGTCATCGCGATCACCTTGGTCATGATCGCGGTGTTTGTGCCGGTGACCTTTATGAGCGGCCCGGTGGGTGTGTTTTACCGGCAGTTCGCCATTACTATGGCCGTGACCATCGTGCTTTCCGGTGTCATGGCGCTCACGCTCACGCCGGTATTGTGTGCGATGATCCTGAAAAAGATCGACCACGACACTCATCACCGGCAAGGGCCCATCGCGTGGTTCCTAGGTGTGTTCAATCGCACTTTTGACAAAGTGACGAATGTGTATGTGCGTCTGCTCAAGTCGATCATCCGTCGTCGGATATTGACATTCGGCATCTTGGGAGGCGCGGCGGTCGCGATATACTTTATCAACCAGCGACTGCCAGCTGGCTTCATCCCGGTCGAGGATCAGGGCATGATTTACGCCATCATCCAGACACCGCCCGGCTCGACGCTGGAGCGGACTTATGCGAAGTCAGATGAGTTGAAGAAAGTCGCCAAGACCATCGAGGGGGTGAAGTCCGTGTCCGCATTGGCAGGCTACGAGGTGCTCACCGAGGGGCGTGGCTCTAACGCTGGCACCTGTCTGATCAACCTCACGAACTGGTCGGAGCGTAAGCTGACCGCACCGCAGATCATCACGGAGCTCAAGGAGAAATGCCGGGAGATCGCGGGCATCACGGTAGAGTTCTACGAGCCTCCAGCAGTCCCCGGCTACGGTGCGGCGGGTGGATTCTCCCTGAGGCTTCAGGACAAAACCAACACGGGGGATTACGCCAAGCTGCAAGTGGTGAACGACCAGTTCATGGCCGCGTTGCGCCAGCGTAAGGAACTGCGCGGCCTGTTCACCTTCTTCAGCGCCAATTATCCCCAGCAGGAACTCATCATCGACAACAAGATCGCGATGCAGAAAGGAGTGACCATCAAAAAGGCCATGGACAACCTTGGCATCCTCATCGGCAGTACCTATGAGCAGGGGTTCATCAAGTTCGGTCGTTTCTTCAAGTTGTATGTACAGGCCGAGCCGAAGTACCGCGAGATGCCCAAGGACCTTCACGCCCTCTATGTCGGCAACGACAAAGGCGAGATGGTGCCGTATTCGGAATTCATGGCGCTGAAGCCGACGGTGGGCTTGAATGAAATTACTCGTTACAACGCCTATCCCGCGCCTTCCATCCAAGGCGCTCCGGCGGAGGGTTACAGCAGCGGCGACGCCATTCAGGCGATCGAGGAGGTGGCCGAGAAAACACTGCCGCGTGGTTATGAGGTTGGCTGGGCCGGCCTCTCATTCGACGAGGCGGGCCGTGGCAACGCAGCCATCTACATCTTCATCGTCGTGGTCTTGTTCGTTTACCTGCTTTTGGCTGCGCAGTACGAGAGCTTTGCCCTGCCACTGGCGGTCATTCTCTCCCTGCCCATCGGCGTGATGGGCTCCTTCCTGCTGCTGAAGAGCATGAACCTCAACAACGACATCTATGCACAGGTGGGCATCATCATGTTGGTCGGCCTGCTGGGCAAAAACGCCATCCTGATCGTGGAGTTCGCCACGCAGAAGCGGCGGGAAGGACGTTCCGTCTTCGACGCGACCATCGAAGGGGCCAGGGTGCGCTTCCGTCCGATTTTGATGACATCCTTCGCCTTCATTGCCGGGATGATTCCTCTGCTGCGGGCACATGGTGCGGGAGCAATCGGAAACAAAACCATCGGTGCGTCAGCCGCCGGGGGGATGTTGCTTGGCACGTTGATCGGGCTGCTGGTGGTGCCGGGGTTGTATTATATTTTCGCCGGCATCACAGACCAGAAGGTACTACTCCCAGGCGAGCAAAACAGGCCGCTGAGCGAAGGCAAAGAATAAGACGGCAGGTGTCCGGCGGCACCGCCGCATTTTCCAGTTTTAGCGCAGCGCGTCACGAATTGCCGGTAAAAGCAGTTCGGCGACGAGCTGGTGGCCGAGGTCACCCGGGTGCATGCCGTCGGTCAGCAGCGCGTCGATGGTGACATGGTGCTTCTCCGCAAAACCGGGATACGCGGCACGCACATCGACGACGCGCGCATTCATCTCCTTGGCGAGCTTGCGCAGCGCATTGTTATACTCTGCGAGGAAAGGCACGTCAAAGCCGTCCATGGACTCGGGGTGATAAGGTGGCCTCCCATACAATCCACGCAGCCTAGGCGTCCAGCGCAGCGGGTTCGTCGTCATGACGATCACCTTGGCTCTCTGTTTTTGCGCGGCGTCGATCATGGCACGGAAGTTCTCGAGATAGCGCTCTAGCGGTACGCGTGGCGTGGTAGTCGGTGGTTTCTTCCAGACATCGACAGCACTGTCGTTGATACCGAACTGCATGATGACAACACGCGGCTTGTGTGCGAGCACGTCAGCCTGCAGCCGCCTCAACGCGTCGGTCGTCGTGTTGCCGCCGACGCCCGCGTTGTGGACGCCCAGTGATGAGCCGATGCCTTGCAGCATCTCCTCAACCAGCGTGGCATACACCTTCACCCCGCCACGCGGCGCGGTGGTGGAATCTCCAAACATGATAATGCCGCCTGGCGCCGGCGCAGCCTTTGGCGGCGGCACAAAGACAGGAATCGTGCCCGCGCTGAGATCGGCGGTGTTCACCTTCATGCGTAGATCGCCTTGCATCGTGGTGATCCACAGCTCGCCCGGCCTGCGCTCGTAAAGATACGGATAGGACACACGCCCCCCGGTGGCGTAGTTTGCAGCGACGATGACGGGAGACGACCACGATCTCCCGTCATCGCTGGAAAAAGCGAGCGAGAGCTCGGCACGGCTCGATCTACTCTTTGGATTGTGTCGCGGTGGCGCGTTCCATAGCAGCGCAGCGCGCCCGTCGCCCAAGCGTGTCAGTTGCGGACAGCATGACACGGATTGGATCGTCGTTTGCTTCAAGCCAGTCCACTTGAGGCCGTCTTGAGAGGTCGCCTCCCACAGGTAGCCCGATTCCGTCCGCAGCAGCAGATAGAGCGAGCCGTCGTTTCGCTCGATCACGCTGCCCTCGATGCTGCCGGCGTGGTCATGCACACCAACGCCGTAATCGAGCATGTCGCCGCGTTGCCATGTCTTGCCGAGGTCGTCAGAAACCCACATGACCGTCGCATGCCGCCATTGTGGGATGATTTCCTGGCCCACCAGAACGACGCGACCGCTTCTCATCTGGATGAGCGAGTGGATGCAGCCGCACCACGGCACGCTGAGTCTCACCGGCGTCTCCCATGTCCTGCCATCGTCCGTACTGCGGCAGGAGTAAGTCGGCAGCACGAAGTCCGCCCACGCCACGCCCTTTTCTCCCCAATGCCAGCCTTTCGGTTGTCTGCGCTCCACTCCGTTCATCCAGGCGGAAATGATGACGCCTTCGCGTGTGCGCAGCAATGCGCGTTCGTTGCTCACGGCGAACTTTGCCGCATCTGCGAACAACGGCGTGGCGCTCCAGGTCCGCCCGTCATCGGCGCTGCGCAGCGCGTTCTTCTTGTCGATGCACAGCACGCTGCCACCTGCGGTGGTCACAAACGGGCCTTGGTGCGTAGAGGGCAGAGTGGCACCCTTTGGATGCAGTGTGGCGGGGGCAGCTTGGGTAGAGGTCGCGATGAGAAATGAGGCAAGGAGAGTGGCGCAGGATTTCATCGCCTTCACAAACGCACGAAGCGTCGGTTTCCCATCGGAGCTACGCCAGAATGTCCTTCACCACCCTCGCCGGATCGACGCCAGTGAGCCGGAAGTCCAGCCCCTGGGAGCGGAAGGTGAGCTTCTCATGGTCGATGCCGAGCTGATGCAGGAGCGTTGCGTGGATGTCGTGGACGTGCGCTGGGTTCTCCACGGCACCGAAGCCGAACTCATCCGTCTCCCCGTATTGGATGCCTGGTTTGAAGCCGCCGCCGGCGAACCACATGGTGAAGGCGTCGATGTGGTGATTGCGTCCGGTGGACTCGCGCACCTCTCCCATTGGCGTGCGACCGAATTCGCCGCTCCAGATCACGATCGTGTCATCGAGCAGGCCGCGCTGCTTGAGGTCTTTGACCAGCGCGGCGCAGGGCTGGTCGATGTCAGCGCACTTGAGCGGCAGGTGCTTCTCCAGGTTCTCCGTCGGTCCGCCGTGGTGGTCCCAGTTGGTGTCGTAGAGTTGCACGAAACGCACCCCGCGCTCCACGAGACGCCGTGCGAGCAAGCAGTTGCGCGCGAAGGTAGTTTCCTTCGTGTCCTTGATTCCGTAGAGACTGAGCGTGGCCTTGCTTTCGCCCTCGATGTCCATCAGCTCCGGTGCGCTGGTCTGCATGCGGTAGGCCATTTCATACGCGTTGATGCGTGTGGAGATCTCCTGATCGCCGGTTTCGACGAGGCGTTTCAAATTCAGCTCGCGCACAGCATCGACGACCTGGCGCTGCTGCGCAGCACTGATCTCCTTCGGCGTGGAGAGGTTCACAATCGGGTCGCCTGAATTGCGCAGCGGCACGCCTTGGTAAGTCGTCGGCAGAACACCACTGCTCCAGAGCACCGCGCCCCCGCGCGGTCCCCGTGGCCCGCTCTGCAGCACAACGAATCCGGGAAGGTCGTCACACTCACTGCCGAGCCCATAGGTGACCCACGCGCCCATGCTGGGCCGACCGAATAGGCCGCTGCCGGTGTTCATGTAGAATTTCGCCGGCGCATGGTTGAAGAGGTCCGTCTTGCAGGTGTGGACGAAAGCCAAGTCATCCACCATCGACGCTGTGTGCGGTAACAGGTCATTCACCCACACACCCGCCTGTCCGTGCTGCTTGAAAGTGTATCTGGACGCCAGCAGATCACTGCGATGGCTGCTGTCCATGAAGGCAAAGCGTTTGCCCTTGGTGAAGCTCTCCGGGATTGGCTGGCCATTGCGCTTCTGCAGCTCGGGTTTGTGTACAAACATGTCGAGTTGCGACGGCCCTCCCGCCATGAAGAGGAAAATGATGTTTTTCGCCTTGGCTGGGAAATGCGCCTTCTTCGAGGTCAGCGTCGCGTCACGCGCTATGAGCGAGCCAAGCGCCATCGAGCCGACGCCGACGCCACAGCGGCTGAAGAAATGGCGGCGGGTTTGGTGGAGGAGGTTGTTCATGGGTGTGAAAGCGCTGCGTCCTAGCCGGAGTCTCCTGTCGGATGCTCTTCTATAACGGCTCTCAGGCGGTGCCTCTAACCGCGACCTCGTGTCGGCACCCTGGCATTCAACGCTGCTTTAACGCCTTTTTGACGCCTCGCAGCGAGCCTTTAACTCACGCTTAGCCGCTTCATCGCAGAGGCTAAGGTCGTCATGAACGATCTCCTCTACCTCGGCATCACTGCCGTCTTTTTCATCGTCGCCGGGTTCTATGTCCACGCCTGCGAGAACCACTAATCACACCCTCACACCATGGAAACCCTCCTCGTCGGGCTCATCGCCCTCGCCCTGCTCGCCTACCTGACGGTGGCGATGCTGCGTCCTGAAAAATTCTGACCTCCTCTCACCATGCACGCAACCGACTGGCTTCAATTCGCCCTCTTTCTCGGCCTCCTCACGCTCATCACGAAGCCGCTGGGCCTTTACCTCATGCAGGTGCTCGATACGAACGGACGCACCTGGCTTGATCCGGTGTTCAAGCCCGTGGAAAAGCTCACCTACAAGCTCCTCGGCGCCGATCCGCAGCGCGAGCACGGCTGGAAGCAATACACCTTTGCCATGCTGGCCTTCAGCCTCGTCGGCGTCGTCTTCACCTACGCCATCCTGCGTTTGCAGCACCTGCTGCCGTGGAATCCGCAGGAGCTGCCCGGCCTCAGCCATCATCTGGCCTTCAACACGGCGGTGAGCTTCATGACCAACACCAACTGGCAGAGCTACGGCGGAGAAAGCACCATGTCCTATTTCTCCCAGATGGTGGGACTCACCTATCACAACTTCACCTCTGCCGCCGCAGGCATCGGCATCGCCGCCGCGCTCGTGCGTGGCATCAGCAATCGTAGAACGAGTTTTCCAACTCGTTCAAAAAACGATGAAACGAGTTGGAAAACTCGTTCTACGGCCACCGTCGGCAACTTCTGGGCTGATCTCGTTCGCGTCACCTATTACCTGCTCCTGCCGATCTGCGTGGTCTTCGCGCTCTTCCTGGTCTCGCAGGGCATGATTCAAAACTTTGATCCCTACACCCATGCCAAAACACTCGAAGGCGCGGAACAAGTGATCGCGCAAGGGCCGATGGCCTCGCAGATTCCCATCAAGCTGCTCGGCACCAATGGCGGCGGCTTCATGAATGCGAACGCCGCGCATCCCTTCGAGAATCCCACGCCCATCTCGAACCTCGTCCAGATGCTCTCCATCCTCGCGATCGGCAGTGGCCTGACCTACTACCTCGGCCGCATGGTGAAGAACCAGGCGCACGGCTGGGCCGTGTGGGCGGCGATGATGACACTCTTTGTCGGCGCGGTGCTCGTCTGCGCACATTCAGAAGCCGCTGGCAATCCGATCCACCAGCAACTCGGCCTCACCGACGTAGAGCGGGTTTTCCAACCCGGTCATGAAGATCAAACGAGTTGGAAAACTCGTGCTACGAATGTTGGCAACATGGAGGGCAAGGAAGTGCGCTTCGGCATCTTCAACTCCTCGCTCTTCGCCACTGTCACCACCGCCGCTTCGTGTGGCGCAGTGAACTCGATGCACGACTCCTTCACGCCGATTGGCGGACTCGTGCCGCTGTTCCTCATGCAGTTGGGAGAGGTCGTCATCGGCGGTGTCGGCGCGGGCTTGTATGGCATGCTCGTCTTTGTCGTGCTCGCCGTCTTCATCGCCGGCCTCATGGTCGGCCGCACGCCGGAGTATCTCGGCAAGAAGATCCAGGCGAAGGAAGTGAAACTCGCCATGCTCACGCTGCTCGTGCTCACCTTGAGTGTGCTCGGCTTCACCGCCTGGGCCAGTGTGAGCGCCTGGGGTGTCGCAGGCCTCAACAACAGCGGCCCGCATGGCTTCAGCGAGATGCTTTACGCCTACAGCTCCGCCACCGGCAACAACGGCAGCGCCTTCGCCGGCCTCACCGCCAACACGCCCTGGTATAACACCACGCTCGGCCTCGCCATGCTCATCGGCCGCTTCCTCATGATCGTGCCCATCATGGCCCTCGCCGGATCGCTCGCGGGCAAGCAGGCCGTACCTGCCGGTCCCGGCACCTTCCCGGTGAATGGCGCCACCTTCACCATCCTGCTCATCGGCACCGTGCTGCTCATCGGCGCGCTCAACTACCTCCCCGCCCTCGCCCTCGGCCCCATCGTGGAGCACTTCCTGATGGGTGGCGGCAAGCTGTTCTAAAATCGTAGAACGAGTTTTCCAACTCGTTCGCAACCCACTTCGCAATCAACCCAAACCAACGAGTTAGAAAACTCGTTCTACTATGTCCCACAAACCCACCTCTCTCTTTGATGCTTCGATTCTCGTGCCCGCCATCGGCGGCGCGTTCCAGAAGCTCGCCCCCCGCCTGATGGTGAAAAATCCGGTGATGTTCGTCACGCTCGTCGGCGCGGTGCTCACCACCATCAGCATCTTCACCAGCAAGGCCGACCACGGCTTCATCACGCAGCTTTCCATCTGGCTGTGGTTCACCGTGTTGTTCGCGAACTTCGCCGAAGCTGTCGCGGAAGGCCGCGGCAAGGCCCAGGCCGATTCGTTGCGCAAGGCGCGCAAGGACACGATGGCCCGCCGTCTGAGCAACGGCGTGGAAACATCCGTGCCAGCGTCTGCGCTCGAAAAAGGCGATCTCGTCGTCTGCGAGGCCGGTGATGTCATTCCTGCCGATGGCGAAGTCATCGAAGGCATCGCCAGCGTGGATGAAGCGGCCATCACCGGTGAATCCGCGCCCGTCATTCGCGAGAGCGGTGGCGACCGAAGCGCCGTCACCGGCGGCACGCGTGTCATCAGCGACCGCATCGTCATCCGCATCACGTCGGAGAAGGGCAACACCTTCCTCGACCGCATGATCGCGATGGTGGAAGGCGCAAAACGCCAGAAAACGCCGAACGAGATCGCGCTGACGATCCTGCTTTCGGCCATGACGCTGATCTTCCTGCTCGTGTGCATCACGCTGAAGCCCTTCGGCATCTATTCGGGCGTCGAGTTCTCCACGCCGGTGCTCATCGCGCTGCTCGTGTGCCTCATTCCGACCACCATCGGCGGTCTTTTGAGCGCCATCGGCATCAGCGGCATCGACCGCCTCATCCGTCGCAACGTGATGGCGACTTCAGGTCGCGCTGTTGAAGCTGCGGGCGACATTGACGTGCTCCTGCTCGACAAAACGGGCACCATCACCATCGGCAACCGCATGGCGTCCGACTTCCGTCCTGCGCCTGGCATCACCGAGCAACAACTTGCCGACGCGGCGCAACTCGCCTCGCTGGCCGATGAAACACCCGAAGGCCGCAGCATCGTGGTGCTCGCGAAGGAGAAGTTCAATCTTCGCGGACGCGATCTGGCTTCACCGCATGCCACCTTCGTGCCTTTCACGGCTCAGACACGCATGAGCGGCGTCGATCTCGATGGCCGCAGCATCCGCAAAGGCGCTGCTGACTCGATGAAGAGTTACATTGAAGGCAAAGGCGGCGCTTATCCTGCCGAAGTTGCCAAAGCCGTCGAAGCCGCGTCACGCGCGGGCCGCACGCCACTCGTCGTCGCCGAAGGCAGCAAGGTGCTCGGTGTCGTCGAACTCAAGGACGTCGTCAAAGGCGGCATCAAGGAGCGTTTCGCGCAGCTTCGCAAAATGGGCATCAAGACCGTCATGATCACCGGCGACAATCCCATGACCGCCGCCGCCATCGCCGCCGAGGCCGGTGTCGATGACTTCATGGCTCAGGCCACGCCCGAGGACAAACTCAAGCGCATCCGCGCCGAGCAGGCCGAGGGCCACCTCGTCGCCATGACCGGCGACGGCACCAATGACGCGCCCGCTTTGGCCCAGGCCGATGTCGGCGTCGCGATGAACACCGGCACGCAGGCCGCCCGCGAGGCTGGCAACATGGTCGATCTCGACAGCAATCCGACGAAGCTCATCGAGATCGTCGAGATCGGCAAACAACTGCTCATGACACGCGGATCGCTCACCACCTTCAGCATCGCCAACGACATCGCCAAATACTTCGCGATCATTCCCGCGCTGCTCATGGCCACGTTCCCAGCGATTTCTCCGCTGAACGTGATGGGCCTCGCCAGCCCGCAGAGCGCCATTTTGAGCGCCATCATCTTCAATGCGCTCGTCATCATCGCGCTCATCCCGCTCGCGCTGAAAGGCGTGGCCTACAAGCCGATGGGCGCCGCCGCCGTGCTCCAGCGCAATCTGCTCGTCTATGGCCTGGGCGGTGTGCTCGTGCCGTTTGTGGGCATCAAAGCCATCGATGTCATCGTCGCCACCCTTCACCTCGCTTAAAGTAAAACGAGTTTTCCAACTCGTTCATCCACTTCACCCCCAAGCCAACGAGTTAGAAAACTCGTTTTACATCATGAAACCCATCCTCACCTCCCTTCGCGCCACACTCGTGCTCGCCGTCATCACCTGCGGTGCCTATCCGCTCGCCATCACCGGCCTGGCGCAGGCCTTCTTCAAAGACAAAGCCCACGGCAGCCTCATCACCGACAAGGATGGCAATGTCATTGGCTCCGCCCTGCTCAGCCAGAACTTCGTCGCCGAGAACTACTTCCACCCGCGTCCCAGCGCCGCGGGCAATGGTCACGACGCCGCCAGTTCCAGCGGCAGCAACCTCGGCCCTACTTCTCAAAAGCTCCACGACGTGATCAAAGAACGCATCGCCGCGTATCGCACCACCAACGGACTCGCCGCTGATGCGAGAGTGCCCGCCGACGCCGTCACGGCCTCCGGCAGCGGCCTTGATCCGCACATCAGTGTGCAGAACGCCGAGGTGCAAGCCGCGCGTGTCGCCAAAGCCCGCAACCTCGGCATCGAGAAGGTGAAGGAACTCATCGCCGCGAACACTGAGAAGAGTTTTTTGGGCCCGAATGCGGTGAACGTCCTCAAGTTGAACCTCGCGCTTGATGCCGTAGAACGAGTTTTCCAACTCGTTCCCTCCGCGCCAAAGTAAGACCATGAACGAGTTGGAAAACTCGTTCTACGCTACGCTCCACATCCATGCCGCACGACTTCACCATCCCGGAAGACTTCAAGCCCTTCGACTGGCAGGGGGACTTCTGGAACTACGAACGCAACCTCCCGCACTGGCGGCAACCGGGCGTCACTTACTTCATCACCTTCCGGCTGAATGACTCTCTTCCGCGTGAAGTCGTCGAAGAGGCCAAGCGTGAGAAAGATGCCTGGGACAGGCGGCTCGCTCAACAGACCGTTCCCGATGAACTTCTCCAAGAAGAGTATGCGGCCTGGCAACGCCGCGTCTGGCGCAAGACAGAGTCCGTGATGGATCAATCTCATGGCTCCTGCGTGCTGCGTGATCTGTCGGTTCGCCAGCTCGTTGCCGATGCGCTTCTGTTCTTCGAGAACGAGCGCAGCAGCATGCACGGCTTCGTCATCATGCCCAATCATGTGCATCTGGCCGTCCGTGCGCTCGGCGACCATCAAATCGAAGGCGTGCTGAAATCCTGGAAGGGCTACACCTCGCGCGAGATCAACAAGATGCTCGGCCAGAAAGACCAACTCTGGCAGGAGGACAACTGGAACCGCATCATCCGTGATGAGGCGCATTGGATGAAGGTGATGCGTTACATCGCCAGCAATCCGTCCAAAGCGCATCTCCGCGAAGGCGAGTTCACGCCGTGGTTCGCGAAGCGAGCCTTGGACGTAGAACGGGTTTTCCAACCCGTTCTCATGGAATCTCCGCCACCATCCCCTTACCCCGAAGACGAGCCATGGTGAGCGATGGACAGCGAACAAGTTGGAAAACTCGTTCTACGGATGACGAGTTGGAAAACTCGTTCTACGCCGACGCGCTCCTCGCGGAAATTCAGCGCACGGCATCCACCTCCGGCAAGCTGCACATATTCCTCGGCATGTGCCCCGGCGTGGGAAAGACCTACGCGATGCTGCAAACGGCCCGTCAGCGCATGAATGAGGGCGTGCAGGTTCTCGCAGGCATCATCGAGACGCATGGACGGCACGAAACCGCCGCTTTGCTCGATGGCATGGCGCTTCTCCCGCGCAGGCAGATCGAGCATCGCGATTTCACGCTGGAGGAGTTCGACATCGACGCGGTGCTCGCGCAGAGGCCGCAACTCGTGCTGGTCGATGAACTAGCGCACACCAATGCGCCCGGATCACGCCATGCGAAACGCTACCAGGACGTGCTGGAACTCATCGACGCCGGCATCGACGTCTATACCACGCTCAACGTCCAGCACATCGAGAGCCAGGTGGACATCGTGCGGCAGATCAGCGGCGTGAACGTCCAGGAAACTGTGCCCGATTCCATCCTCGACCGTGCGCATGAGATCCAGCTCATCGACCTCAGCGTGGAAAAACTGCTGGAGCGCATGGCCGAGGGCAAAGTGTATCTCGACGAGCGCGCGGAGCATGCCATCTCCAATTTTTTCGTGGAAGGCAATCTCACCGCGCTGCGCGAGCTGGCGCTGCGCTTCACCGCCGAGCAGGTGGACCGCGATCTGGAGGACATCCGCCGCGCACGACGCGTCAGCAGCCCGTGGAAAACCAATGCGCGGCTCATGGTCGGCGTGGGGCCGAGTCCGTATGCCGAAAGCCTCATCCGCTGGACGCGCCGCGCCGCCACGCGGTTGAACTGCCCCTGGCTCGTCGTGTGGGTCGAAGGACTTCATCAACTGCGCAGCGACGAGCAGCAGCGACTCTCGAACGCCCTCGCGCTGGCACGCAAACTCGGAGGCGAGGTCGTCTCCGTCACCGGCGAAGACATCTCCGAGGCGCTGCTGCGGGTCGCCCGCGAGCGGAACGTCACCCAGATCGTCGTCGGCAAGCCAGACAAGCCGTCCTTCTGGCGCAAATCGCTCGCCGACCATCTCATCCTCGGCAGCGGCGACATCGACGTGTGCGTGGTGCGCCCGCTGGCCTCAGCGGAAAAGGCCAGCGTGAAAGCAAAAGAGTCCGTCTCCGCCACAGTGATCGGCGAGACCAGTTGGGCGCTCGTCACCGTCTTCGCCATTGCCAGCGTGTGTTGGGGCCTCGTGTCCATCGCCGGTTACATGTTTGTCGCGCTGGTGTTCCTGCTCGCCGTGGTGCTCGCCGCGCTGCGATTTCATCGCGGCCCGGTCATGCTCATGGCCGCACTCAGCGCCCTGTGCTGGAATTACTTTTTCATCCCGCCGCTGTTTACCCTCCACATCAACAAGGCGGAGGATTTGATCATGTTCGCCATGTTCTTCATCGTCGCCATCAGCATGGGCAGCCTCACATCACGGCTGCGGATGCGCGAGGCCGCCGAGCGCCGCCGCTCCCGCCAGACCGAGGCGCTGCTGCGAGTCACCCAAAGCGCCGCGCTCGCCGCCGAGCCGGAGAAAGGCCTCGCCGAGGCGCTGCGTGCCATCGATGAGCTGCTGCACGCCAGCACCGCGCTCGTCCTGCGCGAGAATGACCGCACGCTGCCGCAGAGCGCGCACCGCGCGAGCACCTTCCAGCCCGGCGCGAAGGAATGGGGCGTCATCTCGTGGGTGTATGCGAACAAGCAATGCGCCGGACGCCACACCGAAACGCTGCCACAATCCACCGCCACCTGGTTCCCGCTGCAAACCGCCACCTCCCTCCTCGGCGTGTTCGGCGTGCGCTTCGAACACGGGCAGCCGCTCGACTTCGCCACGCGGCAGATGATCGAGGCCTTCGCGTTGCAACTCGCGCTCGTCTTGGAAAAGGAGCACTTCATCCAGGCCGTCAGCCACGCCGAAGTGCTGGCGCATTCGGAAAAACTCCACCGCACCCTGCTCGACAGCATCTCCCACGAGCTGAAGACACCCATCGCCGTCATCAATGCTGCGGTGGAAGGCATGAGCGGCACGCCCGGTCCCTACCTTGACGAAATCACCACCGCCTCGCAGCGACTCCAACGCGTGGTGGACAATCTCCTGCACATGACCCAGCTCGAATCCGACGTGCTCCAGCCACGCCTCGATTGGTGCGATGTGCGCGATGTCATCACCGCCGCGCAACACGCCGTCGGCAAACCGCTGGAGGCGCATCCCGTGAAGCTCCATCTGCCCGATGACCTCCCGCTCGTGAAACTCGATCACGCGTTGCTCACGCAAGCCCTCGCCAACATCCTGCACAATGCCGCCGTTTACACTCCAGAGGGCACAATGATCGAGTTGAATGTCACCTTGAACGACGACACGCTGCGTCTCGCGATCCGCGATCACGGCCCCGGTTTGCCACCCGGCATGGAAAGATCCGTCTTCGAGAAGTTCTGCCGCGCTCCAGGATCACCCGCAGGCGGCACGGGCCTCGGTCTCACGATTGCGCGAGGCTTTGTCCATGCCCTCGGCGGTGAAATCACCGCGCGCAACCACCCCGAAGGCGGCGCGGAGTTTGTGATTGAAGTAAAACGAATTTTCCAACTCGTTGTCCCGTAGAACGGGTTTTCCAACCCGTTCGCAACGAGTTAGAAAACTCGTTCTACACCATGACCGCCCTCATCATCGACGACGAAATCCAGATCCGCCGCCTGCTGAAACTGGCGCTGGAGTCGAAGGGCCACACCATCCGCGAAGCTGAAAACGGCACGCTCGGCCTCCAAGCCGCCGTATTTCACAAGCCCGATGCCATCATCCTCGACCTCGGCCTGCCGGACATGGACGGCGTGGAAGTGCTGAAACGCCTGCGCGAATGGAGTGCCGTGCCCGTGCTCATCCTCAGCGTGCGCGACCAGGAGGCGATGAAGCTCGCCGCCTTTGACGCCGGGGCCGATGACTACGTCACGAAGCCCTTCAGCACCGCCGAACTCCTCGCCCGCCTCACCGCCATCCAGCGCCGACACAGCAACGACGAGGCTCCGAATCTCGAAGTCGGCCCGCTGGCCCTCGATCCCGTCCAGCACGCCGCCACGCTCTTCGGTGAGCCTTTGAAGCTTACGCCCACCGAATACGCCATGCTCGCCCAGCTCGTAAAGCACGCGGGCAAGGTCGTCACGCTCAAGCAGCTCCTCCGCGCCGTCTGGGGCCCGCAGGCCGAGCAGCAAACGAACTACCTCCGCGTCTATGCCAACCACCTGCGCAAAAAGCTCGAAGGCAGCGGCCTGGAGATTCAAAACGAACCAGGCATCGGTTATCGGTTTGTGGTCATTCCCTTGTGACAGTTTCGTCGAGATTCAGTAGCGCCCGCGCGGCGTTCAACGTGTCCATCTGTTTCAGGATGGCAAGCTCGTCGGATTTAGGTGCGCGCGAGGTGCAGCGTTGGAAGGCGGCTGCGAGGCCGTCCTTTTTGATGATTTTTTCCAAGGCGGTGGCGAACTCGAAGAAGCCGGCGTCGTTCATCAGCGTGAGCGCTTGCAGCGGAGTGTTGCTGCGGATGCGGCGCGTGCAGGAATTAAAACCCTCCGGCGCGTCGAACACCGTCAGTTCTGGCGGCGGCGAGGCACGATAGACAAAGGTGTAGAGGCCGCGGCGGTATTTGTCCCCACCTTTGCTCACGGTCCACACGCGTTTCACCTGCCCCTGACCCATCACACCATCAGGGATCGGCGGATAGACTGGCGGGCCGCCGATTTTAGCCGAGAGCAGGCCGCTGGCAGCGAGGCAGACATCACGCACAATCTCGGCATCGAGCCGCAGCCGTGTCTGGCGGGCGAGCAGGTAGTTCTGCGGATCATTTTCGATCAAATCGGACCTGTTGGCGGAGCTTTGGCGGTAAGTGTGCGAGGTGACGATAATACGGTGCAGCTCCTTGAGGCTCCATTTTTTCGCAAGGAACTCCGTAGCGAGCCAGTCGAGCAGCTCCGGGTGCGAGGGTAGAGTGCCTTGCGAGCCGAAGTCGTTCTCCGTCTCCACGATACCGCGGCCGAAATACTGCTGCCAGACGCGGTTCACGATCACGCGTGCGGTAAGCGGGTTCTGCGGACTGACGATCCATTTCGCGAGATCGAGGCGGTTGGGCTGCGGATTTGTCGTTTGAAACGCATGCAGCACCTTGGGCGTGCCGGGCGTTACCGCCTCAGCGGGTCGTGTGAAGTCGCCTTTGATGAAAACGGTCGTTTTGCGTGGTTTCGGCAGTTCCTTCATCACCATTGTGGTCGTGCCTTTGTTGAGCTGCGTATCGAGCTCCTTGAAGCGCTCGTTCAGGATGTAGAGGGGATCGTTGCGCGGCACGAATACGGAATATAGCTCGACGTTGTCGGCGAGCGTGCGTTTCGCCACGGGTTTGGCGAGCGCCTTTTTCACAGACACTGACAGTTTCTCCCGAAATCCTTTCGCCATGTCTTTTTCCCACTGCATGACTTCGTCGTAGCGGTTCTTTACCATCGTTTTCAGCTGCGACTCGGTGTCTTTGAAATCGGCGGCCAGCGCTTTTACATCCACTTTAGGATCATAGACTTTGATCTCGGGTTCGTCTTGGTTGTTCAGGAAGGCGAAGAGCTGGTAATACTCTTTCTGTTCGATGGGATCGAACTTGTGGTCGTGGCATTGTGCGCAGCCGATGGTGAGGCCGAGCCACACACTGCCGGTCGTTGCCACACGGTCGAACACGCTGTCGATGCGGAACTGCTCCTTGTCGATGCCACCTTCTTGATTGATCTGCGTGTTGCGATGGAAGCCGGTGGCGATCTTCTGGCTCTCTGTGGCGTGCCGCAGCAGATCGCCGGCGAGCTGCTCGATGGTGAACTCATCAAACGGCATGTCAGCGTTCAACGCGCCGACCACCCAGTCGCGGAATTTCCAAATCTGCCTCGGCGCGTCGATGGAGTAGCCGTTGGAATCTGCGTAGCGCGCTTGGTCGAGCCACCAGCGGCCCCAGCGCTCTCCGTAGTGCGGGCTTTTGAGCAGGCGCTCCGCTAGCGCACGATAAGCGGCGTCAGCATCTTGCGTGGATGCCTGCACAAAGGCATCCACCTCCGGCGGTGTCGGGGGGAGGCCGGTCAGATCGAGCGAGAGGCGGCGGATCAAGGTGCTCGCATCCGCTTCAGGGGATGGCTTCAAACCTTCTGCTACCAGACGGGCCTGGATGAAAGCATCAACAGGATGGAGTCCGGTGCCTGGAACATCTGGACGCTTCGGCGGCTCGAACGACCAATGCCGCTGATAGTTCGCACCCTGTTCGATCCACGCCTTCAAAATCTCGCGCTGCTTCATGCTGAGCGGTGCCTTGTGCGACTTCGGAGGCGGCATGACCTCGTCCTTGTCCTCACTGATGATGCGCTGCCACGCGTCCGACTTGCCTAAATCCCCCGGCACGATGCCGCGTGAGCCTTCGCGGTCACCCGTCGCCCCTTCGAACGTATCCAGCCGCAGATCCCCCTCGCGATGCTTTGGGTCGAAGCCGTGGCACGCGAAGCAGTTCTCTGAGAGGATCGGGCGCACGTCCCGGTTGAACTCGATCCTGATTGGCGCAGCATGCAGCGTCGAGACTAAGCCGAGCACAATAGGGATCTGGATGGAGCTACTCATGGGCAGTGAAGTATAACGGAGGAAGTGGGGCGAGTCTGACGCGGTGGACTCTGGAGCGCTGAATATAGAAATAGCATCGAAAATTTCAGCGACACGCCGCGCTCTACGCGTTTCCTTGCAGGACATGTGCCTGAGATTTTTGTTTTTGAATTTGTTGTGCGTGGGTGCCGTGCTGCATGCGCAAAGCACTGTGCCGCCGCCGGCGCGTGAGCTGCGCGGGGCGTGGATCGCGACGGTGCGGAACATCAACTGGCCTAGCGAGCCGGGATTGCCGGTGGCGCGGCAGAAGGAGCAACTGCTCTCGCTGATCGATTCGGCGGCGAAGCTGGGCCTGAACGCGCTCATTTTTCAGGTGCGGCCGGCGGGCGATGCGATGTATGCGTCGAAGCTGGAGCCGTGGTCGCCATTTCTGACAGGAGAGATGGGCGTGGCTCCGTCGCCGTTTTGGGATCCGCTGGAGTTCGCGGTGACGGAGGCGCACAAACGTGGGATGGAGTTGCATGCGTGGTTCAATCCGTTCCGCGCACTGGCGGGAGAGAAGCATGCGCCGAGCCCGGACCACATCCGCCGCAGGCATCCAGAGTGGACGATGAAGTACCACATCGACTGGTGGATGGATCCCGGAGTCCCCGAAGTGCGCGCCCAAGCCATCGCAGTGATGCTGGACGTCACGCGGCGTTACGATGTGGACGGCATCCACATGGACGATTACTTTTACCCATATCCGATCACGGGAAGAGATAAGAAGAAGATCGAGTTCCCCGACCACGAGACTTACGCACGCTACAAGTCGGGCGGCGGCACGCTGGAGCTGACGGCGTGGCGCAGGCAGAACGTGGATGAAACCGTGCGCATCTTGTATGAAGGCATCAAAGCGGAGAAGAAGCATGTGAAGTTTGGCATCAGTCCATTCGGATTATGGCGCCCGAATCATCCCGAGGGAACGGGCGGCGGGCTCGATCCATACGAGGATCTCGGTGCGGACTCGAAGAAATGGCTGCAGAGCGGCTGGGTGGATTATTTCACGCCGCAGCTCTATTGGACGATCGACCGACCGAAGCTCGGCTTCATCACCTACTACGACTGGTGGCTGGGGCAGAACACTCAAGGCCGCCACATCTGGCCGGGCATGAACACATCCAAGATCGGCGATGACCGCAACGCGGGAGAGATCCTGCGTGAGATGAGCGTGCTGCGCGAGCGCGGGGCGAGGATGACGCCGGGCCATTTCCACTGGAACTTCGGCGCGCTGGACAAAAACCTCGGCAAGATCGGCACCTTTGTGAAAGAACGCGCCTACACTACGCACGCGATCCCTCCGGCCAGCCCATGGCTGAGCCAGTCGCAGCTCCCCGCACCGGTGGTGGGCAAAATCATGCCTGACGGTAGGCCGACCGTCGCGTGGCGGCATGCTGACGCGCGGTGGATGTCAGAGACACGCTGGTGGGTGATGCAGACACTGATCCATGGAAAATGGGTGACGTGGAAATCGTTTTTTAAAGATCAGCTTAGCGCTACATGGCCGGAGAACACCGATGCAGTCGCCATCCGTGCCGCAGGCCTCGACTGGGAGACCGGCGAGGCGGGCGTGGTGGTGAAGTGACCTTGTCAGTCCGCCACGCCGACGGTTTCCTGGTTTGCGAGCGTGTGGGCGAAGGGACTGGTGGAGGCGAGATTGTACTGACGGATGGCGGTGGCCCAGAAGGGGGCCAGCTCATGGTCGGCCGCGCTCCACAGACGGTAGTGTAGATTCGTGACGGTGTCCGTGTCGTGCATCAACGCCTTCAATTCCTGCGCGTTGAGTGTCTGCGGCCCCTGAGTGATGAGACGGTGGCCGATCTCATCCAGATAACTGCGCGACACCTCGATCGTGCGGCGGCGGCGCAACAGGCTGACATGGAGGCCGTTCACATACGGATCGAGGCAGACCTGCATGAGGCCGTAATGACGCTCCAGCTCGGGCGGAAGCTGGAGCCGGTCTTTGATCTCCTCCAGATTTTGCTGCATCGTCCTCAGCACGGTGGGCGGTGCGTGCTCCTCAGGAGTGAGGAGAAAGCCGAGGCGTCTGCCGCTCCACCCAGCGGAGACCAGCGCGGCGACAGGGATGGAGACGACGAGGGAGAGCAGGATCGGGCTGATCCAGACTAAGAAGGCAAATGAGCCGAGCCTCATGCCGATGGCCGCGCCAATGGCGGCCCATGCTAGGCCGAGCAACGTCACGCTTACGAAGGTAAAGATGATCTCCGCCCAAGCGATGCCGCCGTCGATCTTCCGGCGCTGCGTGATCCAGCTCACGCTTTTGCCAATGAGTGTGTAGATGACGAAACGTGAGTGGAAGACCATCAACACAGGTGCCATGAGCGTGAAGATGACTGTGTCTAACAGGCTGCTGATGAAGGTGAGAAAACGCAGCCGCAGCGGCTTGAACATGCGGCCCGTAATGACCTCGTCGAGCAGGATGACTGTCTTCGGCAGGAAGATGAGCATCACGGTGACCCCGAGGAGGATTTTTTCCGCCAGCAGGGCCTGCGGCGCTGTGTGCGCCGTCGGTGTCGCGGCGAGATACGTCACGAGCGTGAGGAAGAAGAACCACAGCAGCGAGCTGACGTAGCTGAGGATGCCGTGGAGGAAATTCACACGGCTCATCGGGTGCCAGCCCTTCGCAAAGACGAGCCAGAGGTGCTGGATGTTGCCCTGGCACCAGCGGCGGTCGCGCTTGAGCATGTCCACCAGCGTGGGCGGGCCTTCTTCGTAGCTGCCGCGTGTCGTCGGCAGCAGGCGCACGGCGTAGCCGGCTTTGCGCATGAGCGCGGCCTCGACGAAGTCGTGGCTGAGGATGTGGCCACCGAACGGCGCGTTTTTTGGCAGAGGTGGCAGAGCGCAGTGCTCGATGAACGGCGCGAGGCGCAAGATCGCGTTGTGACCCCAGAAGTTTGCCTCGCCGCACTGCCAGTAGTCGAGTCCGGCCATGAACGGCGGGCCGTAGAGCGCCTGCGCGAACTGCATCACGCGACCGAGCAGCGTGTCGGCGGCGATCTGTTTTGGAAACGTCTGCAGGATGCCGATGCCTGGATTTTTCTCCATGATACGCACCATGCTGGTGAGTAGAGCACCGGACATGAGGCTGTCCGCGTCCAGCACGACCATGTAGCGGTAGCGTCGGCCCCAGCGG
Organism: uncultured Prosthecobacter sp.; assembly: GCA_964421275.1. Taxonomy (GTDB): domain Bacteria; phylum Verrucomicrobiota; class Verrucomicrobiia; order Verrucomicrobiales; family Verrucomicrobiaceae; genus Prosthecobacter. Next base: position 28,116 of record CAYQWE010000029.1, read on the forward strand.
CGGCAGAAGTCGCTGACGTTGCCGCTCTTGCGATTGATCGGCTTGCGTCGCTTGCGGTAGAAGATGCGGCCGAAGGCTTTGAGTTGGCGGCACAGTTCCAGCCACGCGGTCTCCTCCTCGATCCACTGGCTGGTCTTGTCGGAATCACTGAGGATGAAAAAGTCGAAGTTCTTCGATTGGCCGGTGGCTTCGAGGGAGAGATAAATGGAGCGCAGACCTTCGTAAACACGCGTCACGTCTTCGTTGAAGACTGGCATGCAGATCGCGGTGCTGGCAGTGATGGGCTGCTCGTAATCATCCGCGTTCAGCGTGCGCCAGAGATCGAGCGAGTCGGGCTTCGGCCGGTTCATGAGCCACACGCCAAAGAGCGCAGTCCAGAAGCCGACATTGAGCTGGTAATAGAGCGGGATGAAGACCAACAACAGCGCCCACTCCGAGATGCGCATGCCGTTTTCCGAAAGGAAAATATAAGACAGCCATGTGCCGACGATGGTGCCCAAGCCGACGAGCGAGAAAAACGTGGCGCGGCGCGTGCGCGAGACGCGTTTCGGCGGCATGCCGGCGCTCATCGCGATGTTCGCAGTTTGGCTACTGACAGGCACGCTCATCCGAAGAGAGAATAAAGGTAGCCCAGTACTCCGATGACGATCACGAGCAACGCCGAGTAACGTAGGATGGGGTGACGACCGAGGCGGTCAAAGGTGTCCTCCGCCACGTCAGGTATGAGACCGAGGTCGATGTCACGCGGCGTCATCTTACTGACCTGCATGCCAGGCCCGGAGGTGCGGACGGCGGAGAGCATGGCCTGCGCCATATCATCAGGCATGTTTTCCTCGTCGAGGAAGAACTGCGGCCAGCGTGACGGGCCGCCTGAGAGATGAAAGCCGAGGCGGCCCGTGGCTTCAAGTTGGGCCTCACTGAGATTGAGATCGCTGTAGATCGCGCCGAGCCATTCGCGCAGCATCAGCCGTGCCTGCTCGATAGCATGCGCCGTGGGCGTACGGGAGGAGTCTTTTGCATGCGCCCCAGCAGCCTTGCGCAGCGTTTCGAGAATGAGCTGCGTGCGGCGGATGCGGTTGTGGAGTTGGTAGGAGCGAAAGTAGTCGGCGAGGCGCGCATACGCCTCGTTCCACTCTTCCTCGGTGCCTGTCGCGGGCGCGAACTGGATGTTGACTGCTTCCATGACGGCTCAATACGGAGCCGTGGCGAGAATGCGCAGAAATAAAGAGGTGGAAAGCGAATCCTTGCCTCCCGACCTCATGCGATCAGGTCGTTGAGCAGCTTTCCGCCGTTCACGATGTCCACTGGACGCACGTTTTCGACGACGATGCGCTTGCTAGCGTTGATGCCGAGCAGGCGGTACATCGTGCGGGCGAGGTCTTCGGGGCCGACGGGATTCTCATCTGGCTCGCCGCCGAGGGCGTCAGACTTACCATAGACAAAGCCTCTCTTCACGCCGCCGCCGGCCATCGCCACGGAGAAGACGCGCGGGTAATGGTCGCGACCGTTGGTGCTGTTGACCTTCGGAGTGCGTCCGAATTCGCTGCTCACGAGTACCAGCGTGGTATCCAGCAAGCCGCGCTCATCGAGGTCACGGATCAGACGTGCGAAGGCGGCATCGAACTGCGGTGCCTGACTTTCAAACGAACTTTTGATATTCGAATGATGATCCCAACTGCCAAAACTCACCGAAACCATGCGCACACCGGCCTCCACGAGTCGGCGGGAGAGCAAGAAACGCTGCCCGGCGGCGTTGCGGCCGTATTCATCGCGCAGCTTGGCCGGTTCGGCGGCGAGATTAAAGGCTTCGCGGGCTTGCTGAGAACTGATGAGGTTGTAGGCGGCCGTGTAAAACTTGTCCATCGCGGCGAGACCGTCGGATTTCTCCGTCGTGCGGAAATGCTCGTCCACAGAGGAGAGCAGGCTGCGACGGCGGTCGAAACGCTTCTGGTCGATGTCCTTTGGCGCGGCTAGATCACGCACGGTGAAGTTCCCGTCCGCAGGATCGCTACCCAGCGCGAAGGGGCCGAAAGCGCTGCTCATGTAGCCGCTGCCCTGCTCGGGCGCGAAGATACTCGGTACCACCACATACGGCGGCAGATTGTTCCGTGAACCCTGTTCATGCGCGATGATGGAGCCGAAGCTGGGAAACTTGATTGCCGGACTCGGGCGATAACCAGTGAACATGTTGTGCGTGCCACGCTCATGCGCCGCCTCGCCATGCGTCACCGAACGGATCATCGTGATCTTATCGAGAATCTTCGCGATGCTCGCGAACTTCTCGCCCACAAACTCGCCCGTTACACCTTTGACCGGATTGAACGGCCCGCGGTAGTCCGGCGAGGCAAACGGCTTCGGATCCCACGACTCATGCTGCGCCATGCCGCCCGGCAGATAGATGTGGATGATCGAGGTGGCGATCGGCTTGTAACTCTCCACCGCCGGCATCGCCAGTGTCTGCTCCGCCGCCTGCAACTTCAGCATTTCCGGCAAAGTGATGCCCAGTCCCGCCAGCGCCCCCACATGGAGAAAATCACGACGGCTCTGCGAGGTCGCGAACGGATTACGGTGATTGCCGGAGCACAGAGAGTGCATTTTCATGAGCGTGTCAGTGGGTCTGGACACGAACCTACCACGCGATGCCACGCCTTGTTGCGTTCACAGCCCACTCTCACAAACGCGGAACAATGATCCGCAAGAGATGATCAGTTTCGGCTGAATAGCCCAATCAATTTGCTGGCACCCGCTAATCCGATAGCATTTTTTGATTGGGCCATCAGCTTCGCCAACAGCTCATCTTTCAACTGATTGGGAATCGATCTGCTCTTCCTGCCGACCTACAGTCCCAATCTCAACCTCATCGAGCGGCTGTGGAAGCTGGTGAAAAAGCGCTGCCTGACCAATCGCCACTACCAGAATTTTGCCGACTTTCGTCATGCCATCGACAACTGCCTGCACGAACTCACCACCACCGCCAACGAGGAACTCCACTCCCTGCTCACCCTCAACTTTCAGTTCTTCTCAAAATGAAAGTTTGTGATGCGCGGCAGTATAAACCGCTGATTTATCGCTAACAAGACGCTGATATCAAAGGTTTCATCAGCGTCAAATTAGCGTCTTTCTTATCAGCGGTTCTATCCTTCTCGACCTTCAAATGGCCCGACTACCCGAATTCACTGCCGATGCCTGGCGCAGCCTGCGCTGGGAGTGGCTGTGGGTGTATCGCGGGGCGGTGCCGGTGTGCGGGGTGTGGTCGGCAGAGATTCCGGTGCCGGCTGGCGTGTTTTTCATCGAGCAGGGCAGCGGACGGATTCGGGCGGATGGCAAAGAGATCGCCGTGAAGCGGGGCGAGGCGTTTTTTTCGGCACCGGGGCCGCGGCAGCATTGGTTTGCGCCGGGGACGCGGCTGCTGTCGGTCGGATTTCGCTGCCAATGGCCGGATGAGCGGGCGGTTTTCCGCCGTGGGCTGAATTTCGCTGCCAAATCGGCTGCGCTGCTTGCGGCGACGCTCGAACTCTTCCGCACGGTGCATCGCGGACGAAAGGTGGTGACGTTTCGCGAAGCGGTGAAGCCATTGACGCAATCGCTGGCAACATGGTCGGCGCGGGAGGCGGCGTTTTTGGAGTGGTTCGCGGTTTGGAGCGCGGTGCTGGACCAGCGCGGCATCGAGCCGGAGCCTCGTGTGGCGGCGAAAGGCCGTCGAGGTCGCGTGGAGCAACTGATCGCGTGGCTGGACACGCGTCCGCTCGATCAAAAAACGCCCACTTTGCCGCTGGGCTTCGGCTTGGGCCTGCGCCGTGCGGATCAACTGCTGCAACAACAGCTTGGCACGAGCTTGCGCCGCTACTTGGAGAAGCGACGGCTCGATGCGGCGTGCGAGCGAGTGCTCGCTGGAAGCGGCACGCTGAAGGAAATCGCCTTCGAGCTGGGTTTTCGCCACGCGTCGCACTTCACGGCGTGGTTTCGGCGGCAGGTTGGCGTTTCGCCATCGGCGTGCCGTGCAGGCGGGGCAGACGCGGCATGAGTGGCCATCGCCAGGATGGTTAAGTCCCGCCGCTTGAAAAAACTCTCACATGTCATCTTCCATACCCATGAAACCTCTTGTCCTCATCCTCTGCACCGGCAATTCCTGCCGCTCTCACCTTGCTGAAGGCATCCTGCGCCACGTCGCGGGTGATATTCTCGAAGTCGCCAGCGCAGGATCGAAACCCGCAGGCTATGTGCATCCGCTCGGCATCAAGACGATGGCGGAGATCGGTATCGACATTTCCATGCACACGAGCAAACACATGAACGATTTTCTCGGGCGTGAGGTGGAGACTGTCATCACTGTCTGCGGGAACGCGGATCAGGTCTGCCCGCAGTATCCCGGCCAGATCAACCGCCACCACTGGCCCTTTGACGATCCCGCGCACGCCACCGGCAGCGAGGAGGAAATCATGAATGTCTTTCGTCGCGTGCGCGACGAGATCAAAGCCGTCTTCACCGCGTATGCAGACGGACGGCGCGACCAGATGAGGCAGCGTTGATCACTTCTTTCCACCCTTGATGAATTCCTCACGACTCAGTATGCCGTCGCTGTTGGTGTCGAATTTTGGGAAACGTTTCGGGGCCTCGTCAGGGTCGGGTTGATGAAGGAGAAATTCCTCCTTGGTGAGTTGACCGTCCTTGTCCTTGTCACGTTGGTCAAACATCCTGCCGCGATCCTGAGCGGGCTTTTTTCCGGCATTCGCCTTGCCAGTCGTCGGCTTGTTGGGGATTTGGGGCTTCGCCTCGGGATGGGTGGCGAGGAGCTTGCGCAGTCTGGCGACGACTTCGGGCTGCGAGGCTGCGAGATTTTTAGTTTCGGCGGGATCGGTCTCGTAGTCGTAGAGTTCGAGAACCGCCGACTCAGGCGCGTCGTCGGGTTTTTTCCACTCGACGAGGCGATGACGTTGTGTGCGGATGGCGCGACCGATGCGACCTGCGCCACGCGGGTACACATGGATCGCGTGGTCGCGCGTGCTGGAATCTGGATTTTTCAAAACGGAGGCAAAGCTGCGGCCATCACCTTGTTCCGGTGCGGAGATGCCGGAGATCTCGGCGAGCGTGGGGTAGATGTCGCATGATTCGATGAGCGCCCGTGTGCGCTGACCGCCGGTGACGCCTGGGGCGGCGATGATGACCGGGATGTGCGCGGCTTGCTCGTAGTTCGTGTGCTTGCACCACATGCCGTGATCACCGAGATGCCAGCCGTGGTCGCCCCAGAACACGATGATCGTGTTATCGGAGAGGCCGCTGGCATCGAGCGCGTCGAGCACACGACCGAGTTGGGCATCCATGTAGCTGGTGGCGGCGTGGTAACCGTGAATGAGATGGAGCGCCTGCTCCTGCGGCAGGGGGCCTTTTTCTGGCACGTTTTTGTATTGCCGCAGCTCGCCCCATGAGCCCGGAGCGAATTCAGGAGCACCCTCGGGTGCTTGTTGCAGTTCCGGTAGCTTGAAGACGGCGGGATCGTAGAGATCCCAGTATTTTTTCGGTGCCACGAACGGTAGATGGGGCTTCAAAAAACCGACAGCGAGGAAGAACGGCTCGTCAGGCTTCGCCTTCGCGGCTTCGATCCGCTTGACCGCCTCATCAGCGATCATGCCATCTCCGTAGCGGTTGTCTGGAACGTCCGCTGACTCGGTCGGTGCGCCGCGCGGCAGCTTCCATGCTTCCTTTTTGTTGTCGAACAACGCCTGCTCGCGTGTGGACTCGGGAGGGTTGTTTTCTTTGAGCGCGTAGCTGATCGTCCTCGGGCTGAAATGCGGCACGCTCCATGACGCCTCGTCGTTCCCATTGCCATGGCCGACGTGGAAGATCTTGCCGACGCCTTCGGCGCGGTAGCCGTTCGCTTTGAAGTGCTGCGGCAGCGTCACGGCATCTGGCGCGGCTTTGCGGAAGTTGGTGGCGAGATCATAGATGCCGAGCGACTGCGGTCGCAGGCCGGTGAGCAACGCGTTGCGCGAGGGAGAGCACACGGCCTGGTTGCAGTAGGCATTTTCGAAGAGTAAGCCGCGTGCCGCGAGGCGGTCGATGTTCGGTGTCTTCACAACTTTGTCGCCGTAGCAACCGAGCAGCGGCTTTAAATCATCCACACAGATGAGCAGCACGTTGGGTTTGGTGGTCGCAAGGAGCGTGGAGCCAAGAGCGAGGAAGGTGAGGACGGAGCGGAACATGAGGCGAGGTGAACGACATGGTGCCCTGCTGCTTTCAGCAAACCGCCGCTATTCAGGCAGTTTGTCGAAATGAAACTGACAGCAGCCAAGGTCGAGCGTCTTCGCGTTGTTCGATAATTTGGCACGGAAGGCGGCGGCGAGGGTGTAGATGCGCTGCTGACCTTGTTTTTCTACTTCTAGCAGTCCGGCTTCCTTGAGCACGCGCAAGTGTTTGGAGACGTTGTAGGGCGTGACTTGGAGTGCGTCGCACAGCTCCGTCACCGCTTTCGCGCCGCCGATGAGCTGGCGCACGAGACGCAGGCGCGTCGGCTCCCCAAGCGCACGCATGGCGCTGAGGCAGTCGAAGGAGTGGCTCGCACTGCGGGAGGACATGTGGGACGGTTAGCAGAAGACGGCTCGCACGCAAGAAGACGGGGCTGGGGAGAACGAAAATATTTGCCTATTTGAGCAAATAATATAATAACGTGCCGCCATGCTTCTCTCGAACCTTGCTTCCCGGCGCATGCTGCAATGCGTATTCATCACCCTCGCATTCATCCCGGCCTTCTCCCTCCAGGCGCAGTCGGCCGAAAAGAAAGACGCTGTGAGTGACTCCAGTGGAGTCGATCTCAATGAGATCATCATTTCCACTCCAAAAATTTCACAAGATCTGCTCAAAGCGCCGCTGAGTGCGTCTGTAACGACGGGCAAGACGATCCAGGACGCGGGCATGCAGACGGTGAAAGACGCAGCATTTTATTCACCCAACACATTCTTCACCGAATTCAGCGCACGCAAGCTGAGCACTCCGCGTATTCGTGGAATTGGTGGGTCACCTTACAATCCAGGGGTGACAACTTACATCGATGGTGTCCCTCACTTCAACTCCTACTCATCGAGCATCACACTGCTGGACGTGGAGCAGGTGGATGTACTCCGCGGCCCGATGGGGCCGCTCTTCGGGCGCAACACAGCGGGCGGCCTTATCAACATCACCAGCCGTCGCCCCTTGATGAAGGGATGGGAGGGGGAACTGCAGGGCACGATCGGCAACTACAACCTCCAGGACTACCGAGCTCGTGTGAGCGGTGCCCTCATCGATGACGTGCTCGGCTTTAGCTTCATCGGAGGCTACAACCAGCGTGACGGTTACACGAAGAACACTGTGACTGGACAGCCGATCGACAACCGTGGTTCTTGGTTTGGCAAGACCCAACTTCTCTGGACTCCTGACAAGCGCACGGAGATACGTCTCATCATCGCCGGAGAAAGTGCGCGTGATGGCGACTATGCTTTGAATGACTTAGGCTCGTTGCGCAATGCGCCGCGCCGCTCCGCACGCGACTTCAGTGGTTTCACAAAGCGTGATGTGCTCATGCCTACTTTGCAGGTCACTTGGCATGGCGACTCATTTGATCTCACCTCTACCACTGGCCTTGTCTGGTGGAGGACGGAGGACACCACGGATCTGGATTACTCCACTTTCACCTTCACGCCGGGCACTTCCTTCCTGGTGCGCAACAACAAGGAGCGGCAGACGACCTGGAGCCAGGAGTTCCGTTTCTCCAATCCCAAAGGAATACCGGTCACGATTTCTGACTCTGCCTCTTTCACCTGGCAGGCCGGGGCGTTCTTCTTCGATCAAACTTACCAGCAGACGACCCTGCAAAACAGAGATGTCGTCCTCTTCCCGTTTGCCATTCCGGCCAACGTCACCAACACCAGCGCCGCGCTGCATGACCGTGGGATGGGTCTTTATGCGCAGACCACCCTGACACTCTGGGACAAGCTGGACCTCACATCGGGCATGCGTTGGGATTATGAGTACAAACGCGCAATTCTCTCCGCCAGCCGCACTCCAGTGGCACCACCCTTCCTGCCTTTCCTCAACGCGGCCTCCAGCACTTCGCGATCTTTCAGCCAGGTCACCCCGCAGGCATCGTTGTCCTATCGTTTCACGCCGGAGTTCATGACGTATTTTGGTTTCGCGGGCGGTTACAAAGCAGGCGGCTTCAACACGGCTTCGCTCACTGGGCGCACGACCTACGACCAAGAAAGAAGCTGGAATTACGAGTGGGGCTTCAAGGGGCGTGCGTTGAAGGAGAAGCTTAGCTTCCAGTTCGCCCTCTTTTACACCGATTGGAGGAACCTCCAGCTAAACACGCCGAACGGTGCCTCGCTGGCCACGTTTGACATCGTGAACGCGGGCAATGCGGCCTCCAAAGGCATCGAGATGTCTTTGAACTATCAGGCCACAAGCAATTGGACGCTCTTTGGTAGCGCGGGCATCCAGCGGGCGCGGTTCCTTTCCGGAAGCACGGATAACAATCCCTTCCTTGGTGGCGGTCTCGGAGCTCAGGTCGGGGTTGGTGGAAATAAGGTTCCCTACACGCCGGATTACACAGTTGCGGTCGGCAGCCAGTACACATGGGAGCTCAGCGGCGGATACAGCATCTATGCGCGTGGAGATGTCCAGTTCATGGGTGGCTTCAACTACGACAGCATCAACGGAGCCGCGCAGGATGCTTACACGCTGGCCAATTTCCGCCTCGGCCTGCGTAACCAGCGGTGGTACACCGAGGCATTTGTGAACAATGCCTTCAACACCACCTATTTTCCCACGGCGATTCCCTTTCCAGGGCTTGCCGCTTCCGGTTACATCGCCGAAACCGGTGCTCCTCTCACCTTCGGCATCCGTGCTGGCATCAAATTTTAGTCTGAGGTTGGTCCGACGGCGGTTGACGGCGATAAAACGCTGTCAGCCGCCGTTGTGCGTTCTGAACTTTGCTTATGCCGCTCACTCCTGATCAAATCGCCAGCTATCACCGCGACGGCTTCGTCACCGCGCGCGGCGTGTTTGCCGCCGACGCCGAGACCCTGCAAAACGAGGCCGCACGTCTCATGGAGCAGAAGCAGCTCATCGACTCCAACAACATCCGCTGCCGCTGGCAGGATCACGCGGAGACAGGTGAGTGCCGCTTCGACTGCTTTGATCCCGTGATCGACATCAGCCCCGTGTGCGAGCGCATCGCCCGTTCGCCCTTGCTCATCGAAATGGCCGCGCAGCTCTACGGCGAGCCCGCGTTCCTCTTCAAGGACAAGCTCATCTTCAAGCCCAGCGGCGCGAAGGGCTACGACCTGCACCAGGACTTCATCTCCTTCGAGGGTTTCCCGGAGTCGTTTCTCACCGTGATCGTCGCGATCGATCCCTCCGACGCATCGAGCGGCGGCACCGAGGTGTTTCCCGGCTATCACACGCAGGGCTACCTCAGCCCGCGTGACGGCATGTATCATCAGCTCGATGAATCGAAGGTGGATCGCAGCAAGGGCGTCGTGCTGGAGCTGCAGCCGGGCGATGTGGCCTTCTTCAGCGGCTTCACCCCGCACTGCTCCGCGCCGAACAAATCGCCTCATTCCCGCCGCCTGCTCTACCTCAGCTTCAACGCCGCACGCGACGGCGGTGACATCCGCGCCTCCCACTACGAGTTCTTCCTCGACTGGCTTCAAGAGCGATACGCCGAATACGGCAAGACCGAGACCTACTTCCGATGAGCGACGCCGCTGAACGTAGAACGGGTTTTCAACCCGTTCCTCCGGACGAACGAGTTCAAAACTCGTTCCACATCTCCACCCAGGTCATCGCCGGCGCCCTGCTCATGCTAGCCACGCTACCTGGTCGCACGCAGGGCCTCGGCCTCATCACCGAGCCGTTACTCGCCGACTTGCAGCTCTCAAAGGAAAGCTACGCGCAGATCAATCTCTGGGCCACGCTGCTCGGCTCGCTCGCCTGCCTGCCCGTCGGCTTCTGGCTGGATCGTCGTGGGCCACGCCTCGCCACTTGCTTGTTGTTGGTGGGATTGGCCGCGGTCGTATGGGCCATCAGCGTCTATCCCGTGCCATCGCCACAGTCGATGGTGATGCAGCTTTTCGGCCTCATTTTGCTGACGCGCGCGATCGGTCAGAGCGCCCTGTCCGTCGTCAGCATCGGCGTGGCAGGCGCGGCGTTTCGACACGGACGCGGTGGTGCTGCCGCGACCTACACCGTGCTGCTTTCCGTCTTCTTCATGGTCGCGTTTGGTGTCCTCGGCGGCGTCATCCGCGACTCGGGCTGGCGCAGCGCATGGTCGGGCATCGCCGTGGCGCTGCTCCTGCTCACACCGCTGGTTTTCATTCTGCCGAAAAAAATTCACAAAGACTCCGGCAGCACCACCGAGGAGGGATTCACCCTCGCGGAATGCCTGCGCCAGCCGCTGTTCTGGCTCTACAGCGGCGGCATCGCGCTGTTCGCGGGCGTGCAGGCCGGCATCGGCCTCTTCAATGAGGCGCTGCTGGCCGAGCGCGGTTTTGATCGCGAAACGTATCACCATTTCCTCGCCGGCACCGCGATCATCTCGCTCATCGGCCAGGGACTCGGCGGCGGCACGCGCTGGATGCCGCTGCGGCGCTGGCTGGGGCTCGCGCTCATCGTCCAGGCCGGCGGACTGGCCGCTTTCTCGATCATTTCGGGCAAAGGCCAGCTTTGGGCGCTCGCAGCCGTCATGGGCATCACCGCAGGCATCATCACCGTCGCCTTTTTCGCCATCTGGCCGGAGGTGTTCGGCAAACGCCACCTCGGCCGCATCATGGGGGCGGCGCAGACCCTCACCGTGCTCGCCTCCGCGCTCGGGCCGCTGCTACTGGAGCGCGGCGCCGCATGGACCGGCGGCTTCAACCGCAGTCTCCTACTCGTCGCGCCAGTTTCATTGATCCTCGGCCTGCTGACGTTGCTACTGCGCCCACCTCAAGCACTGAGGCCGGACTGCAAATAGGCGGATGCTTGCACTCTCTGAATGCGTTTAATCCATCGTCCCATGAGCGATCCCGTCCGCAAATTTCATCTCTCCCTCAATGTGTCCGATCTGGGCCGGTCGGTGGCGTTTTATCGTGTGCTCTTCGGCATCGAACCCGCGAAACACCACTCCGATTACGCCAAATTCGAGGTCGAATCTCCGCCCACCGTATTCTCGCTCATTCCGGGTCGTGCGGGCGGCGGCGGGGCGCTCAATCACGTCGGTTTATGCCTGTTGAACTCAGAGGAACTCGTCGCCATCCAACTGCGTCTCGAACAAGCCGGGCACAAAACCCTGCGCGAGGACGGCGTGGCCTGCTGCTACTCCCGCCAGACGAAATTCTGGGTGCGCGATCCCGATGGCGTGCTGCTGGAGCTGTATGTGTTTCACGAGGATCTCGACGAGCACGGCGATCATCATGCCCCGGGCGATGAACTCCCCGCGCTCATGGGCGGCGGCGCTGAAAAGGATGCTCCACCTGTCACCTGGACGCATCGCCTCGGCGAAGCCGTCGCGGTGGATCACGAGGCCAACAGCGTCCAGGAAGTCGTGCTCGAAGGCTCGATCAATGCCGTGCTCGATCTGCCCGTGCTGCTCAAAGAATCGCTGCGCATCCTCAAACCCGGCGGGACGATCACCCTGCATGGACTGGCAGCAGACCGCCCGCTTTCCGGCCCCGCGCCGAGTCTGCCCGGTCCTGCGGCCGCCGTTCAGCACGTCCCTGATTTTCCCGGCCTCGCGCCGCTGCTGCACCACGCCGGTTTTCGCAACGCGCGCTTCACCAAGCTCTCCGAAAAAGGCTATTTCGAGGCGGAGGGCATCCCGCTGCGCGAAGTGCTCGTCACCGCGACGAAACCCGGCTTCCGCTCGTCGAAGAAAGATCAAACCGTCGTCTATCTCGGCCCGCAAAACGCCGTGGAGGACGATTTTGGCAACCGCTTCGTCAAAGGCGTGCCCCAGCCCGTGAACATGCACGACTGGCAGGCACTGCAAAAAAGCAACGCGCCATCCTTTGCGCGGTTGCAGACTGCCATCGAGACGAGTCATCTCCCCACCACCCCCATGCCAGCCAAAGCACGTTACATCATGATCGGCGGTTTCCTTGGAGCCGGCAAAACCACTACTGTCAGCCGTCTTGCAAAGCATCTCAGCGACAAGGGCCTCAAGGTCGGCCTCATCACGAATGACCAGGCCGGTGGGTTGGTTGATACGAAGCTGTTGCGCGGCCAGGGCTTCGCCACGGAGGAAATCGCCGGCGGCTGCTTCTGCTGCCGCTTCAACACGCTCGTGGATGCCGCGCACAAGCTCAACGACGCCACGAAACCCGATGTCTTCATCGCCGAGCCGGTCGGCAGCTGCACCGATCTCGTCGCCACCGTCACCTATCCGCTGCGCCGCATGTATGGTGATGCGTTCACCGTCGCGCCGCTCAGCGTGCTCGTCGATCCGGTGCGCGCGCGTCGTGTCTTCGGACTCGATGCAGGCGGCTCCTTCTCGTCCAAAGTGGCCTACATCTTCAAAAAGCAGCTCGAAGAGGCCGACATCATCGTCATCAGCAAAGACGATCTGCTCGATGAAACGCAGCGCGAGGAGCTGCGGGCCGTTTTGAGCCGGGAATTCACGCTTGCGAAGGTCGTCACCGCCTCACCGCGCCATGAAACCGGCCTCGACGAACTTTTCAGCACGCTCATGAGTAGCGAGCAGGCACGGAGGAATCCCATGGCCGTCGATTACGAAGTGTATGCCGAGGGCGAGGCGCTACTCGGTTGGCTCAACGCCACCGTGACGCTGAAAAGTGATGACGAGTTCGACGCGAACGACTTCCTCAAAAAGATCGCCACCAACGTGCAAGGCCGTTTGCAGCTCGCCGGTGCGGAGATCGCGCATTTCAAGATGACCTTCAGCCCTGACGACGGCATCGCAGGCGAACTGGCGAGCATCAACCTCGTGCGAAGTGACTACATTCCCGAACTCGGCATGGAACTCGACGAGCCGACCACTGGCGGCCAGTTGATCGTGAATCTGCGCGCGGAAACCGATCCCGCAGCGCTCGTTGAAGCTGTGAAAGCCGCGCTTGGCGAAGTGAAAACGCAATTTTTCGGCCTCCAGGCCACGCTCGACCACGAAGAACACTTCCGGCCCGGCAAACCTGTACCGACGCATCGCGATGGCGAGATCGTGATGGAAGTCAAAGGCGGCTGCAAACCGGGCAGCGGCTGTTGTTGAAGCCACCGGCTTTCTGCCATCACTGCGGACGCGATCAATCGAAACGGACATGAGCTGGTTCCAACTCGATCCACAAAGCATCGCCACGCGCGCACGCGCTGCTGGTTCTCCTGTCCCCACACTCGGCGCATCGCTGATGCGCGGCATGCTTGGCTTCACAGTTGTTAGCGTGGCGGCGTTTGTGCCATGGGCGGTGTTTGGACGCTGGTTCGACCGGTTCGGCGGTGAAATAGGAATGTATGCGGCCTGCGCCATCGTCTTCCTAGCACTGACCGGCCCGCTGTCTTGCAGACTCATCATCGGACCGGGATCGCTGCCACGTTTCTGCAAGCTATTCGGCCTGTCCTTCACCCTTTACTCTGTGGCATGGATCGCCGGCTGGATGCTGGTGCGCGGCCATGCTGGGAGCTCAATCGGGCTGTTCTCAGGAGCTGTGATCATGGGCTGCATGTTTGCGGCGGCGTTCGATGCGTGGCATGTGGTGCTGAAAGTCATCACTGCGTTGTTTGTGTTGAACGCGGTCGGGTATTTTGCCGGAGGTCCCATCGAGGCGGCGCTGATCCGAGAGCATCCTGTCGCCGCCAAGTTACTCTGGGGAGTCACTTATGGCCTCGGCCTTGGTGCGGGACTTGGCCTTGCATTTTACTTTTGCCAGGAGCGCGCGCGAAAGCTCCTCTCGAGTTCGTGAGGCGGGCATCATGCACACGGAGAAATTCAGTCGGATGTTTTTAATTGCATAATTGCCTTATTAGGCAAATAAAGAGCCCGCCTTTCGAATGACCACCATCATTATCCTCGCCGTGTTCATCGTCGCCTACACCAACGGGGCGAACGCCAATTTCAAAGGCGTGGCGTCGTTGTTCGGCAGCGGGACGACGAGCTACCGCACGGCGGTGAACTGGGCGGCGGTCACGACGGCGGCGGGCTGTGTCGCCGCAGCGTTTCTGATGGCGTCGATGCTGCGGACGTTTTCCGGCAGAGGCTTGGTGCCGGATGAGCTGGTCGCGCAGCCGGTGTTTCTGTTCTCGGTGGCGGCGGGAGCGGGCATCGCGGGCATCCTGGCTACGCGCTTTGGTTTTCCTGTCTCGACGACGCACATGATCACCGGTGCGTTTGTCGGTGCGGGTTGGCTCGCGGGTGATGTGAATGTGCATGAGCTCTGGGGGAGCTTTATGAAGCCGCTGTTGCTCAGTCCGCTGCTTGCGATTCTCGCGGGTGGGATGCTCTATCTCCTTCTGAAAGTGCTGCGGCTCGCGCCGGACCACCGCACCCGGACGCTGGACGCGCTGCACTTCCTGAGTGCTGGCGCGGTTTGTTTCGCACGCGGATTGAATGACACGCCGAAGATGACGGCGCTGTTGCTGGGCATCGGCTGGCTGCATGGAGGCGCGGGCATGCTCCTTGTGGCCGTCGCCATGGCGTTGGGGGGCTTGATCAGCGCGAGGGCGGTCGCTGAGACGCTCTCTCACAAGATCACGGGGATGAATCCGGGCCAGGGCTTCGCAGCAAATCTCGCCACTGCGTTGTTGGTGACGACAGCGAGTCTGCATGGGCTGCCCGTTTCGACGACGCATGTTTCCGTCGGCGCATTGTTGGGCATCGGCATCACCACACGGCAGACGAAGTGGCGTACCGTCATCCCGGTGATCGCGGCGTGGATCATCACGCTTCCTGTCTCGGCGTTGCTCGCGGCGGCAGTCTTCCAGTTCGCCCGCATGCTGTCCTGATTTTCCTCTACCTGGAAAAAACAACACATGATCCAAACACGCATCATCCTCATCGCGGTACTCGCGTCCGTGTCCCCGGCCTTCGGCACGCCGACCGGTCTGAACAACATCCCCACAGCTGACACCGTGCCCCACCGAACCGTGGCCGTGCAGTACTTCAGCAGCTTCGGCGGCGCGAACCAGTTCGCCACCAGTGGCCCAGGCAAGTCCTCACAGTGGACGGGCTTCAAAACAGGCTGGGATTTCAAGCCACTGCATCTCGAATGGGGACTCGACAGTGCGCTGGGTACTGGCTTGAGCGGCCCGCTACTCTTTCAGACCAAGGCTCGCTTCCAGCCTTGGGATGACGGCATGTTCGCCATCGGTGTAGCCGGCGTGGCCTTGACGGACAAGAACCGTTCCGCAGATCCCTTCACCTATGCGATGCTGTGGCACGACTTCCATATCGCGCGGTTGCATGCAGGCTATGGCTACCAGACCAATGGTTGCAGCTTTCTGTTTGGCGTGGACCGCACATGGAAGCTCCTCGGACGAAACTTCAACTTGAACGCCGACCTCGTGCAGTCGCGTGACCAGCGTGGCCTCATCACCGCCGTGGGGGCGAAATACGACCTCAGCAAGCACATCGTGCTGGAGACCTGGGCGAATTTTCCAGACCGCGACCGTGCGAGCTGGATCGGCAAGATCAATTTCGTCTTCACCTTCTGACTTCCCCCCTTTAACCCTCAAGCTGCAACCTCATGAAACAAACTCTGACGTTCATCGTCCTCACACTGCTCGCCGTCGGCGCACGAGCTGACATCGGCCTCATCTCCTGCGCTGAGGCTAAGGCGCTCATCGAGAACGCGGACGCCTCGAAGCGCCCCATCGTGCTCGACACCCGTGGTGGCTACAAAGATTACTTCCGGGGTCATCTGCCCACAGCGCATCACCTGGAGTTCGATACCCTGCGTGGCACGGATAAGGCCGTACCGGTGCAGTATCTGCCGGATGACCTCACCAAGGCGTTGCTCATCCGTGCGGGCGTGGATAAAGACCGCCTGCATCTGGTCTATGCCACTGGTGATGTCCTGCCCAATGATGAAGTCCTCAGCACGAGCATGGTCGTCTATGTGCTGGAGAAATTCGGTGTGCAGAACATCAAGGTCGTCGATGGCGGCCTCGCCGAATGGAAGAGGCAGGGGCTAGCTCCTATCCAAGATTACTTCGGCAATCCTCCTGGCCGTCTGCCGGAGCAGGGCAATCCAGGCATCGCTGCGAACATCACCGATGTGCGGGCGCATGCCGGCAAGGCGGGAAATCTCCTCATCGACGCGAGACCCATCAACGAGTACCGTGGCGAGGATGAAATCTGGCTGCGCAAAGGTCACATCCCTGGCGCGATCAGCTTTCACTGGGCGCGGCTGATGGAGAAGGACAACACGCATAAGTTCAGACCGCTGGCGGAGGTGAAGGCTGATCTCGCCAAAGCCGGTATCACACCGGACAAGGACATCATTTGTTACTGCGGCACCTCGCGGGAGGGCAGCCTGCTGATGTTTTACCTCAAGCATGTCGCCGGTTATCCGAAAGTGCGTCTCTATGAAGGCGCGTGGAAGGAATACGTCTGGCTCGAAGGGAAATCCCTGCCAGCCGAAACCGGCGGTGATCCTGCCGGGAAATGAGCATCCTTCCGCCGGATCATGCGTGACGCTGCCGCGTCACTGCGGCGGCGTTTTCTGCTTGGACACAGGTCGCACCACTTCGGACGCAGTGCCGGTCTTGTCATGAGAGATGATGAGGCCCGTCTGGTAGTCGAGGATGGAGCGGCGCAGGAGATACTCGTAGCTGGTGGTGGTTTCGTTGATCTGCGCGGCGGTGAGGGAGAGCTGGGACTGACTGAGTTCGACGACGCTGCTGCTGCCCGCCTGGTAGCGCGCCTCGGCCAGGGAGTAGGCCTGGGCGGCTCCTCTGCGGAGCTGGGAGGTGATGCCGAGACGCTCCAGTGCGTTGGTGGCGTTGAGCCAGGCGATCTGCACGTCGCGTGTGATGCCTGCCTCCTGGTCCCTGAGTGCTTGCTCCGCAGCCTCCACACGCAGGGAAGCCTCCCGCTGCCGTGCGCTGTTGAGGCCGCCGGTGAAGAGTGGCCAGCTCAGCACGACGCCGCCCGCTACATAGTTCTGGCTGAGGCTGCTGTCACGCCACGGCATGGTGCCGGCGGTGCCTTGCAGTGTGAGGCGCGGGCGGCTGAGGGCATTCTCCGCTTGGAGGAATTTCTGCGCCGCGTCGCGATCTAGGCGGAGCTTTGAAAGTTCGGGGCGCATGTTGACGGCCATGCGGATCAGACCATCTGCTTTTGAGGGCAGATCCACAGGCTGCGGTGGCGATGTGATCTGATATTGAGTTTCCTCAGATTCGAGCAGCAGTCGAGCGAGGGTGGCGTGCGCGGACTTGAGGTCGTTTTGTGATTTGGAGAGGAGCAGCTCGGCATCCTTGAGGTTTACTTCCGCAAAGCTGACGTCGATGGCGGACTTGAGTTGATTCTTCTGGAGAGAAACGGTGTTGTCTCGCACGAGGCGGCGTGTTTTGACCGTCTGATCCGCCACGCCGAGCAGAGCTTGGGCTTGGAGGATGGCGTAGCAGGCAGCGTCGGTCTCCAGGAGGATTTGCGCGCGTGTGGTTTGCTCGCTCTTAGCCTCGGCTTGCGCTCGCAGGCGTGAGCTGGCGGTGAGGTTGCTGGTACGTCCGAAGTCGGTGATGAGCTGGGTGACGTTGAGGGATCCTGACGCGCGGTTGTAAACGGCGGCGAGCTGAAGGGCGTCCGAGGACATCTTGACGCCACCCGTGCTGTCGCTGGTGACGACACCGGCCATGATACCCTGTACTTGCGGTAGGTACGCGGCGCGGTTCTGCCGCACGATTTCCTCGGCGGCGAGGACGTTGAGGCCAGCTGCGGTGACGCGTGGATGCCGTTGCAGGACGAGGGTGCGTGCCTCTGCCAAGCTGAGGGTGCGCGATTTATCGGCGGCGTGTGCGGCTAGCAAAGGAAGGCAGGCGAGGATGAATGCGGCAGTTTTCATGAGGCTTCGGCGGTGGCAGTCTTCTCGCGGTTCCGATGGGCGATGAGGTAGGCGGCGGGCACCACGAAGACGGTGAGCACTACCGAAACGCCGAGGCCGCCGATGATGGCGCGGGCCAGCGGCGCGTAAGACTCGCTGCCGGCACCGAGTGCGAGCGCCATGGGCATGAGGCCGATGAGGGTGGCGAGTGAGGTCATCAAAATGGGCCGCAAACGCACGCGGCAGGCGGTAACGACTGCCTCTAGGAGCGGCAGGCCTTCGGAACGGAGCTGGCGGATGAATTCGACGATGAGAATGCTGTTGGATACGACGATGCCAGCCATCATCACCACGCCCATGAGGGACATGACGTTCAGGGTGGTGCCACTGAGCCAGAGCACCAGCAGCACACCGATGAGGCCGGTGGGGATGGCCAGCAGGATAATGAATGGATCGAGAAAGGACTGGAACTGCGCCACGAGGATCAAATAGACGAGCACCACGGCGAGGATGAGGCCGAAGCCGAAAGTCCTGAAGGAGGCGTTCATGCTTTCCACGCTGCCGCGCAAGTCGATGTTGGCTCCTTCGGGCACTTTGGTCTCGGCGATGATTTTTTCGACGCCTTTCATCACGCCGCCGATGTCCTCGGTCTTCGGTGCGACGAAGATGTGAACGACGCGGCGGATCTGGTAATGGGCCACCTCGGTCGGTGCGGTGAGGCGCTCCAGCTTCGCTACGGCGTCGAGACGCACAGATTTTTCCATACCGGGAGCGCGGATGGGGATGGCACGCAGCATCTCGAAATTCTTCACATAATTCTCCGGATACTGGACGGTGAGGTAGTAGTCGTTTCCGCTCTTCGGATCGGCCCAGAAGGTGGGGAAGATGAGTCCGTTGGAAAGAAGAGCGGTGATGATGTTGTGCGTGACTTCTTTGGTCGTGAGGCCGAGCTCGGAGATGCGCTTGCGATCGAAAGCGAGGCGGATGGCCGGGTAGTCCATGTCCTGCGGCACTGTCACGTCGCTGACGCCGGGCAGTGCGCGGACTTTGGCGGCGATCTCGGAGGCGGTCTTGTGTGTCTCCGTGAGTTTTGAGCCAGCCACCTGGATGTCGATGGGCGCGGGCTGCCCGAGGTTGAGCACGGCGTCCACGAGACCGCCGGATTGGAAGTAGGCGCTCACATGCGGCATGTCCTTCCGCAGGCGCTCACGCACTCGGTCCATGTATTCGTAGCTGCCGATGCGGTGATCATCCTTCAAGCTGACCTGCACGGTGGCGGTGTGCTGCGCGGAGTTTGGATTGAAGATCGCGGAGAAGTCGGGCGTGATGCCGATGTTCGACACGATCAGGTCCATGTCCTCCTTCTCCACTTCCTGGCGGCAGATTTCCTCCACTTGCTGCACGAATTTTTCGGTCACTTCAAGCCGGGTGCCGCTGGGGGCCTTCAAACTGATGTAAAACTGGGCGGGGTCGGTGCGCGGGAAGTAGGCCACGCCGATCTTCGGATATAAGGCGAGGCTGAGGATGAAGACGAAGCCAAAACTCAGCAATAGTCCGACCGGACGCAGCAGGGAACGCTTCAGGCTGCCCTCGTAGCGGCTGAGCATGTTGTTGAAGCGGCGGTTGAACCAGGCGTTGAAGCCTTTCCCCTCCGCATGTCCGTGCGCGGCGGCCTTGATCAGCTTGGCACAGAACAAGGGCACCACAGTGAGCGCCACCACATACGAAGCTGCTAGGGATATGACCACTGCCAGTGCCAGCGCCATGAAAAGATACCGGCTGGCACCATACAGGAAGATGACCGGGAAGAACACGACAGCCGTCGTCAGCGTCGCGGCGAGCACCGGCAGCGCGACCTCACGCCCGCCCTTTTCTGCGGCCACCTCCGGCGTCTCTCCATGCTCAAGATGGCGGAAGATGTTTTCCAACACGACGACGGAGTTGTCGATGAGGCGTGAAAAAGCCAGGGCCAGCCCGCCGAGGATCATCGTGTTGATCGTTCCGCCCCCCATGGCCAGCACGATGAAGGTGGCCAGCGCGGAGAGCGGGATGGACAGGAACACCGCGACCGTGGCGCGCATACTGCCGAGGAAGATGAGGATCAGCAGGCCGGTGAGCACGAGGCCGATGCCGCCCTCATGCACCAAGTTCTCGATCGCGTTTTTGACGAACTTCGACTGGTCGAATACCACCTGCGTGACGAGCTCCTTGGGCACATCCACCAGTTTTCCCAGCGCAGCGCGGATGCCATTGACTACGGCGATGGTGTTGGCACCCCCGCCCTGCTTGAGCACGGGTTGGTAGGCGGAGCGTTGGCCATCCACCCGCACCATGTTGTATTGAATCTGCGAGGCGTCCTTGGCCTCCGCCACGTCTCCGACCAGCACGGATGATTGGCCCACGGTCTTCAGCGGGATGCGGGCGATGTCTTCGATTTTTTCTACCTGGCTGTCGGCGTAGATGTTGTAGTTGAAGGGGCCGATGCGTACGTCCCCAGCGGGAAGAATGAGGTTGGAGTCGTTGACGGAGCGCACCACGTCCATGACGCTGAGCTGATGGGCTTCCAGTTTCAGCGGGTCCACATACACCTGGATCTGACGGTAGCGCCCACCGAAGGGCTGCGGCAACGCAGCGCCGGGCACGGTGGCCACTTGGGAGCGAACTTTGTAGTGACCCACGTCACGCAGTTGTGACTCGTTCATGCCTTCACCCTTCAGTGTGATCAGACATACGGGTTGGCTGGAGGCGTCGAATTTCAGCACCACCGGCGGCAGTGTGCCGGGTGGTAACCGTCGCAGCTCGGCCATGGCGAGGTTACCGATGCTACTGACCGCTGAGTCCGGGTTTACGCCAGGCTGAAAGTAGATTTTGATCAGGCTCGCCCCTGGTAGTGAGCGCGACTCCATGTGGTCGATCCCGCCCGCGAGGGTGAGGAAGCGCTCCAGGCGCAGCGTCAGATCTTGTTCGATCTGCTCCGGCGGCATGCCGTTGTAGAAAGTGGCCACCACCACCACTGGGATCTTGATCTCGGGAAACAAGTCCACCGGCATGCGCACCAAGCTAGTGATGCCCACGACCATGGTCATGAGGCAGGCGACGACGATGAAATATGGATAGCTGAGGGAAAAACGCGTCATGAGTCGTGCACAGGATCAGTTGAAAATTCCCCGCACGGCGTCGCGCAGCTTGTCCACCGTCACATTTCCAGCGCGGCAGAGTTCCAGCACACGCCGCTCTTTTTCGACGAGCTTTGCGGCGGCTTGCGGGATGTCACTTGCGATCTCTCGCGGCACGGAGAGCACTCCGTGACTGTCCGCATGCAGCAGATCGCCCGGTTTGACCTCTAGTCCGCCGACTTTCACCGGCCGACCAAAATCCACGATGTGTACATACGCATGTGAAACCGAGGTGCTCTTGGCGAAGAGCTTGAAGCCAGTCTCGCTGATCTCCGGCAGATCGCGCACGGAGCCGTTGGTGACTGCGGCCACACAGCCGAGGCTGTGCAGGATGTTGGCATGGATTTCGCCGATGAAGGCTCCGGCCCCAGGTGTCACGTCCACGTCCTCGATCACGACGATGCGCGGGCCGGGGATGGTCAGAATGTGGTCCCACCAGTCGGTGCGGTCCACATAGCTCCCGCCGGTCATTGGCGGGCTGGAGCAGCGGATGCGCGCTGTCACCGCATGACCGATGACAGGCGCGGCACAGCCCACCATGGAGCGGATGCTGGAGTCGGCGTAGCCCTCATTGTGTAGGCGCACATTGAAGGTTTCGATAGCATTGGCCATCGTGCAGGTGTCGATGGCCTGCAGTGCCTTGAGGATTTCAGGAGAGATTGCAGGCTTCATTTCGAGTCGAGGGTCGGCAGTTCGACTTGTTTTGGCTGCACGCTCTGCCCGCTGCTGAACTGTGCGCGGCTGCCGACCATGACGAGGTCGCCCACAGCGAGACCTTCCTTGATTTCGAGATGCGTGGGCGACTCTGTGCCCACGGTGATGTTCCGCGCCTGGATCTTGTTGTCCTTTGTGATCAAGAAGACGCTGGAGGTGCTTTTATCACGCGTGACCGCTTCGATCGGCAGCACGAGGGCGTTATTGTTGCGGTCCATCTTCAACACCACTGTGGCATACACTCCCGCGATGAGCTCTCCGCTGGCATTCCGCAGGTCGATCTGCGCTTCCATTGTCCGGGTGGAGGTTTCCACCTTCTGGGAGACACGGGAAATCTTCGCATTGAAGATTTTCCCCAGTGAAGGGATGCGGATCTCCGCCTCGTCCCCCACCTTCACCCCCGCCACATACGAGACGGATACCGGGAACGCTACGCGTAACAGATCCACCTGTGAGAGCCGCACCAGCGGCATCGACCCGGAACTGGTGCCCGCTTGGATGAGCGCTCCGGGATCTGAATACCGCCGTGTGATCACGCCCTCGAACGGTGCCGTGATGCGCGTGTAGTCCACCATGGTCTTAAAGCGGTTCTTGCTAGCAGCGCTGACATTCTGCGCCTCCTTCGCTGAATCCAGCGCCGCCTTGGCGGACTGGGCGCGCAGGCGTGCGGAGTCGATGTCTTGTTTGGCGATGAGGTTCGGCTGCGCCTTGTCTGCGGAGACCAAGCGGGTGAGCGCCAGATGCGCTTCTTCATAAGTGGCCGTGGCCTTCTCTACGTCCGCCTTAGCCTGGCGTTCCGCCGCCTCGGCGTTCTGTAGGTCGAAGGAAAGCTCCGGCACGTCCAGCGCCGCGATGAGCTGGTTCTCCTTCACCGCGTCCCCCGCGTCCACCAGGATCTTGTCCAAGTAGCCTGTGGCCCGCGCATGCAGCTCGATCTCCTTATAAGGCCGCAGTTCTGCGTCAAAGGACACTTCCCGGTAGATTTCCCCTTTCTTCACCGGCACCACCGCCACCACGGGCGTCTCGGCGGCAAAGGCCGTGCTGGAGAGCAGCGGGATGAGTACCGCCGCTAGCCAATGTGGCGGGCGGGCGAGAAGGAAGAGGCGGCGGCAGGATGGCAGGGTAGTCTTGAAAAACATGAGACGAGACATTGGCGAACGGGCACAAATCTTTTTTTGTTACAGTTTTGTCACATAAAGCGCAAATACATAAACCTCGCCGTGACAGGATCGTGGAAAATGCCACATCGGGGTGGAGATAGTCCCGAATCTCCCGTCTTCTCGGAGCGCTTACTCCTCCGCAAAGGGCGCGGAAGCGGACGTTTTGCGGCTCAGAACCGGAACGTGCCGGCGACCTGCATGAAGTTGGCGGGAGGGGCTGCGCCGGTGCTTTTCGCGAAGGCTCCGGGGGAGAAGTGTGAACAGGCGAGGTCGATACCGAAGTGGGCACTAAGTTGCCAAATGAGACGCAGATCGAGCTGCTGTCCGACATAGGTACCGCTGCCGCCGGTGGCGTCACGGCGGCCCGCCTTTACCCACGCGTCGGAGGTGGAAGCGAGCCACATGCTGCGGTAGATGACCTCGCACTTGAAGATTCTCGCGGGTTGAAAGCTGAGGTACAGAGAAGGATTGATGGTATTCTGCCAGGAGCCGTAGCCATTGAAGCCATAGAACGAGTAGGTGGCACCGAAGAGCGGATCGAAACGCTGGCTACTTTTATCTGTAGGGCTGTGGTCGCCGCTGGCGTAGTTTAGCCAGAGGGCGAGGCGTGGCTTCCACGCCATGCTCCAAGTGTGACCTGCCTCTATGTGGCCGGCGAAAGCGCGATGATCGAGCCCGCTGGATGATCCCCATTGCCCGGCAAGGCTCAGATCATAGTCCCAGGCATCGGTCTTGCCCCACCGCCCGAAAGCGTGCAGCCCGAAGGTATGCAGATTTCTGCGTTGTGCCGCAGCGGCGGCTCCACGCTGGTCGAGCCACAGCCAGTACGGTTCCAGCACGATGCGCGGCGACCAGCCGCGCCAGTAGCCCGCGAGTCCGTAGAGCAGGAGATTGCCGCTGGATTGATCTAGGTTCTGGATGCTGCGCGCTACTGGCCGTACGGCAATCGCGTCGATCTCCCATGGCGCTTTCTCATCACCGATGCGCAGACGCACACCGTCGAAGGCGCTGATGACGTTGCGGTTGCGATTGCGGGAGATGAGGCGGCGGTCGGCCCAGTCGAAGGCCATGCGTCCGAAACAGAGGCTTAGCGGCGCGCCCGCGACCGCGTTGTCAAAATGCAACTGCGCGTAAACTTGCAACGGCTCCAGCGTGTCGGAGAGGTTGGGGCTGGCTGACAGGTCGCTGAAGAAGCGTCGCGAATCCTGGAGTTCAAAGGCGAGACGTAGCGGGTCGAGCACCTCCTTCACACCGAGGTAGAGTAGGTTGCGCGTCACCAGCGCGTCGTCGGAGAGCAGCCCTGAGGTATAGTCATTGACACGCACCTCATAGCGCGCACGCGACTCAAGTCCGACCTCCAGCCAGCTCACATCGTCGCTGAGCGCATGGACATAGTCCGGTTTCTCCGCAACGCGGTTGGCCGCCGTGCTGCGTGTGACGATGGGCTTGGTTGGGCCACCCGCGCTTTCAACCCGAAACGCAGGAAGCATTACAGCGACCAGCAAAACAGCGCGAAGGCAGGGGAGCATTGACATTGACATTATCATGTCATAAAAAGACATGATAATGTCAAAGGCTAATTCCCAGATGTGTACTGTGGCGGAGCGCCGGAGAATGCGTGGATGGTCGCAGGATGAGCTGGCGTCGGCTTCGGGCATTCCGCGCAGCTCGGTGAGCGCGATCGAGGCAGGAAGGCTCACTCCGTCGGTCGCGACCGCGCTAGCGGTGGCACAGGCGCTGGAATGCAGCGTGGAGGAATTGTTCGGCTCGGGAGGGGAAAAACGTGGTGAAGGCTCCGCGTGGGCTTGGGAGCCACGTTTTGACACGAGTCGTTACTGGGAGGCGGAAGTGGGCGGTAAGAAGCGGCTTTATCCCGTAGAGGCCTTGCCTGGCAGTGCGTGGGCGCATGATGGGGTCTGTCGTGGCAGCGTATTGCATGAGCGTGGCGGCAGGGATGCTGGGCAAACGCTGGTGTTGGCGGGTTGTGATCCGGCGGCGGGATTGCTTGCAGCGGAATACGCGGCGGCATCGGGCTTCCGCCTGCTTGCGTTTTCTCGTGGAGGAGGGATGGCGCTGGAGCTTTTGAAGAACGGAGTGGTGCATGTCGCGGCGCTGCATCGTTCGACGGTCGAGAGGCCGGATCGCAATGCAGAGACCGCACGCGAGAAGCTCGGTGGTGGTTATCGTTTGCTGCGCGGTGCTGACTGGCAGGAAGGCATCGTGCTGCCAGATGATGATCATACGCGCAGCGTGTCTGCCTGCGCTAGGCATGTGCGCCGCTGGGCGATGCGCGAGCAGGGATCGGCAGCACGCGAGTGCCTCGACGATCTGCTGGAGCAGCCGCGTGAATCAAAGCGCGTGTTGCTAAGCCATCAGGCCGTCGCCGAGGCCGTGCGTGGTGGCTGGGCGGAAGCGGGCGTGTGCGTACGCTTGTGTGCCGAGGACGCCGGGCTGCGGTTCCTTCCTGTGCGCGACGAATCGCTCGATCTGTGCTTTTCCGCTGCGATGGAGCGTGATCCACGAGTCCAAGCGCTCATCCGCCTGCTGCGCAGTCGGGCACACCGTCGGTTGATCGACGAGCTGCCGGGCTACGATGCGAGCCACACAGGCGAGCTGATCTCCATTTGATCCAGCAAACCCAATTCTGATGAAACGGCGGCTCATCATTTCCATCTTCTCATGCACCTGCGTGCTCAGCGCATGCAAACCGGCATCAGGCCCGGCAGGAGAGGCTAAGTCTTCCACGCTGAGGATTGCGGTGGCCTCCAGCGTGCAGTTTGCAATGGAAGACGTGCTGAAGAAATTCAACGCCGCGCATCCGGAGATGATGGTGGAGGCGACGTATGGTTCGTCGGGCAATTTTTTCGCGCAGATCCAGAATGGGGCACCCTTTGATGCCTTTTTCGCTGCGGACATGAGTTACCCAGGAAGGCTGGCGAAGGCAGGGCTTGCACTGGATGACAAGGTGTCCCCGTATGCGGTCGGTGGGCTCGTGTTGTGGGTGCGTAAGTCATCGCCGCTCGATCTCGGAAAACTCGGCATCGCTACACTCAATGATCCTGCGGTGAAGAAGATCGCCATCGCGAATCCGAGGCTCGCCCCGTATGGTGTGGCGGCAGTGGCAGCGATGAAGTCGCTCAAAGTGTATCAGCAGGCGGAGCCGAAGCTCGTGCTCGGTGAGAACATCACACAGACTGCGCAATTTGTGGAGAGTGGAGCGGCAGACGTCGGTTTTCTCGCCCTGTCCCATGTGTTGTCAGACAAGCTGAAGGACAAAGGTCGCTGGTGGGAGGTGCCTGCGGATACGTTTCCTATGATCGAGCAGGGCATGATCATCCTGAAGCGTACTCCCAATGCCGCCACGGCGCGTGAGTTTCGTGATTTCGTGCTCGGTGAGGCAGGCGGCAGAATATTGCAACGTCACGGATTCAAGCTGCCTAGCAAATGACATGGACTGGCAGGCCATCATCCTGAGTCTGCGGCTTTCAGCCTGCACGACCTGCATTCTCATCTTATTCGGCTTGCCACTGGCATGGTGGCTGGCGAACACACGCTGGCGCGGGCGGTTTCTGTTGGAAGCCGTCGTGGCGCTGCCACTGGTGCTGCCGCCGACGGTGCTGGGCTTCTATGTACTGATGGCCATCGGTCCGCAGAGTCCGGCGGGGCGTTTTTATGAGAGCGTGGTTGGAGCGCGGCTGCCGTTTTCGTTTCAGGGCCTGCTCATCGCCTCGGTTCTCTACAGTCTGCCGTTTGCCGTGCAGCCGTTCCTGAGCGCGTTTGCCACGGTGGACCGTCGCCTAGTAGAGTCGTCATGGTGCCTGGGCGTGGGGCGTTTTGAAACTTTTCGCCGGGTGGTGCTGCCACTCGCATGGCCGGGCGTGTTGGCTGGAGTGGTGCTGAGTTTTGCGCACACCATGGGCGAGTTCGGCGTGGTACTCATGGTCGGAGGTAATTTGCCCGGTGTGACGCGCACGATCTCAGTCTCCATCTATGATGAAGTGCAGTCGTTGAACTACTCTGCCGCGAATCAAGCCGCGCTGCTCATGCTGCTGTTCTCCTTCTCCGTGCTTTCGCTCACTTACGCTCTTCAACGTCGTTTTCTCCACGCATGGCCGGGACGCTGAACGCAGACTTTATCAAGAAACATGAAGGCGGCGCGGTCATTCATGGCAGCGTGCGCATGCCGGGTGGTGCGCACAGCGTGACCGTGCTCTTCGGGCCTTCGGGATGTGGAAAAACCACCGTACTCCGCTGTCTCGCCGGATTGGAGCATCCTGGGGAGGGAAGTATTTGTTTCGGAGACGAGACGTGGCTCGATGCAAAGGCCGGTGTTTGTCTCACGCCGCAGCAGCGGGGCATCGGATTTGTGTTTCAAGACTACGCGTTGTTCCCGCATCTCGATGTGGCGACGAACATCGCCTACGGACTCGCGAATCTGGACAAGGCGGAACGTCGGGCGCGGGTGGAGGCGATCATGGAACGCTACGACCTCGCCGCCGTCGCGCATCAGTATCCAGGACAGCTCTCCGGCGGCCAGCAGCAGCGAGCCGCGCTGGCACGCGCTGTTGTCTGCCGACCTCGTTTGCTGTTGCTCGACGAACCGCTCTCAGCTCTCGATACTGCCTTGCGCGAGGATTTGCGCGCCGACCTCCACCAGCAGCTTCGCTCGCTCGAAATTCCTGTGATTCTCGTCACGCATGATCGCGCCGAGGCTCGTCTGTTGGGCGACCAGCTCGTGGTGATGCATGGCGGCAAAGTGCGGCAGGCAGGAACGGCACCGGAAGTGTTCGCCAGACCTGTGGATGCCGAAGTGGCGAGGGTGCTCGGGCTCGAGTGGGTCTGAGAGATCACGGAGCCGTCGTCGGCTTCATCGAGACAAGCCTTGTGGTGACCTGCTGGCGGACGGGCATGGGCTTACCTTCCACCTTGAGCTGGATGGTGGCAGAGAAGACGGCGAGGGTGATGGTTCTGCGTTCGAGGTCGAAGAAGACGTGGCCGTTGACCTTGGAGTTGTCGCCAAAAGTGACGGGGCGTTCGGTGTCGAGTTCGTGCCCGGAGCTGCCCTTGTCGCGCTTTGACTTCATTGTGCCCTCGAAGGAGATCTGTGCCTGGCGGTGGCCTTCGCGGTCCACGACGCCGTCGAATTTGGCGTTGAGCTTCACCTGCACGGTGCCGGCCTGGGGGAAGGGGACGGTCTCATCGGAAATCCATTTGTCACCGCGGCGGACGGGGATTTTCGGCAGTCCCATTTCCAGAGAGCGGCGGAAAAGTGTGGCGAGTTGGCTGGCGTTGGCGATGGAGACGAGGTCAGGCTCCGCGCCGCCGGTCACCATGGAGCCAGTGTCCCTAGCATCCATGAACTGGTCTTTGTCGTCATAGACGAGGGTGAAGCCGCGTCCCGCCGAACCACCGAAAGTTTTTTGCAGGAGAGGGTGAGAGGTGGCAGGGGAAGCGGAGTCGTAAGTGTGGGTTTGGCCTTCGTAGGTCATCCCGCCCTGCAAGTGCTCGATCAGGACGCGGGCTTCAGCGCCGCCTTGCGGGGTCTTTTCGACCTTGATGCTCGTGGTCTGGAGCAGGCGCAGGTTTTGGTCGCTAGTTTTACCAAGGGCAGTGAGGAAGTTGGTGACGTTGGTTTCAGACTCCTGGATGTAGGTCTGGCCCGGCTCCCAATGCAGCTTCAATGACACTGGAGTCTCCTGGTCTTGGGCGGCGGCGGACGAGAGACAGAGGATCAATGGAGCCAGGAGGGCGGCGGAGCGGCGCATGAGGCCGAGGTGTAAGCCGGAGGTGTCCGAAATGCAACGCAAGGCTCGGTGGGGGGAGGAAGGGTGCGGTGGTAGGTCAAATCGGGACGGAACTTGGCACGTTTCCGGCTTTACCACCCTTTTGCAAAAGATCGGGCCGGGAAAAATCACTTCCTGCGGTTCTGATCGTTGCAATTCGTGAACCACACTCCTAATTGCCGTTAACCATGAAAAAAGTCGAAGCGATCATCAAACCGTTCAAACTTGAGGACGTGAAGGAAGCCCTCTCCGAAGTCGGAGTCGAAGGCATGACCGTCGTGGAAGTCAAAGGCTTCGGTCGTCAGAAAGGCCATACCGAGATCTATCGCGGCAGTGAATACACCGTGGATTTCCTGCCAAAGGTGAAGATCGAGGTCGTCGTGGACGACAGCCGCGCAGACACCGTGGCCGAGGCCATCGTGAAAGCTGCGAACACCGGCAAGATCGGAGACGGCAAGGTCTTCATCATCCCCGTGCATGATGCCATCCGCATCCGCACTGGAGAGCGTGGTTCCGACGCCGTGGCCACCAGCTAGGCCTGCATCTTCTTCAAATCCGGACTTTTCCGCAGAAGCCCGCCCGGTGCTCCATCACTCGGCGGGTTTTTCTTTGAATGTGACCGTTTCGTCGCAAGGGCACCTGTTGACAGCGGCCTCCGCCCTCGCTCTTACTGGCACCGCCTTCCATCCCGGGAGGACTCCCGCAATGATCTCATTTCAGAAACTTTTTGGCAAAAGCGATGTCTTCTTCGACCTCCTGGAGGCCAGCGCTAGCCAGGCCCGCCTGAGCGTCCAGGCCCTCAACAAGCTGCTCTCCCATCCCGACCAGCGCGACGCCAACCTCGACGCCTTCGCCGCCGTCCGTCGTGAGGACAAAAAAATCACCCAGCAGATCGACGAAGCGCTCTGCCGCACCTTTGTCACCGAGCTGGAGCGCGAGGACATCGAGGCCCTGGCCGCAGCGCTCTACAAGATTCCCAAGACCGTCGAAAAAATCGCCGAGCGCGTCATGATCAGCCACGCGCGGTTGGGCAGCGCGGACTTCTCCCGCCAGATCAAGCTGATGGACACCGCCGCAGAAGTGGTGCTGACCATGATCTCCGAGCTGCGCAAAAAACTGCACCTAGAGCGTGTGAAGACCCTCAATGAGCAGATTCAGCGCGTCGAAGGCGAGGCGGACAAGCTGATCCTCGAGTGCCTGCGCGAGCTCTACACCCATGAGAAAGACGGCGTGCAGCTCATCATCCTCAAAGACCTCTATGATCTGATGGAAAAGGTCGTGGACCGCTGCCGGGACGCCGGGAAGGTCGTTGCCCAAATCGTGTTGAAGAACTCCTGATCGGCCGCGCTCATGACCCTCGTCCTCACTGTGGTCTTGGTAGCGTTGATCTTTGAGTACATCAACGGCTTCCACGACACCGCCAACTCCATCGCCACCGTCGTCTCCACGAAGGTGCTCACGCCGCGCATGGCCATCCTGCTCGCGGCGGTGACAAACTTGGTCGGTGCCCTCTTCGGCACCGCCGTGGCTAAAACCATCTCCTCCGGGCTGGTCGATTCCGCCTTCGTCACCACGCAGACGATCATCTGCGCGCTGATGGGCGGCATCTTGTGGAATCTGCTCACCTGGTGGTTCGGCATGCCTTCGAGCTCCAGCCATGCGCTCGTCGGCGGCCTCGTCGGGGCCACGCTCGCCACCTCAGGGGGCAACTGGGATGCCCTCATCTGGTCCAAAGCACCCGCCGTGGGCAAGCATTGGTACGAAGGCAGCGGCCTTCTCTATAAGGTCGTCATCCCCATGGTCAGCTCACCGGTCGCCGGCCTACTCGTCGGCTTCCTCGTCATGTCACTGCTCTACTTGATCTGTTCGCTGCTACGGCCGCGGACGGTGAACAACGTGTTCGGTCGTCTGCAAATCTTCAGCGCCGCGTTCATGGGCTTCAGTCACGGCCAGAACGACGCGCAGAAGACCATGGGCGTCATCGCCCTAGCGCTTTTAGCGGGGACCTCCTCCGGCGCATTGAAAGACATCCCAGACTGGCTCGGCTTCCTGCGCATCGAGTCCCTCGGCGCGAAGCATGACCACATCCCGGTCTGGATCAAAGTCGTCTGCGCTCTCACCATGGCCGCAGGCACCGCTGCGGGCGGCTGGCGCATCATCAAGACCCTCGGCCACAAGATGGTCAAGCTCCAGCCCGTGCATGGTTTCGCCGCAGAGACCACGGCGGCCACCGTGTTGCTGACCGCGGCGCACTTCGGCATGCCCGTCTCCACCACGCATGCCATCACCACCAGCATCATGGGTGTCGGCGCGGCCAAGCGGTGGAACGCCATCAAATGGACCGTCGTCGAGCGCATCATCTGGGCGTGGGTACTCACCATCCCCGTCACCGCGCTGCTCGGCTACGGGATCTTCAAGCTGGTCGGCACGCCGGTGGTCGTCACTCTTTGATTTCGTCCAGCGCTGCGCGCAAAGCACCGACCATGCGCTCGATCTCCTCCAGCGTGACGCACAGCGGCGGCATCAGCACGATCGTATTGCCCACTGGCCGCGTTAACAGGCCGTGCTTGCGTGCGGCGAGGCAGACCTTGGTTCCCACGCTCAAATCCGGCGAGTCCACCGTCATCGCCGCGATCATTCCGCACTGGCGGAATCCAGGCAGATCCTCCATCCCCCCGCGCAGCCGCGCGATTTTGGCCGGGAGCTGCTCCAGCACGCGCTCCTCGCGGAAAATCCGCAGACTGGCCAGCGCCGCCGCGCAGCCGAGCTGGCTGCCCGCATAGCTGTGCCCGTAGAAAAACGTGCGCCCCTCCTGCGGCTCGCCCAGGAAGCCTTCAAACACGCGTTCGGTCGTCAGCGTGGCTGCGAACGGCAGATAGCCGCCGGTGATGCCCTTCGCGAGGCAGAGGAAGTCGGGCACGACGCCTTCATGCTCACACGCAAACATTTTTCCCGTGCGGCCAAAGCCCGTCATGACCTCGTCGAGGATCAAAAACACATCCTGCGCCGCGCACCACACATCCAGCCTCTTCAGCATGCCCTGCGGCCACAGACGCATGCCCGCCGCACCTTGGATCAACGGCTCGATGATGACCGCAGCGATGCGGTCGCGGTCGCCCACGGTCAAGGCGTCAAGCTGGTCAAGAGTCGCGACGGTGATGACGCGATAGCCGAAATCATTCCCGCTGCCTTTGAAGAGCGGGATGCCACCCAGGCTCGCCGCGCCGAGCGTGTCGCCGTGATACGCACGATCAAAGGCCACCAGTGTGTCCCGCTGCGGCCTGCCATTCTGCTTCCAATACTGCAAGACCATGCGCACGGCGGATTCGATCGCCGTGGAGCCGTTGTCGGTGAAAAACGCCCGCGTGATCTTCCCGCCCGGCAGCAGCTCCACCAGCTCCTGCGCCAGCCGCGCCGCCGGTTCATGCGTAAAGCCCAGGAACGACGTGTGCGCCACCTTGCCGAGTTGTGCCGTGATCGCCGCGTTGATCGCGGGATGATTGTGGCCGTGGATATTCGTCCAGATCGACGCGTTGCCGTCGAGGTATTCGTTGCCGGACTGGTCCCGCAGCACGCAGCCGCGTCCCTCCACCAGCAGCAGCGGCGTGTGCTCCTCCGCGCACCACTGCCGCATCGGCGTGAAAGGGTGCCAGAGGTGTTGTTTGTCGAGGGTGGCGAGGTCGGTCACGGTGATGGGATGCAGGAGGCGGCGTGAAAAAGCACCGTGCCAAGATCGCCCGCCACATCAAGACAGTCATCCGGAGCGGTCGTTCAGGTCGTGTCGGCACGTTGTTCACGCTTCAGCGTGACGGGCCTTCTCTCCCGTCAAAGCGTCTTCAAACACAGCCTGTTTCAGAGGTGCCTGTGTTGAGGCTGTCCCGGATGCGGGCACCCGCCGCGTCGAGTTCGATTCGTGAAGGCCACACGGTATAGCGCTCCGAGAACTTGAGGCCGAACGACCGCAAGCTCAGCGAACGGTTAGGCGCTTCGTTCATTTGGAGTTGGTGAGTGCAAACGTGAATCTGGATGGGCGGTCGGTATGGCGCGTGACTGCCTGAACTCTGAGCTGCCCGTGATAAGTGAACTCTGCGTGATGCTCGTCGCGAAAAAAGAGATGAATCTCGTCGCCTGCCTGCGCGGCATCGACCATCCGTTGCTCGGCGTAATGGTCGTTGGGGCCGTCCCAGTCGAGGACTCCACCGCTGAGTGCATCGTGATACGGTTCGTCGTGGTCGCGCTTGTTGCCGGTGCTGAACAGAATGATCTTGTTGTCGTTGGCGGGGGTGACGACGCCGCGGGCAATCGCTTCGAATCCGGCATAGCCCCAAAGCTCGGCGAGCGTGTTGCGGGTGTAAGTGCCGTCTAGGTTGATTCGGTCGAACGTGACTTGGGGCATAATCGTCGAGTTGGTGGTTGCTTGCTTGGCTTTCGTTACTCGGGACGCGCAGAAGCGTCTAACAATTCAGATGGTGAACACTTCTGTTGGTTTGTCAGCACCATTATAGCCGACAAAAATGAGGCATAACACGGGGGTGAGCTCATGTTGTGGCTTTACACGCCTATGTCTTGTTAGGGCAACAAAAACGTCGGTTTGCGCACTGTGGGCGGATATCGGAGGCTGTAAAATATCACCGGACAGGCCCGACACTCAGCACCGCACCAGGCAATAGCCGAAGTCCATCTCCCAGCCGCCGGTGGCGGTCTTCGTCACCGGGATGGCGGGAGCGAGGTGTAGAGGAGGCGGCGACTGTCCTGCGGGTTCTCCGTCGTCACTTTTGGAAAAGGATGCTCCATGATCAGAGCCGATCACCCTCATCAGGCTCCACTCGTGGTGCTTGTTTGAGGATTTCGAGCATCCGATCCGCACTGCCGCGTTGGGCGCGGCTGCGGATGTAGGAGTCCGCGTCTGCCACCGCCACGCGCTGTGCCAGAACCGTGGCGACAAACGAATCGACGCCAACACCATCCTCGTGCGCCAAGGCTTCGACGCGCTTGCGGATGGAATCCGGGATGGAGATGTTCAGGGTGCTCATGGTCGTAGAAGAATAGCCAGGAACTGGCCGGGTGTCATGGCTGAAATGCCAAGGTGGCTGGCGACTGCAAAGTCCCGGACATTGTGAGTGATGATGTGAGCGGCTCCCGATGCCAAGGCACATTCGAGCACCAAATCGTCCTTGGGATCTGGCAGAAGTGGGCGCCAGCGGAAGTAAATGTAGGCCTCATGAGCCACGGCGCAGAAGGAATCCAGGAACGCGTCGATCTGGTGTGGCGTGCAGGCCGGCAGCAGACCCGGGCGGTTGAGCACATCCTCATACTCCAGGCACAGCGCGGTCGAGACAGATGCTTCAAATTCTCCAAGAGCCAGACGTTGTAAAACAGCGTTCGAAGCCCCCAAGACTGATCGCAAGCCGGAAACGAGGATGTTGGTGTCGAGGACGACGCGCATGACGATTCAAAAAACTACTACCTCAGCACCGCACCAGGCAATAGCCGAAGTCCATCTCCCAGCCGCCGGTGGCGGTCTTCGTCACCGGAATGGCGGGAGCGAGGCGGTAGAGCAGACGGCGGCCGTCCTGCGGGTTCTCCAAAGTGACGACCAGACCCGCGCCGCGCAACGCGACGAGATGCTTGAGCGTGGCGTCGAGCCGTTTGCCGACGTTGCCCGCCAGCGTCGTGGCGGTGTGGGCCTGACCGTGGGCGAGGATCTGGAGAATGCGCCGCCGCGTGGGATCGCCGAGCGCGGCATAGACGGTATCCGCCGGGATCACCTGCGGTGGCGGCGCGGGCAGGGTGGGAGGCGCGGCAGGCTGGCTCATGGGTGCATTCTGCCGGTTCTGAGCCTTTTGACAAGTGCCATGGCTCCGCAATCGTGACCCCGGAGACTCCCAGCTCGCCGGACGGCTCCGCAATCG
>CAYQWE010000030.1:0-60987 GCA_964421275.1 uncultured Prosthecobacter sp.
TTTTCACACTCTACTCAACCCAGAATGCCGGGTTTTTCATGCGCATTTCAGCCGAGCAACAGCCTTAATCCCGTGCCATTCTTGTCTGTCCCTTTATAAGCAGTCCCGGTCGGCGCGAGCAGCTTCCAAGGGCCGCTGTGCGTGCAGCCCGCCGGGGGCATCGGCATGGGTGAGTTTACCCACGGGGCACAACCTTGAATGCTGAACCACAGAATACACGGAAAGCTGGAACTTGGCCGAAAGAAACAAAAGAGGTCAAAAAATCAGTCCCTCCTTCCCCCTTTTTCTCTTTTTCGGCCATCCCTTCTGAACTGCGAACCAAGGGCCAACCAGATTAACCCAGTGCCATTTGTCACGGACATCGTTGTGAGGCGGCCGCCGCTGTTCTACGCAGTCGTTTGTGACGCAGGATTGTGTGTTTGACTTCGCGGCCAGCACGCGAACAATCGCGGTTCCATGCCCAAAGCCAGCCTCTCTAAAGACGAAGTCAAAGCTATGCTCATCCTCGCGTGCGAGCGTATCATCGCCGCCGAGCCGATGTTGTCTGAGGCCGATCGCAACCTCGGTGATGGCGACCATGGTCTCGGCATGCAGCGCGGGATGACTGCGGCGAAGGAGAAGCTCGAGGCCGCCGAGGTCGAAAGCATTGAAAAAGCCTTCTCCACTGTGGGCATGGCGATGATGAGCAGCATGGGCGGCGCGAGCGGTGCGATCTTCGGCACCTACTTCCGCAACGGTGGCAAGGCACTCGCGGGCAAGGAAACGTTCGATGCTACGGGACTCGCTGCTTTCCTCAAAGCAGGTGTGGATGGCGTGAAGCAGCGCGGTGGTGCCGCCGTCGGCGACAAAACTTGTGTCGATGCGATGGAGCCTGCCGCGACCAAGGCCGCTGAAGTGGCTAATCAATCCCTGCCAGAGGCCATGCAGGCGGTCACCGATGCCACGCTTGCCGGTAAAGATGCCAGCAAGGCAATGGTGGCGAAGTTTGGCCGTGCCAAGACGCTGGGAGATGCCTGCATCGGTTTCCCTGACGCCGGAGCCTGCTCTGTCGTCGTGATCATTGAGGCGTTTCGCGATTTCATCGCGGCCTGATCACTGGGCGTTGCCAGTCCTTCCAGAAGGCTTCCGTTTGCAACGGATCGGGGCGGATTTCGATCACGATCGGTACATGCAGCAGGTCCACGAGATCGCTGACATCGTCAGTCTGCACATACTCCATGCCCCAGAGTTGCGCCCACGGTTCAAAGCCCAGCTCATGGCGGTTTTCAATGACCGCCAGCGACTTTTCCGACAGCGCCCGCAGGCTGTTTACACGGGAGAAGATTTTGCCTCCACCATTGTTGATCACTACGATGCGCAGCTTCGGATGAGTCATCTGCGCGATGATCCACGGCGCAGCCAGATCGTAGAGTGTGCTCAGGTCGCCGATGATCAGCCAGCATTCCTCGCGGTGGCTGGCGCTGGTGCCGAGAAAAGTCGAAACCAGGCCGTCGATGCCATTCGCCCCGCGGTTCGCGAAAAATTCCACCCCAGGCCGTGCTGATTTCAAAGCAAGGTTCAACTCGCGTATCGGTAGGCTGTTACCCAAAAACACTCGCGAATTTGCCGGAATGACTTCGATGAGTTTCCGCATCCAGTTCGGTTCTGACTGCTCAAATTTCTCCAACTCCGGCTCAAAGCGCAAAATGCCGCATGGTCCACCGGGCGTCGAGCAACTGGCATCTCTGAGCGCCTCCCACGGTAGCGTTTCGACGTTCTCCTTCCGCGCCAGGCCGCTGAATCCCGAACGTGTCATGTTGGTGACTTTGATTTTCGGCTGGGAATCCAAATCCCGCCACCAGCGCCAGCTTGGGACGGCACCGAGTCGCAACACATGCGATGGCCTGGCGGATTGTAGTGCTCTTTCGCCACCAGGAATCAACAAGGACTGCAAATCACGATGACTATGCAAATTCGATGTCGCCTCGGCGACAACCGGCGCGCCGAGCGTGGCAAGCAGGGGCACTACTTCCTTCGCATCCGCTGGATGCATGCCGGAGGCGAGTACGAGATCACAGTCCAGTGTGCATGGGTGGTTGCGTGATGCCGTCTCCGGTGTTTGCGCACGAGAAAAGTCCACGCCGATGATATTTGTCTCTAGTGGCTCGTCTAGGCACACGTTCAGGTGGCGCGGACGGGCGTCGGTGGTCTGATACATCGCCAGCGACTCGTCCGTCACATCCCAATCACCCAGCGTCTGCGCATATACGCCGAACAAGTGATGTTGTTCGATCGTCTGTGGCGCGCCGCTACCACGGTAACTCTTGGGACGGTCGGCAGTGAGCACAAAGAGCGGCAACCCTTGGTAGTGCGCCTCGATGACTGCGGGCAGGCATTCCGCCGCCGCCGTGCCGCTGGTGGTCACTACGGCTACCGGCTTGCGGTCCACGATTATGCGGCCGAGCGCGAAGAAGGCGGCGCTGCGCTCCTCGAAAAAATTCCAAATCTTGACACCACGGCTCGTTAGCAGCGCGGCAACCAGCGGCGCGTTCCGTGCGCCAGCGGCGATGCAGACCTCACGCACGCCAAAATGGGCGAGAGCGCTCAAGGACTGATGGATGAGCTGTTCCTGCGTCATGAGTGAAGGGCCAGCAGGCGCAGCACAGCCTCGCGTTTCAAACGCAGCTCGCGCCATTCGTGATCGAAGGCGCTGCCACCGACGATGCCGCAGCCGGAAGGCAGGCAGATCGTGCTCTTCTGCCAGCAGATGCCGCGGATGGCGACGACGACATGTGTGGTGCCGTCATTCTCGATGAATCCGAATGGCGAGCCAAAGAAACCAGGCACATTCAATTGCTGGCGATACTCGCGCAGCTTTGCTAGCGACGATTCATTTCGTGGTAGGCAGCCGAGAGCGGGCGTGGGATGCAGCAAAGTTACGAGCTGCGCGGGTTCCGTTTCCGTGCGCAGTTTCACACTGAGTTGTGACTGGAAATGCACCAGGCCTGCTGTCTGGCAGAGTGAGCGTGGCTGCCGCCCGACCTCGCCGAGTGCCTGCAGCCTCTCGGTGAGAAAACGTACCACAATCTCGTGCTCCTCGATCTCTTTCACGTCGGTGAGGAAGGCATCCTGCTGGCCGGGCTTGGCTGTTCCGGCTAGAGCCATCGTTTCGAGGTGCTTGCCGTGTGTTTTGAAGAGCAGTTCCGGCGTCGCACCAAGGAAACCGCCATCCATGGTCACATTTGCGTAGGCCCATGTGTTTCCAGGCGCGTCCATGATAGATTCGATTAGCCGTCTAGGGTCGCCAGAGACGAGGGTGCCGGTCTCTGTGAGCACGGGCACCATTTTCTCGATCTTCTTCGCCTGCACCTCCCGGCGGATGCGGCGGAAGGCCATCTTGAACCATTCGGTGGCCGGTTTGGCCCAGGTGATGCGGGGTTTCTGCGAGCCGTTGAGATGGATGGCCTCCGGCAGGCTTTCAGGGGTGACGGAGAGCAGCTTTGCGGGTAGTTTCCAGGGCTTGGGGTCGCTCAAATCGAAGTCGTTGACGTAGAAGGCACCTCCGCCCGCCGGCGCGGCGGCCAGCGCGGTGAAGGGGCCTTCGCCGAGCCACGCCCGTCCGTCGGGTAGCCTGAACAAAGTGAATTCCATCATGCGAGTTTGATTGCATAGTGAAACGTGCCGGACGGTGTGCAAGGTGTGAAACTCCGCAAGTGAACATCCGCACCTTTGATTCGGTCGAACTTCCCATATGAATGCGTCTGATGAGTTTCTGAAAGTGGCGTCCGACTACCAGCTCGGCGGCCTCGATACGGAGGCGCAGCACCCGTTCACGCTGTCCCTGTCGCAGTTGGCTAGTGATGACCTCAACGAAGCGATCAAGCTCATGCATCAGGTCGATGTCCTTGCCCTCAGGCAGATGCAGGCCAAGGCCGCGCCGCTGGCGGATCTGGCGCGTGCCGTGGCTGCGACATTCGACGCGGGAAGGAAGGTGTTTTTGTGTGGTTGTGGTGCCACGGGGCGGCTTTCACTGAGCATCGAGATTTTCTGCCGTATGGGTGTGCTGCCCGCGCCCGAGCCCGAGCGCGTGGTTGCCTTCATGGCGGGGGGAGACCTTGCGTTGATCAAGGCCATCGAGAATTTCGAGGATCATCCCGAATACGGCGCGCGTCAGCTTGAGGAGCTTGGGTTTGAGCAGGGTGATTTACTGATCGCTTCGACAGAAGGTGGTGAAACGCCCTTCGTCATCGGCGCGACAGAACGTGCATCTGAACTC
The DNA here is from genome assembly GCA_964421275.1 of uncultured Prosthecobacter sp. Classification (GTDB taxonomy): domain Bacteria; phylum Verrucomicrobiota; class Verrucomicrobiia; order Verrucomicrobiales; family Verrucomicrobiaceae; genus Prosthecobacter. The sequence goes on from CAYQWE010000030.1 coordinate 4,256, forward strand.
TCCGCGAACCAGCCGTGGTTCCTGTATTGCAATCCCGATGAGCAGTTGGTCAAAGTTGCCGCACGGTCGAAGCGTGTGATCGAAAATCCGCAGATCCACAAGCTGAACCTCGCCGTCGGCGCGATGGCGGTGGCGGGCAGCACGCGCATGCAGGCCAGTACGGTGCTCATGGCGGCGATCGGCTTCGCTTTCATGCATCTGCGCGATCCTGAGCATGCGCCCGACGAGGTGTTGCAACTGATGCGGCATCTGGCCCACTGCGACGGGCAGTTTCTGGTGCCATTCATCGAGCGTGAAGCCACCGTGTATGAGCGCGGCTCTTTTGTTTTGTATGAGAGCACGAGGTTTGGCATCACGGTCGTCACTGACACGACGGAGCGCGCCCCCACCTTCAGTCTCGCGGCGTTTGAAAAGCAGGACGATCCCGCCGTGCCTGCCTCGTGGTGCCATTTCATCATGCCGGAGCAGAGCGGAGCGCATGCGGCATGGAAGGCGCTGCTGCGTCGTGAGCCGCGTACGCTGGAATGGCCGGATGTGCGGCATGTAGCGGGAAGAGAGGTGCTGGCGTGCTATGATTTCTCCACGCAGTTGAAGGCGCGGCGTGATTTGCGCACACAGGACGCTGAGCATCTGCCATTCTGCATCGGTGGTGATACGGGGGAAATGGTCTGGGAGTTTGACGGCCTGTGTGCGCGGGTCGATCTCGCAGGTGTGCATGAGTTTCACGCGCATCTGCTTCTCAAGATGCTCATCAATACCCATTCCACACTCGTCATGGGGCGTTTGGGCCGCTACCTTGATAATCTCATGACCTATGTGAAACCGAGCAACAACAAGCTCATCGACCGCTCCGTGCGTTATGTGCGTCTGCTGGCGCAGCGGCGCACAGGTGAGCTGCCAAGTTATGAACGCGTGGCCCGCACGTTGTTTGAGGAGCGTGAGAAGCTCAAGCCTGGTGACCCCATCGTGCTCAAGACGCTGGCAGCGCTAGGAGTGACGGTGTAGGTGGGATTTGGCGGTGCCGCACTCAACCTTCCATGTAGAGAATGCGCCCGCAACTTTCGCATTGCGTGAGCGACTCTGATTGCTTCAGCGACTGGATGACTCCGACGACTACTTTCATGTGGCAGCCGCCGCACATGGCGTTCTCCATTGGAACCACGGCGGCGTCCCCCTTCTTGGTGAAGATGCGGGTGTAGAGGTCGAGCGTGTCTTCCTCGATCGGGGCGACGAGATCTTTGCGCTCCGCATTGAGATCGTCGAGACGTTTTTTGACGCCTTCAGCGCGTTCATCGAGAGCTTTGAGCTCCTCGTTCACACGCTTCTGCGTTTCGCCCAATTTTGCCTGTGCTTCTTTGAGCGTGGCCTTCGTGCCTTCCAGTGCCTCCATCTGTTCCAACTCACCATCCTCAAGGGTGGTGACATCAGTCTGGTAGCGTTTGATCTCGTGGCCGAGGGCGGCGAACTCGTCGTTCTTGCGCGTCTCAAATTGTTGATCTTGCAGGCGTTTGATGGTGGTCTGGCGGGTCTGGACGTCGAGTTGGATGCTCTTGATCTTCACCTCGGTTTCCTTCACGGCTTGCGTGGCGGCTTCCACGGTGGCCTGATCTCCGGCTAGCTGCATTTTGGCCCGGGTTTGCTGGTTGGGGATGTCCTTGAGGTCTTTTTGAAGCTGACGGATGCGCTGGTCGCGCTCTTGGAGCTGAAGGAGTTTCGGAATGGCCGGATGCATGTGTGTGAGGATGTAAGACGAGGCGGGGCGGGAACACAAGTGCTCAGTAGGCAGCGCTCATTTACCGGAGACTGAGTACCGCGAACTTCTTGACCAGACACAGGTCCGGCGAAAGATTTCTCGATGGCAAAACCTACACTCCTCATCCTCGCTGCCGGCATGGGCAGCCGTTACGGCAGTCTCAAACAACTCGACGCGATGGGGCCTTCGGGGGAGGTGGTGTTGGATTATTCGGTGTATGACGCGATCCGCGCTGGTTTTGGCAAAGTGGTGTTCGTCATCCGGCGCGATTTTGAGGAGCTATTCCGCTCGCAGATCGGCTCGAAGTTTGAGGGGCGCATCGCGGTTGAGTATGCGTTTCAGGAAATCAATGACCTGCCTGCGGGCTTCTCGGTGCCGGAAGGCCGTACGAAACCTTGGGGCACGGCGCACGCGCTGCTTTCCGCAGCGAACGTGGTGAAGGAGCCATTCCTCATGATCAACGCTGATGACTTTTACGGCCAGGATGCCTACAAGAAGATCGCCCACGACCTCGTGCAGCCACGTCCTGCCGATGGCAAGAGCCACTGGTCGATGGTGGGTTTCTACTTGAAGAACACACTCTCGGATCATGGTAGCGTGTCACGCGGCGTGTGTACTCGTGATGCGAAGGGCATGCTCTCCACTGTCCTGGAGATGACGAAGATCTACAAGCACGGCAACGGGGCGGAGAATCGCGAGGTTGAGGACGCTCATGTGTCACTGACGGGCGATGAGGTCGTGTCGATGAACTTCTTCGGCTTCACGCCTGATATCTTCCCGCATCTGCGCGAGGCGTTTGTGAATTTCCTCGGAAAACGTGGCGCTGAACTCAAGTCTGAGTGTTATGTGCCTGCGGAAGTCGATGCGCTCATCAAGGTTGGTAAAGCCGAAGTACGCGTGCTCGAAACTACCGGCAAATGGTTCGGCGTCACCTATCCCGAGGACAAGACTGAGGTCGTCGCTAGCATCCGCAAGCTGATCGACGCAGGCGAGTATCCGCAGTCGTTGTGGGGGTGACGCAGCTTAATCAAACAAGATCAAACTCCGCGCCACTTCGCCGCGCTGAAGGGCGCCGTAAGCCTCGTTGATGCCGGAGAGCGGATAGCTCTTGGTGATGAGCTCATCGAGCATCAAGCGGCCGGACTGGTGCATGCCGATGAGCAGCAGCAGGTCTTTGCGCGGTTGCGTGCTGCCATAGAGACTGCCGCGCAGCGTTTTCTCAGCATAGACGAGCTGGTTCACGTTGATCGATGCACGATCGGCGGCGCTGGTGATGCCGACCATCACGCAGGTGCCGCCTTTCTTTGTCGCGTCGAAGGCCTGCTCGGCTGTTTTGCCGGAGCCGTAGGCTTCGATGGCGTAGTCAACACCTTTGCCGTCGGTTAGCGCCTTGATCGCCTCCACGGGATCGCCCGCGTTCGCATCGACATAATCCGTCGCGCCAAACTGCCGTGCGTCAGCTTCCTTGCGTGCGAATTTGTCCACGGCGATGATCTGTTTTGCGCCAGCCATGCGTGCGGCCTGCACGGCGTTCAAACCGATGCCGCCGCAGCCGATCACCGCCACGGTGGTATTGGGCTGCACTCTCGCGGCACGCTCGACGGCACCCACACCCGTGATCACGCCGCAGCCGATGAGTGCTGCCTTTGCGAAGGAGAAATCGCTTGGAATTTTCACCACAGAGGCTTCAGGCATCGTCGAGAGCGAGGAAAAGGCCGACACGCCCGCGTAGTGGCGGATGCTTTCACCTGCTGAGTTTTGAAAACGTGTGGTGCCATCCGGCATCAGGCCGGTGAAGCGCATCGCGGTGCCCATGTCGCACAATGCGGGCCGCCCGCTTTCGCAATACTCGCATTTTCCGCACGAGCCGCGCCAGACGAGGATCACATGGTCACCCACGGCGACGGAGGTCACGCCTTCGCCCACGGCTTCGATTACGCCACTGCCTTCGTGGCCGAGGATGATTGGCACAGGCATCGAAAGCTCGCCCTTCATCACATGTAAATCGCTGTGGCACACGCCCGCCGCTTTCATGCGCACCGTCACCTCGCCCTTCTGCGGCGGGAGGACACGGACGTCCTCAATCTTCAACGGTTTCTTCGCTTCATATAAAACGGCGGCGGGGGCGAGCGTGGACATGGGCCGAGGATGGCGATATGGGGCGCGGGTGCAACCCTCACGCAAAGATCACTCCCCGGTTGCAGCGGAGGCCGGTCTCGTTGAAATGGGCGGAAACATGCCTTCCCACCGTCCTTTAGCCCTCGCCGCAGCAGTTTTGCTGCTGACCACGTCGGCCATGCGCGCACAAACACCAGAGAAGCCGCCGTCAGCGGCTGAAGCAGTGGAGCCGGTAGTCCCTGCTAGGCCCGACCTTCCTGCTTTGCAGACCGCCGCACGCGAGGCGGAGGCGAAGCTCCCGGCACCCGAGATGAAGCCGCAGACTTACTTCGATCTGACGCCTGTGCAGCGAGAGCGCTGGCAGAAGCATCTTCCGCGCACTTTGCTGAAGCTGACGCGGCGCGAAGTGGTGCAGATTGTGGTGCTGGGGGATGTGATCCTAGATGGGGTGGTGTCTGGCGACGGGGCGGACCCGCTATTGAGGAGTTTCGCCGGTGTGTTCGCCAAGGCGCTGGCGAACCAATTCTATTACACGGGTGGTGTGCGTGTGCTGCGGCCTGGGGCGAAGCTCCGCAGCAAGGAAAGCATGGTGCTGGGTCCTGAGATACTGCTGCAGCCGGTGCAGACACCGAGCATTGTGTCTGCGGCAGCAGCGCTTTCGACTACGGGCTTGCAAGGGAAGCCCGATGTCGTGCTCGTCGCTCAAGGGTTGGAGGACAGCCTGAGAGGGACTCCGGTGGCTGACATCATGACGGCGTTGCAAGCCATCCGTGATGTTGTGAAGACGCATCAGCTTGAGATGATTGTCGCCGGTCCGGTGCCTCAGGCGGCCGATCCTGAGGAGACGAGCCTCGCGATCACTTGTGGTGCAAGAAGCGCGATGCGGGAGTTCGCTATCGCAGAGAGCCTACTGTTCTCTGACCTGGGTGATCTTTCACGGCTTGTCGTGCCGCCCAGCGGTACGCAGGAGGCGCACTTGCTGTTTCCAGCGCTCGTGCAGCAGCTTCAAAGCCGCTTCAACGCGGCGAGACAGGGAAGGGCCGTGACGCCCACCGCAGCGACGCATGAGACGATGGGGCACATCCTTTTCCAGGATGTGATGCAAGGCGCTCCCGCTGTCGCCTGGCGTGTGAGTGATGCGAAGGCGGTGCTGCGCGGACAAGGCAGGTTGGAGGTAGAATTTCAGCTCGCCAACAACCATCGCGAGGAGTTGGCGCTGACGGTATTGCCGCTCGATCCGCAGGGATATGATCTCAAGGATGCGAGTCCGGAGGTCAGGCTGGCTGCTGGCGGGAAACAGACGGTGAAAGCGAGTTATGCGATCACCAACACGCGATTCTTGCCTCTGCGCGACGGCAAGGTGCGCATACCGGTGCTCGTGATCTCTGGCAGGGAATCGCGCATCCACGACCTTGTCGCTCCATTGAGGGACTTCCACGTCACATGGAATTCACGTGCGGGCTTTAATCAGGAAAAGGAGTTCGCGCCCGATCTTGAGATCGAGAATAGCTCGGGGGCGAAGCTTGAGGGGACATGGGAGGTGGCGTGGGATGTGCGGAAGCAGGAGGGCCGGTTCGCCCTGGATGCAGATGGAGCGGAGACATTGCCGGTGAGGCTTGCGCTGCCTGCTGATGAGAAGGCACCGTTCCGCCAGCGACTGCCGGTGAAGCTGGCGGTCACTGCCGGGGGCGTGCGTCAGATTTTTGACCGTCATCTGGAGGTCGTTCGCAACTTTGGCCTCAAGGAAACCGTGCCGCTGACAGGTGGTGACGAGCGGGCGGGCACCGTCACATTGCGCGCTGACGCGGATGGCATGAAACTTTTTCTGACGTTGGACCTGACCGGGGTGTCGCTCGTGGATGACGCGTCCGGCAAGGCGTTCGAGCTGTTGCTCAATCTCGACGCACGCAGCTACGGCAAACGGCAGACTCCAGGGGCGACCGCAGCGTTGCGCATCACCGGCAAGGCTAGCGACGGAGCGGCGCGGGTCGATGAGATCGCACCGTGGGCGTTTGGCAGCGGCTACGCGGCGGTGTTTGATCCCAGTGAAGTCTCAGCAGTGCTCGGCAGCTCGGCCGAAGGCACACGCAGACTCACCATCTCGCTACCAAAGAGCTATCTCTACCTCCACGAGTGGGCTCTGGAGAACGGCAACAGCCAGATAGGGATCAACGTCCGCTTCAATGGCGGCGGTGGTGAATATTTTCTCACGCGCAGCACACGACAGGCGGATGATGCAGAAAGCCTAGGCGTGCTGGAGCTGACTGACAAACCAACGCGCCGCTGGACGGTGCGTGCGGAGTAGAACCATCTGCGCATGGCTGACGAACGAGCGAGCAAAAAATTGTGGGACCGCGTGGCGTGGAAGGATGCCGGCTTCTTCCTGACCTACCTGCGTCCACACGCCAATGTGTTCATCCCCGCGCTCGTCGCGCTGGCGGTCACGGGCGGGATGACGGTGTATTTCATCAAGGAGCTGGCTGCGGTGGCAGGGAAGGGGCTAGGCGGTGCGAAAGGGGAGGTGTGGTTGGCGGAGCTGAACCACAGCGCGTGGTTCCTTGTGAGTATTGTGGCGACCCAGGCGGTGATCGCTTTTTTCCGCATCATGCTTTTCGCCAAGGCGTCAGAGCGTGCGCTGGCTGCGCTACGGCTGGACACCTTTAGCCGCATCATCCGGCTGCCGATGGCCACGTTGAATCGTCGCCGTGTCGGGGAGCTGGCCTCTCGCCTTGCCAATGACGTAGAGGCGATGCGGGAGACGTTGGTGGTGACGATCCCGATGCTCATTCGCCACTCGGTAATGCTCACACTCTGCCTTGCACTCATCCTGAGAATGTCCGTGAAGCTGTCGCTCTTCATGATCGGCACGATCCCCGTCGTGATCGTCATGATTGCCGTCTTCGGAGCGCAAATCCGCAAGCTCACCCGGCGCGCGCAGGACAATCTCGCATCTTCACAGGTGGTGGTGGATGAGAGCCTGCAGAGTATCGTGAGTGTGAAGGCCTTCCGCAACGAGGCACACGAGCTGGCCCGCTATGAGAAAAATCTGGGCGACTACCTGCGCACGGTGATTCGGGCGGCAGTGCCTCGTGCGTCGTTCATCGCTTTCGTGATCTTCGCCTTCAGCGTGGCGCTGATCTGCGTGACTTGGTTTGCGATGCGTATGCTAAATTTTGGTGAGATGGGGAGGGAGGAATTGACGCAGTTCGCCGGACTCAGTGGCATGATCGCTTCCTCGTTCATGCAGTTCCCGGAACTCGTCACCCAGTTGCAGCGTTCGTTGGGGGCCACAGAGCGCGTGCGTGAGATCCTACACGATGACACGGAGCCGCAGGATGGTGAGAAGTCCGCGTCGCAGCGCTTTCGCGGTGAGATTGAGATGCGTGGGGTCACGTTTGCCTATCCCACACGGCCAGAAGCTGTCGTGCTGCGCGATTTCGACCTTAGCGCCAAGGCTGGGCAGCGCATTGCCCTCGTCGGGCCAAGTGGCTCGGGCAAGTCCACCAGCGTCTCGCTGCTTTTTCGTTTCTACGACCCGACGTCCGGGGAAATCTGTATCGATGGACGCCCGGTGCGCGACATGACTCTCACCACGCTGCGCCGGAATCTCGCGCTGGTGCCGCAGGAGGTATTGCTCTTCGGCGGCAGCATCAAGGAAAACATCGCATACGGCAGGCCGGATGCCGCTGAGGATGACATCATCAGCGCGGCGGGGAAGGCGAACGCTCACGATTTCATCATGGGACTGCCGGATGGCTATCAGACCATCGTCGGAGACCGAGGTGCTCAGCTTTCCGGCGGTCAGCGGCAGCGCATCGCCATCGCACGGGCCATTCTCGCAGATCCGGCCATCTTGGTGCTGGACGAGGCCACCAGCAGCCTCGACGCGGAGAGTGAGCGGCTCGTACAGGACGCGCTCGATAAGCTGATGGAGAACCGTACCAGCATTATCATCGCCCATCGTCTCAGCACTGTGCGCCGATGTGATCAGATTCTCGTTATGTCTGGCGGTGCCGTCCTCGAGCGTGGGACGCATGATGAACTCGTAGCGAAGCCGGGCGGCCTGTATGGCTCGCTGGCGAGGTTACAGTTAGAGTAGCTCAGTAGCAGTTTTCCGAACGATCGAAGACGAGCGCGGCCATCTCTCGGTAGTAGGTGCAGGTACGCAGAAGTTCCTCGTGGGTGCCGTGTGCGAGGAAGCGGCCCTGGTGGAGGATGTAGATGACATCAGCTTCGATGATGGTGCTGAGGCGATGGGCGATGACGAGGCTAGTGCGGTTGGCGCGTAGATTGGCGAGTGCCTGCTGAATGAGGCGCTCGGATTTCACATCGACGGCGGAGGTGGCCTCATCGAGCAGCAGGATGGGCGCGTTCTTGAGGAAGGCACGGGCGAGGGCGAGTCGCTGACGTTCGCCGCCGCTCAAGAGCACGCCGCGCTCGCCGACCTCGGCGTCGAGCGATTCGGGAATGCGCTTCACGAAGTCCTCGGCACAGGCGGAACGGAGTGCGGCCCACATTTCATCGTCTGTGGCGTCGGTTTTGCCGAGGTGGAGATTGTCACGGATGGTGCCGGCGAAGAGGAAGGGGTCCTGCGTGACGTAGCCGATGGCATCACGCAGGGAAGCGCGGCTGTAGTCGGCGATGGAATGGCCGTCGAGCGTGATATGGCCTTGCGGCGAATCGTAGAAGCGGGTGAGGAGCTGAAAGAGGGTGGATTTGCCCGATCCGGTGGCACCCACGATGGCGACGGTCTGCTGCGGTGCGACGTGGAACGTGATGTCGTGCAGCACTTCGCGCTCGCCATAGCCGAAGCTGACGTTTTCAAAAGCGATGCGACCTTCGACGTGATCGAGCTTTTGGCCGGTGTGCAGGTCTTCATCTCCAGGCAGATCGAGCACCTCGAAGACTCGCGTGGCAGAGGCGAGACCGCCGACAAGCGTCTGATTCACGCCATGCAGACGTGAAATCGGCTCGAAGAAGAAGCCGATGAGGAAGATGAACTTGAGCAGCTCCCCTATCGTCCACCATTCGCGGATGCAACCGTAAGCGCCCGCAGCGAGCAACAGCACGAGTCCAATGTGACCGAGGAAGGACATGAGCGGATGATAGACGGCCCAGGCCGCCATGAGGCGTGTCTGTGCTGTGCGGAGGAGGCCGCTGGCCCTGTCGAACTCGTGTTGTTTCTCGTCCTCGGCGCAGTAGCTCTTGATCTGGCGGATGCCGGTGACGGTGTCGTGCAGCAGCGAGTTCATGCGGCTGGAGGCTTCGCGGGCTTGCCTCGTGCGCGGCGAGACCCAGCGTGCAAAGATCCAGCCACCGGCGGCGATCCACGGCGTGGGCAGCATTACGAATAGCGCGAGCTGCCAATTCGTGTAAAACATCATCGCGCCGCTGATGATGATCTGCATGATGGCGGTGACGCCTTGCTCGATGCCTTCGAGGATGACGCGCTGCGTGGCGGGTACGTCATCGGCCATGCGGGTAAGGATGTCGCCGGTGCTCTGCTTGTCGAACCACGCGGCGGGCATGTGGGCGACCTTGCGGTGCAAACGACCGCGCAAATCGAAGATCATACGCTGCTCGAAGACGCTGCTGAGTCGCGTGCGGAAGGCGAAGAGGATCTCACGCAACGCGAACGCACCTGCTGCGAGCGCGGCGGCCTGCCAGAGTGTGTCGAGACGTCGGTTCGGGATGATGTCATCGACGAACCACTGCACGACGCTCGGAAACACGAGGATGAGTGACGTGCCCGACACGGCGAGGGCGAGCTGCATCGCCGCCATGCGCCAATGCGCTCGCGCAAACGCGAGGATCCGCCGCAACGCGGCGCGGTTCGTCATTGGCTCGGGCTTGTCGTCCATGCGTGAAACCTAGACGAGCGAGCGCAGAGCCGGATTCAAGTTGTTGTGGAGTGGCGACGAGTCGTCGCCCCATGTCAACTTTTCAAAGGCGGCGGATCGTCGCCACTCCATACGGCAAGCGGGACGCCTGCACTACGTCAAGAACTACGCCCTGGCGAGCGTGGCTACTCAACCGACAAGATGCACCTTGGGCATCGGAACAAGGAACTTGCCGCCGCGGGCGAGGAACTCGGTCTCGCGCGTGAGGAACTCCGGCATGAAGTGCCAGGGCAGCACGAGGTAGTAGTCCGGCTTCGCGGCGCGGGATTCCGCCTCGGAGATGATCTTGATCTGCGTGCCGATGGTGTATTTGCCCCACTTGACCGGATTGCGGTCGGCGATGGCGGGCACGAGATCGGGCGTGACGTTGCAGTATTGCAGCGTGGTGCTGCCTTTGGTCGATGCGCCGTAGCCGTGGACGAGCTTGCTCTCGGCTTTCGCCTTCTTGAGGAAGGCGGTGAGGTCAGTGCGGATGCGTTCGATGTTGTCGCGGAATACGGCGTAGGGTGCGTCGGAATCGAGAGCCATCTCAAATTCGCGGATGCGCAGCTCCTGCACGCGTGTGGCGGCCTCGGTGGAGGGTCTGACTTGACCGGCATGTGCGACGACGAGGCGGAAGCTGCCGCCGTTCACATCGTTGAGATGCACATCGATGACTTCGAGGCCGTGGTCGCCAAAGAGGCGCTCTAGCACGGCGAGGGAGTAATATTCGAGGTGCTCGTGACAGATGGTGTCGAAGCTGTTGATGTCCAGCATCGCGGGCAGGTAGCTCTGCTCAAGAATCCAGATGCCGTCTGTGGCGAGGACATCGGCGATGTCCTGCACAAAGGCGTGTGGGTTCTCCAGATCGTAGAACATGGAGATGCTGGTGACGACACGAGCTTTTTCCGTCGCGTGCGCACTGCGGAAGGCACGTGCGGTGAAGAAGTCGTTCACCACTTGGAAGCCTTTGGCGCGCGCTTTGAGGGCGACGTCGGAGGGATCAATGCCGATGTGGCGCAGGCTCTGTGTTTTGTAGCTGGAAAGAAGCGTGCCGTCGTTGCAGCCGATGTCGAGCACGATGTCGTTTGCCTTTAGTGTGACGGTCTGCTCCACCAGCGCAGTGATGCCAGTGAGGTTGTCGATCATCGACTGGTTGATGCCAGACTCGTAGTAATAGCGGTGGTAGAGCACCTTCGGCGGCACGGAATGGCGCATCTGCACGAGACCGCAGGCGTTTTCATCGACGGAGGGGTCGCAGCGCACGAGGTCGAGCGGGACTTTGCGCTTGATCAAGGCGCTGCCGTCTTCGCTGGCGAGGACGCCGCCGATGAACTGGTCGCCCAAGCTGACGACAGGTGTGAGGCTACGGGAGCCGCAGATGCGGCAGGTGTTGCGGGTGATGAGAACGGGGCGGAAGGCCTGGATTGCCATGCGGTCACTTGGCATGGGTGCGCTGGCGTGTCCAGCCGGACTTACTGCGTTCAAGTCCTCGCCGTGGCGCGGTTCTCAAGGAACCAGCGGTAGGTGCGGGCGACGCCTTCACGGAAGTCAGTCTTTGCTTTCCAGCCGAGTTTTTCCATACGGCTGACATCAAGCAGGCGACGTGGATTGCCATCGGGTTGTGACGTGTCCCAGCGGACCTCTCCTTGGTAACCGACGATCTCGCGAATCATCTCGGCAGCCTCGCGAATGCTGATCTCCCAACCGCAGCCAATGTTGATGATTTCGGCGCTGCTGTAATTCTCGAGAAGGAAAGCGCAGGCAGACGCGAGGTCATCCACGAATAGGAATTCTCGTTTTGGCGTGCCGCTGCCCCAGAGCGTGACACAGGAGGCGTTAGAGCGCTTTGCCTCATGGAAACGCCTGATTAGCGACGGTAGCACATGCGAGTGCTCGGGGTCGAAGTTATCAAAGGGGCCGTAGAGGTTCGCGGGCATGCCGCAGATGAAGTCGCGACCGTGCTGATGTCGGTAGCCTTGGCAGAGCTTGATGCCGGCGATCTTGGCGACGCCGTAGGGCGCGTTTGTCTCTTCGATCGGCCCGGTCAGTAGGCTGTCCTCACGGATGGGCATTTCGACCACCTTCGGATAAATGCAGGTGCTGCCGAGGAAGAGCAGCTTTTTGACATCGTAACGATGCGCGGCGGAGAGGACGGAGTTTTGAATCTGCAGGTTATCGAGCAGGAAATCGACCGGCTGCGTGTAGCTGGCCTTGATGCCGCCTACCTTGGCGGCAGCGAGAATGACAAACTCGGGACGCTCCGATTCGAAAAATGCATCGGTGGCATGCTGGTCGCGCAGATCGAGTTCCGAGTGTGAGCGGGTAATGATCTGCCATTGCGGTTTGTCAGCGTAAAAGCGCAGCAGCGCGCGACCTACGAGGCCGTTGTGACCGGTGATGAAAAGCTTGCCGCCTGAAGAGGACATGGTGCTTCGTTAGCAGGCGTGTTTGCCGGTGTCCAGTGGAGCTCCTTAATTGGCTCCAGCTTTGCTGGAGAAGAGGAAATTGGCGACCCCTACGAGAGCAGTCATGCCTCACGTTGGAATCCTTGAAAATCAAGGGTTTGCGCTTCTGTAGCGATGGCCTTCGTGACAGGTCGTTGTTACAGTTACAGAGCCAGTGATAGCCATTTTTGGGAAATAGCAAAGTAGTATTTCGCCCCCTCCCCCTTCATTGAAAAAAGCAAAGGGGGGCGCTATCGCCCCTGAACTCTTTGAAGGGTCGGGGAAAAATGTTGCTGTGAAAAACGGCCCGCTGATTTCCCCGTCCGCTTCTGGCGCTGTTCCGCAAATACAGACATCAAAACAGCACCGGCAACAATCGCGGCAGCGTGCCCTTGCCATTTCGCTCCTTTCCTCTACGCTGAAAATGGCGTGGGGAAAAACCCTCACGCTGGGGCTTTAGAATCCCGATTAACAGGCGGCAGGCGTTCGCCGAAAACAGAGCGCCACCAACTCGACCAAATGGCCGGGGAGGTGGCGGTGTATGTCCAGGCCACGCCTTCCCGGTGCGGCTAAAGACCGCTGCGGTCGTCCTGTTACGGCTTCTAAACTCCCCGTCCACCTGTGCGGGAGTGTTCCTTGGATGGGTGGCCTGACTTTCCAAGCCGCCGCCCATGCCAGACACCGACAACGACACACCCGCCAGCGAGTCACAACCCGCCGCTTCTGCCACGCCTCCCTCGGTGCCAGTTGAAACGCAAACGGAGGAAGCAGGGTTGAGCAGAAATCCAGAGCCAACCAAAGCGGAAACAATCGGCGGCTGTGGCTGCCTCATGCTCATCCTTTTGGCTCTGTGCTTCATGCTCAACAAGTGCTCATGCAGTAGCGAAGCCAGCAAAGAGAGCGCACCGAAAGCGCAAATAGAGGCGCTAATGCAGGACGTGTTCAGCCAAGGAAAACGGCTCATCAACGTGGACATCTTCCAGGAAGACGAAACGAATATTGAGGCAGGCTTACGGGTCACAGTTTCATTCCGAATGAATGACTACCTTCGCCGTGAAAACTGGGTTTCCGGTATTGAGCATGACATGACGAACGCTTACGCCAGCCTTTACCAATCAGGTTTGCCAATCACCAAGGCTGTGATGATTGCGTATGCCAAAACCACCTCAAGCTATGGGGAGGCAGGAAAAGCGGGCGTTTACACTACAGTTTTACGCTCCGACGAAGCCAAGAAAGTTCGCTGGGAAAACATTCACCAGATTGACCTTTCCAAAATCTGGGAAACCACGTTACGCCGCCCTGATCTATGATAGAAGCCGCATCCCGCCAGTGAGGCGATTTTTTTCTTCTGCGGGCACTTCACAGCAGAACAAAAATTGATTTTGCTTCCAGCTATCAATAAATACAAACGACATGCTTACATACAAATATTTCCCAAGTTCAAGAGCTTCGTTTTTCGACAATCGAAATGTGCGCCTATCTCAGCCCACATCCCTAAACGACCCTCACGAGTGCCTGCCAGTGATTGAAGACTTTTCGCCCGACAACTTTGTCGAAACGGTCATAACACGACGGATGGCTTTGCTACTGGGTGAGATGGTGGCGCATTTCCCGAATGCAGGACCAGAAGAGCTTGCGGCTAGAATCAACCACGCCAAGGCGGGCCTTGTCAGTGATTTGGAGAAGAACAAAGACAAGTTCGCCTCGATTGCCCAACAAAGAATCAGAAAGCACATCGACGACACAATCGGTATTTTGTCCCTGTCCAAGACTTGGGACGTGAAATTGCTCTGGAGCCACTACGCAGAAGCATATCGCGGTTTTGTCATTGGCCTGGATGCGGATTCATCATTCTTCCAAAAACGAGTCGATGAAGAGAGCGACATTGGATTCCTTGAGGACGTGGCCTATGTCGATGTTTTGCCCCGTGTCCGGGTCGATAAACTGAAACTTCCAAGAGAGCTTTTTTATACCAAGCAATCAGCGTGGTCATACGAATGCGAGCAACGCCTTGTGCGGCGGTTGAACCACGGCACAGCGATAGGAGCCAAGGACGATTACGGAATGCCTGTCGTGTTGTTTGAAGTTCCCATCGAAGCAATCCGTGAAATAGTCATTGGGTTTCAAGCCCCTGCGAACATCACCCAAGAGGCGGAGCGACTTCGCGCCTCGGCTAGCGGCGGCCACATACAACTGTTCAAAGCCCGCTTTTCACCGACTACGGGTGAATTGGAACGGCTCCCGCTTTGATTGCCATTGCCTTCTTCACCCGCTGGACGGTCAACGGAGCTTTCCCGCTGATCTTGGCAGCGTTGCGGATGGAGTGGCCTTCCTTGAGCAAGCGGGCAATGTCCTTGTGAGCCGCTAGGAAGGCGCTGGCGGGCCTTTTGGAGCCGGGAGGGCGTCCCAGCCGCTTCCCTTGCCTACGGGCCTCTGCAAGGCCGCTATTGATGCGCTCCCGTAGCGTCTCTGTCTCGCTGCGGGCGATCTCTGCCAGCAAGGCAAGCATGACGCTGGCGGCAGGATTGCGCTTCCCGCTAGGGAGCAGGGTTTCAATCGAATGGGCGTGCCAGTAGAGGGAAACGCCGTGCTCTTCCAGCGTCTCAACGAACTTGTGAACGAGCGAGTTACGGCGGGCGAGGCGTGACACCTCATGCACGAGCACCTTTTTCACCTTCCCGGAAACGGCGAGTTCTTCCACCCGCTTCAAGCCGTGGCGTTCCTCTTCATCGGCCCGGCCTGAAATGGCCTGTTCCTCGCACACTTCCACCACGTCCCAGCCTTTTGCCTCCGCATGGGCGCGAAGCTCGGAGACTTGGCGGGCCGTGTCCTGCTTGGCAGTGGAGACACGAACGAGAATGGCGACGGGCACGGGCTTCTTTTCCATGCGGGGATTTTTGGCTCAGTGTATCACATAAATCAAGTGTTATTAGTAGCACACTCATTGCACACGAAACCAGCCTGATTTGCCCGGCAAAACCGTTGATTTTCGCCGCCATGATTTTTGTGATACACCTTCACGGAAAATGCTGGCAGGGAAGCGCCTGAAATTGATTTCTCGTTTCGGAGGTCGTCTCCCTCTATAGACACACGAAGCAATAACAGTCCCCTCATGCTTCCAGAGTTCTCCCTCGACTACCAGCCCCAGCCTGAACACGCCAAAGAAGACCGCTTGAGCATCCATTTCGGAAATTGGTTTCTCGATACGACAGAGGCGAGATTTAGGCATCTACGGCGGCGGCTGGCTCCGCCTCCCGACAACTCAGCGCATCCTGAACAGTTCGGATGGCTCTTTGCGGTGCCAAGCGCTGCAAGGATGGTGACGGAAGCAATGCGGGTGCGAAAGCCACGCGGCTTCCTTACAGGCGAGAGCCTTCCAGAGACGCCCTTTCCTCTTTTCACAGGCAATCTTCACTGTTTCCAAGAAACGCGGGCGGGCGGCAGACGCCGTTACAAGCTGCAAGCCAAGCTCAGCCTGAACGCCATTCGCTACGCTCATTATTTGAATCTTCCCCGTCCTGCGGAGTGCATTCGGCCCGGCTTTGAGCAGCTTTGCCAGGGAATCACGCGGCACGAATACGGCGGGGAGTTCCCGCTAGAACGTGAGTTCCGGGACAACTGGATACCGGAAGTGTTTCGGCTGTATTCGATGGCTGCTTCCCCCGCTCATTGGCAAGAGAACTTGAGGCGATACCTCACAGGGGCAAGGAACGCGATTCACAGCGAACTAGCGCGGGTGGCGGGCCTTTATGACCTGGAACTTGAAAGCGAGGATGACGACTACAGCTTGAGACAGGCAGAGATTGCCTTTGACCTGCGGCACGACAACCCGCTTGGCTTGCTTCATTCCTTGGATGCCACTTTGCGGCGGCTGGCAGCTCGATACACCCGGCAAGAACACGAGCCAGCTCCACACCTGCCAGAGAATGATCTGAACTGCCCTTCCTGGACTTTCCGAATATCGAGAGGCGTATCGGTCCGATTCTATGCAAAGACAAACCGGCGGCTCCGCCTTGAGGTTATCCACGACTTCACGAAGCAGGGAAGAAGCCACACCTTCACCTCCCTTTCCGCCGTCTGTTCGTTCCTTCAATCGCTGCGGGCAGAGTCCGCGTCTATACTGTCCGACTTTATGGACAGGCTCCGTGCTCTCAATCCGCCCGTATGGCGTCCCTGTTCCCCTTTTGGCTTTGTGACGCGATGGTTTGCGGCTTTGCCCCGTGGAAGTGAAAGCCTGGGGCATGACTTGCTCCGCGTGCTGGCCTATCAGGGAAGCATTCGGCTTGCTCCGAATGATCCTTTCCGCCCCCTAGTGCTCTCCCTTCGCCGTCACGGGCTGATTCATCACGTTGGAGATGGCGACGTGGTGACGGCTGAATGGCATCTCGCATTACAGGGACTTCAAACCCTGCTTTCACAAGACACCTTCCCGCCGTGCCGAGTGCGAACACGAGCGCCCCGCGTTCGCTATCGGCCCGAATATCCACTGTGAGAAATCAATTTCAGGTGTGACAAATCCAAGCCTGGATAGTCCACCTTTACCAATTCCTCATAGAGCAGGGAGAGCAGACGACCTCCATAAATATCATGGGCGTCTTTTCGGGCAGAGTGTCGGCTGAGGCGATATTCGGCCACTTGGCTAACCCTCGCCAATCTGAGGGCATCAATGAAGGTATGCCGGAAACCGTGGAATTTCTGGTCACTGCTTCTCTTCACTCCAACTCGAACGAGCAGGCGAGCAAATCTTTTGCTGTAGTTGTGGGAACGGTTTCCGTAAGTGGCTCCGGGCTTTGCGTCTGGAAACAAAAATTCGTGGCCGCTTTTCTTCATGGCGTCCCGATACTTGAGCAATCCCAGCTCTTTGAGAACGGGATGAACGGGAATCTTTTTCGCACTCTCGGCAGTCTTGAGGCTCTGGTTTTTGCCAGCCTTCAAGAGGAAGGCTTCTACACCCCAAACCTCCGCAATATCGGCAGTCCTGAGTTGAAGTATCTCTTCTTGCCGGAGAGCTGAATAGAGAGCAATCAGAGGTGCCCAAAACTCAGACGGGTTGAATGGATGAAGAGGCGTGACCCGTGCGGCTGGCTCTTGTGCGAAGCGTTTGAATACTTCGTCTTGAAAAATGGCGTTTAGCTCGTCATCCGAAAATGTGGATTCGCCCTCGCCCCCTCTGACCTCATCCGGGAGGGTGAGGCCCAGCACTGGAGATGAAGCCAAATGCTGTTCCTTCACAGCGTAGTTGAATACGCCAATCAACAAAGTCATTCGCTTGTTGAATGTGGCGCGTGAAATGGGCGAAAGCCCTTGTTCCTCGGCCAACTTGACTGCCTCGCGAAGTGGCTTGCTGGCAAACTGCCTCGACGCTCGTTTGGGCATTCGCTGATAGAGCCTCTGAATTTCCTTCGCGTCATCTCGCGTGATAGCAGCAATCGGCTTGTCAGGCCCGAATGCGTCACGCATGAGCTTGTAAACCAGCTTGAACTCGTCACGGGTTTTCGGCTTGATGTGCTGCCTTTCGGGATCACTCTGGAATCGTTCAATCAGCTCGTTCACGCTGATTGAAGGCTTCTCCACGCTGGCGGCTTTGCGCGACATGGCGGCAAGCTCAGGCGTTGTTTCGTCCAGTTTTGGCGGGAGGCCCGTTTCGAGAATGCCCTGCGCATACAAGCGCAACCGAATCAAACCCTCCCGCACGAGCTGGGAAAAGTAGCTATCGACCAAAACGAAAGCGGCGCTTTTGACGTGATGCACAATTCCTCCCGCCTGTTCTACAATCTGGCGTTTAGTCGCTGGCGTGAGCAAGTCCACAGATGCCCCGTCTTTGCGCTGTAGGCTGTCCAGCTCGTTCTGAACTGTCTCACGGGCCTCTCTGCGGTCATCTCGATCTCCCTCGCTGAAAAGCCGCCTGTAGCGAGCCAGTGTTTGCCCTTCCGCCTCGGCATACCATGCCTGAGTCAACCGGGTCAGTTCGTCCCTGGTGAACTGTTCCGCCGGGCGCTTGCTCAGGAGTGCTTTAACTGGCGTCTTGTCCCCCTCTGTTTTTGCGGGCCTGTTCCCCGCTTTCATGAGGGTCTTTGCCTTGTCCAATACGAGGTCAGATTCTTCCCAACGTGCATCCCTGCGGCTTCTGGCCTCGCCTATTTTTGTGGTTTTGAGGGAAATGTTGAACTCCCGGCTGTTCTTCATCTGAACGTAGGGCTGCAATTCCTTGGGAACCGGACGGCGGAAATACCAGACGCCGTTTTCGCGCCTTTGCAGATACATGTCGTTGGGCTTGCTCATTATGCCCGTCGTTACAGCGCATCGTTACATTCGGGAAGCGCAAAGCCTTGTAAAACAAGGCGTCCCAGCATTTCCAAGGCTTCCAGAGGAAGTTGGCGACCCCTACGAGAATCGAACTCGTGTCGCATCCGTGAAAGGGATGTGTCCTAACCGCTAGACGAAGGGGTCGTTTGCTCGGGATGAGCGGGCGGGGATAGTGCGTTCAATGTGTGAATGCGCAAGGAGAAAAATCATCTCCTTGTGAAATCATTTCCGGCATGATGCCGCCGACCCATCGTGAAAATTTCTGCCGCGCATGTCTGTGGCAGACGCCATGAAGGTGGAAAACGGCCATGAGGTTGAGGTGGCAATATTCACCCTGAGAATATGTGATGGCGTGATGAAAAATCTTGAACAAACCCGAAGCAATATTTAATCTGTCTTAATTAACTCAATTCCAAGATATAATTTCTATATTTTCAAAAGAGATCTGCTACCTTGTTGAGGCGGGCCTCTTCATCCTCCGATGAGTTTTTCGTTCCGAAGTCTGTTTCAAAGCAATGGGGGTTCTGCGCAATCGGAACCAGATGGGCAGCACTTCGCGAAAAACCCGGGCATGGGCGGCACGGCTTCATCCAGTATTCAATCCATGCAACCTTCTCCCATGACATCACTTCCTCCTGGCATCGAAAGTCCCTTCAAGGTCGGAGGGAGCCCGTTGTTTAAAACAGTGGGAAACGAGGCGGTTGCTGCGCCGCCCATCAACTCGGCGACTGGCATGTCGCCTTTCAGTGTCGCGGGGGCGACTCCCACGAATGCACCGCTGACAGTGGGGGACGTGATCCACCAACTGCCGCCTGAAATGGTGCGAGCAGGTGCTGTTCCAGCGGAGCAACCTTTGTCACTGCCCCCAGTGTTGCTTGAAAACGCGCTTCGCAGCGGCCAGGCCGCGTTGCCTGTTTTTGAATTGTATCGTGTCTGTCCGGCGCTGTTTCAGGTTCCTGTCTCTCCTCAAGATCCACGCTTGGTACCTCTGCCTGCTGTTAAACTCCCAGGCCTCGTCGCGAAGGCGCTTGAAGGGCAGCAGGCAGGTGATATGGCCAATGCGCCTGTTCAACCTAGTTCACCTGCGGCATCGCCATTCGCCATGGCTCAGCCAGCTTCGGCTGCTGCCGCAGCAGCCCCTTTCCAAATGGCTGCGGCCTCTCAAGCACCGGGGCCTCCTGTAATTGCGTCGGGATTTCCGATGAGTCCCTTTGCGGCTGCGGCACCAGCGTTTGCCACTCCAGGGCAGACATCTGCCCCTGCCGTCTCCGCGCAGCCGCACAAGCCTGTTGCTGAGCTGTCTGCCGCGAGTCCGTTTGCCATCAAGCAGGACATACCATCCGCCAACCCTTTCGCAGTAGCGGCTCCTCCTCAGGAAGCATCTCCTCCCGTCTCATCGCAATCCCCCTTTGCGGTTACAGGTTCGCCGTTTGGGATGCCTGCGGCGCAACATCCTGCGGTAGATTCTTCGCTGCCAGCATCTGCCGCTTCGCTTCCTGCGGCTTCACCGTTTGCTGCCATGTCGCCTGTACGGGTACCGACTTCAGCGGAGCCACCTCAGACTTCGCTTACCGGTTTATTCACTCCGAGGTCACAGGAGAGTGCCGCCACACCTCCGGCTATGGCCCAACCAGTGTCCCCTGCGCCATCAGTAATGCCGTTTGCTGCGGAGATGAAAAAGGCGGTGGTGGAGCCGCCCTTTGCCGTGCCTCCTATTTCATCTTTTGCACCAGCATCAGCACCAGCGCCTGCTGTGATGCCGCTGTCGATGGCTGGTAGTGCATCATCAGCCCACGGGGCGGTGAAATTCGGCTTTGCGGCCATCCTCAACGGGTACAGCGTCGAGGAACTCGGATTCAACCCTACCATGGTGCCCGCGTGGATCACCACGAACGTCCCGTCCAGCACTCTCAACGAGCAGATCGCTTCTGGTGCCGTGGTGGTCGAGCTCGGTGCCTTGATCGACGGCTTGTCCGACGTGGGTTTTCGCAACACGCTCTCCTCAGCGAAGCGCGGCTTCCAGGTTAAACTCCCTCAAAACGATGTCTTCCACGCGTTGACGAATACTCCTTCATCTCACGCGTCGGTATCCGCTCCCCCCAGCACTGCCGCGCCTGCGGGTAATGCCTTTGTCATCCAACCTGGTGCTCCTTCTGGGCAGGTCAACCGCATCGAGGCTGGTCAGCAGTCAGCGCTGCCATTTGTTGCCGCCGCCGCACCACCGCCATCTCAGCATCCACTGTCTGCATTTGCTTCTCCGGCACCGGCTGACCCCTCACTGGTGCAACCGATCGTTTCATCTCTTTTCGCGCCGAAACTTGGGGTTTCGTTGAATCCCTTCGAGCAAAAACAACCTGAGGCAGCATCCGCTCCCGTGCCGCTATTCAGCGCTCTTTCTACCGAGAGTCCAGTTCCGTCAGCATTTGCTGCGCCGTCAATACCCATGTCGGCACCTTCGGTATTCCCCTCCGCTGTGTCAGCGCCCCCTCCGCAGTTCCCGGTCGAAGCGCTCGTTAAGCCCTTCGGCGGTACGCCGCCTTTGTTTGCGCCGCAGACGGTCGAACCGCAGGTTTTTCCGCTCGCTCCAGCCACAAAGCCGTTCGATCCATTCGCCGCCTCAGCATCTTCCTCCGGAACATTGCAGCCAAAGATGCAGGCTGGGGCGGGCCTCAGCAGCGCACAGTTGCTCGGCCAATCTTCGTCGTTACAGGCACCTGTGCAGGCTCCCACCGTCACGCAGACTTCGCCTCTCTCCGGTCTCTTCAATTCAGGAGCCTTCGAGTCGGCAAAGCATGTGCCTCAGGCAAAGCCCGCTCCTCTCTTTGCCCCTGCGCCGGAGGAAATCGCATCAGTGCCAGCCCCTGCCACACAGAGTCTATTTGGCTCGTCGTCACCATCTGCGGCTCCCACATTGCAGGTGCCAGACTCAGCAGCTTCAAAAGTGTTGCCTCAGCCACTTTCAGCGACGCCGGCCAAGATGGCATCAGTAAAGCATTCCTTCCTCGGTCTCTCCCCCGTGGACACGCAGACGGATCAACTGCTGCTTCGCGCCTTACTCGGCACGGAGGAAAATCTCGCCGCGCCACGGGTTGTCGAGTTACTCGCCACTCAGAACGGGCTCAGCGCTTGTGTTTGTTTGCATGGCTCGCACGTCCTCAGTCACGCTGACTCCACCAAGCCCGCTGCCGCTGAATTCCAGCGCCAGGCCCCAGAGATCGCCAGGCAGTTGCGTGCTCTGGCTCCGCTCATCGGCATCGAAAGCGCAGAGACGTTTACGTTAAACGCAGGCGGGCGTCTGCTCACCTTCTGCTTCCCAGGCAGCACCACTGTTGCCGTCCTTCACGAAAACGAGCCGTCCACCGGCTTGCGCGACAAAATCACCCTCATATCCCGCGAACTCGCACGCATGCTGACTTGATGAGGATATTGCCACACGTCGGCATTGTCATTTCGCAAGCGGGTATTGTCCTCACATCTGCCATGCCCAGTATCAACCACGACGACCATACGGTCAGCTTCAAGATCGTCTATTGCGGCACGCCACTCAGCGGCAAGACCACCAACCTCCAGCAGATTTACGCAAAGCTTGATCCCAAAGGCTGCTCCGATCTCGTCTCACTCTCCACCTCACAGGATCGCACCCTATTCTTCGACTTCCTATCTGTTGAGGCCGACGCACTTCCTGGATACAAGACCACTTTTCATCTCTACACCGTCCCAGGGCAAGTCACCTACAATGCCACGCTGCAGCTCGTGCTGCGACAAGCAGACGGCGTCGTCTTCGTCGCCGATTCACAGATGGACCGCCAGCGCGACAATTTACAGTCCCTGCAAAGCCTTGAGGCCAATCTGCGCATGAATGGCAGCTCGCTCGATCGCCTGCCTCTCGTACTGCAATACAACAAGCGCGACCTTCCCAACGCCGCGCCCGTCGAATATCTCGAATATCTCTTCAACAACCGCCCCGTACCCTTTCTCAGCTTCGAGGCTGACGCGCGTGGCGGGCGTAACGTCCTCGCCACGCTCAACGCCATCTCCCAGGCTGTGCTACACCAGTTCCGCCAGCGTACCACAGCAGATAATTCGTCGGACGAGCTTCCCACAGAAGCGCTTGTCGCTTGATCTCCGCTTCGCCTCATTCCTCGATGACGCTCTCATCCTTCATCACCCTTCAAGGTGTGCTTCAGGCCGCCATCGCTGACGACTCTGGTCGTTTGCTCGAATGCAGCGGCGCTGGGGAGGTACCTACCACCGCTGTCCTCGTGCTCGCCAATGCCACGCTATCTGCAGCGAATGAATTGGGTAGCCGGTCGGGTGACGGCCACTGCGTAGATGTCATTCAGCAGCACGAATCAGGCTTTATTTATCTACGTCGCTTGCCACAGCACCGCCTGCTAATGGTCCGTTGTTTGAACGACGATTCGCTGTCTTCAATTCGTTCCCTTGGCCGACAGTTCACTTCCACAGCAGCGCATTCGCTTCATGGTGCTAGCCCGGTCAGTCTCGATCTTGCAGCAGCGCTCCACGCCGAGCCGTCTTGGTGATGTGATAGCCCGGAAATAATATCCGATACTCCTGCTGATCAAGGTGAGTTGCCTTTGATGAGGCATGCATCATCGTTGCTACATGTTCAGGATTGTCATCAGCATAGTGTTGCTCTCCACCTCTTCCTACGCCCAGCAGCGCTTCGATTATTCCGCCCCCTTGATGGCCACCACTTTTCGCATCTCCCTGTATGCGGACACGAAGGAAGTGGCCGATGCGGCCGCTGACGCAGCCTTCAAGCGCATCGCCGCTCTCAATCATGTATTCTCCGACTACGAGCCCAACAGTGAGTTAATGAAACTAGTCAACACCGGCCCCAGCAAGCCTTTCCGAGCGAGTGCCGCGTTGTTTCAACTCATCTCCCGCTCCCTCGATCTCTCCTACATCACCGACGGAGCCTTTGACATCACCTGTGGCAACCTCACGCATCTCTGGCGACGCACAAAACGCGTGAAGAAACTCCCACCCGCCGACCGCCTTCAACAAGCACTCGCTGCCACCGATTGGCGTGCCGTTCAACTCGACGCCAAAGCAAAAACCATCACGCTAAAGCGGCCCGGCATGCTCCTCGACCTCGGCGGCATCGCCAAAGGCAGTGCAGCCGATGAAGGACTCCACATTTTGCGCGGCCACGGCATCATCCGCGCCCTCGTCATGGCCGGTGGCGACATCGCTATCGGTGCCTCGCCCCCCGGAGAGGACGCCTGGGACATTAAGCTCCGTCAGTTCTCCAATTCTTCCCCAGAGGAGGATCTCATCACCGTCCGCCTCAAAAACTGCGGTGTCTCTACCTCTGGAGATTTGTATCAGTTCATCGAGATCGACGGTGTGCGTTACTCGCACATCATCTCGCCCAAAACCGGACTCGGCCTCACCGGGCGCATCGCCTGCTCCGTCATCGCCCCAGATGCCACCACCAGCGACGCGTTGGCGACGGCCATGTGTGTACTCGGTAAGGCGCGTGGCGAGAAAATCGCCACGCAGATGCCAGGAGTCACCGTGCGCTTTGCACCGTGATGGAATCAACCATAATCTAGCAGCGCCTTGATCACCGTGCGCTCGCTCACTGCCTTGAACGCATCCGCGATGCGATCTAGTGGGAAACGATGTGTGATGAAATCGGTGGAAGTGAGTTTCCCTTCGCGTATCCACCGGCACAGCGTGCTTTGGGCCTCCTTCTCATAACGGCGCGTGGGCCACTGGTGGACGAAGAGGTTGAAGTTGAAGTCAGCCTTTGACTTGTCGATGTGCAGGACGCCATGCGTGAGCACGCCGTAGATGCAATGCGAGCCGCCGCGCCGCAGCAACGGCAGCCCCTGTTGCACGATGTCGGGATGACCGACCGCGTCGATCACGGCGTCGAGCTTCTTGCCGCGAATCTTGGCGAGTTCACCAATCTCCAGATCACCGGGCTTGAAAGCCGCATCCGCGCCGAAAGCGAGTGCCTTCGCTTGTTTGTCGGCGTGGCGGTCCACGATGCCGATCCAGCCGAGTCCGAACAAGCGACCGAGCTTCACAAAGCTCAATCCGACCGGTCCGGCTCCGAAGATGAGCACGTCGTCGCCAGGCTGGAGATGAAAATCACGAAACGCTCCGAGCACTTCACGCCAGGTGCAGAGCAGGACGGCTTGCTCGGACGGAATGTCGGCATCCACGCGGGTTTGAATCTCGAACACCTCCGCCCAGCCGTGCGCTTCATCAGCCACACCGTCGGCGGCCATCGCATCATGGTCATTCGCGAGCGTAAATTCACCAAAGCCGCCCCAGCCGGAATCGACACCCTCTTTTTGCAGATCGAGTACCAGTCCGCCCACGGCACGATCACCCACTTGGAAGTTTTTCACCTTGTCACCGATTGCGACAACGGTGCCGACACTCTCGTGGCCTAGGGCGAAGGGGAAGTTGTCCTCCATACCAGGAAAAGTGCCGCCAAGTAACTCGGAATCTGTTTGATTGCACAGGCAGGCATATTCCGTGCGCACCAGCGCCTGATATGGCCCAGGCTCCGGTTCCGGTGTATCGACGATGGCAAGCTCACCTGGGGCGATGGCAATAACAGACTTCATGGTCCGCGCACGGAACACGCACGCTGCACCTGCGCAAGCGATGAGATGTCATCCGCTATATCTGCGCTGGAATCTCGGCGGATTCTTGCTTTGAAAGACACGCTCATGTCCCGAACACTGATCGACTACCTGCTCTGGCCGCTGATTCTCATCGCCGCGTGCATTCCCACCGGCATCGGCATTGCTCACGGCCATGGCCCCATGGCTTTTAATCTCACTTACTTCAGCCTCGCCGCATTGTTGTATTTCATCGAACGCTGGCATCCGCATGAGAAGGAATGGCTCATCTCAGACGGCCAGGAGATTCCCGACCTAGCGCATACCGCATTCACCAAGTCCTTTGTACAGTTGCTCGTCGTCTCCATGACCTGGTTGGGACTCGCTACCGTGGTTGGCGGGGACATGGGGACAGGCATTTGGCCGAACCACTGGCCAAAATTCGCCCAAGTCGTGCTGGGCCTCGTCGTCGCTGAATTCGGCCTCTATTGGGCGCACCGTGTCGCCCATGAATGGATGTTGCTATGGCGCTTCCACGCCGTGCATCACAGCTCGAAGAAGCTGTGGTTTTTCAATACGGGCCGCTTCCACATCATCGACACACTCAAGAGCATGATATTCTCCGCGCCATTACTCGCTTTGGCGGGGGCACCACGGTTTGTGGTCGAATGGTTCGGTGCCATCACCGCCTACATCGGCTTCCTGACGCACTGCAACATCCAGATGCGCTTCGGCTGGCTGAACTACATCTTCAACACGCCTGCTCTACATCGCTGGCATCACTCGATGGACTTGCGCGAGGGGAACAAAAACTACGGCGAGAACCTCATGCTGTGGGATCTCATCTTCGGCACTTACTACGACGACGCCACGCGTCGCCCCCCCGTGGCCATCGGCATCAAAGACGCCATGCCAAGATCGTGGTGGGGCCAGATTATCGAACCCTTCCGCTGGAAAAAATTCCAAGGAGATGCCAAGGATGGCAGTGCGGCGCGTGAGCTACTTTAGGGCAGACCCACCGTCGGTACATCGCGTGGAAAACGACTTGCCGCATTCCGCCGCCCATGCGAAGCATCGGCCCCGAAGAAGCGCCCGTAGTTCAACGGATAGAATGGTGGTCTCCGAAGCCGCATATCCAGGTTCGATTCCTGGCGGGCGCACCAGCCGAAAACGGCTGGAATACCTTGTAAATCAAGGCATAAAGCGCAATTGGCCTCTTTTTTGAAGTGCTGTTCATTTATACAGTTAAATGCGCCAAAATGCACGAAAATGAGGCCGAAAACCATTACAAAACCATTACAGATTTGAGCGCGTGAATCAGTCATCTGCACGCAAACGGATGATTCGTTGGCATTCGATGAGTGGTTGAGGTGGCCCATGCGGCGAAGAATTTCTGCCGTGTAATGGTTTGTAACGGTTTCGTTGCGAGGATTACCAATGGTTTACCCCAGCTATCACCGCTTGGTAGATGCACCAAAAATGATACTCTCAGAGCAAGCAAGTCTTTCCACCCGTGCCCGCACCCCGCCCGCTGAACGTCAATTTTCTACCGCTCCGTCTCGGGCAATGAGCCGGTGCGGGACTGGTTGAAGGACTTGCCCGCAGACGCCGCATCATCGGCGAGGACATCAAGACCGTGCAATATCGCTGGCCGCTTGACATGCCGCTGGTGAGGAGTCTCGGGGATGGCATCTGAGAGGTGCGCACGAGTTTGCCGGTCACGCATCGCCCGCACCCTTTTCATCGTCCATCAGGAGGAAATCATTCTCGTGCATGGCTTCATCCAAAAAACCCAACGCACCCGCTACGGAGGAAAGGGAACTCGCCCTGAAACGCAAAAATGCCTGCATCCAAAACAGCCAAGGTTAAGAACCCGCATCGCGGCAGTAGCTTTGACAGCTTCCTCGCGGAGGAAGGCATCCTGGAGGAAGTCGAGGCCGTGGCCGTGAAGCGTGCCATTGCCCTGAAAGTGGCCGATCTCATGCAGCGCCAGAAGATTTCCAAGGTCACGCTCGCCCGCCGCATGTCCACATCACGCGCCCAGCTTGACCGCCTGCTCGATCCTGACAATCCCAGCGTCACCCTTGGCACTATCTCGCGTGCTGCCAAGGCGCTTGGCCGCAAGGTCAGGCTGGAGATGGTGAAGGCGTGATGGCTTACCTTTCGGCTCCACCGGGGTTGTCAATGCGACTTAGCGCAAGCGTGCAAGGCCGCTTCAAAAGCATCAGGATGGCGTCAGGTTTTCAGGCGGCCATAGCCTGACGATGATGCGCGGCCCAGCCTGTCAGTGGCCGAGTTCACGGAGGCGCTGCCAGATGTCGCTCGCGGTGACTGGCATGGATTCACTGAGGGGGATCACACGATTGGCTAACAAGCGATACCATCTGCGTGCCGCTTTTACGTCAGGGTGGCGAAGCAGGCGGCTCATGCTGGCCGTGGCGGCGCGTCATTTTTTAGCGGCAGGAAAGGCACGGCGGTAGGCATCGGTAAGAGGGCGCATGCCGATGAAGGCAGCGCCTCCTTTCACACACAAGCACACGGAGTACATCGCGAAATTGGCGTGCCTGACGCTGATGCTTTTCCCAATGAGTCTGCGGGGCAGCGGGAGTTTCGCAGGGCGACAATTGCTAACAGCCCGCACGATGCGCGACGGGCGGCCCGTGCGTGGTGTGCGCATCTCGATCTGCACCCATCCCAACTCAGCGGCTTGCGTCACCTCCCACTCATGGATGCCGAACGAGCGGAAGAAGTCACGCACGGAGAGCATGCCGCCAAGGCGTTCAAGGATGTCCTGGATGCGTTCGAGGCGTTCACGACAGAGAATGAGGGGGCGCATGGGGAAGCTGGAGAATTGTCGGTTTGCATTTCAAGCGAAGCTGGTGCTGCAATCATGTGTTCCAGTTCGATGTGCTTTTCATGGCCCTTGGAGATAAAGCGTGCCGCCACTTGAACGAGCAGGTTCTATTTTCGCAGGTCTCGCATGGTCGGCCCTCCTGCCGATGGCAGGTGCGGTGGCGACATTGCCAGCCATTTTTCGTTCCTCGTCGAAATACTCATGCGCCCATGAGGTAGTCCAGTCTCCAATCGAATCCTTCACACATTTCACATCTTGAACCGTGCCGCGAGCATCGGTGACAATCTGAAATTGGCAGTGCGCGTGAAGCACTCGGTTAGGCGTGCTGGTGGTGATGGCTCTACCATGAGTGTGACCACTGACATTATAATCTGACGCACCAATGGACATTTGCGTACCGCTAACGGTGCGCATCACAGAGCTGCCATTGGATGCCATTGAACCATGGCTATTGATGGTCATGTCTGTTATCTGAAACGAACCTCCCGGTAGCGCCACGGTTCCACCGTGCTTCTCCCAAAGGTACAGCATCCCACCAGAGTTCAGCCGATATGATGAAACTGGCGGCCCATGCCGCACAAAAAACGCATCCACATTCTTTCCAACATAAATAGAACGAAGAGCTTGCTCGCTTTTTGTTGAAGACGTGCATGAAGGCATTGCCAGTGAAGTCAAAAAGAGAAGAAGCCATTTCATGCCGCCACTCCACTCCGCGAACCTCGTTCGTCAAACGGCATTCGGCCACTCACGCCGCCAGCACACACGGCTTGATGCGTGCCAGCATGGGGCGCCTTTCGGCTTCTGTGACTTGGCGGTCATAGCGGACTTGCAGATTCTCAGCCAGACTTCCGCAGGCCATGCAAAGTAACGAGAGAGGCGCAAGGCGGTGTCTGCCGTGATGGAGCGTTTTCCCTTCACGATTTCATTGATGCGGCGTCGAGGGACGCCGATGTCATTGGCAAGGCGGTATTCGGACAGGCCAAGCGGCACGAGAAAATCCTCGCGGAGAACTTCACCGGGATGAATGGGGGCGTGTTTCTTCATGGCCGCACATTCAAACCCTCTGCGCAGGCCGCCTGCCTCTGGCGATTGTCGAAGCTGAGGAAATCGGATGCGTTCATTTCGAGCGCAAAGGCGATATGAATCAAATCCAGGCTACGCGTGCCTGTCGTGGCTGTGTGCTTTTGCGTGAGTGCCAGCGTGCGGGTGAGAACGGCGGCGTGATCGACGGATACGATTTCAAAGCGGCCTGCCGCAATATCGCCCGTGAAATCCTGCCAGAGCTGCGCGGCCTGTGCAGCCGTGATGCGGGCGTTTCTCACTGCCCGCTGGAAGGCGTTGGCGATCTCCACGCGATGCCAGTCCGTCAGCCAGATCGGTGGCGGCATGGAGGCACAAGCGGCATCGGCCCGCACGGAATCCGCCTCCGCGAGGTAAAGTGCCACGATGAGGCTGCTGTCTGCCGTGGCACTCATGCTCCTCGATCTTCGTCAATGAGAGCCTGGGCCGTGCCAGCGGGCAGAACGGCATCCCCGAACACGGCACGGCGGCGGGCGGCGAAGTCCGGCCACTGCACGGGAGGGGGTGCGGAACTGGCGCGGGCTGCCTCGGGTGGCACCAGTCTTGCCACCTCTCGCCCGCCGTCCACGATGGCGACGGATTCCCCGCGCTGGACGAGCGCCAGCCACGAGGGCAGACTTTGGCCGAATTGCTGAACGGTGGCGATGCTCATGCCGAGAGCATATCCACCACGCTAGAAGGCGGCAAGGAGCAAGTTTTCCTGCCTTCCCGCGCTGGAAACCGATGATTGCCGCTGAGTTTCCAAGTGATTTCCAAGCGAGCGAAGGGAGTTTCCATGTGGTTTCCACACGGGTTTCCATTGCGGATTCAGGTTTCCAAATTGCCGTGCCTATGCGTGGCAACATGGAAACCGTCAATCATCCGGGCCGCGCTGCCGGACGCGGTATTCAGTGGTGGACGGCGGGAGCAGCTTGTTTTTGCTCCCGCTGATACGGCGCTCTTTGAGTGCCTTGGTCGCCCATTTGCAGATGGTACCTTTGTTTTTGCACATCAGCTCGGCGATGTCTTTTTGATGCTCCACGCCATCCATGACGTGCTGGATGAACTGCTCGTATTCGGTGGTTTGAGCAGGTTCGCAAAGGATGGAGGCGTGGCCGCTGCCGTCGGTGGTGAAGTGCCAGAGAAGATCGGGCATGGCCTCGCCGGAATTGCGGCTGGGCTTGGCGAAATGGCTAATGAACTTCGCCCCCTGCTCGCCCTCGCTCTTGGCGTCCCGAAGCTCCAGAATCCACGAGCAGGCATCCTCCCGCTTCGAGTGGCCGCGCATGAGGCCGTTTCTCCCGGCGTGGTGAATGACGATGACGGTGATCTTGCGGCGGCGTAGCTCCAGCAGCCATTGGCCGATGGGTTCATATTCGTTGCCTTTGTTTTCATCCACGCCGGAGGCGAGGGCGCTGAGGTTGTCGAGGATGAGGCACTGAAAACCTTTTTCCTCCACCAATGCCGTGAGGGCCGCCCGGTGATCGTCGCGAGCGATGTTCAGACTTGCATGGAGTGTGTCAAAAACAGATTCGTGATGCAGGTAGGTCACATTCCCCGCGCCCAAGGAAAGCGCACGGGAGCGGTATTGTGTGAGTTCCAGCGGCATCTCTCCGTCCACATAGAGCACGCTGCATGCCTGCTCTCCGGCCTGCCATTGCCCGAGAGCCTTGCCTTGGGAAATGGCGGAGGGCAGAGCCATCGCCAGCCATGTTTTGCCGACTCCACGAGGGGCGAAGATATAGCCAAGATCGGCAGCGCAAAGCCAGCGGTCGAGGAGCCGCGTTCGCTTCGGTACCTGCATTTTTTCAAGAGCGGCGGCAGTGACGAGGCATGCGGCAAGCTGGATGCCTTCCGCTGCTTCGGTTGATACCTTGCTGCCTGCTCCGATAGCGGCCCGAAGGGCATCGGTCTTGAACTCTGTGGCAAAGCCTGCGGGGGCAGTGGGCGCGGCAGGCTTGGGAGCTACGGTTTTGCTGACGGTGAATGAATTGCTCATACGGGTAGAAGTGAGGGGTTGAAATAGATGGGGATTTGAATCTTGCCGTTGTCCCGCTGGCCGTAGGGCACGCGGATGAATTGGGAGGGTGTCCAGGTGGCGCGGTCGGCCCCGATGAGGCAGGCGCGGTGAAAAAGGTCTCTTGGCATCTGCTCCGGCAGGCCGATGACGGGAAACCAGCCTTGGAGGGACTTCCCTCCGCTCCAGACGACAAGTGCCAGCGGCGCGAGTGTGGCGAGGTGATGCAGCAAGCAGGCGCAAAGGTCGCGGGTATGATACAGGCCGTGCCGCGCTCCGACGGCTGCAAGACGGGCATCCGCCGCGCATGTCTCCGGCTTGAAATCGAACTCGATCACGAGAAAGCGGCGCGGCCCGGTGTTGGCGTTGGTCTTGGGGCTTGGCTTGCCGTCCTTGGTCGTTCCCTCGCGCTCGCTCATGGGGGATGGCACGATGAATTGAAGCGGCGGCTTGAACTGCTTCCATGCCTCGCGCTCGCGGGTGGCAAAGGCATCCTTGCGCCAGCCAATGCAGAGAAGCGGGTTGCCGGGAAATAGCTGGGCGAGCATTTCGCCTGTGTCGGATTCGCTTTCGACTTCAAAGCGGCGCGGGGATGCCTCCCAAAGATCGCCCTCGCCATAGCCATCGGTCAAAATGGCCTCGATCTGTTCATCGTTGCGTTCCGGCCATGATGGAGGCAGCGCACCGCATCGCATGAGCGGCGTTTTTTCACCCGGCTTCCAATTACTCTTGGCATCGCGAACCGCCTCCCGAATCTCCCGCTGGAGATTTCGGCGTGTGCCATGCGTGGCGGCTGTCAGCAGATGGGCGATGCTCTCGTCGTCGCGCCAAGGCTTGAGAGCACAGGCAGCACGAAAAAGCCATTGATGAAGGCCGGAGCCTTCGCATGGAGGCGCGGCGAGAAGATCGCGAATCCAGCGCGGGAGTTCCTGAGTATGCAGCACGGCACTCATTGCTTTGCCACCTCCACGATTTGCGCCCTCTCCTTCGCCACCCTGCCAATCGCCAGGCGTAGCTCAGGCGAGCGTTGGAACGGCGAGAACGCGGCGGCGATGCGGGATGAGTAGTCGCCGGGGCGCAGGGAGAAGGTTTCGCCTTCCTGTTTGCCACTATCAATCCGGGACGGCGCAACCGCATCGCCGTTGTGGTGCGTGATCTTGATCTTGGACTCGTTGAAAATGACGTAGTTGTGAGTCTGAGTCGGCGGAATCAGTGTTCTTTCTGGGTTTCTAGCCAAGAAGGAACGCGCAGTTTTTTCGTCGGTAAATACAGTCTCCCCACCAAGAGGATGCCTGACGATCCAGTCTTTTTTGCTGCGGCTGCCCTCGTCAAGATAACGGATACCGGGGATACCCAACTCGCGCAGACGAAGGGATGCCTGCCCTGGATCACGGCTGACTTTGCGGTAAACCTCCGCCCCTGTGCCGTCCCACGGTTGCTGTGGAAGGCTATGATTTCCGCCGTCGAGGGCGGCGAGCAATGCGGCATCAAATCCCCTCAATCCTTTCGGGTCATGTGCGATCCCAAGCCGCTCCAATTTCTCAAGAACCTTCTCACTCTGCTCTGAGAGCGGCTTGTCCCAGTCGAGGAGTTCATCCTCCTCCACGTCGAGTTCGACGGTGTAGAGGTTGGCGCTGCGCACATAGGGCGCATAAGTGCCTTTTTCCACATGTCGCGCCGCTTCCAAAAAGATTTTACGCGCCCGAAAACCCACCGGATAGGATCGGCCACGCGCCCTCAATTCAGCAGCAGCGCGAGCTATTACATTGGAGTTTCTTAGTAACGCATCCGTCGCCAGTTGTTTCGGATCGTCTCTATTAAATTTCGAGCCATCCTGGAGCTTGTTTACCGCCAAAGTATCGCGGTAACTCTCCGCCACCCCTTGATTCTGCGCGAAGTAAAGTCCCCAGCCGTAAGCCTGCGCTCCTTCGCCGGAGCCGATCTTGTCGAGGCTGAAATTGTCCACTTCATGCGGCGTGCCGTGGTAGGCACGGATGCTGAACGTCGTAGGCCCGACGAGTGAGCCGTTGCCAAACTCGAACGCCCTCGCCTTCTTGTCCGTGGGAACGGCGCGTGAGTCGGCGAATTGACGCAGGGAGAAGGATGGTGCGGCATCCACCTTGACCGCTGCGGGAACCTCCCCCTTGATTTTTTCGATGAAATCGGCCACTGTGGTTCGCGGCCCGAATGTGGGGGTGTTCGCGGGCGTGCCTTGCTCTCCCCGCCCAAGCCCCGGCGACGTTCGGGCCGCATTTTCATACAGGCCAAACTCATAGAATGTCCGCGCCCCGCCTCGCAGGTGTTTGCGGACATTGAACCACGCCACCGCGCTCCTGCCGTCGATCTCAACCGGAATGGCAAAGTAATGGAATCGCTCCGTGTCTTGGGTTCGGCTGGCATCGGGAGGCACATCCCCCAACAGGACAGCTTTCCCGACGATCTCCTCCAAATGAAGCGCCGAGCGCATCGCGGGTTCTTTCCGCGCCTTGCTCACCGCCTCGCTTTTGGACTCCGACGAGAAGCCTATGCCCCAGCCGGTGTCTGTGTTCTGGATGCTCCTTCCCTGCAAATGGGTGGCGATGTATTCGCGAACCGCCTTGCGCATGTCACTCCTGTCTCCAGCCATCTTTTCTGTGCTGATGCGGATGGGTGGCAGCGGACGCGTGTCCCGCTCCCGAGTCGATGGCGCGAGGCTGAACGTCTCACCATTCGTCCCCGGATTCGCTTCGGAGTAAGATTGCCCGCCTGCGTACAGCGCCTCATTGGCGATGGCATCAGCTTCTTTGAAGGACTCGGTTTCGTGAATTGTTTGCATGACGCAAATGGGTTGCGCCGCTGCGGCCAGGTGATACCATCACGCCACGATCATGAAGCGCGGGCCGTTGGCGAAAGTCAGCGGCTCGTTTCGTTTCAAGATGCTTTGCGAGTCTTGGCTTTGATATGGAAGCGCTCGTGCAAAGCGGCTTCTACTTCGGCCAAATCGTAGCGAACGGCCTTCCCGATTTTGAAAACAGGCAGCACGCCGTTTCGGGTGAGTTCGTCAATCGTCCTCAAAGACAGACCGCAATGAACGGCGAGTTCGTGACGGGTGATCTTCCTCGCAGGGGCGGGCAGTTGGGATTGATTTGCAGCAGCATGTTTCATGGCGCTGCAATCCTGCTCTCATGGGTTTATTTCCGCCAATCCCATGCCGTTCCTGTTTGATAGTGTCAAACAGGAACGCATTGCGAGCACGCTATCTTTGCCCGCTCTTCAACGTGTGCCGAACCTTCCTTGCCAGGGAGTCCAAATCGCTGCCTTCGGGGATTTGTGGAAGCATGACTCCCTGTCGAGATAGCAGCGCGGCGGCTTCACCTATCCGCTCCTCCATTCGCTTTCCATCGCAAGTCCAAAGCGCAAGCGTGACCCAAGCACGGAGAAGCCATGCTTCGGAACTTCGCTGAAATGCTTGTGGTGAACGTCTTTGCTTCTTGATCGCATCTGCAATGGCGAGAACGAGGCTTGTGTCCCCGGCGCGGCTGCACTCTGCAATTCTCGGACTGTGAATCAAAACGGCCTGTGCTGGCGACCAGCCGTCGCGTAATGATTCACGGAATTCAAATGCCGCCATCTGCGGGCCAAATTCCTCGCCCTTGTTCATGGCCGAGTAAACTTCGCGCATTCCTTTTTTGTCAAAACGCACTCGTCCATAGTCGAGCACCGTCTGCAAGGCATCATCTCGTTCACACAGCGCCTTGATGAGACGCGGCAGGAACTTTGCTGTTTTTCCCATTTGAACAAGATTGCCATCCAAGTTTTGCGCATCATAGAGAACCTTTGTCAGGGTGGCGCGGATGGTAAGTGTTTCGATAGAGTCAGCGCCGAACTGCATGACCGCCTGTTTCATCACACGAGCATCTGCCATCGTTCGCGTGACAAATCTCATTTTGGCTGCCACCCTTTTCATGCGGCCTCACTCATTGAAATGACATTGGCAGGAACGGCGGTCTGCGGCGTGATGGCAAAGTAAGCCTTGGCATCCTCCGGCGTGGTAAGCTCGCGGTAGTGCTGGAACAGGACGGCGGTGTTGGTGTGGCCGAGTTGGAGCGCGGTCTTGGCGGCGTCCTGATGCAGGGCAAGGTGATAGCTGGCGAAGCTATGGCGGCAGGCGTTCGCGGGCCATGCGATGCCTGCGTCTTTACGGGCGAGGTCGAAGCGATCCTTGTGCCGCATCTCGGTCAGGCGCACGGGGCCGGAGCGTTGCGCGTGAGGCTCCAGCCATGCGCGGAGGTTTGCCGTGATCTCCACGAGGCGGCGCTGGCTACTTTTGGCCTTCTCCGCTGTGATCTCGATGAAACCGCGCCGCAGGTCGATCTCCCGCCAGTCCAGTCGCTCAATCTCCGCCGTGCGCAGTCCGGCAAAGAAGCCGATGGCAAGCGCGGGCACGATCTCGTCCGTGGCGACAGCAAGCAACGCGGCGGTGTCCGCTGGCGAGAGAATGCCGGGCCGCTTGCGTAGCACCCTCACCCGTGCGGCACGAGCCACGGGGTTTTCCTCCGTGTAGCCACGTCCCACGCAGTAGTTGAAGAAATTGTGAAGCAAACGGCGGTGTTTGTCCTTCGATTGGGCCGCGTTCTTGATGCCAAAAATCCACGCGTCCACATCCTTCGTGGCGATCTCTGCCACGAGGCGCTTGGCGTGCTTCTTCGCAAAGCGTTCCAGCCGATAGGTGAAGTCGCGGAGATGAACCGCGCTCACGCCTTCCTTTCGGCGTGTCTCGACAAACTCGTCATAAGCCGCGAGCATGTTCACCGAACGGCGGCGCAAGTGCAGGTGATCCGCGTAGAAGCTCAAGGCAGCGTCTAGCGTGAAGCCCTTCACACCAGCGGCAGCGAATGACTCCGCCAGTTCACGCGAGCGAATGACCGCCTTGCGCTCTGCATTGGTGAAGTCGCCGTGCTTCCGTCCCTCATTCAAAAGCTCCACCTTCTTCTCGTTCACGAACGCATCCGCACCATCGGGGCCAGTGCGGGCGGTGAAGTACTTCTGCGCGTATTCATCCCCTTGGCGGAACGTGACGCGGAACTTGTAGCGCGGGTGCTTGACCTTCTTGAGCGTGATGAGTGCGCGAGCCATGACTGCATGATGATGCAGGCAATTGCATCAAAAGCCAGCCAAAAACCATTACAAAACCATTACAGCGATCTTGAACCATTGATTCATCAGGATGGTTTACGGTCTCCGAAGCCGCATATCCAGGTTCGATTCCTGGCGGGCGCACCAGTTGTGCGAAATGCAAAACCCTCGGGCTGGCACGTTCGTATCCCAGAAGAACGGAGCATGGACATCGCCGCCAATACCCTTTCAGCCAAGGACTTCGTGCTACCGCGCAGTCTGCCGATGATCGTACTTGAGGGCTGTTATCACTTTCCAGGCTGCCATCTGCCGCTGTTCATCTTCGAGGAACGGTACCGCCAGATGCTGGACCATGCTCTACGCACCGGTCGCATGTGTTGCGTGGGGGTCAGTGATGATGGAAACGAGGTGCTGCCAGTCGTGACCGCCGGATTGATCAGCGCCTCGGTGAAAAACCTGGACGGCACCTCGCAGGTCATGCTGTATGGCGTGCATCGCATGCGTGTTACCGGCTGGGAGCAAACCTCACCCTTTCGCATTGCCCGCGTGGAGCCGGTGCTTACCCGGCAGGCTCCAGCCGAAGGCATGGACGAGCTCAAGGCACGTGCGCTAGCGCTTCTGCCAAAACCCACGGATCACAGTTGCGACAGCATGCGCCGACTGCGGGACGGGCTAGCCGGCCTGGGGGAATTGGAGGCGGTCTGTGACATCATCACATTTCACTTCGTGAAACGGAAGGCCGCGCTGCGCGTGTTGCTTCAGGAATGCTGCCCGCAGAAGCGATACGAGGTGCTGATCGCTGAGTTGGAGAAGGCGCGGGGCTGAGGCTCATGTCTCGTCGCATACTGGATTGGTCAACATGCCGATTCTTTCGATCTCGATCGTTACCGTGTTGCCATGCTTCACATGAAAACGCTCTTCAAACGAGTCGGCAGCAGGATCGGCCCGCCCGGATGCTGGATCACGTTTAGCAGCTTCACCGTCTCCGCTTTTCGCTCCGGCGCACGATGACCACCCAAGATGTCGCCTTCGATGACGAACGCTGCTTCATCGGCCTGCTGAGCGGCGTGGTCGATTTTTCCCTGCGAGTCGGAGTAACGGATGATTTTCATGATTCAAGAGATACGGCGGTTCCATGCCACCAATTCGTCATACTTCGCACCTGTGCCGCCAAACAAGTCCAGCGCACTGCCCACCGTGCCATCCACGAGGCCATGGCTCAACTCATCGATGCGCTTCAGGTCATCCAGATGACGAATCCCGCCTGCATACGTCATCGGAATCGGGGAATGCTCGCCCAGAAAGCTCACAAGCGCCTTGTCGATGCCCTCGCACTTGCCCTCCACATCCACGGCATGAATCAAAAACTCCGCGCAGTGCCCCGCGAGAAACTTCAACGACTCCGGCGTCACCTCCAGCGTCGTCAGCGTCTGCCAGCGATTCATGGCCACCGTCCAGCCTTTCTCGGTCGCTTTGCAGCTCAGATCGATCACCAGCCGTTCTTTCCCGGCCTCGGCGACCATCTTGTCCAGTCGCGTTTGATTGAAGGTGCCGTCCGCCTCGAACAGATAGCTCGTTACGATCACATGGCTGGCTCCGGCTTCGAGATACTCCGCCGCGTTGCACGGCCGGATGCCGCCGCCGACCTGCAACCCGCCTGGAAATGCCGTCGTGGCCGATTTCGCGGCTTCTTCATTGCCTTTGCCCAGCAAAATGACATGCCCGCCGGTCAGTCCATCGTGTTTATAGAGTTCGGCATACCACGCCGCGCCGCGATCACTCACAAAATTCGTCTTCAAACCGGTGCCGTCATCCCGCAACGACGAACCGACGATCTGTTTTACGCGGCCGTCGTGGAGGTCAATGCAGGGGCGGAATCGGGTCATGGTTTCGGGAAAAATCTTCCTCTTCCTCCTACTCCTGCTCCTCCACCCTTCAAGGAAGGAAGTGAGGCAGCCTTGACCTCCCGCCCATCTCTGCTTTCTTCCGCCCGTTCATGACTCACACCGCCACGGCTCTGCTTCTTCTCTCCCTGCGACTTACGCTAGGGTAGGCGGCCCGCGTTTCCTCGTCATGCCATCCTTGCCGTCACGTCACGGCATCTCCGACAGTTCAGGAAAAAATCCTGCATCATCCTGTCATCCAGTTAATCCTGTCCAAATCTGTCCCGTCATGTTGAAAAGTCCGTCCTCCAAATACCAGCGCTTCGATCCCGTCTCGTTGCCGAACCGCCGCTGGCCCTCGCAAACCATCACCAAAGCGCCCATCTGGTGCAGCGTCGATCTGCGCGATGGCAACCAGGCGCTCGCGGTGCCGATGAATGTCTCGCAAAAGCTAGAGATGTTCGACGCTCTGGTGAAATGCGGCTTCAAGGAGATCGAAGTCGGCTTTCCCTCCGCCTCGAACACCGAATTCAGCTTCAACCGCCGTCTCATCGAGGAAAACCGCATCCCTAGCGATGTGACGATCCAGTGCTTGGTCCAAGCGCGTGAGGATTTGATCGAAAAGACCGTCCAGAGCCTCATCGGCGCGAAGAAGGTCATCATCCACATGTACAACTCCACGTCGTCCGCGCAGCGGAAGTATGTGTTTGGGAAGTCACAGGAGGAAATCATCGCCGTGGCCGTCAAAGGGGCGCAGATGATCAAGGACCGCCTGCATCGCCTGCACGCCAGCGGCACGCACGTCACGCTGCAATACTCGCCGGAGAGCTTCAGCGCCACCGAGGTCGAATTCGCCAAGGAGATCAGCGAGGCCGTCATGGACGTGTGGCAGCCCACGCCGCAGCACAAAATGATCCTGAATCTGCCGGACACCGTCGAGGTCTGCATGCCGAACGTGTATGCCGACCAGATCGAGTGGATCTGCACGAACATCAAAAACCGCGACAGCCTCATCGTCAGCCTGCACACGCACAATGACCGCGGCACCGGCACGGCGGCCACGGAGCTGGGATTGCTCGCAGGCGCGGACCGCGTCGAAGGCACGCTGTTTGGAAATGGCGAGCGCACCGGCAATCTCGACATCGTGCAGGTCGCCATGAATTTGTACATGCACGGCATCGATCCGCAGCTCGATTTCAGCGACATGAGCAGCCTCATCCACATGTATGAGCGCACCACCGGCATGACCGTGCCGCCGCGCCAGCCTTACGCGGGCGAACTCGTCTTCACCGCCTTCAGCGGCAGCCATCAGGACGCGATCAAGAAAGGTCTCTCCGGCTACGAGCAGCACAAAACCATCTGGGACGTGCCCTACCTCACCATCGACCCCGCCGATATCGGCCGCGAATACCGCGAGGTCATCCGCGTGAACTCGCAGAGCGGCAAAGGCGGCGTCGCTTATCTTCTCGAAAGCGAATTCGGCATCGAACTACCGAAGGACATGCAGCGCGAGTTTGGCCCCATCGCCAACGACATCGTCGATTCCCTCGGCCGCGAAGTCAGCGGCGCGGAGTTGAAGCAGATGTTCTGGAAGGAATACATCGAGCGCGAGACACCCTTCGCGCTCCATCACTTCCATGCCGATGGCGTGGACGGCGTCTTCACCTGCCGTTGCAGTCTCGTCATCAACGGCAAGGAACGCGGCATCACCGGTACGGGCAACGGCCCTATCGCTGCTTTTGCGCATGCGTTGGTCAGCGAAGCGGGCGTCCCCGCCTTCGAGGTCGCATCCTACCGTGAGCAAAGTCTCAGTTCAGGGACTGAGGCCAGCGCGCTTGCTTTCATCCAGATCAAAACGAGCGCTGGTAAGATGGTTTGGGGGGCAGGGGTGGACACAAACATCGAACTGGCCTCCATCAAAGCCGTGCTCAGTGCCGTGAACCGGGCGGGGTGAGGCGATCTGGAGAGATTGCGCTCCAGTTACGCATCCAGCAAATCTGAAGAACGGCATACGATCTCCAAATCCATGAGGCAGTCTTTTGCGGAACCGCAGGAGGCTGCCACTTGGGAGATTCTCTGTTGTCGCGTCAATTCAACGGCTTCAATTCAGGCAAGACGAACTTGCCGTTTTTGCGGATGAGCTGTCCGTCGAAACGGATTTCGCCGCCGCCATAGTCGGGGCGCTGGATGTTGACGAGATCCCAGTGTACCTGGCTGCGGTTGCCGTTGTCGGCGACGCCTTCGTAGGCCTGGCCGGGGGTGAAGTGGAAGCTGCCAGCGATTTTTTCGTCGAAGAGGATGTCGCGCATGGGCTCCTTGATCTCGCGATTGAAGCCGATGGCGAATTCTCCGATGTAGCGGGCACCTTTGTCGCTGTCGAAGATTTTGTTGATGGCCTCAGTGTTGTTCGCTGAGGCGTTGACGATTTTGCCCTTGCTGAATTCGAGCTTCACATTGTCGAAGGCGATGCCCTGGTAAATGGTGGGTGCGTTGTAGCTGATGGTGCCCTCGACGCTATCCCTAACCGGGGCGCTGAAGACCTCGCCGTCTGGGATGTTGTGGCTGCCGCCGCAGACGATGGATTGGAGTCCTTTGAGACTGAAGCGCAGGTCGGTGCCGGGGCCGGTGATGTGAACCTGGCTGGTTTTGTCCATGAGCTTCTTGAGGGAGTTCATCGCGGGTAGGAGCGATTCATAGTCGAGCAAACAGACGCGGAAGAAGAAGTCCTCGAATGCCTGGGTACTCATCCCTGCCTGCTGTGCCATGCTGGGATTCGGCCAACGGAGGACGACCCAGCGTGTTTTGCCAACGCGCCAATTCTGCACGGGGCGGAGCTTTTTCATGACCATCTTCATCTTGTCCGGAGGCACGTCGGCGGCCTCGGTGATGTTGTGGCTGCCGCGCACGGCGATGTAGCAGTCGGTTTTCTTCATGAGCGCGAGGTTGTTCTTCGCGATGAGATCGTACTGTTTCCCCTCTGCGTGAATCATCTGCTCGCGGGTGATGACGGCGTCATTGATGCGCACCATGGGCGTGCCGCCGGCTGCGGCGACCTCACGAATGAGGCTCTGGCCGACAGTGTTCGGCACGTCGAAGAGATCAATCCAGACAAAGTCCCCCTTCTTCACCTTGGTGGAATAGCGGACAAGCTGGCGGGAGAGGGCGTCGATACGCGGGTCGTGCATAATGACGCAGAATGTGGAGATAAAGACATGCGCTGGCAAAATGGTTTTTTGAGAGAATGGTGGGAACCATGAGACCATTGTCGATGCTGTTGATCCTAGTCATGCAGGTGAATGTGACGGGCCAGGACTGGACGCGAGAACTCACAAGAGGGGCAGCGGGTCCGCATGTCAATGTGCCGCCGTGCGAGATTACTTATGAGCTTGGGTGGAACAACTGGATCAGCGCAGGGAAGGCGTCGCTGGCGGTGAAGGAGGCGGGCGGCTACTGGCGTGCTGATGCAACGGCGTCTAGCACTGGATTTGCGCGGACGCTCTGGAAGTACGACTGCCAGATGACATCTGTGATCGAGCGTGGAAACATCAGGTCACATTATTTGAACCACAGCGAGACGGACAGCGAGGAGAACTGTCGTTATCGCGTGGCTTTCGGGCCAAAGCGTGTGGTGACGGAAACCACGGTGACTCCGACGAAGGGGGTGCCTAGGACTAGCCGTGCGGTTTGCGCTCATGGTCCCATTGAGGATCTACTGTCGGTCATACTTTATGTGAGGAGTCAAGCGTTGGCCCCTGGGCAGAAAATCACACGGGTGGTGCAGCCTTGGGACTGGCCTTACCTGACGACGTTTGAGGTTTTGGGACGTGAGACGCTGAACTTCGGGGGCAAGAAGCGCCCTTGTATCAAGGTAGCCGTAAAAATCCGCAGGATTGACCGAAGCACGCTCGAACTCAGCGCCTATAAGAAGATGAAGACTTCGACGATCTGGATTTCAGATGACGAATTGCGCCTGCCGATTGAGATGCATGCGGAGGTTTTTGTCGGTTACATGTCAGCGCGCATGACTTCGCTGAGGTTTCTTTCCGGCAAGGAGGCGACAGCTTCCGTGCCAGCGAATATGGTCGTGAAAGGTCCGCCTGGACAATGAACACGCTCAAGGCTCGGAGGCAGTCTCCACGGGTGCGTCGTCGGAATGATGTTGGCCGGATGTGTTTGGCGGAGAGCGCATCGCAAGGTCCTCGATCTCCTTCGCCAAACGATCCGGCGGTTTGGACAGCATGATGACCTTGGACTTCTCGCACCCGCCCAAATCCAGCCGGATAGTTCGTCGAAGGCCACTTCTCGTGCTGGTGGAGTCCTGCGCGACGAACACATCCGGCCTACGACTTTCATGCCACATCATTCCGGCTACGCACCCGTCTCCACTTTGACCTGGATGTCATCGAAGAACACGGGCTCGCCGGAAAACGGCGTGGCCCAGATGGCGCACTTGCCCTGTCCCTTGAGACCATTGTCCTTGTGTTTGATGAGCGGTGTGGCGGGTTCGGCTGCGTCGCTAGGCCATGCCTTGCCGTGGATGCTCCAGGTGCCGCTTGGTTCTTTTCCGACCTCCAGTTTGACTTTGAGCCATTGTCCACTGGCCCATGTGAAGGGGACTGCGGTGACGGCTTGGTCACCTTTGCTCAGTTCGAGGGTCTTTTTCGCAGGATTGACCAGCAGGCGGTAGCCGCTCATGCCATGCACGCTGATGCCGAAGCGTGGCGTGCTGCGCCCACGCTTGGTGGCGAGAATGCGTGCCTCGATACTGGCGGTGCCGCTGGCGGAGACACCGAGCTGAGCGCTGGCATCGGTGATGGGCACGGGATCAATGACGATGGCCTTGTTGCCATCATGCGTGGCGACTTTGACCGTGCCATCGACGACAAAGACTTCCTTGGGTGGCTCGCCCTCGGCCCAGTCGTCAACTTTGATGTCGAAGGTTTGGAACTGCTGGGCATGAAGCGCGGAAGCGAGTAATCCTGCTGCAATGGTCAGTCGTTTCATGTGATGAAATCGAAACTGGATCACCGCACCGGTTCTTTCAGCAGGGCGAGCGCCTCCAGCGCGGAGGCGTCCTCATGCACAATGGCGGCGAGGCTGCGTGCGATGGCTGCGGGGTTCTTGTGCTGCCAGACGTTGCGACCGATGGCGATGCCTGCCGCGCCGGCATCCATCGCATCTTCGACCATTTTCAAAAGTCCGGCGTCGTCGCCCATAGCCGCGCCGCCTAGGATGATGACGGGGACGAAGCACTGCCCGACCACACGGCGGAAGTCTCCGGGCCTAGCATCAATGGGGTAGGGGAGCTTCACGACATCCGCACCCATCTCTGCTGCGAGGCGCGCAGCAAAGGCGACATTCTCGAGCGTGTATTTCTCCTTGGCTCCAAGGGCGAAGGGGAGGGCTTCAAGGATGACAGGGATATCGGTGTCTAGACTCAAGCGGATAATGTCGGCGCATTCCTGGAAGTTGGTCTTCTCGTAGGCCGAGCCGGGATAGAGCATGTTCATGACGGCGTTGGCACCGACCATCTCAGCCTCCTCCACGCCATACACGCCGATGCTGCCTGCCCCCTCACCTGTGGTGCGGGTGTTGTAAACGTCTGTGCGCAGGATGATTCCTTTGCCTGCCAGATTGTCTGCTGCCCTCATGGCGACGCCGAGGTTGAGGACGTAGGCATCGACGTAGTCATTGACACGGTCGATGATCTGGAAGGGGTTTTCAAGGCCCGGCACGGGAATGGCGCATCCGTGGTCGATGGGGAGGATGACGGTTTTGCCGTTGTTGAAGACGGCTTCGAGATTTTCCTGGCGGTTCATGATCTGCTGGCGGGTTTGGTTCACTTGGCAGTGATGCACCACACGCGCAACGCAAAATCCACGCGCTTCGCCATCAGCCGTCTCACGCCTAGTCTCCCGCGTCCGTGCGTTTTTCAGACACAGCGGCGAGAGACATCATTTCAAGTCAAATCGCTTGATGCTCTGGGTCTGGCTTTTGACCTTCTCGATCTCTCGGTTTGAGCTGTCAACATTCCGCTCATACCAGGTTTTCTCACGCTTGTATTCACGCACCTGGTCGATGGTCCAGAAAGCGCCACTGAGGCTGGTGGCCAGGAGCAGGACGAACATGACATAACAGATGATGGCCATCTGTGTCTCCTGGGTACGTTTTTGCTCCCGGTCCGAGTCAACATCGAGGACACCAAGAATATCCATCCACCATAGCCTCCAGACCCGCG
The DNA here is from genome assembly GCA_964421275.1 of uncultured Prosthecobacter sp. Classification (GTDB taxonomy): domain Bacteria; phylum Verrucomicrobiota; class Verrucomicrobiia; order Verrucomicrobiales; family Verrucomicrobiaceae; genus Prosthecobacter. The sequence goes on from CAYQWE010000030.1 coordinate 48,533, forward strand.
GGTCACGGGCGATGTTCAGCACCCAGAAGCTGATGAACAGGGTGAGGATCGAGGCAATGGCAAGGCCGATGGGCATGTGCTGGGTGACAATGTTTGGGAAGGAGGATTTTCAACGGTGAAAGCCACTCCACCAGAGTGGTCACCAGTTTTTAATCCACGGTGCGGCCACGGTCGGGTTCTGCACCGTATCAATGGACCTCTTGGTGGTGTTCACGTCGTCCTCTGAATAGGACCAAAGATCGTAGGTCGAGTTGATCGTGGTGGGAGTCGTGTTGGAGCCGGAGCCTCCTGTGCCACCTGTTCCACCTGTTCCACCAGTTGACCCGTTGGCAGGTGTTGCGGCCTTGATGTATTGGAAGGGGCGGCCAAAACCGTCAATGATGAGGTATTTGCTGTTCTTCCAGGTCCAGATGGTTTGTGGAATGGTGTCCGCAAACATTTTGTTTTTGATCTCGGCCAAGCCGGAGGTCTTGCCATCCGATTGGGGAGGAGCTGGAGTGGAACCGCTTCCAGTTGAGACGCTGTTGCTTGCCCCAGAGATCTGGTCGTAGCCATCACCGGTCAGTGCTTGATAGAGGCAGGCGGCACCTGACACATCGTAGATTTTGCCGGGAAGAAACTCCATCGTCTGGCCTTGGTTGTTTGGGGCCGGGTACTCGCCGAACTCGGCGAAGTATCGTTCGAGCGATAGTTTGATCGCCTCAAAGGTTCCGGTGGTGACGCGGCGCTTTGAGGATCGCATGGCATAGGTGTAGCCGCCCATGGTGAGCGCCGCCAGTAGCATCATGACGGTCATCACGATGAGAATCTCCACCAAGGTGAAGGCTCTGGCATTGAATCTGGAAGGAAGAACTTTCATAGTCGCACTGGATGGTTGGTGATGGAGATCAGCCCCCAGCACCGCCGCTGAGGTTTTTGATCACGTCGATGAGCGGGAGGAAGAGTGCCATGACGATAACGCCGACCACCAAGGCGAGGACGACGATCATGAGAGGCTCCAGCATGGAGGTTAGGGCGGAAACGGAGTTGTCCACTTCGTCCTCGTAAACGTCTGCAATCTTGAGCAGCATCTCTGGCAACTGGCCGGTCTCCTCGCCCACGTCAACCATGGAGATCACCATGGGCGGGAAAACGCCGCTGGACTCCAGCGGAGCGACCATGGACTCACCTTCCTTGACGGCGTCGTGGACTTTGGTGATCGCGTCGGACACGATTGTGTTTCCCGCAGTGTCACGAGTGATGTTCAAGGCTTGAAGGATGGGCACGCCGGAGGTGACCAGCGTTCCCAGCGTGCGGGTGAAGCGGGAGATGGCGGTTTTACGCTGCACATCCCCAAAGAGAGGAAGTTTGAGTTTAGTCTGGTCGATCCAGCGTCGTCCGCCCTTGGTCGCCGCCAGCGCACGCCAAGTGAAGACCACCGCCAGGATACCTCCCAGGAGGAACCACTTGTACTCGAACATGTTGCGACTGAACCCGATCACCCATTTGGTCAACTCAGGGAGTTTCTCCTTGCTGCCGAGCATGTCCTCAAAAATGGTTTCAAAGCGGGGGACGATCACCATCATGAGGAAGACCATGATGGCCGCTGCGATGCACATCACGATGATGGGGTAAACCATCGCGGAGACGATTTTGTTTTTGAGCTTCTGGGCTTTCTCTTGGTATTCCGCGAGGCGGTTGAGGACGAGCTCCAGCACACCGCCCAACTCGCCGGCCTTCACCATGTTGATGTAGAGCTTATTGAAGATGCGGGGGTATTGCTGCAGGCTCTCGGAGAAGGTGCTGCCTGTCTGTACATTGTCGGCCAGCGTGTTGATGGTGCCCTTCATCACTAGGTTGGGCTCCTGACGGCCGAGGACGGTGATGCCGCGCAGCAGCGGGAGGCCGGAGTCGATCAGGGTGGCAAGCTGACGAGTGAAGATCATCAAGGTCTTGCTCTTCACCTTCGCATTGGCACCGACCTTGACGACTTTCGCTTTGCCTTTGGTGGTTTTGGCACGCTTTTTGATCGCGGCGGCCTGTCCTTGGCCCTCAGCGGCGACACTGGTGGGATACAGGCCGCTCTGGCGAAGCTGGTTGATGGCATCTGCCTCGGAGGCGGCGTCAAGATCGCCTGTGGTTTCCTGTCCGTTCTGATCCAGGGCGATGTAGTGAAACTTAGGCATGGTGGGTGTCGTGGCGTCTTTTGTTCAGGTGTGTGTGAAATCAGAATACCGGGGCGTCGGGTGATCTGTCCATCAAATAATGATGAGCAAGGGCGAGGCAATGCGAGATCGCCGGGATGGCCCCGTGCTCAGGTGTATTTGAGGACTTCTTCGATTGTTGTCTCGCCACCGTAGATGGCGCGCAGGCCGTCCTCGCGCAGGGTCTGCATGCCGAGCTCGATGGCCTTTTGGCGCAGCACGAGCGAAGGTGCGCGTCCGGTGATCAATTCACGGATCGGATCGGTGACATCGAGCAGTTCGTAAATTCCGCGGCGTCCTTTGTAACCGCTGTTGCCGCAAGTGGAGCATCCCGAGCCGGTGTGGAAATGTTTCCCGCCGATGTCATCAGGGGTAAGGTTGAGTTGGTTAAGAATGTGCAGGCTTGGCTCATACGGCGAGCGGCAGCCTTTGCAGATGGTGCGCAGCAACCGCTGCGCCAAGACGCCTTCGAGTGTGGCGGCGACGAGGAAAGGCTCCACACCCATGTCCACCAGACGGGTGACGGCACCGGCGGAGTCGTTGGTGTGCAGGGTGCTGAGCACCAAATGGCCTGTGAGGGATGCCTGGATGGCAATCTGCGCAGTTTCCAAGTCGCGCATCTCTCCGACCATGATGCGGTCGGGGTCCTGACGGAGGAATGCGCGCAGCGCCTTGGCGAAGGTGAGGCCGACTGCGTCATTGACGGGAACCTGCATGATGCCATCGAGCTCGTATTCGACCGGGTCCTCGGCGGTGAGCAGTTTTGCATCCACCGTGTTGATCTTGCGGAGGCAGGCGTAGAGCGTGGTGGTCTTGCCGGCACCAGTGGGTCCGGTGACGATGAAAATGCCGTTGGGCTTGTAAATCGTCTCCTCGATGTAGTTCCGAAGGCTCTCCGACATGCCTAGATCCGAGAGTTCAAGCTGGATGGAGGAGCGGTCGAGAACGCGGAGCACGACGGACTCGCCGTGCTGGGTGGGCAGTGAGTTCACGCGCATGTCCACCGCCTTGCCGTTGACGGTGGTCATGATGCGTCCGTCCTGCGGGATGCGCCGCTCGGCGATGTTCATGTTCGCCATGACCTTGACGCGGGAGATGACGGAGTGGGACAGATGCACCGGCGGCGGTGCCATTTCATAAAGTGCCCCGTCCACGCGGTAGCGGATTTTGAACTCGCGCTCGAAGGGCTCAAAGTGGATGTCGCTGGCTTTTTCCTTGATGGCCTGCTGCAGCACGAGATCGACGAATTTGACGATCGGGGCGGAGTTGGCTTCGGACTCTGGGGAGGCTCCGTCCTTGCCACCTTTACCGAGGTTGCCGAAGATTTCGTCGATGCTCGGCGCGCCGCTGCCATAATGCTTTTCAATCAAAGCCTGCACCTGGCTGCGGCGGGCGACGACGGGCACGATGGTTTTTTCAAGACCGAAGCGCAGGTCCTCGACCAGTTGCGGGTTCATCGGGTCGGTGAACGCCACATGCAGTCCTTGCGCGTCCAAGGTGATGGGGAAGGCACCGTACAGGCGCCCCATGCCGGCCGGGACGAGGGCGATGACAGAGGGCGGAGGCTCGAAGGTGGAGAGGTCAAAGTGGTCGGCCCCTAATTCATCAGCGACCTGGGCCCAAAAATCGTCCTCGTTGGTGTAGATGCCGTAGTCCAGCAGCACCTGGACGATGTCCTTGCCGTTTTGCACAGCGTCTTGTTCGATGTCGTAGGCGACGCCTTTGTCGATCACTCCCCGGTTTTCGAGCATCTCGATCACATTCTGCGGTGTCATGGTTCGTCAGTGAGAAAATGAAGTTTCAGATGGGTGGCGGGAAAAATCAGTCGACGTCGGCCATTGTGGCCTCGATGACCTCCTCAGCGGTGGTGAGGCCGGCGAGCACCTTGCGCACTCCATCCTCGCGAAGAGTGCGCATGCCCAACTCACGGGCGCGTTTGCGTAGCTGTGGCGTGGTGAGCTGCTGGTTGATCATGCTGCGCACTTCGTCGTCCACGGTGAAAATCTCCACGAGGGACATGCGTCCGCGGTAGCCTCCTTGGCGGCACTTGTTGCATCCGTTCGGGCCCATGATGATCGCCTCAGTGACTTGGGATGCCTCCAGCCCCAGCCCGCGCAATTCGCGATCGCTGAGTGTGGATGAGGTCTTGCATTCCGCGCAGAGCTTGCGCACCAGACGCTGGGCCTGGATGGCACGCACGGCCGAGGCGATGAGGAAGGGCTTCACACCGATGTCGGCGAGACGAGCCACCGCACTCGGTGCGTCGTTGGTGTGGAGCGTCGAGAACACCAAGTGGCCCGTGAGTGACGCCTGAATCGCGATGGAGGCGGTCTCAAGGTCACGGATTTCCCCTAGCATGATGATGTTCGGCGCTTGGCGCAGCATGGCACGGAGTGCGGCGGCAAAGGTCATGCCCACATCTTCCTTTACCATGACTTGGTTGATGCCTGCGAGCTCGTATTCGACCGGGTCTTCCACCGTGATGATTTTCCGGTCGGGACGGTTGATAAAATTGAGACAGGCGTAGAGCGTGGTGGTTTTGCCTGAGCCAGTCGGGCCGGTGACGAGGATGATCCCATCAGGCAGGGTGATGAGGCGTTCAAATGCCGCCTGGTCGTCTGTGAGAAAGCCGAGGTCGGAAAGGCCGAGGCGCAGGCTGCTTTTATCCAGCACGCGCATGACGACGCTCTCACCATGGTTTGTCGGGATGATCGACACGCGCATGTCGATTTCCTTGTCATTGAAGGCCATCTGAATGCGGCCGTCCTGCGGGATGCGCTTTTCGTCGAGCTGCATCGTGCCCGTCATGATCTTGATGCGGCCGATGATGGCGGAATGCAGGCGCTTTGGGTGATGCTCCACATCGACGAGCACGCCATCCATGCGGTAACGGATGCGGATGTCCTTCTCCAGCGGCTCGACGTGGATGTCGGACGCCTTGTTCTTGAACGCCTCCATGAGCATGTTCGTCACCAGCTTGATCACCGGGGCGTCATCGTCACTAGGAGCCCCTGCGGCCCCTGCGGTCTTGAAGGTAGTCTTGCCCATCACCGCCTCATTGCCGTAGATGTTCGCCTGGAGTGTCTTGATCAAGGCAGGCGTTGAGCAGTAGTACTCGATCTCCGGCTGCAATACATGCGGCAGCGCGTCCAAAGTCTCAAAATCATAAGGATCCGCCACGACGATTTGCAGCGCTGAGCCGCTGGTGCCTAGCGGGGCGATTTTGTATTTCAGCGCCACTTCGACGGTTACAAGAGCCTTCAACCCCGGATGCGGCTCGAAACCATTGAGATCCACATATTCCATGCCGGAATTCACGGCGACCATCTGTGCGATCTGCTCGTCGGAAACCACCCCGGTTTTGACCAGGACTTCAACAGTGCTTTCCCCGGGCTTCAAGCCTGCCTTGGCCTGTTGGATGTCACGTTCGGTCAGCAGGCCCGTTTCTTGGAGCTGCTCGAGGAGGTAGGCTTCATTGGAGTACATGCAATCTGAACTGCTTGTCGATGTGGGGAAGGATTATTCGATAAAGCGTGAGACTACAACCACGCGCCGGAAAGTGTCAACGCCACGGCGTGCATGACTTGAAAAATGATGGGGTATGAATGACAAACGGCCACCGCGATCACCGTTCGACTCGTCCTTGATCGCCATTTCTCCTCATCAACTGTCATGAAGCTCCCCAGGTATTTCTCATCCGCATTCCTCAGTTTTTCCATCGCGTTGACCTGCCAGTCGTCACAAACGGCCTCGGCTCATGACGCGGGCGGTCAGATGTCGGCGGTGGCGAAGGTGTTCCTCGCCTCGCTGTCAGCGGAGCAGAAAGCCCATACCGTTTTCGAGTTCGGTTCCGATGAGCGGGAAAACTGGCACTTCATCCCACGCGAGCGCAAGGGGCTGCCCATGATGGCCATGAATCCGCAGCAGCGCCTTTTGGCGAATGCTCTTCTCAATACGGGGCTCAGCTTCCGTGGATCTGCTAAGGCGGTGACCATCATGAGCCTGGAGGAGGTACTTTATCAAGTGGAGGGCGCAGACGAATCCAAACGCGCTGCGGCCCGCGAACGGCGCAATCCTGAGAAGTACTTCGTCTCAATCTTTGGCGAACCGGTCGATCAGGGAGCTTGGGGCTGGCGTGTGGAGGGACATCACCTCTCACTGAACTTCACCATCAAGGATGGGCAGATCGTGCGCGCCTCACCAGCATTTATGGGTACGAATCCCGGAGAAATCAGGCAGGGGCCGCTCACTGGGTTGCGTGTGCTAGGGGCGGAGGAGGAGCTGGGGCGTGAATTGGTCAAGTCGTTGACGCCGGAACAATTCAAGAGCGCTTTTGTCGCCACCGTAGCACCCAAAGAGATGATCACCGCCGCAGAGCGCAAGGTCAGTCCGCTTTCCCCCCTCGGCATTGTAGATACATCTCTCAATGAGAAGCAGAAGGGAATGCTCACTCGCCTCATCGACGAGTACCTCGGGCGTCTGCGCCCCGACGTTGCGGCGGAGACGCATGAAGAGATCAAGAAGAGTGGTGCGCTGCATTTCGCATGGGCTGGTGGCAAAGAGCGTGGTGAGCCGCACTATTATCGTGTGCAAGGGAAGACCTTTCTTATTGAGTACGACAACACTCAAAATGACGCCAATCATGTCCACAGCGTGTTCCGCAGCTTCGACGGGGATTTCGGTCGCGATGTCCTTGGTGAACATGTGAAGCAGGCGCACTAAAGGCGCGGGTGTTCGCTGTTTTTTTGGGTGGCAGGCTTTCACGGCCAGCCGCCTTTTTCATGCAATAGTAGTGCGCATATTTCCTGCCGGATTGTGGTTGTGCTCAACAATTACCAACCTCTTCACAACTTGTTCACCAATGAATGTGAGCATTCTTCAAGGCGGCGTGAATTGAATTTGAAAAATTTCAATCCAGCGCGTGAAAAATATCAAAATATTTTGGAGGAATGACTTGTGATGAAGGCCGGTCTCGACATAAAACACGCCCATCATTTTTTGAAAAACATTCAATACGCTGTCAAAGGCGTTGCATGATTTTCAGGAACTCATTTTAACTCTTTTCGATCTCATCTCCCGGAGAAAAACAACATGGCGCGCAACGATGAAAGCACGAATCACTCTACCCCTAATGGATTCAAGCATGAAGCACGCCCGGAACTCTTCACTCTGACGCCGACGGTCTGGGATCGTGTGTGCGGCGTGCTTCTGGGCCGCTTGGGTGACGACAACTTCCAGCGCTGCTTCAATGGCACCAGCGGACGTCTTGCGGATGACGGGCGTTTCGTTATCACCGTGCCGAATCCGATCCATCAACTGTGGATTGAAAGCAACCACACCGCAGCCGTGGCCGATGCTGTGGCGGAAGTTACAGGTACTTCTGTCATCATTGAGTTCCATGTGGCCTCGGAGCCGCCGCCTGCGGCCGCAGCATACACGCCAGCACCCGAGTACAAGGCAGCGCGTGTCAATGCGGCGGACCAAGCTCCCATTCGTTACTTCAGCGAGGCCGGTTTGAATGCCAAGTTCAACTTCGACAGCTTTGTCGCGGGGCCGAACAGCAGCTATTCGCTGGCAGTGGCGAAGGCGGTCGCAGAAAAACCTGGGCGAATTTACAATCCGTTGTTCTTCCACGGCTCGACAGGACTGGGGAAGACGCATCTCATGCAGGCCATTGGTCAGGAGGTGCTCGCCCGCAAGCCGCGTGCCATCGTGCGTTATGTCACCTCCGAACAGTTCACGAACGAGTTTGTCGAGTCGATCAAGAAACAGACCTTCACGCAGTTTCGCCAGAAATACCGCAAGGTGGACGTGCTGTTGATTGACGATGTGCATTTCTTCGAGGGCAAGGACAGCACGCAGGAGGAGTTCTTCCACACTTTTAACGAGCTGTTCAACAACGCCCGCCAGATCGTCCTCGCCAGTGATCGCCCGCCGAGTGAGATCAAAAATCTTGAGAGCCGTCTAGTCTCCCGCTTCGAGTGGGGGCTTGCCACGCAGATACAGATGCCGGACTTCGAGACGCGCATCGCCATCCTGCGCCGGAAGCAGAACGACTTCAACGTGACCTTGGAGCCATGGATTCTCGAGTACATGGCGCAGCGCATCCGCTCTAATGTGCGCAAGCTCGAAGGTGCGCTCATGCGCGTCGCCGCCCATGTCTCCCTCGAAGGCGCGGTCAGTACCGAATCTGCGTTAGCTACGCTTCTGCACGACGTGATCGACGAGGATCCGTCCAAGACCATCACCGTGGATCGTGTGCAGCGCGTGGTAGCCACCCACTATGATCTGCGTGTCAGCGATCTTACTGGTCCACGTCGTCCAAAGAACATCGCCGAAGCGCGCCAAGTGGCGATGTACCTGGTCCGCACACTCACAAAGCTGCCGCTCATTCAGATTGGCGACGAATTCGGCGGACGCGACCACGGGACAGTCATTCATGCTTGCAAGGTGGTGAATAACCTCATGAACGGTTCCGGTGACTTCAAGCGTGTGCTTGAAAACCTCGCGGGCAAAATTCGCGAAGGTTGATCTGCGCCATTTTTGCGTCCTAGGCCGCTGCGCCGTTGCATATTGTCACTGTTTGCGAGAATGTAGCGGACAAACATGCTGCGAACCGTCGGGAGACACACGCTTTCCATTGTCCAGGCCACCGGGGACTTCGCCCTGTTCATTGGGGAGGCTTTTCGTGCGGCGTTTGGCACACGGAAGCTGCCACGCAGGCTGGCACGAGCAGTTTTTGAGCAGGGGACGCGATGCCTGCCGGTGATATTGATTGTGGGGATGTTCACCGGCTTGGTGCTCGGCCTCCAGGGCTACCATGTGTTGAACAAATTCGGTTCTGAAGGCCTGCTCGGCACCCTGGTTTCTCTCAGTCTTGTCCGCGAGATGGGGCCAGTGCTCGCGGCTTTGATGTTGGTGGGGCAGGCGGGCTCGGCATTGGCGGCGGAGCTCGGCATCCAGCGCAATTCGGAGCAGATTGCGGCGCTGGAGACCATGGGCGTGAGCAGCCATGCTTATCTGGTGACTCCACGGTTGCTGGTCGCGCTGGTGGTGTATCCCATGCAGACGGCCTTGTTTGTCACGGTCGGCTTAATCGGTGGGGCTCTGTCCGGTTCTGTGCTGCTTGGGCTTGCGCCCGGTGTTTACTGGTCGGCGGTGGAGCGTGCGGTCGAGGCGCAGGATGTGAGGGAGTGTTTCATCAAGGCTGCGTTGTTCGGCCTGCTGACGATTAGCCTATGCTCCTACCACGGTTTTAACGCGCATCGCTGTCGCTCGGCGACAGGGGCACGCGCGGTCAGCTCATCTACCACGCGTGCGGTGGTGCAGTCCTGCATCATGGTGTTGGCGGCGGATTATGTGATCACCTCGTTTCTCATGTGAAGATGGCTTCCTTGTCGCCAGATATCCTGCTTCAGGTCGAGGGGCTGCATAAGTCTTTTGGCGATCATGTTGTCCTTTCTGGAGCGAGCCTAGAGGTGCCACGCGGAGCGCTCGTGTCAGTGCTTGGACGCAGTGGCGCGGGTAAGTCGGTGTTTTTGAAATGTCTTGCGGACGTCCTGCACCCTGACGCAGGGCGTGTCTGTTTTGATGGGGTTCCTCTGAGGCGGGGAGATGCCAGCACGCGCGCTGATTTTCGCCGCCGTTGCAGTTTTTTGTTTCAAAGCAATGCGCTTTTCGACTCACTCACAGCGCTGGAGAATGTGGCACTGCCGCTGGAGCAGATGACTGATCTTGCTGACAAGGAGATCCGCGAGCGCAGCCGTGAGGCGCTGCGGCAACTGGAGCTCGATGCGTATTGCGACCGTTATCCCAGCCAGCTTTCCGGCGGCATGCAAAAGCGGCTGGCCTTGGCGCGTGCGATCGTGACGCGGCCGGAACTCGTACTCTTTGATGAGCCGACCGCCGGACTCGACCCTCTGCGTCGCAACGCCGTCTTTGCGATGATCGCCAAATACCAGCGTCAGTTTAGCTTCACCGCCGTGGTGGTGACGCATGACGTGCCGGAGGCACTTGTCGCAAGCGATCGAGTGGCGCTGCTGGAGGCGGGTCGCATGTGCTTTGCCGGTACACCGGAGGAATTTTCCGCGTCGAATGATGGTGTGGTGCGTGATTTCCGTGATAGTACCGCCGCGCTTGGCAGTGCGTTGGCCGCTATACGCTGCGGTGAAGCCCTTCAAACCGAAGACCCATGAACCAATCCAAACTCGAACTCCTTGTGGGCGTTTTTGTCGTCCTAGGCCTTGCCGCCGTGGCTTATCTGACCGTCAAGCTCGGGGCGGGCTCCATGATGGGCGGTGGCACTTATGAGATTGAAGCCCGCTTTGCCAATGCAGGCGGATTGAATACTGGCAGCAGCGTGGTGGTGGCCGGTGTTTCAGTGGGCCGCGTGGAGGGCATCCGGGTCGATCCAAAGGATTTCAGCGCCATCGCCACCCTGCGTGTCATGTCAGGCCTCAACCTTCCGACGGACACGATGGCCTCCATCAAGACGACGGGACTGATCGGTGACAAGTATGTGCTGCTCGCGCCTGGCGCGGACGAGACGAATCTGGCCCCCGGCGCTAGAATCACTGACACCGAGTCCTCAGTCGATCTTGAATCCTTGATCGGGAAGATGGCTTTCGGTAGTGTTGACAAAGAAACTCCCAAAAATACTGCTCCGGTTCCATGATACTCCGCCCTCTGCTTGCCCTGCTGTCGTTGTCCGCGTTTGCCGTTCCGGCCCTTTCCCAGGAAGCCGAGGCGCAGCAGAAGCTCAAAGCCGCCATCAGCGAGGTGCTCGCGGTGGCAGACCGTTCTACGAGCAAAAGCGCGCTGCCGGAGAGCGTGCGTCCAGTGCTCACGAAGCATGTGAGTTTCGAGACGATGACCCGCCGTGCGGTGGGGCCGGGTTGGCGTCAGTTCACCCCGCAGCAGCAGCAGCAGGCTACGCGGCTTTTCTCCACGCTCATCATCCGAAGCTATAGCGACAAATTCACCCCGGGAGAGCACCCGGCGATCACCTATATGCGCGCTGTCACACCAGCGGCTGGGCGAGTCGATGTGCCGACGAGGATGGTGTACCAGGGCAGCCATTACAGCGTGACCTACCGGATGGAGCAGGAGACAAGCTGGAGGATCACGGATGTTGTCATTGAAGGGGTCAGCCTGATCGCCAACTATCGCAGTCAGTTGGACGCCCAGTTTAAAAAAGGTGGCGCAAACGCCGTCATAAGCTCTCTTAACCAATCCGCATCACGTCCACGATGAAATCCACTGAATCTTCCCTCCGCTCGTTGTTGCTGCTGGCTGTAGCGCCGTTTCTGACGGATTGTTCCTCCACAGACAAAAACACTGCCGCTCATTCGTCACCTGCCTCACTCGCGGCTGCCAAGAGCAAGCCGGTGGCGAAAGGTACCGTGGACAAGACTGACGAGAAGGATGACTACGCCGAGGCAGACACCAAGGTTTCCGATCCGTTGGAGCCGCTCAATCGCGGCGTGTTTTGGTGCAATGACAAACTCTACACCTTTGTCTTCAAGCCGATCTCCAAGACCTATGAGTTTGTGTTCCCCAAGCCTGTGCGGAAGGGGATCGACAATGCGTTCGAGAACGTCAAATACCCCGTCCGTTTCGTGAACTGCGCCTTGCAGGGCAAATTCAAACGCGCTGGGCAGGAGACCGGCAAATTCTTCGTCAACACCATCGGCGGCGTCGGTGGCATCTTCCGGCCTGCGGAGAGGATCCCGGCCCTGGCCCATGTTCCCGCCGAGGATACTGCGCAGACCTTTGCCACCTGGGGCATTGGCCACGGAGCCTATGTCGTGCTGCCTTTACTCGGCCCCAGCAGTCTGCGTGACACTGTGGGCCTTGCCTGTGACTATGCTGGCAATCCTGTGAACTGGGCCATGCTCTACTGGCATGGCGGAGGAGATTGGGAGCATGACTGGACGGTCGCGCCGCCTGCCTCCAATACGCTGCGCATGATGCCCGACCAGTTCTCCCAATACGACGCTGCCACCAAGGGCACCATCGACCCCTATCTCGCCGCCCGCAGCACCTATGTGCAAAACCGCGCCGATGCGGCCCGGAAGTGAACCGCAGGTCTTTGCGCACTCGGATGCGTCGTTGGAATGATGTAGGCCGGATGTGTTTGGCGGAAAGCGCAGCGCAAGATCCTTGATCTCCTTCGCCAAACGATCCGGCGGATTGGGGAGCATGATGACCTTGGACTGCTCGCACCTCCCAAATCCAGCCGGATAGTTCGTCGATGGCCACTTCTCGTGCTGG
>CAYQWE010000031.1:0-60701 GCA_964421275.1 uncultured Prosthecobacter sp.
CCTGCGAACCCAAGCCACCCATCTCATCTTCCACGGTTTTGGTGCGTAAGCCCTGCCCATCTTGCTTGTCCCCCTGAATTTTCACTAGCGCAACTGTTCCTGGCGGCTACTATCCGCGCACTCTCACCCGAGATGGTGACCGTAGTTCAAAGGTAGAGCCCCAGATTGTGATTCTGGTTGTTGCGGGTTCGAATCCCGTCGGTCACCCCATTTTTTACTGGTGAGACAGTGTTCCAGCGGCTTGAGTCGCCGCCACGCATGGACACGCTGGAAACCATTCTCGGACACACTTTTCACGATCCCACGCTGCTCCAGCTTGCACTCACACACGGCAGTATCGGTTATGAAAATCAGCGGCCGTTGCCGGATAACCAACGGCTTGAATTCCTCGGAGATGCGGTGCTTCAGCTCGCGCTTTCGGACCTGCTCTACCAAAAACTCCCGCAAGCGGATGAAGGTGTGCTGACAAAAGCACGAGCTCAGATTGTTTCGACCAAAGCGCTGGCGCGGTTGGCGCGACGCATCGGATTGGGCAGTTATTTGCGCATGGGACGTGGAGAAGAAGCTAGCGGAGGCCGCGATCGTGACTCCTCACTGGCGGACGCATTGGAAGCCATCGCTGGAGCTATCCACCTCGATGGCGGCAGCCAGGCAGCACTGCGATTTACTGCGCATCTGTTTGCCGACGATATCGATGCGCTTCGTCACGGCCCACTCGAGTCCAACCCCAAGGGAGAGCTACAGGAAATGATCCAATCGGTGAGTACCACTGCACCCCACTACGAAATTATTGGAGCTGAAGGACCAGACCACGCCAAAAATTTTATCGCCACGGTGCATTGGTTGAAAATCGAACTCGGGCGGGGAACCGGGCGCAGTAAAAAAGAGGCCGAAGTCCAGGCCGCTCAAGCCGCGCTGAGTAATCCTGCATTTAAACAGCATCTGCGAAAAATATGTGAACAGCCGAGCTAACAAACCACCGCAGACTGCGGACAATAGCGAAAAATCAAAGGTTGTTATACTCCATCCACATTTCATGCCAAAAAAGACTCACATCCAAGGCCGCTGTGGAACCCATGAAATGTGGAGGTGGAACGCACTTGTTAGACTTGTTCGCAGTGCTTACGGATAAGGAGATTCAAGCAAATGAATTCGTTCCAGTCATAAGAACTGGGAATAAACTCCACTGACAGTTCAATTCGCTTGACCCCAAACACGTGGTGATTTGAAGTTGGGAGTTTTCGGCGCGTTTTTTGGCGGGACAGCTTGGGCGGCGATTTTATCAAGTTTGGTGCGAAGTTCGGTGACTGTTTCAGGATGATCATTGGCTAGGTTGTTTTTTTCGCCGGGATCGTTGGCGATGTTGAAGAGTTCTACTTTTGCTGTCTTGTGCTGTGCCTTCTTTGGGTTCTTTTTCCTGATGTTGGGTTCTTCGTCTCTCATGCTACTGCCCAGGTTGCCGCCGAGTACGAGTTTCCAGTCGCCCACGCGAATAGCGCCATTATCAGGAGAGGTGTTGAGCAGAATGAATTCGTTCGGTGAGGGTGCGTTTTGAGTGATGGCGGCCCAGGCGTCGCGTCCATCAAGAGGAAGTTTTTGCTCCAGTGCTGCGCCTGCGAGCCGCAGCAATGTGGGATACCAATCGACCATGTGCAGCGCAGCATTTACAGTGCTGCCAGGCTTGATGACGCTGTCCCATGTGGCGAATGCGGCGACGCGTGTGCCTCCTTCGTAGAGCGTGCCTTTGCCTGCTCGCAATGGGCCATTGTCCGTAATCACACCCGGACTGGGGCCACCGTTGTCGCTGGAGAAGATGAAGAGTGTGTTCTTGCGCATGCCTGTTTCTTCTGCGGTGGCCACGATTTGTCCCACTGCTTCATCGATTGCTGCAAGCATGCCGGCATATTTCTGGCGATCGCCTTTGAGGTGAGCATAGGGCTGCGTGTATGATTCCGGCACCTGCCAGGGGCTGTGTACACCGTTGAACGGGACATATAGAAAAAGAGGCTTGGTCTTGTCACGTTCACGGATCAATCGCGTAGTCTCCTTGGCAATCAAATGGGTGGAGTAACCTTCGTCGTGATTTTCCTTGTCGTCGCGATGCCAGTCGTGGCCACCATCACGGATGTGGGTGAAGTAATCGATTGCGCCGTTGTAGTGGCCGTATTGATGATCAAAGCCGCGCTTTGTTGGCAAATAGCTAGGCTGGAAATCGCCGAGGTGCCATTTGCCGACAATCGCGGTTTCGTAGCCGACTTCTTTCAGCGCTTGTGGCAGGATGCGTTCCTCAAGCGGCAGACCGTACATGGCCCACGGCCGGATCACGCCGACTTGTAGTCCTAGGCGCATCGGATAGCGCCCAGAGAGCAGCGCTGCGCGTGTCGGTGAGCACAGAGGCTGCACATAAAATTGATCGAGGATGGCACCCTGCTTCGCCAGCTTGTCAATGTTTGGCGTCTGGATGTCCTTGCCGCCCATGAAGCCGCAATCCGCACGCCCCAAGTCGTCAACGAGCAGAAAAACAATGTTGGGACGCGGTGCCTCAGCGGCAAAGGCGGTGACGGTGAGGAGGAATGAGAGAAGGAAGCACTTCATGACTGCGCTGGAACGTCAGAAATGGCGGTGCCTTGCAGTCAGCCGTGCGCCTTCGGTCGGTCATGAGACTGTACTTTACAGTACTGAGTCAGAGGCTGCCGTGCATGTTCCGAGTCCATGGTGCTTGACCATTGATCCAAAGCTGGCTCCCTCTCGCCATGTCAGAAAATATGCCTGCCACATCATCTTCCTTGTCACTCGTCCTCCGCGGGGGTGTGCTCGCCCTGTTCTGCTGGGCTGTCGGCTGGATGGCGATGGCGAAACTGAGCCTCGGAGTTGTGGCAGGCTGGGTCATCGGCGGAGCCACTTTCGGGATCGGACTCTACGCCATCGCGAATCTCAAGGGCGCACCCGCAGGGCTGTGGGTGACTTTCGGGCTGAAACTGCTGAGCGTCACCGGTTACAAGATCATGATGGTCGTGATGGTGTCCTACCTCATGAAGGACTGTGGCATGAGCGACGCGGACGCGCAGCTCGGCTATCTGCTGCTTGGGCTCATGATGTCGGGAAGCACGCTGCTGGCAGGGTCTATTACGGATGCGATAGGCCTGCGTCGCACGCTGACCATCGGCGTGACGCTTGCCGTGTTGGCGCGCGTTATCATGATCTCTGTGTCGAGTCCCTGGTTGGCTCTGACTGTAGGGCTCATCCCCGTAGCTGTGGGGGAGGCGCTGTGTACGCCGGTGCTGGTGGCGGCGACGCGGAAATTCAGTACTGCGGAGCAGCGCAGCGTGGCTTTCTCCGTCTTTTACGCGCTGCTGAACCTCGGTTTCATGGCCGGTTACTTCATCTTTGACGGTATCAAGCAGGGCGGCGGTGGTGGCTCTACGATCCATCTTTTCGGCGGTGAACATAGCATCCAGCGCGTGCTCTTCGCCGTGAGTGCTGGTATCGAACTATTCATGCTGCCCATGCTGCTGCTGCTGCGCGAGCACGGCGTGGTGTCGGATGACACCCCGACGCGGAAGCTTACCGTGGGAGGGGCTGTGCGCGAGTCAGCACGGCTGTTCATGATGCTGCTGAAGCATCCCGGCTTTCACCGGCTGCTGATGTTCCTCGCGGTGATTGGCTTGCTCAAAATCGTTTTCAGTATCATGGACGGAGTGCTACCGACTTTCCTCGAACGCGAGCTCGGCGTCGAAGGTGGCAAGCGTGCCGGTCGTGCGAATGCGGTGAACAGCGTGCTCATTCTCATCCTCGCCCCAGTTGTCGGCATCCTGACCCGGAAGATCCCCGCGTATCCGATGGTCATCTTCGGCGGTTTCATCACCGCGTTGTCCTTTATCTTCCTCGCGTTGCCGCAAGCGGCCTTCCAAGGCCTCGCTGATGGACCACTGGGGCAATGGGTGATCCGCGGCTATTTCGACTGGCAGGGCGTGGCGCATCCGCTCTTCCTCACCGTCGTGCTGTGGCAGGTGGTTTTCTCCATCGGCGAGGCGTTTTATTCGCCGCGTGTTTATGAGTACGCTGTCTCCATCGCACCGAAGGGCCAAGAGGCCAGTTATGCTGCGCTCTCCGCTGTGCCGCTGCTGATGGGCAAGATCGCCACAGGTGCTGTCTTTGGCTGGCTGCTCACCCGTTACTGCCCTGCGGAGGGTCCGCGCGACACGGTGACGATGTGGAGTATCGTCGGTGGCCTCGTGCTCATGGCTCCGCTGCTACTCCTCGTGCTGCGCCCCTTCATCCGCATGCAGGAAGAAGGCAAGGAGTGAGGTGGGCTTTTTGTGGCGCTTGTGGTCAGGTTGGTGGGCCCATAGGCCCCTTCAAACCAGCATCAGCGCGGGGTTTTCCAACAGCTTGCGCATCTCTGCGAGGAAGGTGGCGGCCACAGCACCATCGACGACGCGGTGATCGCCGCTGAGGCCGACCCACATGCGCTGACCGACGACGATCTGGCCTTTGTCATTCACCACGGCGGCTTTGCGGATGCTGCCGATGGCAACGATCGCGGCCTGCGGCGGATTGATGATGGCGGCGAACTGGTCGATGCCATACGCACCAAGATTCGACACGGTGATGGTGCCACCGGAGAAGTCATCGGGACTGAGCTTCTTATTCTTGGCCTTACTGGCGAGATCTTTGACGCCTTGGCTGATTTCGAGCAGCGTTTTCTTCTCCGCCTGCTTGATGACTGGGGTGACCAGGCCGTCATCGATGGCGATGGCGACGCTGAGGCCGACGGATTTGAATTTCACGATGGCATCGCCATCCCAAGCGGCGTTGATCGCGGGCTGCGCTTGCGCAGCACGGATGACGGATTTCAGGATGAGGTCGTTGATGGTGTACTTGTTGCCGCCGGATTTTTCGGCGGTGGCGTTGAGATGCGCACGGAAATCCATCAACGGGGCGGCATCGACTTCCATTTGCAGATAGAAGTGCGGGATCTGCGTTTTCGAGGCGAGCAGGCGCTCGGCGATGATGTTGCGCATGCTGCTGGTGGCGATGCGTTCATCTTCAGGACCGTAAGTCGGACGAATGGCAGGCGTGGCAGCCACACGGCCACCGGAGCCGCCCGCAGGTGCGTTTTCGACATCGAAGCGCACCACACGACCGCCAGGGCCGGTGCCGATGAGTGCATTGATGTCCACGCCGCGTTCCGCTGCTATCTTTTTGGCCAGTGGCGAGGCTTTGACTCGCACGCTATTGCCTGCGGCGGCAATGCGCCGCGTGTGTTGCGGGGCGAGCGGCAGACGCAGACCTGCGGTGGAGGCTTTGGTAGCGGAAGCAGCTGGTTTTTTCTCCGTAGCGGGTGCTGGAGCGGCGGCAGCCTGGGCTTTGGCGATGAGTTCGTCGAGATTGGCAGGAGCGGCCTCGCCTTCGTCGAGAATGACGGCGAGCGGGGCGTTGAGCGGCACTTTGTTGCCGGGCTGGACGATGATCTTGTGCAGGACGCCTTCAAACGGGCTGGCGTATTCCATGGTGGCCTTGTCAGTTTCGACATCCGCTATGGCTTTGCCGACGGCGATCTTGTCCCCTTCCTTGACGGTCCATTTGGCGAGGGTGCCCTCGGTCATGGTGTCGCTGAGCTTGGGCATTTCGATGAATTTGGGCATGGCGTCTGAAAGTTAAACAGGTGGAAGATGGGAGAGGGAAAACGGGGACTCGATCAGCAGATGCCGAGTGCCTTGGCGACGACCACATCGGCGGTGGGAAGCTGGATGGCCTCCAGCGGCGGGCTGTAGATCGCAGGGGCGTCGAGGCTGCACACGCGCTGCACGGGGGCGTCGAGTTCGTCAAAGATACGCTCCTGGATCATGTAGGCGATTTGAGCACCGATGCCGCAGTAGGGCTTGTTTTCCTCGACATAGACGGCGCGGTGCGTTTTGGCGACGGATTCGAGAATGGTGTCCTCGTCGAGCGGACGGATCGATCGGAGATCAACGACCTCGGCGTGGATGCCGTGCTCTTCTTCGAGAATGCGGGCGGCCTCAAGGCAGGTGATGACCGCTTTGCCGTGGGCGATGAGCGAGATGTCGCTACCGACGCGTTTCACATCGGCGAGGCCGAGCGGGATAAAGAGATCGCCGCCAGGGATTTCGTCGTTGGCGGGCACTTCCCATTCTTCGCCGTAGAGCTTCGTGCTCTCCATGAACATGACGGGGTCATTGTCACGGATGGCGGCTTTCATGAGGCCCTTGGCGTCGTAGGCGTTGCTGGGGCAGACGCACTTCATGCCGGGGAAGTTCGCCATGATGTTCTCCGGCGTATGGGAATGGGTCGCTCCGACGCTGGTGCCGCCGTTGGCCGGGCCGCGGATGACGATGGGGCAGTTGATCTTGCCGCCCGACATGTAACGGACCATCGCGCCGTTGTTCACGATTTGATCCCAAGCAACGGTGTAAAAGCTCCAGAACATCAGCTCCATCACCGGACGCACGCCGAGCATGCTGGCACCGATGCCCATGCCGATGAAGCCAGCCTCACTAATCGGGGTGTCCACGAGGCGCTTGTCACCCCACTTGTCCCAGAGACCCTGGGTCACTTTGTAGGCACCATTATATTGAGCGACTTCCTCCCCCATCACCACGACCATGGGGTCGCGGGCGATTTCTTCATCGAGGGCTTCACGGACGGCATCGCGGTAGGTGATTCGGCGGGACATGGCGGAGTTTGAGGGGGGAAGTAAGTCGGGGAAGGAGGATGCGGTGTCAAGCCATGGCAGAGTGGTGGCAAGGGGGGCTCCCAGCGGTTTGAAATTCGCAAAAATGCCCGTTGGGTGACGTTTTGTTAGCAAAACTTAACTTTTTGTCGAAATGATATTGACGTGCCCCTCAAAGTTTAGTTGAAGGGAGCTTGCAAATTCACCTCCTCGTGACGCCTTCGCCCAGCCACAACCCAGTTTCTGGCCTTAAACTTGCTCAAAAAATACGAGCAAAGCGCGAAAGCTCTGATATTCTGCCGACCCCCCGCGTCCTGGCAGGGGGCAAAGACTTTGCGCTTTGCATCGTATTACCCACCTAAATGCTCAACATGGAACTCGACGGAGGCATCAAGATTTACCTGCGGGAGATCGGCAAGACTGACTTGCTGACTCCCGATCAGGAGGTCGAGCTTGCCGAACGCATCAAGCGTGGCGACCCCGAGGCCCGTTCGCACATGATCCGTGCGAACCTCCGCCTTGTCGTGAAGATCGCCCAAGATTACGCCAACTACGGTCTGCCACTTCTCGACCTCATCTCCGAAGGCAACATCGGCCTCATGAAGGCCGTGGAGCGCTTCGACCCGAACAAGGGTGGCAAGCTCTCCACCTACGCTGCTTGGTGGATCAAACAATCCATCAAGCGTGCGCTCGCCAATCAGTCGAAGACCATTCGACTGCCCGTCCACATGGTGGACAAGATCAGCAAGATGCGCCGCGTCGCCATGGCGATGTCTGAGGAACTTGGCCGCGAACCGACCGATGACGAGCTTTCCGAGGAAATCGGCATCGACCGTGCGAAACTGAGCCAGCTCAAGGTCGCCTCCATGCGACCGGCCTCGCTCGACGCACCGATCAGCGACGACGACAGCACCGAGTTCGGCGAAATCGTCGGCGACGAAAACGCGCAGACGCCCTTCGAACTGCTCTCGCACAAGAACATGCATGGCCAGCTCGACGGCCTGCTCACCGTTCTCGACGAGCGCGAACGCAAGATCATCGACGCCCGCTTCGGCCTCGCCGGCCAGAAACCGCGCACGCTCGAAGAAGTCGGCCAGGAGTTCGGCGTCACGCGCGAACGTATCCGCCAGCTTCAAAACATCGCGCTGCGCAAGCTGCGCCGTGCCCTGCAGAAGAAGGAAGATCCGATTCCGAAGGCTCTGCGTAATGCTGGTGGCAAGAAGAAGCGGAAGAAAGTCGCCGCCGAAGCCGCAGAGGAGTAACCTTTCATTCAATCACGAAGCCGGAGTTCCACGACTCCGGCTTTTTTGTTTGCCGCACTGCCCAAACCTTCGCGTGCCACTGCACAAATTCATTGGCATTCATTTCGACACCGACTGAGTCAGCAGGAAGCTCAGCAGATTCGCGAAATCACCGTCGCTGATGGTTTGCCCGAACACAGGCGGCATCAACGACATCGGCGTCGTCTCATCTTTGGCGAGATCGTTCTTCGATACGCGGTGTTCCTGGCCTGCCGCATCGGAGAGGATCAACACCTGGCCTGCCTCGGCTTTCAGAAAGCCGCCCATCGTTGTGCCATCCTTCAGCGTGAGCGTGTGAACATGGAAATGCGCGTCCACATTGCGATTCGGGTCGAGGATGTCCTCGCACAAACGCTCCACGCCGCGCACACCGATGCCTTCGAGCTGCGGACCGATCAAACCGCCTTCGCCGCCGATTTGATGACACACGGCGCAGTGAGCCTTGAAAACATTCTTTCCAGCAGCCGCATCCGGTTTCGTCTTCGCAAATGCGGCCACACGCGCGGCGATGAGCGCATCGAATTGCTTGCGTTGCTGCGGCGAAACGGGCAGCGGCGGCGGTGCGGGACGTGGTGGCAGGTAAACCGCCAGTTTTTCCCGCAAAGCCGCCGGCGCGGTGTGCTGCAGCATGGTGGCGAGCTTTTTGAGCGCATCCCGTGTGGTGTCCTCAGTTTGAAAATCGTTCACGCTGACCACCGCGGGCTCAATGCGCGTGATGCCGAGCCACGCGTAGGCTTTTCCGTCGTCCCCATCGACGATTTCGAGCCGCACGGCCTTGCCCGCATGCTTGGAAAGGTCAAACTCGGCACGCTGGCACACATCGTTGCGCGGTGTTGCCTCGCTGGCCAGTGTCTCGCCGGTTTTCGCATCAACCACGCGCACGAGATTCTTGTCATTCGACTTCGATTTCGGAAAGCCGCAGTGACCGTTGATCCAGAATGTGAGCCTGGCTGGCGCGGTGAAGTTTTTTGATTTCAAAACACCCGTACGTCCTTCCTCATCGGCTCCGCCCTTGATCATGCTCTGCAGCACCTGCGCCTCGGTGCCATCCGCGCACTTCCGCGTCTGCAACGACCACTTCGGGCCGTTCTCCGACGTCGAGATCGGAGTCCACGTTGTTTCCGGTTTCTTTTCGAGTGACGCAAGAAGCCTCGTGGAGAGTTCCTGCGCCCATTGCAGCAGTTCGGCGTTTGCGGGCGCTCCGCGCTCGCTCAGGCCGTTGTGGATGGCTTGAATCAAAGCGGCTTGGTCTGTCATGGATGCCCCGTTGGCTTGAGTGTGTTCTTGGTGGAGTACCGATTGGACGAGGCGATCACTTCCATGACGCGCGATGTGCTTCACGATGTCAGGTGGAGTGCATCCGGTGCCTCTAGCGTGCTGGAAAAGAAACTCCGAGGCGCTTGTTGTGGGCACGGCTTTGATCACATCCAAAAACCACGGCTTGCTGGCGACACGCGCTGCCCATCGCTGAGTCTCAGGGTCCTCTAAAACTCCCGGCTGTGAAAGGAAATCCCTGAGTAGCAGACGAAGAGAATGCACATAAGAATCGTCGCCAATCTTCGCACTCAAGTCATTGTTCGGCCCTGGAGGCGAGAGGAGATCGTTTGTTAGATTGATCAGCATTTTTGCCTCGATCCCCGGCCAATAGGGATCACCACGCAAAAAGTCGGGCCGCTGAAGCAGTGATTGTGCCGCTGCACGACCGGCGGCGCTGCCACGTCCGTCAAACACAATGCCCAGATTCCACTTTTCCCAGGGATGGAGATGCTCATACGCGCCGATGACCAGCGCTGCTTGTGACATTACCAGCCCGTTCAACTCCACTCCTTTATCCTCCACCCAGGAGCCTCCTGTGTGAAGAGCACGCAGCACATTCGACACAAGAAAACGCTCTCCAAGGTATGACAGGGCCCACAGCGAGCATGCTGTCTTCAGATCGGATCGTGGCCAGTTCACCTGTGTGTAGTTGAAATCTCCGATGTCGTTGTCTCGATAGTCAGGAGGCCTGCAATCGCCCCGGGCAATCATGGAATCACCGGAGGTGAAAACTTTGAAAAACTCCGGCAGCCATGCTTGAGAGCCGCGCCTCCTGACTTCTCGCAACGCCAGATGGCGGCGCGTGAGATTTGGGCTGCCGGTCTCCGTTGCAATCTCCTTGGGTGACATTGCTGTGAAGTCATGATGCGCCGGTTTGGATCCCTTCTTCACCACTCGCCAGATCCGCCCACGCTCCTTGTCGCGACCCCGATGATCGAGCGGCACCTCGTAGTGGCCGATGATCTTGTTGTAGAAGTCGGCGATGTAGAGCGCGTTGTCGGGACCGAGCTGGAGATCGACGGGGCGGAACCACGGATCATCGCTGGTGATGAAATCGGGCTGCTCGTTCGCCTTCGGCGTGGAGCCGGTGAAGGTGATCTTGTCGTGGTTGACCGTCGAAGTGACGGGATTGCCGACGAAGGTGTGATCGTCCCATTCCGGGCCCCACACGCCGCCGTCGATGTAAACGATGCCGCAGATACCTGTGGAGCCATGGCTGTGCTCGCACATCACGGGCGCGAAGCCGAGACCATCGTGCGGCTTGCCGAAACTGGGATAGCACGCGCCGCGAATGAGCTGGTAGATCGGCGAGCTGTGACAATCGGCGCTGTAGAGATTGCCGTAACGATCCCAGCACAGGCCAAAGGGATTCACCTGGCCGCGTGTCCAGATTTCGACACGCGAACCGTCGGGTTTGAAGCGGAACACATTGCCGCTGTGCAGTTCGAGCGTGCTGCCGTCCTTCGCCTTGAACCTGCTCGTATTGTTGAAGCCGTGCGTGGCATACACCCAGCCGTCGAGGCCGAGACGGAAGCTGCTGCACATGCCGTGCGTGTCCTTTTCGTAGCCGAGCGGGCCGAACAAAACCTCGCGCACGTCGGCTTTGTCATCGCCATCGCTGTCGGCGAAGTACCAGATGTTCGGAATACTCCATGCGATGCAGCCGGCCTTGTGCTCCGGCTTGTGCCACGGCACCACACCGGTGGGAATGTTCAAGCCGTCGACGAAATCGGTCACTTTGTCGGCCTTGCCGTCGCCGTCGGTGTCTTCGAGGATCTTGATCGCATCGCGGCTGTCTTTGACGCATGTGCCTTTCTCGTCCGACCAGCGTGATTTGTCCGCGGCATACGGATACTCGACCGTTGATGACACCCACAGCCGCCCGCGTGCGTCGAAGGCCATGTTGATCGGCTTGTTGATCATCGGCTCGCTGGCGAAGAGCTGCACCTCAAAGCCCGGCGGCACATGAAAGCCCGCGCGCTCCTGCTCCGGCGTCAGCGCATTCGTTTCGCGCACGAGACGCAGTTTGTCCTCGGCGGCGTGAAGACTGAGGACGAAAACAACAGCGGCGACAAAACTGCGGCGGAAGAGCATGGGGAAATTACAGCGCAGCCACCGGACTTTGTTCAAGCACGGTTTCTGAAACGGGTGCGTCGTCGGAATGATGTAGGCCGGATGTGTTTGGCGGAAAGCGCATCGCAAGGCCCTCGCTCTCCTTCGCCAAACTATCCGGCGGTTTGGGGAGCATGATGCTCTTGGACTCCGCGCACCTCCCAAATCCAGCCGGATAGTTCGTCGAAGACCACTTCTCATGCTGGTGGAGTCCTGCGCGACGAACACATCCGGCCTACGACTTTCATGCCACATCATTCCGGCTACGCACCCTCTGAAACAGTGCTGGAACTACCTGCAAGATGCGGACGACTCATCCACACGTCCGCATAGCCGGGTGAATGATGTGCTGAGACCAGTTTCGCATCGCGGCTCCATTCTCCGGCGAGCGACAACAGGCCACGGTCCTCGACTTCGACGTCCAATGCCGTCACCGGCCACGGCGGGTGCCAGATGCGAAACAACCGGCGCAGCCACCCCAGGCTGGTGAAAGCGGTGTAACGCTCCAGGACGAATTCATCGAGCGATCCGGCCGTGCATGGCTCATGAATGTGCTCCGAGGCGGCCTTGCAGGAGTAAACGAACGCTTTGCCACTCCACGCATCTTCGATCCGGCCATCGGCATGCCGTTTCTCAAACCCGTTGTCATAACGCAACCGACCCAGCCGATACGGCAGCCCGAACACCGCCGGTCCGAGTGCCACGCTCAACGCATTCGGCACCCATTCGGCGAGGAAGTAGATGCCTCGTTCGCCGCGATGCCGCACATACGTGCGCACATTGAGGAACTCATGCGTCGCGATGGGCTTGAACGGCAGCGCCGTCAGACTGCCGCCGAAACAAGGCCGGAGATCGCGCATGGTGAAGGCGACGAGGCTGAC
The DNA here is from genome assembly GCA_964421275.1 of uncultured Prosthecobacter sp. Classification (GTDB taxonomy): domain Bacteria; phylum Verrucomicrobiota; class Verrucomicrobiia; order Verrucomicrobiales; family Verrucomicrobiaceae; genus Prosthecobacter. The sequence goes on from CAYQWE010000031.1 coordinate 12,306, forward strand.
AAACGCCCGGCCTTCGAACAAATCGAGCTGCCACGGGATCTCTCTTTGCAGCACCACCGGGTCCGCTTCGAAATGCAGAAACACCACGTCCAGCCAGCCCGCATGAAACAAGGGATCTCCGCAGCATGCCAGCAATCGCTCGCGCCCAACTGAGCTCGGGAGCAGAGACGCCGTTGTTCCATCTGGAAGCTCTACTTTCATGTTTTCACCGCGCAGCTTCCTTCGTGGCAGACCATGTCTGTTACCTGTGCCTGCAAGTCGTCACCACGCAATCGCATCAGTCGCGAGAGGCTGATGCGATTCGTCGAGATCCAGTGAACCACTTTGCGAGCGATGCCGAGCATGCCCGGTGTTGCGAGGCGTAGCGACCATTCGCGATACTCGCGCAAGGCCCACAAACACGTCGCCCACGCCGCCGCGCCTTGCCAAAGCGATCCGTCATCGCCCATCACGACGATTTCCTGGTCGGCACGCAGGTTTGGCAAATCAGGACAACGTCTGCGTGCCTGTGCGGAATCATACGGGATGAATTCGAGGCGCACGTAAGCCGGCTGGTCGAGCATCCAGCGCCGGAAGCGCGAGCAGAGGCCGCAGCGAGCGTCGTAGAAAATGGTGAGCGTGTTCATGGCGTTGCCTTTGGCTTGGGTTGATCCATGCGCGCTCGGACGTAGCCCGCCACACAGCCAGTGACGCAGGTTCCGAGAGCGTAGGGCAGGGCGGCTTTGTCCAGAGTGTTCCAGAAACCATCAAACCAAACGACGTAGCCAAAGACGGCAGCCACGATCAAGAATGCCATCAGAAACCCAAAAAGAGCTGCCACCTTCGGCCTGCGTAACTTCGAGTCATTGCTCAGACAAAGATCGACAGGCAAGAACAACAACAGCCAAGTGATGGTGATGACGATGGCCGTATAGATTCCAATCGCCATCACGGCGGTGATCCGCTGTGACAATGTGATGTGCGGAATTTCCAGTCTATCCATGCCGGGAATAGAGCCGATCCACCAGGCGATGTTGCACGCGATCCAGCCGCACAGCATCGCGAGGAACGAGAGTTTGAGTTTGCGAAGGAACGTTTTCACAGTGTGTCGAGCACATCGTGAGGTTTGCTGACGCGGTTCATCGCCGGAATGGGCGGCGGGAGGTTCGCGAGCGTGGCGCGACGACGCATCTTAGTGAAGACGTAGAGGTTGAAGAAGTGCATGCCGCCGAGCATCAGCAGCACGACGCCCATTTTTTCGCTGAGCACCTCGAAGACGCCGCGTGCACCGGCAATTTCCTCAGTCGTCTTGAGGTAGAGCGACACAAAGCCGATGTTGATGAGGTAGAAGCCGACGACGAGCAGGTGGTTAACACTGTCGGCGAGTTCCGTGTTCCCGTGGAAGCAATCGACGAGGAAGATGCGGCCGTTTTTGTGCAACGTGCGCGCCACCCAGACGGTCATGGTGACGGCGAGGATGAGGTAGAGCGTGTAGGTGATGACGGTGTCGTTCATGGTGTTGTGTGGTTTGGGTTGTTCTGTATTTTCAGGAAATAATGAAATATGTGGGCATGAAAAAAATCAGCCGAGGAGGCGCATGGCCCATTGCAGGGCGGAGGCGTGCTTCATGGAGATGACCGTGTCGCTCACCTTGAGTCCGAAGCTCAGGAACTCGTCCAGTTCCTTCATCTGCTGGTGGAAGTCTCGCCCAGGCCCGGCGGCCTCGTCTTTCGTCTGCGCCGCACAGTCACGCAGCAGGCGGATGGCAGGCTCGATCTCGCGGCGTTTGCGCTCGCGGGTGATGGTGATGAAAATCTTCCACACGTCTTTCTCGGCCTCGAAATACTCCTTGCGATCGCCCTTGCGGGTGATGATACGCACAAGATTCCAGGCGACCAGCTCCTTGAGGTTTGTGTGGGCGTTGCCGCGGCTGATTTGCAGCTTGTCCATGACCTCGTCGGTGCACATCGGCTCCGGGGCGGTCATGAGCAGAGCGTGAATCTGCGCCATGGTGCGGTTGATGCCCCACTGCGTGCCCAGCGAACCCCACTGCGCCACGAATTCTTCACGGGCTTTCTCCCACGCTGGTTGTTCCTTGCTCACAGTTTCATTAAAAACTGAAAGTTCAGAAAGGCAAGCCGCGATTTGAAAATTTACTAACTCACGGGCTCAGCCGCTCCTTCACCCATACGCCATTCTCCTTCCGGTAACGAATCCGGTCGTGCAGGCGGCTCACGCGGCCCTGCCAGAATTCGATTTCTTCCGGCAGCAACGTGTAACCACCCCAATGTGGCGGGCAGGGCACGTTGCCTTCGGGGTATTTCGCCCTCAGCTCGGCATCGCGCTCCTCCAGCCACTCGCGCCCGGGAATCACGATGCTCTGCGCCGAGGCCCAAGCACCGATTTGATGGCCGTAGGGTCGGCTGGCGAAGTACAGCTCTGCATCGACACGCTCTAGCTTCGAGATCACACCTTTGAGGCAGACTTGATGATGTCGGTCCGTCCACAGGAAGCAGGCTGCCCCCCGCGCGTTAGCTGCGATCTCATGCCCTTTCCGGCTCTCGTAGTTCGTGTAGAAATGGAAGCCGCGCACGTCGATGCCTTTGAGTAGGACCGTGCGCACCGTCGGCGTGCCATCGAGGCCGTTGGTGGCTAGGCTCATCGCATTCGGCTCCGGCAGCTTGTGAGCCAGCGCGTCGTTGATCCACACCGTGAACAATTCCACGGGATCGGCAGGCGCGGTGTGTTCGTCGAGGGCACCGAGGTTGTAGCTCACGCGCAGGTCAGGCAGGTTCGGTTTGTCAGTCAGGTTCATTCGCGCTACAAGAAAGCGTGCCGCACGGCTTCTGCTACGTCTGCTTTGGCCTTTTGCGCGCTTCTTTGCTCCCATGCTCTCCCCGGTCACCGGTGTCATACACGATCTCGAACGCATCCTGCTCACGCCGGATCAAATCCACGCCCGCGTGCGGGAGATGGCGGTGCGGTTGAATGCGGAACTAGTGGGCAAGGTCGTCGCTGTCGTGGCGCTGATGGACGGCGCATTGTTCTTCGTGGCCGATTTGCTGCGTCAGCTCGAAATTCCAGTGCGCATGCACACGCTCAGTGCCAGCAGCTACCATGGAGGCACCGCTACCAGCGGTGAGGTGAAGGTGAACTGGCCGCTCGATCTCACCTTTCGTGACCAGCATGTGCTGTTGCTCGATGACATCCTCGACACCGGCCTCACGCTCAGCGTGATCCGCGAACGCATCCACGCGCAGCAGCCCGCCTCGCTGCGCACCTGCGTCCTGCTCAGCAAACGCCGTCAGCGCCTGCGCGAAGTGCCGCTCGACGACGTCGGCTTCGAAATCGCCGACGAGTTCGTCGTCGGTTACGGCATGGACTACCAGGGCCGCTTTCGCAATCTGCCCTGCATTGGCATTCTAAACCCGAACAAGCCGTCATGAAGCTGCGCGTGTTGTTTTTCTCCGTGCTGCGCGACATCACCGGCGTTGATGAGATCGCGCTCGAAATGTCTCCCGGCAGCACGCTGGCCGATCTTCTCGCTCAAATCGAAACCCGCTGGCCGAAGCTGCGCGATTGGCAAAGCAGCATGCTTCTCGCGCTCGACCAGACTTATGTGAAACGCGATGCCTCGCTCCACGACGGTGCCGAAGTCGCCCTCATGCCTCCCGTGCAGGGCGGTTAACCAGCCTTCCGCTGTGCCCACTTCCTGCCTGCTGCCAGCGCACGCAGTGCCTCCTCCAGCCGCCTAGCGATCGTCTCCGGCTGCTTCGCCGTGCTGATCCACACGAGATATTCGCGTTGATACGTCGGCTTGAGCGCTGCAAAGCCAGTCGCCGCCGCTGGGTGCTTCTTGAGTGCTTTGGCGAGGGCTTCCGGCATCGGCCACTGCTTGCGTTGCTTCGGCGTTGGCGGTTTCGCCGTTTCATCCGCATCCAGCGCCACCGCCGCGTGTAGCAGCCGTTGGAAAGCTTTCGCGTCGAGTTCCTTCATCGCTCGTATTTGGAATGACAGAATGCTCGTGTTGCCCTCGCCATGTTGGAAGAGCTTGGTGATGTCCCGCAGCTCGGTGCCACGGAAAAAGGTGATACCCAGATGTTTTTTACACGCGCTGAGGCCGCACACCAGTTTGCGTCCGCTGAAGCACAGCATGTTCCATTTGATCGACTCCGTCAGATCCGGCTCCCAACGCTGAATCCAACTTCGCATCTGTTCCGCCATGCCACGCGAGGCTTCCGGCGCGAGATCGAGCCAAGTGTCGGGATCATGGGTTTTTGACCGGGACAAGTCCATGAGTTTTCGAGGCGTGGTGCCAGGAGGCCGTCACCCCACATTACCCGATCAGCTTCCGTGCTTCTGCCAGCGCCGCATCGACCTTGGAGACATCCTTTCCGCCGCCACGGGCGAAGTCGGGTTTGCCGCCGCCTTTGCCGCCGACGATGGGGGCGATGGCTTGGATGATCTTGCCGGCCTGGACCTTGGATTGGTGGTCTTTGCCGACGTTGGCCATCAAAGTGACGTTTCCGCCGCCTGTGGCGGCGAGGACGATGATGCCGCTGAATTGAGACTTGAGCGCGTCATTCACGGCCATGGCGTAATTGGCATCGACGTCGCCGAGATTCGTGATGATGGCGTTGTTGGCGGCGGTGGTGAGCAAATCCTTCGCATTGCCTGAGGCTTCGCGTTGCTGCGCTGCCTTGAGGGCTTTTTCGAGCTCTTTTTGCTGCGTGAGGATTTGATCGAGCTTCTTCTCGAGGTCGGCGGCGCCTTGCGCGCTGACTTTGCCGGCGAGGAGCTTCAAAAGGTCGGCTTCGGCCTTGGCGGCGTGGTAGGCTTCGAGGCCGGCGATGGCTTCGATGCGGCGCACGCCGGCGGCGACGGCGCCTTCGCCGACGAGGCGGAAGAGGCCGATCTCGCCGGTGTGGCGGGTGTGAGTGCCGCCGCAGAGCTCCATGCTCCAACCATCGAGCTTGTGCGGCTGGCCGCCGATCTGCACGACGCGGACGAGGTCGCCGTATTTTTCGCCAAAGAGGGCCATGATGCCGTTGTTGGCCTTCGCCTCGACGTAGGGTACTTCGCTCCACGAAACGGGATCATTCGCGACGATGCGCTCGTTCACGAGGCGCTCGATGTCGGCGAGCTGCTGTGCGGTGAGCGCGGCGCTGTTGAAGTCGAAGGTGAGCTTGTCCGGCGTGACGCTGGAGCCTTTCTGCGTGGCGTCCTTGCTGACGACCTCGTGCAACGCCCAATGCAAGATGTGCGTGACGGTGTGGTGTCGCTCGATGGCGTGACGGCGCGGCGCATCGACGAGGAGCTTCACGGTGGCATCGACGGGCGGCGCTTCATCGCCGCCGAGGAAGTGAAGCCAGGTGTTGCCGACTTTGGTCGTGGCGGTGATGGGGAAAGTGTTCGCGCCGAGGATGATCTGCCCCGCGTCGCCGATCTGGCCGCCCATTTCGGCGTAGCAGGTGGAGACATCGAGCACGACGGCGGTCTTGTCCTTCATCTCGACGACTTCGAGCACTTTCACGTCGGCTTCGAGGTTGTCGTAACCGATGAACTTCGTCGGGGCCTTCGTTTCGATCTCGGAGACGGAGACAACCTGCTTGTTTTTCTTGCCGGCTTCACGGGCGCGTTCGCGTTGCTCTTCCATGAGCTTGTTGAAGCCATCCACATCGACTTTGAGGCCTCGCTCGCGTGCGAGGAGCTCGGTGAGATCGAGCGGGAAGCCGTAGGTATCGTAGAGGAGGAAAGCGGCTTGGCCAGAGATTCGTTTCTTGCGGCTATTCAACTGTTCCGCCGTAGTCGAGAGCGATTCATAAACCGAGAGCTTGATTGCATAGTTACCCGTTGAGCGTTTATCCGCTACCTCGTGCAGGAGGCGAGGGAACTGCGACAGCTCCATCACAAAGGATCGTTCGTTTTGATTTGCCACTAGCTCCCACATTTTCGGAATGGGTCGCTCCTCCAAGCCTTTTCGCACTCTGTTCAAGACACCTGAAATCGCTGGCCCTTCAGAATCAGGAATCACTCCGTATCCCTGTTCAATCCTCCAAGCAGCTTTTGTTCCGGCAACTTTTTCAATCGCAGCCCGAACTCCGCTGAGACCATACTCAATTGCCTCCTCGAATTGAACTATTTCCTCGAAGAGTCCAAGACCCTTATCCAGCGTCCGGTTAAACGCCTCCTCCTCGATCTTCAGCACGCTCTTGATCTGCTCCTTCTTCACGCGCAGCTCGGGAAAGACATCACCCATCTGCGCGGCGAGGACATCGACGAGCTTGTAAAAGAAGGGCTCTCTAAAGTCGAGCGTGCGGCCGTATTTCACGGCGCGGCGGAGGATGCGGCGGAGGGTGTAGTTGCGGTCGCTGTTGCCGGGCTGGATGCCGTCGGCGATGGCGAAGCTGAGCGTGCGGATGTGGTCGGCGATGACGCGGAAGGCGACGTCGATCTTTTCCTGCTCGGTGACGGGGACGACGTGGCCTTGCTCATTGGCCTTCGGCAGCGTGCTGGCATACGTTTTGCCGGACATCTTCGTCAGCTCGTCGAAGATGGGGCGGAAGACATCGGTGTCGTAGTTGCTGATCTTCGCGTTTTGGAAGTCGGTGAAGTTCTTCGTGCCCTGGATGATGGAGCACACGCGCTCGAAACCCATGCCGGTATCGACGTGCTTCGCGGGGAGCGGCTCGAAGGTGCCTTCCGGTGTCGCGTTGTATTGAATGAAGACGTTGTTCCAGATCTCGATGCAGCTCGCGTCGCTGCCATTGACGAGCTTGCGGCCTTCGCGCTGGCGGGCTTCATCGAGCTCGGGCGTGCCGGGGGTGAGGTCGATGTGGATCTCGGTGCAGGGGCCGCAGGGGCCGGTGTCGCCCATCATCCAGAAGTTGTCCTTCTTGTTGCCGTTGACGATGTGGATGTCGGGATCGAGGCCGATGCTGCGGAATTTTTCGGCCCAGATGTCCCAGGCCTCCTGGTCGCGGTCGGCGGGATCGCCCTTTGATTTGTCGGGCTGGTAAATGGTGGCGTAAACACGCGTGGGCGGGAACTTCCAGCGCTCGATGACAAGCTCCCAGGCCCAGGCGATGGCTTCTTTTTTGAAGTAGTCGCCGAAGGACCAGTTCCCCAGCATCTCGAAAAGCGTGTGGTGGTAGGTGTCGAGGCCGACGTCTTCGAGGTCGTTGTGCTTGCCACCGGCGCGGATGCACTTCTGCGTGTCGGCGGCGCGGGTGGGCAGGCCTTTGTGCAAAACGCCGGGCCAGGTGTCCACGTCCGCGCTGCGTTCGCCGAGGAAGATGGGCACGAACTGGTTCATGCCGGCGTTTGTGAAGATGCGCGCGCCGTCACGGCTGGTGTAGCCGACGTTGTCGCTGGGCACGATGGTGTGCTGCTTCTCCTTGAAGAAATCGAGGAAGGTGGCGCGGATCTCGGCGGCGGTGGGGACTTTGGCGGGCATGGGAAAGAGGGCGCGGAGTATGGAGCGGAGGGCTTCGCCGTCAAAGGTCAAGAGGGTCAAGACGACAGCGTAGCGGAAGGCGTGAGCTTCCCCGGAGCGTGAACGCTGTTCGGAAGGCCGCTACCCATGGACAATCCCCGCATCGCTCAAGAATTCCCCGGCGCAAACGTATAGTCCCCCGTGATCCGCCCCCTCGTTATCTTTGCCCTTGTTTCATCCGCACTCGCGGAGCACATCGACTTTTCCAAGCAGATCCGTCCGATCCTGAGCGAGAACTGCTTCTTCTGCCACGGCCCCGACGAAAAGAAACGCGAGGCAGACCTCCGTCTCGATGACGAGGCCGACGCGAAGAAAAACAACGACGGAACCATCGCCGTGGTGCCGGGTGATCCGGAGAAAAGCGCCCTCATTGAACGCATCGTGAGCACCGATCCCGATGAGGTCATGCCGCCACCGAAGCAGCACAAGACGATCTCCCCCGCGCAGGTCGCGCTGCTCAAAGAATGGATCAAACAGGGTGCAAAGTGGGGGAAGCACTGGAGCTATGAGAAGGTCTTGAAGCCGGCGGTGCCCGCGGGCGCGAAGAACCCAGTGGATGCGTTTTTGGCTGCGCGTCTGAAGAAGGAAGGGCTGTCGTTTTCTCCGGCTGCGGACCGCGCGACGCTGATCCGCCGTGTGGCGCTCGATTTGACCGGGCTGCCGCCGACGCTGGAAGAACTGGCGCGCTTTTCATCCGACAAGTCAGACTCGTCCGACCTGTCCGACATCGTGACGCACTATCTCGCCAAACCAAGCTACGGCGAGCACTGGGCTCGCCAGTGGCTGGATCTCGCACGCTACGCGGACTCCTCCGGCTATCCGAGTGATCAGCCGCGGGAGATTTGGGCGTATCGTGACTGGGTGATCCGCGCGTTGAATGCGAACATGCCGTTCGATCAGTTCACCATCGAGCAGCTCGCGGGGGATTTGCTGCCGAATCCGACGGATGACCAGCTCATCGCGACGGCGTTTCATCGGAACACGATGACGCAAAACGAAGGTGGCACGGATGACGAGGAATTCCGCAACGCGGCGATCATCGACCGCGTGAACACGACCTTCGCGGTGTGGATGGGCACCACGATGGCCTGTGCGCAGTGCCACACGCACAAATACGATCCCATCACGATCAAGGAGTACTTCCAGTTCTACGCCTTCCTCAATCAAAGCGCCGACAGCGACAAAAAAGACGAGGTGCCGCTGCACAGCTTTGATACGCCGGAGACGAAAAAGCAGCGCGAGGCCCTGAAAGCCGAAATAGCGGCGCTGGAGTCGAAATTCACGAAACCGGAAGCGAAATGGCTCGCGGGGCTGGAGGCGTGGGATCGCGCTTTCGCACGCGATCTCGGCTGGCAGGTGCCAAAACCGGTCAAAGTGGCAACAAAGAGCCAGCAGCCCGCCGTCATTCGCGACGACGGCACAGTCTCGCTCGCAAAGAAGAGTGACAACGACACCTTCACCATCGAAGCGCCCGCCACCGGCGACAAACTCAGCGCCTTGCGGCTCGAAACGATGCCTGCGGCCGGTTTCGGCAATTTTGTCATCACCGAAGTGAAAGCGGAGGTCGTTCCGTCTGCCAGCAAGGCCGCGCCCAGCTCACGTTATGTGCGCATCGAGCTGCCTGGGCAGAGAAAAATCCTCCAGCTCGCCGAGGTGGAAGTTTTCAGCGGCGGCAAAAACATCGCATCCCATGGCACTGCGAAGCAAAGCAGCACCTACACTGACGCGGCGGCCCGACGCGCGATTGATGGCGGCACCGAAGGCAGATACGACAAAGGCAGCGTCGCGCACACCTCCGGCGCGGACAGCGATCCGTGGTGGGAAGTCGATCTCAAAACTGCCAGCCCCGTCGAGCGCGTCGTCGTGTGGAATCGCACCGATGGCAACGTCGGCAAACGTCTCGGTGGTTTCCGCGTGCTGCTGCTCGATGACAAACGCCAGACGTTGTGGAAGAGCGAGAACAATCCGGCGCCGGATAAAGCAAAAGCCTTCACCACCGGCGGTCCCGTCGCTGTGAGCTTCACCACCGCGCTCGCGGATTACTCGCAGAGCGGTTTTGAGGCGACGAAGTTCCTCGCTCCGAAAAGCAAAGGCTGGGCCGTCGCCGGGGCCGCCGACAAGCCGCACACGCTCACGCTTTTGACGAATTCTCCCATCGTCGTTCCCGCAGGATCGAAGCTGCGCGTGACCATCACGCAGAACAGCGAGCACAAGCAGCACACGCTCGGCAGCTTCCGCCTCAGCTTCACCGGCGATGCGCGCGTGCAGCAGGTCGCAAAGGTGCCCGCAGGCGTCATCGCCGCGCTGACGCAGCCAAAACGCACGCCGGAACAGCAGAAGACGGTCGTCGATTACTATGTGCGCAATGTCGCCAAGGAATCGGCCGCTGAGCGCACGCGTCTTGCGGCGGCGAACAAGGAACTCGCTGCGATCAAACCGGTGACGGTGCCGATCATGCGCGATCTCGATGCGAAGCAACGTCGCGTGACGAAAATCCAGCTCCGTGGCAACTGGCAGGCACTCGGCGATGAAGTGAGCGAGGGCACGCCCGCCGTTTTCAATCCGTTGCCCGCCAACGAGCCGAAAAACCGCCTCACCATGGCGAAATGGCTCGTCAGCCGCGACAATCCTCTCACGGCTCGCGTCACGGTGAATCGTTTGTGGGAAAGCATCTTCGGCACCGGCATCGTGCGCAGCAGCGAGGAGTTCGGCAGCCAGGGCGATCTGCCCGTTCATCCCGAATTGCTCGACTGGCTGGCCGCCGAGCTCATGGACAGCGGTTGGGACATCAAGCACATGCTCAAACTGATGCTCACGAGCCAGGCGTATCGCCAGGACTCCAAATCGACGCCTGAATTGAATGAGCGCGATCCAGACAATCGTCTGCTCGCCCGCGGACCGCGTTTTCGTCCGACGGGCGAGTTGCTGCGTGATCAGGCGCTCGCCGTGTGCGGCTTGCTGAGCGAAAAAATGTTCGGCCTGCCCGTGCGGCCGATGACGCCAAACATGGGTCTGAGCACCGCGTTCGGTCGCAGCAACGACTGGACTGTCAGCGAAGGCGAAGACGGGCATCGCCGCAGCCTTTACACCGAGGTGCGGCGCAATTCGCCGTATGCGAGCTTCACGACGTTCGACGCCGGCAACCGCGAGGTGTGCCTGATCCGCCGCAGCCGCACGAACACGCCGCTACAGGCTTTTGTGACGCTGAACGATCCCGTTTTTATCGAGACGCATCAGGCGATGGCGCGGCGCATCGTCTTGAAGGACAGCAAGGACCGAAAAGACGTGAAGCACAGGCTTTCGCTGATGTTCCGCCTGTGTCTGGCGCGTGAGCCGACGGCAGCCGAATTGACTGCATTGACCCAATTGCATGCCGAGAGCCTCGCGGTTTATCGCGCCGATGCAGTCGCAGCCACCAAGATGGCCACCGAGCCGCTCGGACTTGTCGAAGCCGGTGCCGATATCGCCGAACTCGCCGCCTGGACTGCGGTGGCGAACGTGGTCATGAACTTGGATGAGTTTTTGATGCGGAGGTAGTTTTCAAGCCATCGGGTTTCACCAAATGGAGCGGCTATCGTGCAAAGGGAGTTCTTCATGTGGTGCGGATGAGTTGATGCAAAGAGCAGCCTTCAGGCGGCGTTCCAAACACCCAACTCATTTTTGACCATGCGTTCCCTCTGTCTTCTCCTTGCCCTCGCGATCACTGCTCGTGCTGAATTGAAACTCCCGGCCATCATTGGTGACAACATGGTGCTACAGCAGAAACAGACGAATCCGATCTGGGGTTGGGACACGCCGGGCACGGAAGTGAAGGTGACATTTGCCGGTCAAACCAGGACCGCGAAGGCAGATGCGAAGGGCCGTTGGACGGTGAAACTCGATCCGGTGCCTGCGAACGCGAAGAAGGCGGCGATGACCATCAGGGGCAGCACGGCGCGTGAGTTGAAGAACGTACTCGTGGGCGAGGTGTGGATTTGTTCCGGCCAGTCGAACATGGGATTCAATTTGAACTCCACCTGGGATGAGGATTTGGACATCGCGCAGGCGAAGCATCCGCTCATCCGCCTCATTTCCGTGCCGCAGGTCGGCACACAGGAGATACAGGATGACTTCAAAGGCCAGTGGGAGGAATGCAGCCCGGCGAACGCGGGTCAGTTCACTGCGGTGGGCTATCATTTTGGTCGTGTGCTGCATGGAATTCTTGGCGTGCCGATCGGTCTCATTGACAACGCCTGGGGTGGCAGCGCCTGCGAGGCTTGGGTGAAGCGCGATGTGCTGGAAAAAGATCCGCGTTTTGCCTCCATCATCGCGAGATGGAAGCAAACCGAGGCCACCTTCACTCAGGCGGGATTCGACAGGCAGATGGAAAATCACAAGGCCAAGGTCGCGGAGTGGGTGAAAGCACGTGCCGAGGCGGCCAAGGCCGGGAAGGCATTCACCGCGCAGCCCCCCCGCGCACCGCAAAATTTTCTGACCGGGCAGCATCGCCCAGGTAATCTTTACGCAGGCGTGCTGCATCCGACGATTGGCTACGGCATCAAGGGCGTGATCTGGTATCAAGGTGAGTCGAATGCCAGTCGTGCGAAGGAATACCGCGACCTCTTTCCCTTTATGATCGAGCATTGGCGCAAGGAGTGGAAGCAGGGCGATTTTCCCTTCTACTGGGTACAGCTCGCCGATTTCAAAGCCTACCAGGCGGAGCCTGGCGACAGCGACTGGGCTGAACTGCGCGAGGCGCAGACGCTCACGATGAAAAAACTGCCGCACACCGGCCAGTGCGTCATCACCGATCTCGGCGAGGCGAACGACATCCATCCGAAGAACAAGCGCGACGTGGCCGAACGTCTCGCACGCTGGGCACTGGCGAACGATTATGGCCAGAAGTTCGTCTATCGCAGCCCCGAGCTGAAGGACGCGAAGTTTGATGGTGGCAAGGCGTTGCTTACCTTTGATTTCGCTCCGAACGGCCTGCGCACGGTCGATATCGACGACCCACTGGGCTTTGCCATCTGCGGCGAAGACAGGAAGTGGGTGTGGGCAAAAGCCAGCATCATCGGTGGTTCGAAGAAAGGCACGAACCAGATCGAAGTTAGCAGTCCGGATGTGCTGAAACCCGTCGCCGTGCGTTACGCGTGGGCAGACAATCCCGTCTGCAACGTCTATTCCTTCGAAGGCCTGCCCGTGACGCCCTTTCGCACGGATGATTTCCCGATGATCACCGATCCGGCGAATCCGAGCAACGCCGAGGCGCAGAAGAAAGCAGCCGTGACCAGGAAGAAGTGATTCCGGCTGCGGGAACGCAATATTTTCTCGCCGTCCTTGTGTTTCTGGCAACGGGGCGCGTATGTTTGGGTTTCACGCTGCTTTCATGAACTATCGCCTGCTTCTGCCTCTCCTCGCCCTCGCTGTTCTGCCGCCTGTGATGGCGCAACCGGCTCTGGAAACTGCAACGGCCAGCCAGGCGATCGATGTGGCCTCGGGAGCTTGGGACGGCGTGGTGAACATCGACGTTTCGATGTTGTTTCCAGACTACCGGGAGCCGTGGAATGCGGGCCAGCCGAGCGGCGGCAGTGGTACGGGCTTCCTCATTGGCAAAAATCGTTTTCTGACGAATGCGCACGTCGTCAGTAATGCCACGCGTATTCTCATCCGCACCAGCAACGATCCCGAGCCGCATCCGGCGAAGATCGTCCACATCGCGCACGACTGCGACCTAGCGCTGATCGAGGCGGAGGACGGGCGGCTGTTTGAGAAGCTCAAGCCGCTCAACTTCGGCGGCATCCCGCAGCTCAACACCGAAGTAATCGCGATCGGTTATCCGATCGGCGGGGACCGCATCTCGGTGACGCGCGGCGTTGTCTCGCGCATCGACTTCCGCCCCTACAGCCATACGAGCGTGGATTCGCACCTCGCGATCCAGGTCGATGCGGCGATCAATCCCGGCAACTCCGGCGGACCGGTGATGCAGAGCGGGAAAGTCGTCGGTGTGGCCTTCCAAGGCTTCAGCGGTCGGGTGGCGCAGAACGTCGGCTACATGATCCCGGTGCCGGTGATCAAACGCTTCCTCAAGGACGTGGAGGACGGCCGTTACGATCACTACGTCGATCTCGCGGCGAGCGATTTTGCCATCGAGAACTCTGCGCAGGCTAAGGCGCTCGGCCTCAACGGCGGCGGTGTCGGCGTGATGGTGGGTGATGTGGAGCCGCAGGGCAGCGTGGCGGATGTTTTGAAGATCGGGGATGTGATTTTGGGCATCGACGACAATCCGGTGTTGAACAACGGACTCGTGCGCTTCGAGGGTGAGCTGATGGACATGAACGAAATCGTCGAGCGCAAATTCGCTGGCGATAAGATCAAGCTGGCCTATCAGCGCGATGGCAAGAAGTTGGAGGCGACGGTCACGCTGAAACGTTTCGACCCGTATGTGCGGCTCGGTGCCACCTACAACCAGCGTCCGCGCTACATCGTCTATGCCGGGCTCGTGTTTCAGCCGATGGATCGCAATTTGATGGATGCGCATCAAATCCGCGACCGCACGGTGAACTATGTCTTTGACAATTTTCTCACAGACAAGCTCTACGTCGAACGCCCAGAGCCCGTGGTGCTCACCAATGTGCTGCCTGACGAAGTGAACACTTGGCTAGCACCGTCCGCGCACAGCATTGTCGATGAAATCAACGGCATGAAGATCAAGTCCCTCAAGGACGTGCAGACCGCGCTGGCGAAAAAGGACAAGCCCTTCATCGAGATCCACTTGCTGGAGAAGAGCCGACCGCTCGTCCTCAAGCGTGACCTCGCCGAGGCTGCGCATCCGCGCATCATGCAGAACTACAACATCCAGGGAGACTCCTACCTCGGTGGCGAGGGCGAGGAATAACTCGTGCGAACCCGTCCACCAACCCCGCGCCCCGCCGATCTCATGAAGCTCCCCATCTGTCTCCTTCTCCTTACGATCACCGCCACTGCTCTGCATGGGCAGACGCCTGAGGCGGTGGCTCCCAAAAATAAACGCCAGCCGACACCGGTCGCAGGCGTTGAGGCACCCTTACAACCCGCAGGCCAGAACGCTTCGCTGGTGAAGGTGAATGCCACCTCGCAGTCTTACAACCTCCACCTGCCATGGCAGAAGGAGTCACCTGGCGGTCGGCGTGGACTCGGCGTGGTGCTGACGGGCAACCGCGTGCTCGTGACTGCGCAGATGGCGGCGGACGCGACTTACATCGAGCTGGAGCTGCCGGAGAGCGGCCAGAAAATTCCGGCGAAGGTCGTCGCGGTCGATTACGAGGCAAACCTCGCCTTGCTGGAGTCGCCGACCTCCGAGCGGCAGAAGGCATTCTTCGCCGGACTGAAGCCGATGGGCATCGACAGCAGCGGTCGAATCGGCGACGAAGTGGACGTCTTGCAGACAGGCCGTGTGGGCGAGCTAATTAAAAGTCCGCTGAAGATCAGTAAGGTGCTCACACGCCGCTATATCGTGGAAGGCTCTGGATTCCTCGTGTATGAGGCGAACAACATCGTGCGCAGCGAGGCGAACAGTTTCACGTTGCCTGTGGTGAAGAAAAACAAGCTCGTCGGTCTGCTGCTTAGCTACGATTCGAAGAACCAGGTAACGACTGTTCTGCCCGCGCCGATCATCGAACACTTCCTCAAAGACGTCGCAGATGGCAGCTACGAAGGCTTTCCGTCGCTGGGGCTGGAGCTACAGTCCACTTTGGACGAACAGTTTCGCGATTTCCTCGGCCTCAAGCCCAACACGCCTGGTGTGCTGATCACTAACGTGTTGAAAGGAGGCTCGGCGGAGAAGGCCGGGATGAAGAAAGGAGATATCTTGATTTCGATTTCCGGATTCAGCATTGACGCTCGGGGAGACTACAAGGATCCCCAGTTTGGTGCTCTTAGTTCCAGTCATCTGGTGCGTGGCCGTGCCTATGTGGGAGACGAGGTGGAGATCAAAGTCATACGCGAAGGCAAGGAGGTCACCCTGAAAGGCCAGCTCACGCGCAGGAAGCCTGGGGATCATCTGGTGCTGCCTTATCAGTTCGACCGTGGTCCGAAGTATGTGCTGATGGGCGGCCTGCTCTTCCAGGAACTCTCACGCCCTTATCTGGATGCCTTCGGCGAAGGGCAGCGGAGCGGATCGATCCTGCGTTTGGAGCGCATCGCTGCGCACCCAGAGAAATATGAGGAGGAGGGGCGCAAGAAGCTCGTCTTCCTCAGCCTCGTGCTTCCCACGCCGAGCACGCAGGGTTATGACAAACTCGGAGGCCAGGTGGTCAACAAGGTGAATGGCAGGGTGATCAACGATCTCAATGATCTCGCCGAGGCCTTCAAGAACGCGAAGGAGTCATGGCATGTTATCGAGCTCAACGATTTCCCGCACATCCTTTACCTCGACACTTTCGGAGCAGAGCGTGACAACTTGCGTCTGCTCGACGGTGCCTACCGCATTGGCAGCTTGAAACGGCTGGAGTGAGCCCGGCATCCAGCGTCGTGGTGTTCTTCCCGCAAGTCTCACTTGGCCACGCCGACGAGTGCTTGTAGCCGCGAGACCTGTGCTTGCAGCAGAGCGATCTCGGCCTCGATCCGCGTTCGCCATTCATCCTCACTTACACGGGCTGGCTCTGCTGCGGCCACTTCTGTAAAAGTTGAAGACACTGTCGCAGCCGGAGCACCACCCACCGCGCCGCAGAACAGGTGCATGAACTGCGCTACGCGCTGCCCTGGGCCAGCGGGAATACATTGCACCAGCGGCCCCTCCTTGTAGCCAATCAATTCGGCCAGTGCGTTTTCAACGGATGACATATCTGGAAACTCATGCAGGCGCTCCGTGCGTTGCCGCAACTCACCCACTGTCTGCGCGCCACGTAGGAGCAGCATGCACAGCAGGGCCATGTGCGGTGCTTGCAGCCCTGGCAGGCGACCTTTCATGTTGTGGCGGTATTTGAGAGCCCGCCCGCCGACAATGTTCACCTCGAAGGCATAGCCATGCGCCTTCATCGACTCTAGCGCCCGCAGCACGTCACGCTCATCGTAGCGTACGATGGGGTCGCGATTGGTCGTCTGGTTGCAGGCGGTGACGAGCGCGTTGAGCGTCATCGGGTAGTAATCCGGCAGCGTGATCTCTTTTTCGATCAAGCAACCCAGGGCGCGGGCCTCTTCTGGCTTTAGGGAGAACAACAATGCGGGAGTGGCAGACTCGGCGGACATGGCGGGCATCATCCACGGCGGACAGCATCCTTCAACCCTTGTGCCATACGGGGTGGCTCATTATGGGAATTATTTTGAATGGCTGGTACCATCCGGCGTCGAATCTGGCGTCATGAAAACGAAACTCTTCCTCCTGCTCGGCGCTCTTGTCGCCGCGTGCTCGCTCACATCATGTGACATCTATGGCTACCCAGGCTATGGTTACGGCTCCTCCTACTATGGCTCAGGCTACGGCAGGTCGTACTATGGCAGCTACCCGTACTATGGCTACGGCGGCATCTTTGGCTCCCCGCTGTTCTCTTACAGCAGCTTTTACTCACGCCCCTACTACGGCGGGTACAACTATGGCCGATATTACGGCGGGCGCCCCCTGCTCTCATCGTACCGCGGGTACAACTACGGTCATCATTATGGCCATTACCCCTACACGTCCTTCGGCGGTGCGGCCCACCACTCCTCCATGCCATTGATCTCCCACACGTTCTCAAACCCGTCTTTGGGAGGGCATCATAGCGGTTTCAGCAGCTTCGGTGGTGGTGCCTTCCCAAGCAGTCATCATAACTTCAGTGGCGGCGGTTTCAGCGGCTTCCATGGCGGCGGCTTCTCAGGCGGGCATCACGGCTTTGGTGGTGGTTTTGGCGGCGGACATCATCACTAACCTACGTCGTCTCAAAAACTCTCTCGTCTGCTACGGCGCTCAAGATATCTTGAGCGCCGTCGTGCTACACGGAGCCATCCAGCCCATTGACGCGCCTTTTCATGGCTGCGTGAAACCAGTATTTATGTTGCCGTTGTTTGCGGTTCCCTGGGCCTTGTCTATGGCTGTTTCGAGATCAGGCGGGGTTTGTGTCGGGACGGTGGGAAAGCTTAATTCAGCCCCACGTCTTCGGGCATCTTTGCCATCATCTTGTAAACCGGCCCCATGTCCTCCAGCAGCGCACTCCACATCTGCGCGGGTTTTTCGACGGCGAGCACGAGAGGGTGTGCGCTGGTGGTAATCCAGGAGCGCAGTTCCAACTCGCTCTCGAGCTGGCCACCACTCCAACCGGAGTAGCCGACGAAGCCGCGCACATCGTGGCCCTTATTCAGTGCGTGCAGCGCGTCGGCTACGGAGAGGTGTGTCTGGCAGCGCAGGGTGCGGCGTTTCTTGTTCCATTGCAGTGCGGCGAAGGCCAGCTTGTCCGTGGCTACCGGCCCGCCCATGAACACCGGCACATCACCGAGCGCACCGAGGTTCTGATCCGGTAGCAAATCGGCCACGCGTTGCTCCAGCGGACGGTTCAGGATGTAACCGAAGGCACCGTCCTTGGCATTGTGCGCGGCCATGAAGACTACCGAGCGTGAGAAGTTCGGGTCGTGCATCGCCGGGGAGGCGAGCAGCAGGCTGCCGCTGAGGGAGGATGGGGCGTCGTGATTCTCGTCTGTTGGCATGACAGTGTCTGATGTGATGATTACGTCAGCCGCTCGATTGCGCACTGAAAAAAATGCGCGTACGGCCTTGCAGCCGTGCGCGCAGATCATTTTTGGAAGAGCCGCCGGTGCGGCCTAGCTCACGCGGCCTGCACTTCGAATCCTTTGCGGTACGTCTTAGTCAGCAGCTTGTCCGCTTCCGGCGCGTTGGTGAAGCGCAGGCCCGCAGCGTCCCATTCCAGCACCTTGTTCGCCTCCTCCATGCGTCCGGTGACTGGATCGACCTTTGGTATCGCTAGGCGCGTGGCCACATTGCCGAGCTGCACGGTCTCCGCGAGCGGGCCGGCGTAGTGGAAGCCGTCGCTTGTCTTTTTCCCGGAGAAGCAGGCGTCCACCCAAGTGTGCCAGTGATTGCGGCCTTCTTCCTTCGGATATTTGAAGCCGGTGAACTTGTCCAGCGGGTACAAGCGTGGCCCGGCCACATGCGCGAGCACCATCGTGCCGCCTTCGCCGATGAAAATAGAGCCGCTGCTTGGTAGGTCGATGTCGCCGGGCATCTGCGCGAGCTTGTGACTCGGCTTTAGGCCGCCGTCCATCCACGTCAGCTTCATCGTCTTGTCAGCGGTGTATTGCGTGCCGGGGAAGACGTAGTGGATCGTTTCGTGCGTCGGCCAGATTTGGTCGTTGATGCCGCTGTTCTTGGCACCCACGCTGATCGGCGCGGTCAGGTCTAGCGCAGTGAAGACTGGGTCCATGATGTGGCAGCCGAAATCGCCCAGCCCGCCGCCGCCGAAGTCCTGCCAGTCACGCCAGATAAAGGGATGATAGGCGTGTGCGTATTCGCGCATCGGTGCTGCGCCGATCCACAGATCCCAGTTCAAATTCGCCGGCACGGGGGCAGGTGGCGGCGGGTTGAAAAGGCGCGTGCGCTCATTGCCCGTCACGCCTACCCACGAATAGACTTCTTTGATTTTGCCGATTGCGCCTTCTTTGATCAGGCGCGTGCCCATGCGGTATTCGATGGCGGAGTGGATCTGGTTTCCCATCTGGGTGATGACGCCTTTTTTCTCTGCCCAGAGGCGCATCTGCCGCGCTTCCCACACCGTGTGTGCCAGCGGCTTCTGGCAATAGACGTGCTTGCCACGCTGCATCGCGGTGACGGCCACTGGCGCGTGCATGTGATCAGGAATGCCCACCGTCACCGCATCGAGCCCGTCGCCCAGCGCGTTGAACATCTCGCGGTAGTCGGCGAAATGCTTCACGCCGGGGAATTCCTTGTCTGCCTTGTCGAAACGGTTTGCATCCACATCGCAGAAGCCGACGAATTTCACCGCCGCGTGCGAGCCGACGTTGTGCAGGTCGCTGTAGCCCATGCCGTTGACGCCGACGCAGGCCACCTGGAGCTTGCTGTTGAGGTTCTGGCCGCGCACCAGCGCCGGGAAGGCGACGGCGGCGGAGACCAGCGTGGAGTTCTTCAGGAAGGAGCGGCGTGAGGCGGGCATGATGTCGTGGTTTGGATTGAGGGGCCTAAACCTACGCAGTTCCAGCGGCCATTCGATCACAGCATCCCACTCAAGCCTCCAGGGCTTACGCACCAAAACGGTGGTATCATGTGAGGGCGGGCCGTGCTTGAGCAGGATAAAACTGACGCAGCCAGGCGAGCTGAGAGCGTGCGAAAAACTCCATGTGGGTGAAGCCCTCGCCGTCGCTGAGCATGGAGCAGAGGGCGACGAGCAGCACATCGGGCAGCGGGTGCAGCACGCGGCCGATGACGCGGGCGTCGGGCAAAGTGGCGGAGAGTTCTTTAAGCCGCAATTTCCAGTTGAGATCAGAGCTGGCTGGCGATCTTGACGCCGTCATGAAAACCATCTGCCAAATCTTCTCCGTGCTCATCGGCCTATTCGCGGCAGTCTGCATGGTAGTCGGCATCATCCCACTGCTGGGAGCCATTCAGTGGCCCGTGCTCGTCTTCTGCGTCTTCGGTATCATCTTCGGCGTGTTCCCGGAGCGGAAGATTGGCCTCACCATCAACATCGCCGTCGGCATCGTGGCCTTGGTCCGCCTGTTCATCGGCGGCGGCGTGGCGTGACAGCCAGCGGCTTCACCCTGCCATGTCTCACGCTCACATGCGGGCTGTCAGGTGAGAGAAACCGCCACGGGTAATCCGCCGCTTGGCTGATGCCGACGCGGATGTCCGTGACGACCTCGTGCGTCGAATTTCTCGACAATCTCAAACCGCAGCCCGCCGGTCTGCCGTGTCCGGCCATGATCGTGCCGTGAACGCTTCCGTCGATCCCGAGAGCGGTGGCCAGTTTGCCCGGGCCGGAGCAAAGTTCGTGCAGTTTGTCGCGCTGCCGACGCTGCTGCATCGTTTTGATGCCGCGTTTGGGTTCCAGGGCACGGACGAGGATCAAACCGTCACGCACGCCGCCTTTGACCAGTAGGTTGAAGAGCCAGTACATGCCGTAATTGAGATATACATAGGCTGTTCCCGGTGGTTTGGATCGCACAAACTCCCGCGTGCTCGGGCGTGAGGCGGTGTGGCAGGCTAGGTCGCCTTCCACCGCGTAGGCCTCAGTCTCGACGATGATGCCGGAGCAGCCGTTCCAGACCAGTTCGACACCGACCAGATCATGCGCCACGTCGAGGACGTCACGCTCAAAAAAATCACGTTTCAACCAGCTCATGACTCACAAACCGGTTGGATGATCGACAAACTCCCACGGAATGCCAAATTTCGCCTCGATATGCGCGGCGAGCGCCTTCACTCCGAAGGTCTCGGTCGCGTAGTGGCCGCCGTAGAGGATGTTGATGCCGAGTTCCTCGGCGAGCGTGTAGCTCCAATGCGGACCTTCGCCGGTGATGAAGGTGTCGATGCCCGCCTTCGCCGCCGCAGCGACCTCGGAACCCGATCCACCGGAGGAAATGCCGATCTTCTTCGTGGTCTTCGGCCCTCCGGCACAGACATGCACCGCGCTCCCACCGAGCGCGGCTTTGAACTTCGCCACCAAATCATCCAGCGGCATCGCATGTTCCGTCGTCACACCGATAGAACTGCCTTTGTATTCCAAAAAGCCGCCGGTCGGTGTCAAACCGAGCGCCCGGGCGATTTGCGCGTTGTTGCCGTGCGTTGGATGCACGTCCAGCGGCAGATGCGCACTGTAAACCGCGAGGCCGTTGTCGTGACAGAGCTGCATCTTCTGGAACACCGGCCCCGTCCATGGCTGCAGGCCGCTCCAGAACATGCCGTGATGCACGAGGAGCAGATCCGCACGCATGGCGACGGCCTTGTGCATCACCGGCAGCGTCGCATCGACTGCGGCGACGATTTTAGTGGCTTTGCCCTCGCGATTTTCGAGCTGGAGGCCGTTCAACGCGTTGCCGTAATCCGCGATCTCCGCGATGCGCAGTTCGGTGTCGAGATGGGTGACGAGGTCGGCGAGATTCATGACGGTCTGGCGGGTTCGATCTTCAGGACTTTGACCTCGTCAACGACATGATCGGCCCAAAAGACCAGCCGAAAGCGTCCGATGAAAACGACTTCGTTGCGCCTGTCAGTGCTGTCGCGAACGCTCTCCGTTCCTTCCTGGAAAGGGTTGTCAGCCAGTTGTTCCAGAAACCGTGTGAGCCGAATCCGTTCCTTCGTCCTGCGGCTGATGATGAAGTCATGCGCCTGGTGACTGAGATAGACCGTGTAAGGGCGCATCAGAGACCGCGGGCGAGCAGGGATTCATGTTGTTGCAGGCAGTCCGCCAGCGAGACCTGTTTCCCGGAGTCCATCTCGGCATGCAGCCGTGACAGTTCGGCCGCCTCGTCCTCCTCCGCTCGCAGATCGAACAGAAAGGCGGTCACTTCGTTGCGCTCCTCGCTGGTGAGCACACGCAGGTGGTTTTTGACTTCGATGACGCTCATGAGTGGATGATAAAGCCCTGGTTGCTGATCTCAACTGTGAAGATTCATGCTGGACAGTGGATGAGGCGGTTCGGTAACATCCGCATCATGTGCTGCTTCACCGGAAAAGTCGAGGAAGTCAAAAACACGCGCATCTTCGCGCGGCTGGGCGAACGCGGAAACCAGGTGCTGATCTATCAGATGGCGCTGAAAGCCGTCACGGATCTGGCGATGGTGCTGCCGATTCCGGTCAAAGCGGGCACGGGCGAGGACTCGGTGAAGTTTTTCGACTTCTCAAAGTATGACAACGTCTTCGACGACTTGTGGGAGCTGTTCCCACCTCCCCAAAGCCGGGGTGGTGATCCATTTGGAGCCGCGCCTGCGGCGGCCGGGTATTCGCTCAAAGTCGTCTCCGTCGGCGCTTACGACGCGAGTTTTGTGCCGACAATCGCTGACTTCGGCCGGCTGGACGTGCGTTTCCGGCTGCCCGATGACTGCTGGAAGAAGCTTCCCGGCTACGCGGACTTCGGTTTCGCCGTGTTCAAGTTGAAGCTGGGCAACGCGCAGGTGCATCCGATGGCGTTTTCGTTTCCATCGGCGCTGACGGACACGGTGTTCTTCCCGACGCTGCACATTCACGACGGCGAAGTGCATCCGAAGGAGACCTTTGATCACACGCTCTATCTGCAAGCGCCTGCTGCCAATCTGTCGCGCGGCGGTTGGCGCGAATCGCCAGCTTTGGCGGTCACGCAGGTCAAATGCGGCCTCACTCATGGCATGATCCGGCCGGAATTGCATGTTTATCGTCAATCCATGCTCGGTATCTTCGACAACGGGGATGTCGTGGCGAAAGTGCGCGCCGCCTGAACCCGACACGCATGCCTGAAGTCACCCGCTTCGCCCCGAGTCCCACCGGATGGTTGCATCTGGGGCATGCGTATGCGGCGTTGTTTGCGCTTGATGCAGCAGTGGGTGGCCGCTTCTTGATCCGCCTCGAAGACATCGACGGCACCCGCGCACGCCCCGAATACGAGGAGGCGATTTTTGAAGATCTCGCGTGGCTGGGATTGAACTGGGAGACGCCGGTGCGGCGGCAAAGCGATCACTTCGACGACTATCGCGCCGCTTTGGCGAAGTTGGAGGCGCTCGGCGTGCTGTATCCTTGTTTTTGCACGCGGCGGGAGATTCAGGAGGAGATCGCACGGGCTGGAAACGCGCCGCAGGGGCCGGACGGGCCGCTTTATCCGGGGACATGCCGCGGTCGCGGCCTTGATGAGCGGACGGAACGCATCGCCGCCGGGGAGACGTATGCGCTGCGCCTGGATGTGGCGCAGGCGATGAAACTGGCGGGAGAAAATCTTGCGTGGACTGATCGCGGTCGTGGTTGTTTCAAAGCGAAGCCAGATCTTTTTGGCGACGTGGTGCTGGCGCGGAAGGACACGCCGGCGAGCTATCATCTCGCTGTTGTCGTGGACGACGCGCTGCAAGACATCACGCTCGTCACCCGCGGCGAGGATTTGCTGGAGGCGACGCATCTGCATCGCTTGCTTCAAGAGTTGCTCGGCCTCTCGGTGCCAGAATGGCAGCACCACCGGCTGATCACGGATGAAACCGGCAAACGCCTCGCAAAGCGCGATGCTGCACGCTCATTACGCAGCCTGCGTGCGGCAGGATGGACGCCGGAATGCGTGAGAGCGGCGCTGGCTTGATCAAAACACAAACGGCGGCGGCACGATTTTCACACCGCCCCCGCCGAGCGGATTGCCTTTCGTCTCCTCGATCTCGGAGACGACGCCGTTCTTGAAACTCACGCCGAGCGTGCCGACTTCGACTCTCACATAGATCACGGTCTGCACGAGCTGGCCGAAGGCATTCGTCGTGGTCGTTGCCTGCGGCACTTTGTCGTAGATGCTGAACTCAAGTTTTTCCTCCTTGCCCTGCGCGTTAACCTTCGCGCTGGTGCGGGAGGGCTTGCCGAGGGAAGCCTTCACCTCCTGGCTGGTCATGCCGAGGGCGACCTGGTGCTTGTCGATGAGCTCCGCGACTTTCTGCGTACGCTCATAGAGTTTTTTGAGGTTGGCGGCCAGATTGGGGTCGGCGGAGAGCATATCGGTCTGACGAACCCAGCCGGCGACATCGCCATGGCGGGCACGTCCGCGCACGCGATAGGCCGTGTCGGACATGGCGATGAGCGTGACGAGTGTGCCCGGTGCGAAGGAGCCAAGAGCGCCTTGGAACTTGCTGGTGGGGTAAACCGGTGCCTCAAGCTGTACTTTGAGCACGACGGGCTTCGGCGTCATGCCCTCCACGGAAAATGTGCCCGGATCCAGGCTCTGGAGGGACGATTTGTTCCGTGGCGAGGAGGTGACAGGAAACTGAGCATGTGCGGCCTGCAACGACAGCAGGGCCAGAAGAACCGTGACTGGAGCTTTCATGAGTATGAAGATGGCTTGGGTTCAGAATAACCGACTCCGACGCCCTCCGACAACCTTTTGTTCGACGCTCTGGAAGTCCCGCCTATGCCTTTCTGCCCAGCCATGCCCAACGGTCCCTTTTCCACCAAGCTCTTCGATCTCGCCAAGCAGTACATTCCCGGCGGTGTGAACTCACCTGTGCGCGCTTTCCGCAATGTCGGCGGCGAGCCGTTTTTCGTGAAGCGGGCCAAAGGCTGCCGCATCTACGACGTGGATGACCGCTGCATGATCGACTACATCGGCACATGGGGACCGGCGATCCTCGGCCATGCGCCGATTCCGGTTATCGAGGCCATCCACCGTGCCGCCAAAGAAGGCGTTAGCTTTGGCATCCCGAATCTCTACGAGGTCGAGATGGCCAAAACGATCTGCGAATGGGTGCCGAGCATTCAGAAAGTGCGCATGGTCAGCAGCGGCACGGAGGCGACGATGAGCGCCATCCGCCTGGCGCGTGGTTTCACCAAACGCGACCGCCTGGTGAAATTCGACGGTTGCTACCACGGCCACAGCGACAGCCTCCTCGTCGCCGCAGGCAGCGGAGCGCTCACGCATGGCAATCCCGACAGCGCGGGCGTGCCGAAAAACTTCGCGGAACTCACCAGCGTGCTGCCTTTCAACGACGTAGCGGCATTGGAGGAGCTGTTTGAGAAAAAAGGCCACGAGATCGCTTGCGTGATCGTCGAGCCGTATCCGGCCAATGCGGGCCTCATCCTGCCGAAACCCGGTTTCCTGCAAAAACTGCGCGACATCACCGCGAGGCATGGTGCGCTGCTCATTTTCGACGAGGTGATGACCGGCTTCCGCCTCGCCAAAGGCGGCGTACAGGAGCTGGAGAAGATCACGCCGGATCTGACCTGCCTTGGCAAGGTCATAGGCGGTGGTTTGCCCGTCGGTGCCTTCGGCGGTCGTGTGGAGGTGATGGATCATCTTGCGCCACTCGGTCCGGTGTATCAGGCGGGCACTCTCAGTGGCAATCCCGTGGCGCTCGCCGCCGGTCTCGCGCAGTTGCGCGAGCTGGAAAGACTCGGCGGCTACTCGCTGCTCGAAAATCTCGGTCAGATGATGGAAACCGCCGTGCTCGACGTGTTGAAGAAAAAAGGGCTCGGCTACCGCTGGTATCGCAAGGGCAGCATGTTCTGCCTGTTCTTCACGGAGAAAGAGGTTCACAACCTTCAAGACGCCAAAACGTCCGACTTGGCCGCCTTCCGCAAGTTCTTCCACCACTGCCTCGACAACGGCGTCTATTTCGCGCCGAGCCAGTTCGAGACCGGCTTCATCAGCATGGCCCACGGCAAGGAAGACCTCGAACAAACCGCCGAAGTCGCCGCAGCGGCGCTGGAGGCATTGTAGTCGGAAAAAGCGCTGTCCTCGGCCGGAAAAAGGTTATTCTTTTCCATGCCCCAGCTCACCATCGATGTTCCCGAGACGCTCATGCCGCTCCTGATCCAAAAGGCCGAGGCCTTCCGCGAGACTCCTGAGGCGTTTATCGTCAGCAACCTTTCGACGACGTTGGAATGTCTAAATGACGATGTTGCTGTGCTCATGAATTACGAAGCCGCAGACCAGGAGCGACTGGAGGACATTCTGGAGGAACGGGACAAAGGGCCGTTTGTGGAACTGCCGGATAATTGGGTGGAGCAAACACTCGCGAAGGCAAGGCAACGCGCTCAGGAGACGCGAGCATCCGCGTGCCATGCCTGAACCAAGAGTGGACATTCATCCCGATGTGCTGGCCATCGACACCCAGGAGATCGCCGACCACATCGCCATGGATGATGAGAATGCGGCGGCGCTCGTCCTTTCGGAGATCGATGCGGCTTATCACCTGCTGGCGAGGCATCCACTGCTTGGAACCGAATACCACCCCATTCGACGCGTTCTGAAAGGCATCCGCATGTTTGTCGTCACGGAGCACCCGAACTACCTTATCTACTACCGTCCGCTGCATGATGACGCGGGTGTGCGCATCCTGTATGTGTTGCATGCGGCACGGGACGCGGCCTCGTTTGCCAACGAACACCGCCGCCAGTAGCCATTCTGAATTCGACATTCATCATTTTTTATGTCCTCGCCCCGCTTCGCCGTCGCCCAGCTTGATGAAATCACGCCCGCTCCCTGCCCCTGCGGCCAGGCGCGGCGGGCTTTCAAAGAACCTTGGAACACACTGGCCACCGTGCATCTCACGGACATCCACGCGGACTCCAGGGCGCACTGGCACGAGAAGATGACGGAAATTTACATCGTGCTCGAAGGCGAAGGCCATCTGGAGGCCGATGGTCAGATCATTCCGCTCAAACCGATGACCACCGTGATGATTCGTCCCGGCTGCGTGCATCGCGCCGTCGGAAAACTCAAGATCATCAATGTGCCGATGCCGCCGTTCGACCCGGAGGATGAGTTCGAGGCGTGAGGACAGCCCGCTGTCACATCAGCAGGCTAAATGCTCGCTTTCAGCGACGTTCATGGTTTGTTCTGCACCATGAAAACGTTTTTCCGCCTGCTCACTGCTTTGTTGCCGGCGCTCTTGCTGGCTGAAACGCCCGCGAAGCTGAAAAAATCAGCCCCAGCGCAACCGGGCGGCTTTCACGAGTTAAAAATCGGCGATGCGGCACCCGACTTCGAGTTGATCGGCATCGACGAGGAGAAACACACGCTGAAGGAATATGCGGACGCCGATCTGCTGATGATCGCCTTCCTCAGCAACCACTGCCCGACCTCGCAGGCCGTGGAAGGGCGCATCAAGAAGCTGGTGAAGGAGTTCAAAGGCAAGGGGCTCAAGCTGGTGGCGATCAATCCGAACGATCCGGCGGCGCTGCGGCCCGATGAGCTCGGCTACTCGAAATACAACGACAGCTTCCCCGAGATGAAGCGACATGCGGAGGAGCAGAAGTTCAATTTTGACTACCTCTATGACGGCGACACACAGAAGACCGCACGGGCCTACGGCTGTCTAGCCACGCCGCATGTCTTCCTCTTCGATAAGGAGCGCAAGCTCCGCTACCAAGGCCGTCTGGATGACTCCCGCTATGCCGATGAATCCACCGTGACATCGCCGGACGCACGCAATGCGATCACGGCCTTGCTTGAGAACAAGCCCGTGCCTGTGGACGTGACGAAGCCACATGGCTGCTCCACCAAATGGGCTGACAAGCGCGGGCAGGTGGCTGCCGACAATGAAAAATGGGAGAAGGGCACAGTGGAGGTTGAACTGATCGACGCGAAGGGCGTCGCTGCATTGAGGAAGAATGACACGGGAAAAGTCCGCTTCTTCAATGTGTGGGCCACATGGTGCGGCCCTTGCGTGGAGGAGTTCCCCGAGCTCGTCGCCACGCAGCGCAAATTCGGGCTGCGTGACTTCGAATTCATCAGCATCAGTATTGACGACCCGGACACCCTTGGAGAGGTGAAAGCGTTCCTTGAAAAGAACAACGCCGTCGTTCCGGACAAGTTGAAGCCGTCACTCAAGGCAGAGGGCCGCAAAGGTAACGCTTATGTGTTCAAAGGTGCCAGCCATGACGAGCTCATCCATGCGCTCGATCCCGAATGGCCCGGCCCGATCCCGCATACGCTCGTCGTCGCTCCCGGTGGCGCGGTCATCTTCCGCCACAACGGCAGTGTGGACGGCGAGGAGTTGCGGGGAAAAATTCTTGAGCACATGGGCCGCTTCTACGCGCCGGAGAAAGTAATGCGGTAAGACAATCGCAACACGGTCAGAACCAACCACACACCAGCCTCACAAAACGTAGGCCTTCTGTCGTGAGTTTTCCTGTGCTGCCGCTGCCGGTCACACAACCACGGGTGTGTGTGTAATGCGGGATGCCCGCGTCTTTCACCCACGTCACCACAGGTTGTGAGACGGGCATATCCGCAATCTTCACCGCCAGCGGCAGCCCCCAGCGGCTAAACGTGACTTCCCAGCTCGCGGGTTTGCCAGAAGGCTGCGGCCCATCGAGCAACCAGGGATAATTTTTCACGATTTCCATTTCTGCATCGCCAGGAACGACCACGCGATAACCGCTTTCCGTCGCACGCACGGCACCGGCGGCGGTGACGGATGGATTTTTGTGCTGCGCTAGGTAGAGCGACTGTAGGTCGAGGCCGATGAGATTCAGGCCGTTGAAGACGCCGTGGTGGTTGGCGGAGTTGAAATTCGCTGCATGCCAGGTGTCAAACCGGCGTGACAGGAACAAATTGAGCTCTACATGCACATGTGCGCGGCGTTGGTCGATGCCGCTGCCAGTGTAGCCGAGTATGCCCAGCGTTGCGCCCGCCCTCACCTGCTGCCCTGCGACGACGCGCGATTCGCGCAAGTGCGCGTAGAGGGAATAAAACGAGCCTTCTTTCCAGTGGTGATGCACCACGATGTAGCGGCCATAGTTGCTCAGATTCGCAGCCGCTGCGGCGTAAGCCACAACGCCGTCGGCGATGGCATGCACTTCATCTTGCGGATCGCCCCGCGCATCGCGGGCGAGCGGCTTGATGTCGAGCCCCTCATGAAACCGGGCGTAGGCGATGCTTTTCCCGATGCGGCGCGGATCACGCACGAATCCAAACTGGCCGCCTTCCCATGGTGTGGTCCTTGCGCCTTCGAAGTCACGGTCCACGAACTGGAAGAACGCGGAGGGATCGTTGAACAACGCATGGTTGTCCGTTGGCAGCTGCAGTGACTGCGCGTGTGCCACGCCGCAGAGCGCCAGGCTGAGCAGCAGGATGGATGGAGCACGGCTCATCATGTACCGGGCAGCTTGTAGCCTTCGATAGGGATGTCACGCGCCTTGGGGACTTTGGGGGCGATGCCGCGCTCCTTGTCGCGCTGCACGGCTTTCTCCGCCGCTTCTGCATCGAGGGCAGTTTTGCGCGCATCCGCTTTTTCCTTGTCGGTAGAGGGGAGCATGTCCATCCAGCGGGAAGAGGACTTCATGCGCTTGATGCGGGGGTACTTCTTGTCCATCAAGTCGATCGTCTCCTTCGAGAGTCCCCTCCAGATGGTGAAGCGGCCGTCCGTGATCGGTCGATCGAGCTCGACCATGTCAACCGGGACGATCTGGCCGTGTTTGGAGCCCGCCATGGTGAGCATGATCATGCCCTGGTTCAGGCGTGAGGCAGATTCCAGGTAGTTTTTGCCTTTCGCGTCAAGCTGCAGCAGCACGCCGTAGCCCTGCCCGTCCTCCGCCTCGAAAGGCTCGAAGGCCGCGATGCTGCGCTGGCTGAACTCGGGGATTTTTTTGAAGGTCATGTTCTGGCCGCTAATGGGGACGGTCATGACCTCGCGTGGGTGCTCGACATCCACCGATTGGATGTGCGAGGTGATGAACAGCTTTTCGCTCTTCAGCGTGTCGCAACTGGCAAGCCAGCCAGCCAGAAGCGTCGGCAGGATGGCGCAGGGGAGGTGTTTCATGCGCACATCAAACCAAAGCCATGCCTGCTTTGCAACCACTGAGGTTTTCCTCTGTCGAACTTCCCGGCAGGCGGAGTGATGGTCGATTTGACAAGCCCGCGAATCACCGGACTTTCCGCGCACTCCGTCGTTATGCCAGAAACTGCACGCACCCTCCTCTCCAAGGCCCAGATGGCCGGAGGAGTCACCGCTTTGGCGGCAAGCATCCGCCAAGCGAACGAAGGTGCGACAAGCCTCGCCCTCGTCGGCATTCACACGCGCGGCGTGCCGCTGGCAAAACGCATCGCCGCTGAGATCGAGAAAAGCGGCGGATTGAAGGTCTTCGTCGGCACCATCGACATCACACAATATCGCGACGACCTGGACACTTTCCAGATGGTGCCGAAGCTCGAAGGCTCCGACATCCCCTTCGACATCGACGACCTCACCGTGGTGCTCTGCGACGAGGTCATCTTTACTGGCCGCAGTGTGCGCGCCGCGCTGGACGAGCTGCTGAACTTCGGCCGCCCGAAACGCGTGCAGCTCGCCGTGCTCGTCGATCGCTGCGGCCGTGAGTTGCCGGTGCAGCCGGATTTCGCCGCCCTCAAGATCACCCTGGCTCCCGGCGAGCGTGTCGCCGTCCGTTTTGAAGAAGTGGACGGCCAGGACTCCTGCACCGTGCAAACCCAGGCCCCGACCCGATGACCCCGCGCAAAGACCTTCTCGACATCGCATCGCTCACGGATGAGGAAATCGCGTTCGTGCTCGACAACGCCGTGCCATTCAAGGATCTCTTCAAGCGCAGTGTGAAGAAGGTGCCCACGCTCAAGGGCCGGACAATGCTCACGCTCTTCTACGAGCCTTCCACGCGCACGCGCTCCAGCTTTGAAGTCGCCGCCAGCCGCCTCTCCGCCGACGTGACGCACTTCGACATCGAATCTAGCAGCGTCGTCAAAGGCGAGTCCGTCCTGGACACCGTCGAGACCCTGGAGGCCATGCGCGTCGATTACATCGTCGTGCGCCACAAGCAGGCCGGCACGCCGAACCTCATCGCCAAAAACACCCGCGCCAGTGTCATCAACGCCGGTGACGGCTGGCACGCGCACCCTACGCAGGCGCTGCTGGATGCCTTCACGCTGCGCGAGATTCACAAGGACCTGCGCGGCTGCCGCGCCCTCATCGTCGGCGACATCCAGCACTCCCGCGTCGCCCGCAGCACCAGCCTCATCTTCCGCCGCCTCGGCATGAACGTCGCATATCTCGCGCCTGGCTCCATGATGCCGCGTGAGGTGCCGAAGGAGATTCCACAGTTCGGCAACTGGCGCGACGCCTTCGAGTGGAAGCCTGATGTGATCTACCTCCTGCGCGTGCAGGGCGAGCGCATCGACGAACCCTTCGTCCCCAGCTCCGCCGAATATCACAAGAATTACGGCCTCACCAACGAACGCGTCGAAATCGTGCGCGAACGCGGCCTGCACCTCATGCATCCCGGTCCCGTGAACCGCGGCGTCGAAATCACCGACGCCGGCATGAACTACGAGAAGTGTCTCATCAACCAGCAGGTCGAAAACGGCATCGCCGTGCGCATGAGCGTGCTCTACTGGCTGCGGCCGGGTGCGGCGGAGTAGAAGACAAGGGCGACACCCATTCGCATATCACGTTTCAGGACGAATATCGCGAGTTGTTGCGCCGCCACGGGCAGGCATGGGATGAGACGTATGTATGGGATTGAAGATGGTCGTTGTGTTAGCGGCGATGGACGCAACCTCGTTGGGGTTGGCCCTTGAGAGACGTGGGATGGTGAATCGTTAACCCAGGGTTCTGCGAACCCTGGGCTGAGTTACACAAGCCCGTTGGGCTTGGTGGTAAATTACTTCCGCTTTTTGTTTCCAGGAACAGCGACGATCAGAAAAAAGGCATACCACGAAACGGTGTTCCAAATGAAACGTTGAGGGTGCCAGCCGCCTATGAGGCTGATTCCGGCTGCATGCTCATAAAACCAAACTGGAAAGCCTTTAAAGTGCGTCACACCAACCGTGGCTTCAGTCGATGTGTCGATCGATACGCATCGTGATGTGTCCCGTTAGATACGAAATCACGGGAGCTAGGATTGCTGCCGCTAAGATGCCGGTAAGTCGAACAATCATGAGATCCCCTCAAAACCTCCCATCCCGCGACTCGAAGTGCGTCGGTTTGCCGAGCGACTCGCCGCCGCGTGAAATCCACGACGCGACCCATTCCATCAGCTCCTCGTCGCGGATGAAGGGGATGCCGAGTTCGACGAAGCTGCGGTAGGGATTGCTCAGTAACGCGTCGGGGGACTCTGTGCCTTCGATCTGGGCAGGTTTGCCGAAGATTTCGCCGAAGCGTTTCGCGACTTCGCGCACGCGGAGAGTGACATTGCCGGTGAGATTGACGGCCCATGCGGGACTTTGCGCCTTGCCGAGGCTCAGGAGGGAGAGCGCGTTAGCATCGCCCTGCCAGATGGTATTGAAATAACCCATGCGCACGTCCACCGGCTGGCCGTCCCAGACTTTTTGCGCGATGTCCACCATCACGCCGTAGCGCAAGTCGCAGGCATAGTTCAGGCGGATCAGCGAGACGGGAGTGCTACGAGTGAGACTGAAGTGCTGGAAGACGCGCTCGCGTCCAAGGCAACTCATCGCGTATTCGCCGGCAGGGTTCAGGGCGTCTTCCTCCTTGCTGCCGCCGCGTTCGACGGGCACGAGGCCATAAACATTGCCCGTGGAGAACGCCGCGATGCGGCTGCGGTGGTAGCGTTCACACACGAGGCCGGGCAGCCACGCGTTCATCGCCCAAGTCATGGATTCCTGGCCGGTGGAGCCGAATTTCATGCCCGCCATGTAGATCACGTTTGGCGCGTGCGGCAGATAGGCCACGGCGTTGGCCGCCAGCAGATCGACGGCGATGGTTTCGATACCGTGCCGCTGGAATTCCTCCGCCGATCCCGGCGTGTTGAAGCGCGACGCCGCGATCACGCGCCGTTTTGTGCCTGCCTCGTCGCTGGCCCGCTTCGCCATGCGTGTGAGAGACGGCCCCATCTTCCCTGCCGCACCGAGCACGATGATGTCACCCGGCAGTGCGCGCATCATCTCGATCACGGCAGGCGTGGGGCGGCTGAGGCGTTCTTCGAGGTCTTCAAGGCTGTCTGGCGGCATGCGGCGCACAAAGGACGCGTTTTGTGCTTTTGAAAAGTCTTTGCTTCAACCGGGGTCATGCCATCATGCGCGTCCTCAGCGCCATGCAAACGGACATCTCCCCCATCGCCGCCGCACTCGGCATCGCCACGGAACACCTGATTCTCCATGGCCGGGAAATGGCCAAGGTCAGCCTCAAGGCGCTTGAGGGCAAAACCCGGCGCGGCAGGCTGATCCTTGTCTCGGCGATCACGCCGACCCCTGCGGGAGAGGGAAAGACGACTGTCTCCATCGGTTTGGCGCAAGGTTTGAAGAAGATCGGGAGGAGCGTGGCGTTGGCCTTGCGCCAGCCGTCGATGGGGCCGGTGTTCGGGCGCAAGGGCGGCGCGACGGGCGGTGGCAGAAGCAGTGTGGTGCCAGCGGAGTCGATCAATCTGCACTTCACTGGCGACTTCCATGCCATCACCTGCGCGCACAACCTGCTCTCCGCAGTCATCGACAACCGCCTCCACCTTGGCGAGGCCCCGCTGCCGCCTGAGCGCGTGCTGTGGAAGCGTGTGATGGACATGAACGACCGCGCCCTGCGGGCCATCCGCACGAGCGTTGGCGGGTCAGCGGAGCGCGCCTCTGGTTTCGACATCACTGCCGCGTCGGAGATCATGGCGGCGCTGTGTCTCTCCGAGTCGCTCCAGGATCTGCGTCGGCGCTTGGAGCGCATCGTCGTCGGCTTCACGCTAGAGGGTGGGCCGGTTTTTGCGAAGGAGTTCAACGTCACTGGAGCCATGCTCGCACTGCTGCGTGAGGCGCTGCTGCCGAATCTAGTGCAAAGTGTCGAGGGCGTGCCCGCCTTCCTGCATGGCGGGCCGTTTGCGAACATCGCACATGGTTGCAACTCCGTGCTCGCCACACGCATGGCGCTCGCGCATGCGGATCTTGCCGTCACGGAGGCCGGTTTTGCCTTCGATCTCGGCGGGGAGAAATTCATGCACATCAAGTGCCGTCAAAGCGGGCTCGCCCCCGCCATGATCGTCATCGTGGCAACGATCCGTGCGCTGAAGATGCACGGCGGCGCGGCGCTTGATGCCATCATGCGGCCTGACGCGGACGCGGTGAGGCGCGGGCTGGACAACCTCGGAGCACACCTCGACAGCGCTGCGCAGTTTGGTCGGCCGGTGGTCGTGGCAGTGAACCGCTTCACCAATGATCTCCCAGAAGAGCTCTCCTTGGTTCATGAATACTGCGCCGCACGCGGCGTACCCAGCGCGACGGCGGATATCTTTGCACAAGGCGGCGATGGTGCCGTGGAGCTCGCTGAGAAAGTACTCGCCGCATTGCCGGCGGAGACGCCGCCGCTGCCGTTTCTTTATGAGGCTAGCGACAGCGTCGAGGTAAAGCTCCACGCCATCGCCACGCGTGTCTATGGTGCCGATGGCGTGCAGCTCACGGACGAGGCAAAGGCCAAGCTCGCGCTCTTTGCCCGCAGCGGCTTTGACAAGCTACCACTCTGCATGGCCAAGACACAGGATAGCCTCTCCGACGACGCCAAGCGGCGTGGCCGCCCTCGCGGCTTCACGATCACCGTGCGTGATTTTGAAATCGCCAATGGGGCAGGCTTCCTCGTAGCGCTGACGGGTACGATGATGCGCATGCCTGCGCTGCCGAAAGTCCCCGCTGCGGAACGCATCCAGGTCACAGACGACGGCGTCATGAGCGGCATTTAGCGCCGCCTTGCCCGCTTCGGCGGCACGCTTTAGCTTCACGCCCGCATGATCCCGGTCCGCACGTTCATTTTTGGCTTCCCGCTGCTCGTCGGGTTGTTGGCGTGGTGGTCGGCGGATGTCTCCCGGCAGAGCCATTTGCAGCGCAGCAAAGACGGCATTGTGGTGATGCTGCCACAGAACGCGCCTGTGTTGAATCCCTTCCTGCCTGCCACGGAGGTGGAGCGTGAGATCATCAGCCTCGTGCATGAGCCGCTGCTGCGTGTCGGCGCGGATGGTGCGCTGCGGGCGGCGCTCGCGGAGCTGTGGCGCTGGACGCAGGAGGTGACCTGCTGGTTTGCCGACGAAGCGGCCGCTAAGCGCGCACATGAGCGTCTGCTGGCGCAGATCGGGGACGTAAACCGCTGGGTGGAATGGCGTCTGAGCTCCGCAGAGGTGCGGGGAGACACCTTGCTACTGGCTTTCAACGATACCGGGGCGTCCGGTGTGCAACGTGCGCTGGAGTCCATCGCAGACCTAGAGCCGCGCCCCGCTTCTTTCTGGCGCGTGGAGGCGGGCATGCCACTTCGAGCAGCGTGGGACCGCTTCGCCGCCAGCTCACCCGAGGCGCGGCAGATCCGCAGCGTGTGGTTTGACGGCGCGAACGCGTGCGAGCTCGTCGTGACCGGATCATCACAACGTGTCATCGGAGATCTACGCGCCGCCTTCATCGCTGCCACCGGCGGCTCATGTGCGCTGCACTTGCTCGGCCAGGCAGGCGCGCTGGTCGAACCCGTGCTCGATCTCGACATTCGCCCTGGGCGCAAGTGGCATGACGGCACACCCGTGACGGCTGAGGACGCACGGGCGACACTCGACTTCCTCCGCAGCAACGACCGGCTGGCACCGGATCACGAGGCGCTGCGGCATATCCAATCCGTGGAGACGCGGAGCGACGGTGCGCGTCTGCATATCACCTTTCGGCGGCGTTACGGGCCGGCACTCGGCGTATTTGCCGACCTACCAGTGCTGCCCGCCGCATGGTTGCGTGATCATCCCCGCCCGGCGGAGGCGGATTTCCTGCGCACTCCTCCGCCCGGTGCCGGCTCTCACCGCATCGGCTTGCGGGAGACGCGTGCGCTTGTGCTCGTGCCGACGGACGGCGGGAGCGGGATGCCACGCTTCCTGTTTAACTTTGACGCGTCGCCGTTAATGACGCAGATCGGCATGCGGACGCGCACGGTGGATGTCGTGTGGCCTGCGGCGGCAGCAGATAACGTGCATTTCACACAGTTGCGCTTCACACCGCCGCGCCAGCGTCTCGTCGTGCTCTGGAACACGCGGAATTCAGTGCTGGGCCGTGTGGAATTCCGCTCGGCGCTCGCGCTGGCGACAGACGTCGAGGATCTCATCCGCACGGTGCCGGGTAGGCTCGGTCGTGTGGATGGCAGCGTGTTCGCACCAGGTCTGTGGTTCAGTACACGGGCTAGGCACGCGCCGTTCGACATCGAGCAAGCACGCCACATCCTCACAGACGCAGGTTGGCCCCGGGACGTGGAAGGCGTGGCACGCAATGCGACGCAGGCTTTCCGCTTCACGCTGTTGGTGCCTGCCGGTGATGGGCTGCACCGACGCACGGCGGAGCGTCTTGCCGCGCAGTGGCGTCGGCTCGGTGCGCAGGTGAGTCTCGAATTCGCCGAGGATGCGCAGTCGTTGCAGCAGCGACTGCGTGCGCATCAATTCGACGCCGTCCTGCTCGACCAGCGTTTTGAGGTCTCGTGGGATCAGCTCCCCTGGTGGCATTCCTCGCAGACTGGCGTCGGCGGCACGAATTTCTGCGGCATTACGGACCCGCAGATTGATCTATATCTGGAGGCGCTGGCTGGGGAATTCGACCCCGAGCGCGTCCCGGCGCGCGTGCGTGAGCTGGAGGCGCGCCTGCTGCCCCTGCATCCGCTGCTCACCCTCTTCACCACGCATGACGAAGCCGCCGTGTCGCCCGCGCTGCGAAAGCCCTCTACAGAGGATGCGCTCGCTACGCCGTGGACGCTGCGCTCGCTCACGACCTCTCCCAAGCCTGCTGCCATCACGCCGGTGATCGACCTCAAAATGCGCGAGACTGACGGATGAACACGCAGGCATTCACACCACCACCACGCTGGCTACCGCTGCGCCTGCTGCTCGGCGGCTTGGCTGCGGGCGTGCTGATGGTGGCATTCTGCGGGCAGGACTGGCGCACGTTGTCTGGTGCGCACTTTGAGGAGCTGGGCCTGCGCTGTGCGCATAGTTTGGCCGTGCTGGCTGTGGCACTGTTGCTGGCCTTGACGCTGGGGATCGCCGCCGGAGTGCTGGCGCGGGGCTGTGGGCGTCCTGTGGAGGCGTTTGTGGGGTTTCTGGGCCGTGCGCTCGCCTGTATGCCCGTGGTGGTGGTAGCGTGGGGTTTTGTCAGTCTATGGATCGGTGAGTGGGGCTGGCCGGTGGAGACCTTGCTGCCTGCGCAACTCCCAGAGCTGAAAAATGCGCGGGAGACACTGCCGGGCCGCGTGTGGTGGGAGCACCTCGCACCGTCCCTCGTCCTAGCGCTGCCGCTCGTGGGCGAGATGATCCACGCGATAACAGCCGATGCGACAATGACGGCGGATCTCGATTTCTCCCTCCGTGCGCGAGGTGTCCCTGATGGCCGACGGCTGTGGCACCATCATCTGCTCCAGATGCTACCACTAGCAGGCACGCGCATGCAGTCGCTGTGCCTAGTCGCGCCAGTGTATCTCATCGTGGTCGAGGACGTGCTGCATTTCATGGGCTGGGGCGGCTGGATGGCGCAGGGCATTCGCGATGGAGACGCACTCGTCATCGCGCTTGGATTTGTGAGCGGCGGCATGCTGATGGCGCTGCTATGCGCGGGGTTCGGTGGCTTGAGTAGATGTCTGCGCCCGTCTTGCGGCCTGCTGCCGACGCTCTCATGGCAGCCGTGGCTGCTGTGGGCCCTGGGATGGATGACTGTACCGCCGCAGGGGGCGGTTGTATGGCTCATTATGTGGCTTGCGGCGCTCATCACCAGTGGCGCGGGCTGGATTCGTGCGTGGGGAGAGGTGGCAGGGCAGCTCCCCGTTGAGGCTGCAAAAATGCTCGGCGCTGCGGATGATCAAATCTGGCGCACGCACATCAAATCAGCGCAACTCCGCATGCTTGCGGCCTGGTTTGGCTGCGTGTGTGCGCAAACGCTGCTCTGGATGGCGCTCGCGCTCGCGGTGCGTCCAGCGTTGATCGGCACGCTCGGCAAGTCGCCAGCCTCGTGGTTGCATCCGCTGGCGGTTGTCACCATGGAGGACGCCGCACGGACGCTCACGGACCCGCTCGCGATGCTGCATACGGGCGGCGGTGTCATGCTTGCGGCCTTGTGCTTGCTCCAAGTCAGTCGCATCATCCAGCCCCGACCTTTTTGACACCATGCCAGACACCTCGCCCTCAGACACTCCACTTCTGCGCGTCCGTGATTTGCAGGTCGAATTCGGCGGTCATGGCGTCACGCCGGTAAAAGCGGTGCGGGGCGTCAGCTTAGAGCTGAAGAGGGGGGAGTCCATCGCGCTCGTGGGTGAGAGCGGCAGCGGCAAGAGCGCCACCGCCCTCTCCCTAGCGCGTCTTCTGCCGGAGCCGCCCGCCAGCGTCTCGGCGAAGGAGATGAGCCTAGACGGTCGCGATATTCTCAAAATGAGCGGGCGTGAGCTGCGCGGCATCCGCGGCAGAGAGATTGCCTACATCTTTCAGGAGCCGACCACTTCGCTCAACCCGGTGCTCACCATCCGCACACAGATCGCTGAGGCGCTCGCGTTGCACCGCCCGGACGTGACGAGGGCGGGCCGTGACGACGAGATCGTGAGGTGGCTGGACATGGTGGGTATCGTCGATCCACGCAAGCGCCTACGCGCTTATCCACACGAACTCAGCGGCGGCATGCAACAGCGGGTGATGATCGCCATGGCGTTGTGCTGCCAGCCGAAGCTACTCATCGCTGACGAGCCGACCACCGCACTCGATGTCACCATCCAGAAGCAGATCATGGACCTGCTGGCGCGGCTCCGGCATGAACTCGGCATGAGCATCATCCTCATCACGCACAATCTCGGCATCATCCGCAGCGTAGTGGGCCGCGTCGCCGTCATGTTCTGCGGCGAGATCGTCGAAACCGGCCCCGTCGATGAGATCCTGCGCAATCCGCAGCACGCGTACACAAAGGCGCTGCTTGCCTGCGTCCCCCGCATGGGGGCCAAACAGACACGGCTGACCACCATCGCCGACGCGGCGCAGATCACCTGATCCAGGCGGGCCAGCAAAGCTGCCACACGCATCAGATCAGTCTCAGGCTAGGCGGCGTGGGACTGGTGGAGAGTGCGCTTTTACGATGGTGAGCATGAGGCTTGCGCATCTCTGCATCTCCTCCATGATCCGGGGCGCATGAACTCGCAGACACTCGACCACATCCGTGCCACTGTGCGTGACGTGCCAGATTTCCCAAAGCCGGGTATCCTTTTCAAGGACATCACGCCTGTGCTGGCCCATCCAGCACTGCTTTCACGGACAATTGATGGTATGATCGACGCCACGGGCGTGCTCAGTGTGGATAAAGTAGTCGGCATCGACGCGCGCGGCTTCATTTTCGGCGCATTGATTGCGGAACGGCTCGGCGCGGGCTTCGTACCCGTGCGGAAGAAAGGCAAGCTGCCGTGGATGACGCGCGGCGTGGACTACTCGCTGGAATACGGCATGAACTCTGTCGAGATCCACCAGGACGCCATCGCGCCGGGAGAGACGGTGCTGCTGGCAGACGACCTGCTGGCTACGGGTGGCACGGCGGGCGCGGCCTTGACTCTGATTGAGCAGTCAGGCGGCAAAATCGTCGGCAGCACGTTTTTCATCGAGCTGTCGTTTCTCGGCGGACGTGACAAGCTACGCGGCCACGGGCCAGTGCATGCGCTCATCAGCTACTAACCCCCTGCAACGATGACGGAACGCGAGTATCTGCGCTACTTGGGCAAGAGTGCGCAGGCGTTTTTCCCGCCTGGTGATACGCTGCCACGCGGGCGTGCGGAGACGCTGCGACAGGCACGGCGTTTTCTGAAGATCAAGGAGCAGCGCATCAAGCAACGGCATCGAGGTGGGAGCTTTTCCGGTGCAGAAATCTGCCGCATGCGCTCGGATGTGATCGATTATCTCGTGCGGGTGCTGTGGGGTGAGAGCGTGGCCGCGCTGCCCGCGCAGGTGCGCACAAAGCTGAATGTCAGTGTCGTGGCGCACGGCGGCTACGGGCGCCGGGTGATGAGTCCGGGAAGCGATGTGGACTTCACGTTCATGTTCCCAGGCAACAATGGCAAGGCGGGCCCTGATGTGGCGCAGTTGATCAGCGACTATCTGCTCTTCTTCTACGATTTGAAATTCAAAGTCGGCCACGGCACACGCAGCGTGGGGGATTGCATCGCGCTAGCGAACGACAATATCGAGACGAGAACCGCGCTAATGGAGGGGCGCCTTCTCACCGGACAGCCAACGGCGTGGGAGGAGTTCCGTGCCCGCTTTGACAAGGAGTGCATGAACGGGCGCGAGGAGCACTTCCTCAGACTGCGCCAGTTGGACCTCACCGCACGGCATGCGAAGTACGGCGGCACGCCCTTTGTGCAAGAGCCGCATGTGAAGAACGGCTGCGGCGGCCTGCGTGACTACCAGAACCTGATCTGGATGACCTACGCACGGCATCGCACGCTGAACCCGAAAGATCTCGTCAGCCTCGGCCTGATCTCTAAGGCGGGCTGGAAGGAGGTGGAGCAGGCGTATGACTTCATCCTGCGCGTGCGCAATGAGATGCACTACACGGAGAAGCGCGCAGAGGATCTACTCACCCTGCGGCTGCAGGGCCCGGTGGCCACGAACCTCGGCTACCGGCACAAAACCATCCTGCGCCGTATCGAGGCGCTGATGCACGATTACTACACGGCCACGCGTGACATTTTGCAACGCAGCAGCGAGGTGATGGACCGCTTCCATCTACAGCAACTCGAAACTGGACCGAAGCGCAGCAAGCTGATGGGCTTCATCGCCCGCAGCCGGAAGGAAGAGAA
This sequence comes from uncultured Prosthecobacter sp., assembly GCA_964421275.1. Classification (GTDB taxonomy): domain Bacteria; phylum Verrucomicrobiota; class Verrucomicrobiia; order Verrucomicrobiales; family Verrucomicrobiaceae; genus Prosthecobacter. The sequence goes on from CAYQWE010000031.1 coordinate 53,107, forward strand.
GCAGCAGGAGCGCTTCGACGGCTTCATCCGCAAGCATGAGCGGGTGTATGCGGAGAGCGACGCCATTTTCAAGGAAGACCCGGAGCGCATGATGCGCCTCTTCCTACACACGCAGAAACGCCATCTGCGCTTGAGCCCCGATTTGTTCCAACTTGTCCAGGATAACTTCCGCCTCGTGGACGCCAGCTTCCGCTACAGCACGGCAAATCGCGAGACGTTCGAGACCATCCTCTCGAACAAGGGTGGTGCCGCGCGCGCACTGCGGCAGATGCACCGCACCGGCTTCTTGGGTAGATTCATGCCTGAGTTCGGTGCGCTGACCAACCTCGTGCAGCACGAGTTCTTCCATCTCTACACGGCGGATGAGCACACGCTGCGCACGCTCGACAAGCTCGAGGAGTTGAGTGATCCCGCGCTGGGCGGGGCGGAACTCTTCCAGCAGCTCTTCCACGAGCTGCGCCAGCCGTATGTGCTCTGCCTCGCACTGCTGCTGCACGATGCCGGACGTGCGGCGAACAAGAAGACACACAGCGACGAGAGCACCACGCTGGCTGCCGCTGTGTGCCGACGCCTGCAGATCAAAGGAGAGCGCCGGAGACTGCTGCTCTTCCTCGTGGACAACCACCTGCTGATGTTCCGCACGGCGACCATGAAGAGCCTCGAAGACCCTCAGGTCATCGAGGAGTTCGCCGCGATCGTGCGCACCAAGGAAAACCTGGACACGCTGCTGCTGATGACCTACGCCGACTCGAAGGGCACGAGTGACAAAAGCTGGTCTGGCTACAAGGAGGCATCCATCCGCCAGCTTTACCACAGCACGCTGCGCTACATGAACGCACCGGCGGATTACATGAGGCAGCTCCAAATGCCGCTGGAGGATCTCAGGGCGGAGGTTTCACGACGCCTTAGCACCGGCTTCGAGGCCGAGGTGGAGGCTCACTTCATGAACATGCCGCCCTCGTATTTCAACTTCCGCGAGGCAGAGGTCGTCGTTCGTCACATCCTCCACTTCCGCACGTTCTTCGAGCAATTGATCCGTGAAGAGGCCGCCGCAGGACTGCTGCCAGTGATGATGTGGGAGGACCACGCCGACCAAGGCTACAGCGAGCTCACTGTCGTCTGCTGGGACCGCCATCTCCTGCTCGCGCGCATCTCCGGAGCCCTTGCGGCCGAAAGCATCAGCATCCTCAGCGCAGATCTCTTTCAGCGTGCGGACAACCTCGTGCTGGACATCTTCCGTGTATGTCACACGAACTTCTCCGCCGTCACCACGAAGAGTGCGCGAAATCGCGTTGAAGAATCTGTGCGCAAGGCGTTTAGCGGTACGCCCTTTGATTTCAGCGAAGCCATCACGGAAAAGGTCGGCAGGAACACAGCCCTAGACGCCATTGGCGATGCGATCCCGCAGCGTGTCCATGTGAACAACCAAATCTCGCCCGATCACACCGTGCTGGAATTGCAGCTCGTGGACCGCCTCGGGCTGCTCTATGACGTCTTCATGGCCATCGGTCGCCTCGGTCTCAGTGTCACTCACGCACGCATCAGCACGGAAAGCGGCGTTGCCATCGACGCCATTTATCTTCAAGACGAAAACGGTCGCAAAATCACCGCTTGCGAGCAGTTGGAGGCTTTGACGCTGACCATGGACAAGATGGTGCTTCACCGAGAGAAGTCGTGACCCGACGAAACGCCCCGGCGGACACCACAGGCGATGAAGCCGAGCGGAAGGGCGCTCACCTGCCCTCTAGCAGCCCGCTGTCCGTGAGCCATTCGGTGAAACGTTCGGGCCATCTCGCTGCGGCGCTAGGCTTCGCGTCAGGGCGGTAGCCGAAACCGTGGCCGGCGTTGGCGTAGAGGTGCATCTCGGCCTTCACACCAGCAGCTTTGTATTTGAGGTAGAGCGTGGCCATGCCCTCGGAGATGTCTTTGCGGTCGTTGTAACCGGCGGCGATGAAGAGCGGAGGCATGCCTTTCTCAGCGTTGAAGAGGCCGGAGGTGCCGGGATAAATGAGCGCCTGGAAGTCGGGGCGGCTGCTGTGCTGCTCGATGGGGTCGGCGGCGTCTTTCTGACCGGGGTCGTTCTTCATGGCGGCGAATGCGGCGAGCTCACCACCTGCGGAGAAGCCGAGGATGCCGAGGCGGTCGGTTTTGACATGCCATTCGGCGGCACGGCTGCGGATGAAGCGGATGGCGCGGCGGGCGTCGGCCATGGCGTGATCTTGAATCGTGTAAGTGCTGCCTTTTTCACGGGCGAGGCGGTATTTAAGCACGAAGGCGGCGATGCCGCGTGCTTTGAACCATTCAGCGAGCGCATAGCCCTCATGGCCGAGACAGAGCTTCGAATGACCACCGCCAGGACAGATGATGACAGCAGTGCCCGTGGCCTTATCCGCAGTGGGAATGTAGGGCGTGATGGTGGGGTTGTGGATGTTGCAGACGTTGGTGCCGTTGATTTGCTCAGGCTCTGATTTGCGGGTCTCGGAACCAGGAGCGCCTTTGGGCCAGAGCGGAATGGCTTCCGGCAGGTTTTTCGGCAGTTCGGCGGCCAAAACAGTGACTTGAAGGGTAAAAAGGGCGAGAAAAGGGCGGATCATGGGGCGGGATTAACGCCCGGAGGGCCGAAGTTCACGCGAAATGATCGCCTGATTGACAAATGAGGCTGTCCCGCTAATCTCCGGCCCCCTTTTCCAAGGGAGGTCGCGGTTTGCCCGGCCTGTGTTCCCAGCAGTCTCCACTTTCACCACCCCACACGCCCATGCCCAAGACATTCAGGACCTACCAACCCTCCAAGCGCACGCGCAAGCAGCAGTTTGGCTTCCGCGCCCGCATGAAGACCAAGAACGGCCGTGACATCCTGCGCCGCCGTCGTGCCGCCGGACGCAAGCGCCTGCTGCCGAAGGGTGTGGAAATCCACTTCAAGCGCCACACGCAGCAGCACACCAAGCCCGGCTCGAACGTGTAGCCAGCCTCCCTCGGAGCCCCGCTTCCATGCGCCTCCCCTCGAACCTGCGGATGAAGCTGGCGCGTGATTTCGCGCGGGTAAAGTCGCAGGGCAGCAGCCAGGCTGGGAAATTCTTGGTGCTGGGTGTGCTGAAGGTGGAGGAGCTGGAGGAGTTCCAGTTCGGCTTGGTCACGAGTGCAAGGCTGGGCAATGCCGTGGTGCGGAACCGGATCCGCCGTCTGTTGCGTGAAGTGGTTCGTGCGCATCGAGCAGAGATCGCCCCCGGTTGGCAGATGGTGCTCATCGCCCGCTGGCGCGCACCGCAGGCGACGTTGGAGGAACTCGACAGAGACTGGCTGCGACTGGCACGCCGCATGAACCTGCTGCAAACACTTTCCTCTGCCGCTCCCGCTCCATGAAAAGGCTCATCCGAATTTTCATCCGCGGCTACCAAATGTTCATCTCGCCCGTCATACACGCCATCGGCGGCCCGAGTTCTGGCTGCCGCTACACGCCGACATGTTCTGTGTATTTTCTCGAGGCGGTGGAGACTCACGGCGTGCTGCGTGGAAGCTGGATGGGGCTGCGGCGCATCTGCCGCTGCCAGCCTTGGGGCGGACATGGACATGACCCGGTCCCCGGCAGGAAATGACGAATACTTTTTGACCTAAATTGCAATGGCGCCAGCCACATCCCCCGCCAGTCTGCCGCCCCTCCTAAACCCTCTCTCCCACTCGTAAATTTCATGGACCGCAAAGGTTGGATCGTCGTCATCATCTGTGCCATCCTCGGAGTGCTGAACTGGCACTACGTGCAGGAAAACGCGAAGCTCGCCCAGGCGCAGACCGCGAAGAAGCAGGAAGTGCAGAAAGCCATCGAAACCGCCTCGAAAGCTGCGGGAGAAAAGTCGGCAACAGACACGCCCTCCACCGCCCCCCCCACCCCGAAGCCTGCTATCGAGGTGATCCCCGAGGAGCGGCATTCGCTGAGCACTGGTAGTGTAACGTATGAGCTGACGTCCCGAGGCGGCGGCATCGCGCGGGCGGTTCTCGGCGGGACCGACCGTGTCACGCTCAATCAAAACGCGTCGGAGCCGATCGGTGCCATGCGCCGTGAACCGACCGGCTTGGATACCATCGCCTACAAGCTGACCGCGAAGTCGGACAAAAGCGTCACGTTTCTCGGCACGACAGCGGAAGGCATCGAGGTGGCAAAGGTTTACACATTGACCGAAGGCAGCGGAAGCGATGAGCATCTGATCGATCTGACGATCACGCTGAAGAACACCGGCACAGCGCAGCACCGCTCTGAGGAATACTATCTGTATGCTGGCTCCTCCACCGCGCTGAAGCATGACGAGGAGCGCTATGAGGGCTTTTTCTGGAATGATGCCGGGGATGCCGACTTCCACCAGTCCAGCTACTTTGCGAAAGGCTGGTTCAGCGACGCGAAGACCGAATTCCGTCAGTCATTCGGCGCGTTGCGCTACGCCGGTGTGATGGGACGCTTCTACACGCACATCGTGACGCGAATGGGGCCCAAGGACGCGCCAGGGAAGTTCTGGTCCTCGCGTCACAAGCTGGAGAAGCCCATCGAGCCTGCCCATCAGGGCAAGGCGGACATCGAAGATCACACTTACGAGGCCGCGCTGGGCCTTCCAGCGGTCGATCTGGCCCCCGGCGCCACGCAGACGGAAACCTACCAGATTTATCTCGGCCCGAAGGAATACAACCGCCTCAACAAGATCGGCAAGCAGCGTAGCTTCGCGATGTTCTACGGCTGGTTCAAGCCGATCAGCATCTGCATGTCCTACGTCCTGCGCTGGATGCATGACATCACTGGCAGTTGGGGGCTGGCGGTGATCCTGCTGACCATCTGCGTGCGCACCCTGATCTGGCCGATCCACGCCAAGTCCACCTACACCATGAAGCGCATGGGCCTGCTGGGGCCGATGATGAAGGAGTTGCAGGAAAAGCACAAAGACAACCCGCAGCAGCAGCAGATGGAGGTGATGAAGCTCTACCGCGAATATGGGGTGAACCCCATCGGTGGGTGCCTCCCCTTGTTCCTCCAGATCCCGATCTTCTTCGGCCTCTACCGCGTGCTGGAATACGCTGCGGAGTTGCGCGGGCAGACCTTCCTCTGGGTGCAGGACCTCGCCGCCGCCGACACGGTGACCAACTGGATGGGCTTCGACATCAATCCGCTGCCACTCTTCATGGGAGTGACGATGATCGCGCAGATGAAACTCACGCCGCAGCCCGCAACGGCGGACAAAACACAGCAGCGCATCATGATGTTCATGCCCATCTTCTTCCTCTTCATCTGTTACAACTTCGCGGCAGCTCTCGCGCTCTACTGGTCCACACAGAATATCTTCAGCATCGCGCAGACGTGGATCATGAAGCTCTACATGCCGGAGCCGAAGCTCGAAAAAGTGGCGCACAAAACACAGCCCAAAGGGCCGCCCCCGCAGAACCCGTTCTTCAACCCCATGGGCCACAAGGACAAGAAAAAGGGAGTGAAACCCCCGCGCCTCGGAGGTTAGTCAAACCTCCAAGCGTCCCGCTCACGGCCTGCAAGTTCCGGTCGTGACCATGCGCCAGCGCCATCAAGCTAAGAACTGCGAACGAGAAACCTTTCCCATGACGCCGCTCGAACACGCCCGCCATATTCTTGACACCACGCTCGGCTACCTTGGCTTCGTCGTCCAGATTGAGGAGGACAACGGCCCTGACGGCCCGACGCTGCAGGTGCTCACGGATGACTCGGAGGCGCTGATCGGTCGTAGGGGCGAGACGCTGGATGACATCCAATATCTCGTGAACCGAGTTTTGCAGCGCCACATCAAAGGTGCCCCGCGCATCCGCGTGGACGTGGAGTTTTACCGTTCCATGCGCGAGGACAAGATGGTCGCCCGTGCCAGAGAGCTGGGGGAGCGCGTGCGCACCACCGGCCAGGGAGCCGACCTGCCGCCGATGAACAGCTACTACCGCCGACTGGTGCATAACGTCTTCGTCAACGATCCAGATGTCGTCAGCGTCAGCCAGGACGGCAACGGTCGCTTCAAGCGCATTTTCCTCAAACGCAGGACGAAATGACCCGCCCGTGCGACGAATCGCGGGAAAGTCAGGTTCGTTCTTTACTCGTAGAGCGGTTTTGAGTTATTTCTCAAAACCAGCGCAAATACCAATGTGCGCATCAGATCACAACTCCGCATCCAACCCTGTCGTCCCCCCCATGAAATTGAGCCGCCTTTACCCTGCCCTGCTCACACTGGCATGCAGCGCCGGAATCCTGCACGCCGACATCGTGACCCTGAAAGATGGCAAGAAGCTGGAGGGCAAGATCACCGCCGAGAATCCGCAGTCCATCCACATGCGCTACAAGCTCACGGCGAAGATTTGGGATGACAAGGACATCCCCCGCTCCGAGATCACCGAGATCATCAAACAGAAGCCTGAGGAAGTGGAGTTCATCGAGCTTAAAAAGCTCTTCCCCACAGCCGATTTGATGACGGCTGAGAAGTACGAGACACTCATCCAGGACCAGTTGCGCCCCTTCGTGAATCGCTACCCAGGCACCAAAGAGACCACGGAGGTGGAGAAGATGATCGCACTAGCACAGGAGGAGAAAGGGAAGGTCGTCGCGGGAGGTGCCAAACTTGAGGGCAAATGGTTGAACCCGGAGGACGCCAAGGCAGAAAACTATAACATCCGCGCCTTTGCGCTGCGGACCTCCATCACCCAGAAGATCGCTGCCAAAGACTTCTCCGGTGCGCTCAAGGACTTTGGCAAGATGAGCGATCCGAACTCCGGCTTCATCGCCTCCATTTACTATCCCAAGACCGTCGAAGAGGTCCTCGCCGTGCTCACGCAATATCAGGCGCAGTTGGAACAGATGAGCAAAGACCAGCCACTGCTTCAGAAAACGCGGGATGACAATTTGAAGAAGCTCATCGAGCCCGATCTCTCACGCATGAAGGCGGCCATCAAGCAGGAGGCCGAGCAATGGAAGAGCACTTCCGATCAGGAGCGAAGCACCAACCCCATGTGGTACACCCCCTACAAGTATGATCTGGGGAGTATCAAGACGCTGCTCGGCAATGTGACCACGGAGAAGGCCCGCCTGAAAGAGATCAACATCGCCAACATCACCAAAGCGAACGAGATCATCGCTCAAATCATGCGCGACGACGCCCGAGCTACCAAAGATCCAGCAGCGCTGGCGAAAATGGGCGACGGACTCGCGCAGTTGTCCGCCATGGCGTCCTCGCTCAGCGAGTCTGACCAGCAGTTCTACGGCAATGTCTATCAATCCTATGTGCAGCGCCACACCTATGCCCAGGAGCAGCTTGCCATGCGGGGTGCAGCGCAACAGCAGATGCAGCCACCCACAGCAGGGGTCGCCAGCGGATCGTCCGCAATCGCCGGCGTCAGCACACCAGGTGCCACGGATGACCGGGTGGCCGCCGCCTTGGCGGCTGCAGCGAATGGAAGCGCGTCTGGAGCGATGCAGGGGCAGCAGCCTGTAGCCGCCATGCCCGCCGGCGGCTACCCCCAGCAGCAGCCCGGTGCTTACCCGCAGCAAAACGGCTATCCCCAGCAGCAGCCCGGTGCTTACCCGCAGCAAAACGGCTATCCCCAGCAGCAGC
>CAYQWE010000032.1:0-56882 GCA_964421275.1 uncultured Prosthecobacter sp.
TGACCATCATCGCTTAATTTCCAGCAACCCTGGCCCGACGCCGGGGTCCACCTCAGCGATTTGCATGTCGTGAGGGCCGATGACTTCTCCACGGCTCTCTAGCTCTCTACGCAGACGGCCTGCGATGGCGGCTGCCTCATCGTCAAAGGGCACCGAAGCGTGTTTTTCAAAGACAGCTTCTAATTTGGCAAGACGAGCCGTTTTATCATCATAGCCCTCAGCGCCGTGAAACAGCTCCTCTTTGACCACGGAACACAGCCAGACTTCATCGGGATCAATCTCCCGCAGCCGGGCCTGCAAGGGTGGGCAACGTCCCTTGAGCAAGATGATCCAATGATTCGTATCAAAAAGCCAGGGCATCACCAAGCCTCCCGCAGTTCGTAAGGAAGTTCGGCAGGCTCGTTCCACTCCACGCCTTCAAGCGAACCGTAAAGCTGCCTCCAATAGCTTTCGAAGTGGTCTTTGGCCGCTGACGCAGGTTTTTTTTGCGGCATGCGCACACGGAGTTGGGCAAGCATCTCACGCGCCACGCTTTCCGACACACGGGCGACTTCTTCGATGAGCATGGCTCTGGCTGACATGGTGCAAGGATGCTCTCAAAAGCGCTTCTCGCAACTGCTTGTCCACTACCGCCGCACCGTGGCCGGAAGGGCCTTCTCGAGCGCCGCGAGGATGCGCTGGTGGGCGGCATCGACTTCGGCGGTTTCGAGGGTCTTTTCGGGGCTGCGGTAGGTGAGGGTCCAGGCGATGGATTTGCGATCCTTGGCGATTTTTTGGCCGCTCGGGTCGGTGAAGACATCGAAGACTTCGCTGGCGATGAAGAGGGGCTCTTTTTGAGAGGCGAAGAAGGTGGTGACTTTGGCGTGCGGAAGATCGGCGGGGACTTCCATGGCGACGTCGCGGGTCATGCCGGGGAAGCGGGGGAGTTCTTCAAACTTCGCGGGGCCGCTGCTGCCCTGACGGAGGGCGCTGAGGAGCAACTCGGCGACATAGACGGGATGACGCGCGCTGATGTCGCGGGCGCGGGTGGGATGCAGTTGGGCGATCCAGCCGAGGTTGCGATTGCCGGCGCGGAGTTCGCTGGTGAGCATGAAGTTCGCGGGGCTTTCTTTGACGGCCTTTGGCTCGATGCTGACGCGGCTGAGGCCGGGCAGATTTGCGATGATGCCCATCAACTCATGAATGTCGGCGGCCTGTGGCGTGCGGGCGTGCCAGCTTGATGGACTGACGGGACCGCTGATGAGGATGGCGAGGCGTTCTTCTTCACGGCTGCCTCCGTTCGGGAGCTTGAGGAAGACGCGGCCGAGCTCGAAGAAGCGCAGGCGGTCGGCGCCCTGGCGGATGTTGAGCGCGGCGGTGGCGATGAGGCCGGGGATGATGCTGGGGCGCAGCGTGGTGTGGTCTTCGCTGAGCGGATTTTTCACGGCGACGCCGGTGCCGCCGCCGAGCGTGTCGGGCAGTTGCGCATCGGCGATGAGGCGCAGCGTTTGCGCTTCAAAGCAGCCGCGATTGACCAATGCCTGACGGATCGTCATGGCGAAGTCGTAGGCGCGATCGGTGGCATCGCTGGGGACGGCGACGGCGGTCATTTTCGACGGAACGCGGTCCAAACCGATGACGCGGGCGATTTCCTCGATGAGATCGACGGGGCGCTGCAAATCGGCGCGGTAGCTGGGGACGGTCCAACGGCCGTTTTGATGCGTGAGGCCGAGTTTGGCCAAAATGGAGCGGATTTCGTCGCTGGAGAGATCGGGCGTGCCGAGGAGCTTGCGGGCGCGGTCGTCGTCGAGCGTGATTTCGGAAGTTAAGACGGGTGTTTCGCCTGCGACGAGCAAAACCTCGTCGGCGGTGCCTCCGGCGATTTCGAGGATGAGCTTGGTGGCGAGTTCAGAGCCGCCGGGGACTTGCTGCGGGTCGATGCCGCGCTCGAAACGGTAGCTGCTGTCGCTGCTGAGGCCGAGTCGGCGCGAGGTGCGGCGGATGTTGGAAGGCGTGAACCACGCGGCTTCGAGGAGCACGTTCGTGGTGGCTTCGGTGACGCCGGTTTCTTCGCCGCCCATGACGCCGGCGATGGCGACGGCGCGTTTTTGATCGGCGATGACGAGGTCGTCGGCTTGCAGCGTGTAGCTCTGGCCGTCGAGTGCGAGCATCTGCTCACCTTCGCTGGCGTTTCGCACGACGATGCCGCCGTGGAGCTTGTCGAGGTCGAAGCAGTGCAGCGACTGGCCCATCTCCATCATGACGTAGTTCGTGATGTCCACGATGCTGTTGATGGGACGCAGGCCGATGCTTTCGAGGCGACGGCGCAACCATTCGGGGCTGGGGCCGACTTTGACGCCTTTGATGAGGCGTGCGGTGTAGAGCGGGCAGGCGTCTTTGACTTCGAGTTTGATGTCGGAGCCAGCGGTTTTCGTTTTCGCGGCGGTGTAATCACGCTGGCCTTTGAGCGGGATGCCGGTGAGGGCGCTGAGCTCGCGGGCGAGGCCGAGGTGGCTGAGGAGATCGGGGCGGTTCGGGGTGATCTCGAGGTCGAAGAGCACGTCGGCGGGATTGAGCTGGTTGAACGGCGTGCCGACGGGCGAATCGGCGGCCATGATGAGCAAGCCACTGTGATCTTCGCCGAGGCCGAGCTCCTTGCCGCTGCACATCATGCCCATCGAGTCCACACCGCGCAGTTTGCCTTCTTTGATGGTGAATCCGCCGGGCAAAACGGCTCCGGGCAGCGCGAGAGGCACTTTATCACCCGCTTTGAAGTTCTTCGCGCCGCAGACGATCTGGCGGATGCCGGTGCCGTCATTGACTTGGCAGACGCTGAGTTTGTCGGCATTCGGGTGCTGCACGAAGGACTCGATTTGCGCCACGACGACCTTGTCGGTGGTCACGCCGCGTTCTTCGATGCCTTCGACTTCGACGCCGGCGAAGGTGAGGAGATCCGAGAGCTGCGGAACGGTGTAGTTACTGAGATCGAGATGAGTGCTGAGCCAGGAGAGGGAGACTTGCATATCAGGGGGCTGGCGAAGGCCGGGTTAGACAGGATGAACGGGATTTAACAGGGATTAACAGGATTGACGGAAAATGGCAGGCATCAGAGGATGAACATCTTATGAAGCCCCATGCTCCCAAAGAGAAGTTTGACGATCCATTGAGTGAAAAGGTGATCGGATGCGCGATGAAAGTGCATCGGGAACTTGGGTTTGGCTTTGTGGAGTCCGTTTTTCATCGGGCGTTGGAGATCGAGCTGGCGGAGGCTGGAATCGATTTTGAGTCGGAAAAGCGAATGAATGTTTTTTACAAGGGTAGGATCGTCGGGCACTTCGTGGCTGATCTGGTGATCGAGGGACGCCTGGTGGTCGAGCTCAAGGCAGTGGAGTCGATGGTGAAAGCTCATGAGGTGCAGTTGGTGAACTACCTGACCGCTGCGAACATTGCTTCCGGTCTGCTGATCAACTTCGGCACCGAAAGCCTCGGGTTCCGGCGCAAGTTCAAGCGTTCCAAGTCTTCCGTGATCTGATCCTTTCTATCTTCATTTCAAAATCTTGTTAATCCGATTCCAATCCTGTGAATCCTGTCAAAAAGCGCGTCCTCAAGCCGCAAACTGCCCGAGGAACCGCACATCGTTCTCAATCAGATGCCGGATGTCCGTGATGCTGTGGAGTATCATCGCGAGGCGGTCGAGGCCGAGGCCGAAGGCGAAGCCGGTGGTGGTCTCGGGATCGAAGAGGTTATCGCCGCGGGATTGGTTCACGGCGGTGAAAACAGCGGGATCGACCATGCCGCAGCCGGCGATTTCGATCCAGCGGGCGTCTTTGCCCTTCGCTTCGAGTTTCACGTCGATCTCGAAGCTCGGCTCGGTGAACGGGAAGAAGTGCGGGCGGAAGCGCACGGCGGTGTTCGGGCCGAAAATCTCGCGGAAGAAGGCTTCGAGCGTGCCTTTGAGATCGGCGAGGCTCACGTCGTTGGAGACGTAGAGTCCTTCGAGCTGGTTGAAGACGCTGAGGTGCGTGGCGTCGATCTCATCGCGGCGATACGCGGCACCGGGCGCGATGATGCGGATGGGCAGCGACTTCGCGGCTTCCATGGTGCGGATCTGGACGCTGGAGGTGTGCGTGCGCAGCAGGCGTCCATCGGGGAGGTAGAAGGTGTCCTTCTCGTTGCGGGCGGGATGATCGGCGGGCGTGTTGAGCGCGTCGAAGCAATGGAATTCGGTCTCGATCTCCGGTCCTTCGGCCAAAATGAAGCCAAGACGACGCAGCGTGCGGATGGCGAGATCGCGGATCTGCGTGAGCGGATGCTGTGCGCCGTTTCCGGTGCCCGGACGGCCTGGCAGCGTGATGTCGATGCCTTCAACGGCTTTTGCATCGAGCGCGGCTTGGAGAACGAGCTTCTTTGACTCGATGCCGTCGGTGATGGCGGTGCGCACGTCGTTCAACTTGGCACCGACTTCCTTTTTCTGATCGATCGGCACATCGCGCATGTTTTGGCTCAGCGCGGTGACGCTGCCTTTTTTGCCGAGGAAGTTCACCCGCACGGCTTCGAGCGCGGCTTCATCCTGCGCGGCGGCGAGCGCGGCGAGAGCTTCGGTTTTGAGGGAGTCGAGTTGGGCGAGCATGACGTGAAAAGGAGGAAGGTCGGAAAAAGCAAACAGCCGGGACATGTCGCGTCCCGGCTGCGGTGCAAATGCTTGTGATGTGCCTTGCGGTGTTACGCTTTCGCGACGGACGCTTTCTTTTCCAGCGCGGACTTGGCCTGCTGGACGAGGGCCTCGATGGCAGCGGCGTCCTTGATGGCGAGGTCGGAGAGGACTTTGCGGTCAAGGGTGATGCCGGCGGCTTTGAGGCCCTCCATAAATCGGGAGTAGCTCAGGCCGAGGGGGCGGGTGGCGGCGTTGATGCGCTGGACCCAGAGGTTGCGGAAGCTGCGCTTCTTCGCCTTGCGGTCGCGGGTGGCATAGGTTTCGGCCTTGCGGACGGCGTCCTTGGCGTAGCGGAAGTGCGTGCTGCGGAACCCGCGGTAACCTTTGGCTTTAGCCAGCACGCGCTTGCGGCGCTTCCTGCTGGCGGGGGAGTTGGTGGCTCTTGGCATTGTTGTCTTTCGTGATCAGGCTGTTGTTAAGAGAGATGCGCCGCCTCACCTGGTCGAATGCTCCTTAACGAGGGGAGCCAGGCGAGCACATCTTTGGTTCCAGTTGGGAACCGGTGAGGGGGATCAATGGAACGGGAGGTTCATCTTGATCGCCTTCACATCGACTTCCGCCACGAGGGCGACTTTGCCGAGGTTGCGCTTACGTTTGCGATTCTTGTTCTGCAGGATGTGGCGCTTGCCTTGTTTACGGCGCAGCACTTTACCCGTCGCAGTGACTTTGAATCGTTTGGCGACAGCTTTTCTCGTCTTGGCGATGCCAGCATTTTTGGACATAGGGGCGCGGATGCTAGGCGAGAACCCCTGCGTGGCAAGGTGTTTTTCACGGCCGGAAGTGGCGCGGATGGGAGCCACTGAAAATACCCGCTCTCAAAAGTGGGAGTCAGAAAAACTCGGAATATCAAAAATTAAAGTTGTGTTAATTATCTGAACTCGCTAAACAGAACGGAATTGCGCGGATATTCCATGACGACCTCCCCCTTGCCCTCCACTGCCACTCCCGCCTCGGTCGCCGAGCTGGAGCAGAGCGTGGGGCAACTGAAAATCGCCAATTACTACCTGCGCGTGGCCCTTGATCAAGTGGCCGACGGGGTGGTGATCGTGGAAAGCGAGGCCAGCGATCCCCAATGCGGCCCGAAAGTGCTCTTCAGCAATGCCGCTGCCGCCATGTTGGCCGGGGCCGATCCTGAAACCGGCCTGCGTGGCATGGGCTTGAACGAACTCGCGGCCGGAGACCAGGATGCCACCACGCTGATGCAGAGCCTCCATCAGGCGGCGCAAAACGGCGGCTGCCACGAATGTGAATGCCGGCTGCAAAGCCTGCGCACCCAGGTACCCGTATCGTGCAAATGGCGCGTGCGCGCCGTCTTCAACAGCCTGCGTAAGCTGCTCAACTACACGATTCTCATCAGCCCAGCCCAAACCGTCGCACACAAAACAGAGACTAAGCCCGCCACTGATGACCTAGACGCGCAGTCTGCACAATTGCGGAAAGAAAACCTCGCAGCGCTGGCCCAAGGCATTGCGCACGACGTGAACAACCTCCTCGGCCCAGCCACCGTGCGCCTGTCCGCGCTGATTCCGCAGGTGCAGGAGCACCAGGAGCTCGCGCACGAGTTACAGGCCGTATTCACAGGTTTGAAGCGTGCAAAGCAATTCACCTCACAGGTCGTCACCGCATCAAAGGCCGGGCCACGCAAGCAAGAGCCCACTGACATCGCTGTGCTGATGCGCGACACCGTTGAATTCGCCGGAGCAGGGTCAAACGTGCATGTCTGCGTCCGGCAAGACGACAATCTGCGCCTCGCCATCGTCGATCCGGTGAAACTCAGCCAGGTGCTGCAAAATCTCGTCATGAACGGCATCCAGGCCATGCCGCACGGCGGTTACATGGATGTGGAAGCGCACAATGAAATGGTCGGCGGCGATGGCACGTTGAAGCCCGGCCCGCATGTGCGTCTCGTCGTGCGTGATCGCGGCTGCGGCATCGCAAAAGAAAACCTCGACCGTCTGTTCCGCGAATCCTTCACCACTAAAGCCGATGGCAACGGCATCGGTCTCACCACCTGCAAACGCTTCATCGACGAAATGTCCGGCGACATCCGCGTGACCTCCACGCCGAACGTCGGCACCGAGTTTAGCGTGTTTCTGCCCGCCGCCGAAGACTCCGGCATCACGAGGCCGCTCAACAGCTCCACCGACGCCGCACCAGTCCCGCTGAAGCACGGCAAAGGCAAGGTGCTCATCGTCGATGATGAGGACGACCTTCGGAAGGTGGCCAACATGATCCTCATGCGCTGTGGTTACGAGGTCGTGCAATGCGACAACGGCCAGGACGCAGTGAAGATTTACCAAAGTTTGTTTCGCTCCGGCACACCGCCTGACGTCGTGCTCATGGACCTCACCCTGCGCGGCGGCATGAACGGCACCGAGACTACGGCTGAAATCCTCCATCTTGATCCCGATGCGCGCATCGTCTGCACCAGCGGCAGTGTCACGCAGGAGGTGCAAATGGTTTTCCTGGAGCGCGGTTTCGTCGGCGTGCTGCCAAAACCTTACGAGGCCGGCGAACTCACGCAGACCGTGCATCGCATCGCCACCATGATGAAACGGAATTGAGCGTGCATGAAGCCGCGCCTGCGGCGATCATTCCCGACTCACATGAAAACACGACGCCATTTCATTTTTGCCGGATTGGGCACCGCTGCGGCTGCCATGTTCACCGAGACATTGCGTGCCGCGCCTGACCCGAAAAAAGACACCATCATCGGTCACGACGCACATCGCTACAAAGTGAACAAGGACTGGGTGCCCGCTGGGCAGGGCCGTCATCACCCAATCCTGAACTGCCACGAAATGGTACAGGTCAAAGACGGTCGCCTCTTCATGATCGGCGACCATTGGGACAACCAGATGCTCATCTTCAAGCCCGACGGCACCATCCTCGACTCCTGGGGCAGCGCATGGCCCGGTGGGCACGGCCTGACGCTCTCGAATGAGAACGGCGCGGAGTTCCTCTTCGTCACCGACAGCGGTTTGTGGAAGAGCGGCGGTGGTGGCTATCGTCAAACCGGTCGCGTCACTAAAATCGACCTCGCGGGCAAAGAAATCTTCTCCATCAGCCATCCCATGAGCGTCGGAGCTTACGAGCCTGACATGATTTTCAATCCCACGGAGACCGCCATCGCCCCGAATGGAGACATCTATGTCGTCGATGGCTATGGATCGCAGTTTGTGCTGCGCTACGACGCACGCGGCAAGTTCATCCAGCGCTTCGGCGGCAAAGACGGCATGCCAGAAACCGAGCGCCTCAACAACGCCCACGGTATCGCCATCGACACACGTCAGGGCACGGACAAAGCCACCGTCATCGTCACCTCACGCGTCGATAACTGCTTCCGCCGCTTCACGCTCGAAGGCAAATACATCGAAACGCTCGCCGTGCCCGGAGCCATGGTCTGCCGTCCCGTCATCGCTGGCCAAGAACTCTACGCTGGCGTCTGCTGGTCAAAGACACCCGACATCAACAAGCTCCCGCAGAACCCCAGCGGCTTCACCGTCGTACTCGATGCCACGGGCAAAGTCGTCAGCGCCCCCGGTGGCACCAAGCCCGTCTATGAAGACGGCAAATTAAAGCCCCTCATGCAGGCAGAGCGTGTCTTCGACCACGGACACGATGTCTGCGTCCTCGACAACGGCGACCTCATCGTCTGTCAGTGGAACGCCTTCCAAACATACCCCATCAAACTCGAAAAAATCGTCGCCTGATTAACACTTTCACAGAAACGACAGGCCGAAAGAAACGAAAAAAGCCAAAGAACCCAAACTGCCACTGTCCCTTCTGATTTTCTCCTTTTTCCCCTTTTTTCGGCCAACTCAAATCATCCATGAAGTATCTCACGATCATGCGCCACGCCAAATCCGACTGGGGACAGCCTGGTCTCGCGGATCATGATCGTCCGCTCAACGAGCGTGGCAAACGCGCCGCACCGGCTGTCGCCACTTTCTTACATCGCACCTATTTCGGCGGAAATGGCTCCCCCGCCCTGCTCCCGCTGCCAGATCGACTCGTCAGCAGCACCGCCGTCCGTGCCCTCACCACCGCACGGGCCATGCGTGAGACCCTCGCCATGCCAGTGGACAAATTGCTGCTCGAATCACGCCTCTACCTCGCTGAAGCCAGCCGCATCCTCGATGTCATGCGCGGCCACGACGAAAACTGGCACCACGTCATGATGTTCGGTCACAACCCCGGCATGCACGACTTCGCCGAGAAGATCCTCGCTCGTGCGAACATCCCGAAGATGCCCACCTGCACCGCCGTCATCATGGCCTTCCCACACGAATTCTGGGGCCTCGCCGACTGGCATGAAGCCCAGCTCATCGGCTACATCACTCCCAAGTCCCTCGAACGCCGATTCCCAGAACTCTACGGCGGCATCTCGGCTAGAGATGGGGACGATTGAACTCGTTGGCGCTTCAGCGCTGCTCCATCTTCAAATTGTCGATGAAGAACGCTGTCTTCGTCGTGCCGAGGGCGCTGAAGAGCATATAACTGGCGCTGGCCCATTCGGGCTTGCAGGCGAGCACGGGGAAGGATTCCTTCTTTCCATCCTGACGTGTGACCTCAACGCTCCATCTACCGCTGCCGGTCGTGGCGGAGAGAGAGATGCGGAACCATTCGCCAGCGGGAATCGTGGTGAGCTGCGTCTTACCATCGGTGCTGGCGGAGAGTTTGCCATTCTGCCAGCGGAGATACGGGCCGTTGCCAAAGGCACTGTTTTTACCACGAATCTCGAAGAACCAGTCGGCTCCAGGCTGTGCCATGATATCGAAACCGATACGGAAAGTGCCGGTGTCCCAGGTCGTAGGGTAGATGTCTAGCACGGGATCGTAGCCGTGCTTCAAACCTGGTGCGTCCTGCACCTTGAGGCTGCGTTTTGAGCCACCATCGAAGGGCGAAGCGGTTTCAGCAGTGACGCCGATACTTTCGCCTTTGCCTTCGCGATCATACTTCGCGCTGCGGATACCGAGCGCTCCCAGAGCAGTGCGTTCGAAGGTTTGGTTCACGTTGTAAGGCGGCGCGGGCCACGGTTTGGCATCGGTTTCCCAGTTCGGGTAGTGGTGGCCCTCCGCAGAGAGTTTTTGCCATGCTGCATCGGTCTTGCGGACTCCTGCCAAAGTGAGATCCCAAGGCTTAAAGCCTATTTTTTCAGCGGGAGAGCCGGGTTTGAGGCGGAAGTCACGTTTCGCGATGTTTTCGAACATCGGATCGGCAAACTGGCTGCCGTTGTCGCGGCCCATCTTGCGCCATTCATCCCAGGTGAAGTGCGTCTTGGTGAGCTTCGCTGGGATTTTGCCATCGGTGGGCCAGTAGAGGTTTTTGCGGAAGACGAGGCTGTCTTTCGGGGCTCCGCTTTCGGGTTTATCGAAGAATTTCCAGTTCCACTCACCGCCATCGAGCAGCGGTGACGCGGGGTCCCACACGACGATGTTGTTCATGTAGCGGAAGCGCAGGCGCGGTTCGTTACGAGATGCCTGGATCTGCGCCGTGTGGCCGAAGGCGAAGATGTTGTTCCGCACGGTGTTGTAGTAGCCGTAGTGCTGGTGAAAGCCGGCGTTCCAAGTGTCATGCACGAGATTATTTTCCATGAGCACGGTGCTGCTGCCCTCGTCGTTATAAAGCCCCCAGCCGCCGTAGCGATGCGCGGCCACATGATGCACATGATTGCCGCGCACCACGGTGCCGGGTGAAGTGCCGAGGCCGTAAAAGCCACCCATGTCGCTCAAATACGCCCAGCCGAGGTGATGGATGTGATTGTTCTCCACCAGCGTCTCGCGTGACGCTGTGTCGCCATAGCCCCAGTTCCATCCGGCGCTGACGCCGGTGTAATAAAAGTCGCCGATGTCGCAATGCGTGACCGTGCAGTGCTGCGTGTGCGTGAAGACCACGCCGCACGCGCTGGGATGCAGCCGCCCGCCGTGCTGGATGATGCAGTCATCGACGACGATGTGGTGATTCACGCGCTGCTCCTCAGGACGCGCTGTTTCTCCAACATACACGCCGCCGCCGCCGAGATCGTGGAGCTGGCAATGCTTCACCGATGAGTCCGCACAGCCGTTTTTGAACCAGATCGCATGCAGGCCGGTGTGAGCGATCTCGCAGTCCTCGAAATGAATGCCGCGACTGTCCTCGATCTCGATGCTGCCATCGCTCGTGGTTGCAGCCTGGCCGTCATGCAGGCCATCGGCGGGATAGAGATGGTTGCTGTATTGAAACAAGATGTCTTCAAAGCGCACGTCATGAGCGCCTTTCATGATGATGAACTTGTCCACCACAGGGGCGATCACCTCGGCTTTCGTCATGTCCTCGCCCGGCAGCGGCAGGTAGAGCACCTCGCCCTTTGCTTTGTCGAGAAACCACTCGCCCGGCGCATCGAGGGCGGCGCGGAAGTTTTCCGCCCACCAGCGCTGATCCGGCTCGAACTCGACAAAGGGATAACGCGAGCGGCCTTTGATCTGCACGGCGAGCGCGTCGTCGCTCAGTGCTTTAATGCGGCACTGTCCCACCGCCCAAGCATGCGTCACGGTGAGCAAGACGTCGTCGCGTTCGACCTGCGGGATGGCTTTGAGCACCTCATACTGCTCCGGTGCGATGGCAAACGCGTGGAAGTTCATGTCCTCCTTCAAATCCGGGAACACGCCCGCACCGACGGCCTCCGTGATGTGAAAGTAGCCCTTGTTCGGCGAACGCGCGAGCGTAGCACGGCGGCCATTGATCCAAAGTTGCTCAAACTTCCACGCCTTGTGCGGCAGCACGGCCTTCCACATGCCTCCATCAGCTTTCTGCCAGCCCGTGATCGGCTTCCCGGCCATGAAGACCGCGTTCTTGCCGCTCCACGTCACCTGCGAGTCGTCCTTGCCGAGCGTGATCGTTTCCGTGAGCGGATGAATGCCGTCCTCCACGATGATGTGCACTGGTTTCGGCGACTTGCGCGCCTGTTCGAGCACCGCGGCGAGGTTTCCAGGCTTTAAGACAAGATCAGCCGCAAACGAGGCGGCCGGGAGAAACAGGAAGAGAACGAAACGAAGCATAAATCGGACGCTGATCATGCTGCAAAGCCAGCCTCCCGCAATTCTCACTCTGCGCCCATAATTGGCAACTCGTCACACAGCGCCAGCGCCTTCAGCACCTGGCAGGTCGCGATGTAGGTGCTGTAGTGGTAGTTCCCGCGATAGAGCGAGTGCATCCACCAGCGGCCGGAGACGCGCTGTTCCTTTTTGAGCCATGCGACGGCTTTCTGAATGCGCTCATCTTTGGTCGGGACGCCGTTTTGACGCATCAACACGACGGCGAGCGCGGTCATGTAGGCATCGCTCTCCGGCTTCGCGACATCGGGGAGGCTGGTGATGAGCTTTTGGACGGTCTCGCTGACTTCAAAGTGCCAATCGTTCAGCGCGGAAAAGTCACGCGTGCTCCAGCCGCCATCCGCGTGCTGTTTCGAGGAGAGCAGCTTCAGTGCGGCGTCGCGTTTTTCGGCGGAAACGAGCTCCGGCATGTAAAAGGCGAGTTGGAGGCTCAGGACGCGATCCCAGTCATTTTTCGGCTCGGTGGTGCGCAGCCAGGTTTTGAGCTTTTCCACCTTTCCGAGCAGTTTTTCGTCCTTCAGGCCCGCGAGCCATCCGGGAGCGGCGGTGATGGTGCGCACGGCTTGCAGCGAGAGTTCGAAGTCGGTCGTGATGTGCGGGATTTCGACCTCGCCATGGCTCACGAAGGCTCCACTGGCCGCCTGGCGCTCAAACATGTCGCGGATCGAGCGCTCGGTGTGCTCGCTCGTTTTGCCGGTGAGATGCTTATCCCACTCCGCGAGACCCAGCGAGCGCCACACGGCCGAAAAAGCACCCGGCATGTGCTTGTAGCCGCTCTTCGTAGCCGTCTCCTTCACCTCTTTGACCTCCTTCGGCACGAACTCAATGAAGTCTGCCACGATCTCCTCGCTCGGTTTGCCGAGTTGCGGGATCAACGCAGGCCGCTCGCTCAAGTAAGGCCCCGTCGTGTGGCAGTTCACGCAGCTTTTCTCACGCACCCAGCATGTCGAGCCTTCATCCAGATACTTCACCGCCGCCTTGATCGACTCCGCGCCGAACTGCTGCACGCGCGGCTCATCGGCGGTGGGCATGCTCACTTTGATGTCGCCAGATTCGTATTGAAACGCAGGCTTCGGCGCGGGCGTGGTCGCGGCCAAAAGGACCGAAGGGACGAAAAGGACGGCAAGGACGTGTTTCATGCGCATTCAAACGCCGACTCCCCGCCGGTCATTGCGATTTCCCATACGCACGCTCCACCTTGGCCACGCGCAGTTGGTAATCGGCATACCACGTCGTCTTTCCAGTCTCCTGCGCGATGCGGTGCTCGGCATTCGCCTTCCAGTTCGCGATGGCCTGTGTGCTTTCCCAATACGACACCGTGATGCCGAAACCACCCGCGCCGCGTGCACTCTCCACACCGAGGAAGCCCGGCTGCTCCCGTGCCAGCTCCACCATGCGCTCGGCCATGTCGCCATAGCCCTGATCGCCCTCCGTGCGCTGCGAGGTGAAAATGACCGCGTAGTAAGGCGGCGGCGGAGTCTGTGAAAAGACGCGGGTTGACATGGATGAATGTTGCAGCCGCGTCACGACAGATCAATCTCCAAGAGAACCAGAGAAGTGCTTGAGGCAAAGCATGGTCGGGCGGACGGATGGCGTGCTTTCCCTCCCATGCCAGCCCTCGTGCCACCTCCACTTCAGCCACTCGGCGAAATCGTCACCGACTGGCGCGAACCGCCGTTTCCGGCCCGCGAGGTGATACACGGCCGTTTTTGCCGCCTGGAACCGCTCGATGCCGCAAAGCATGCGAGGTCACTTTTCGATGCCTACGCGCTCGATCCGCATGGCTCTGGCTGGACCTACCTGCCTTACGGCCCGTTTGAAGGGTTTGAAGACTTCCGCGCGTGGCTGGAGCAGCAAAGCGACACGCGTGATCCGCTTTTCTTCGCCATTGTCGATCCCGCGAGCAGAGAAGCCGTCGGAGTCACGAGCTACCTGCGCATCACGCCGTCCTGCGGCAGCATCGAGGCCGGTCATCTGCATTTCTCGCCGAAACTCCAGCGCACACCCGCTGCCACGGAAGCGATGTATCTCATGATGCGCCACGCCTTCGAGCTCGGCTACCGCCGCTACGAATGGAAGTGCGACTCTCTGAACGAAGCCTCGCGCAAGGCCGCGCTGCGCCTCGGACTGTCTTTCGAAGGCATTTTCCGCCAAGCCACGGTGCGCAAAGGCCGCAACCGCGACACCGCATGGTATGCCGCCATCGACAAAGAGTGGCCCGCGCTCCGCGAAGCCTTCGAGCAATGGCTCAGGCCGTCGAATTTCGATGCGCAGGGGCGCCAGCGCGTGAGTTTGTCATCGCTGACACGAGTTAGTTGAAGCTTTTGAGAAGTTCCTCAGCCAAAGCAGCTTTCCACTTCAATGCTTTGGGGTCAGGCTTCGCGACCATGCCGTCTGTGGAGAGGAAGAAGCAGCGCTTTTCAGCAAGCGCCTTCGAAGAACCGCCAACCTGTCCGTTGGATGACTCCCACAGGTATTCACCTGGGCCAAAAGTATGTAGGCGTAACACCGGCTGACCCGACTCGAGATCAACAAGGATGAGCCTCCCAGCATGACCACACAGCCAAAGTCCCCGCCGATTTTTGGAGATGCCGATCACTTCCAGGTCAATCTCGTCTGTGAATGCCGACCACTGTTTCTGCTGGTGGAGCAAAGAGCCATCCTTTGTGGCATAGATGGCGAAGTTGATAGGGTTGGAGAATGGCACCTGGGTGATAAACCAATCAGTAGGAACCACGCAGGGCCTGAAATGAGGACAATCGACAGTGCCTGGGGCACGCAGTTCGGCGAGTTTCGCGGTCTTAACTTCATAGCGATAAATACCACCACGATCATCGAGCCAAGTATAAGCATCGGAATTTTTCTCCCGAGTTATGGCTGCCACTGCTTGCTGGCCCGATGCCTTCCCGATTTTGGCCACCACCTTCCAAGAAGGAGCCTCACGAATGATATGCTCTGCTCCCGTTGACTCTTCGTGGATAGCTACAGAGCCGTCAATGGTGAAGACGCACCTTAAGGTCACTCCAAGTGGAAAACTTCCCGTTTCAGCCGAGTCTTCAGAATTCAGTGAGAAGATCTTCACAGTGGAGTTGGCTCTGACATACATCGCCGAGTCACCGCAATAGCCAGAATCGAATACCGAACTTGAAGAAGCTTTCAGCCGACCGATCAAGCGGCCATCACGCTGAAGGCGAATCCAAAAGGGGTCTAACAAGAAAAGGTCGTTTCCAGCCTCCGACTGTGGCCGAGTTGGAGGTTGAACTACCTGATCGAATTCATGCTGTTGCACACCGCCTTCTTTAAGAGACACGCACATGATGGAACCAGGATCCTTAACCAGGGTGATCATAGATGTGTCACGAGTCATCGATACCATGTCTGAAACTTCGAGCGGCTCCATGCCTGTCGAAGCGCCAAATTGCTTCACTATCTGCCCATTTTGCGCATCACAGATCACGACTCCTTGCTGGTTCGTGGCCACAGCAAGCTTCTTCGAATCTGAACTCCACGCTAGCGCATTGACCTCCCTGACGCCTTCGATTTGACGAGGCTCCTTCGGGTTTGAAGTAGCGTATAGAGCCAGCGGTATCGCTGCTGATGATGCTGCCATAAAGGCACCGTCCGTGGAAACCGCTGTCGAGAACGTTGGATTTGATGAAATCGGCCGCCAAAGGCGTTCGCCCGCAGCGGGCGTCACGAGATAGGCCCCGTCAAAAGTGCTGAGAGCCATTGATCCTCCACCTGCGGTGCCAGAATAGTATTGCCCCGTCCGTGCATGCTGGATGCGCTGTGTCTCAACGAACTGCTTATCCAGCACCACGGATGAGCGATTGTGGAGAAAAACTGCCAACCCGTCAGTCATAGAAGCAACCTGCTTGATCGCTTCATATATTCTCGGTTTCCATTCGGCTTCAACCTCGCCCGTTTGAAAGTTGATGCGCTGCACGACGGCTGAGTTAGCCACTGTTACCATGGGTGGCTCCAGAGCATCCAGCGATACCGTGTCTGCCGTTTTACTCTCCCAAATCACAGTTTCTTTGAGACGATCCATCACGATGGCCTTTCCCTGCCTGCTTCCGGCCAGATATCTGCCATCGGCAGAGGCAGCAATATTGGAATCTGTATGATCCAGGGGCGCGAGAGACTGCAAGAGCGTGCCATCTTTGTGGCAAACCCTTAACTCACCCCGACAGCTCTTGATCACAAGTAGCTGGTCGTTAGCCGTCCATAGCAGGCGATAGGGAGCCATTGATGGATGGGTCTGGATGATCATTCTTGGCTCAGTCTGCAACTCAGAGGCGATCAGCCCTGAGAAAGCGCCGATGCAGATAGGAATGAGTGGACTGTGCTTCATGGGTAGAAACCAGGTGTCGCGTAGGCTCCAAGGGTTGGAATCTAGGCGATTATGGGTTCCTACAAACACACAGATAGCAGAGAGATGGCAAACTCAAAAACAGCGCTTTGATGATGCGTCTGCAGTCTGATCAGTGGCTCGCCTTGCATCCCTTGAAATGACTAAACTGCTGCAACTCAGCCACTTGCTGATGGATTCCGGCGACATGGGGCGGGCATGCTCTTCGTATTGTCGCCCAACCGCCGTATGAAACGCCTCGCTCTCTTCCTCCTCGCCGCTCTCACTTTGCATGCGCAGCAGCGTGTGGAGGTGTCGCGGGACTTGTGGATCTCGGCTTACTCGAAGGAGGTGGAGGGGAACAATGGTGGATCGCATCGGCTGAAGCTGAAGGGCATCCAGGAGTTCTTCCTCATCGACTTTGATCCGGCGCCGCTGCGCGGGAAGAAGATCACCAAGGCGCAACTGCATGTGCATCTCGCGTCGCCGGAGGCTCCGCTGCGACGCACGACGGTCTCCACGATCTCGCAGGACTGGGTGGAAGGCACCGGCAGCAGCTACGCGAAGACGCCGGGCGCGAGTTCCTTCGCGTGGGCGAAGACGGGCGAGCTGCGCTGGGGCAACAACGAGCCGGACATCACCAGCGTCGTCTGCGGTGAAGGCGGATCGCTGTGGGGCTTTGGCGACGCCTCCGCGCCGGATGCGGAGGGCTGGCAGATCATCCCGATCTTGCCGGAAGTGGCCCAGGCGCGGCTTGAGGGCCGTTCGCACGGCTTTCATGTCATCGACGACATCGGCAACGAATACACACGCGATGGGAACGCGGTGAAGTTCACGAATTTCGTGAATCGCTACGTGTCGAGCCGCGAGGACAAGCGCATTCACAAGCCCTACTTCACGCTCTGGCTCGAAGACGGAGCGGTGGAGGCTCCGAAAGCCGTCAATCAGGTCAATCCGGTCGCAGCAGCCACTTTACCACTTGTTCCGGCCATTTCGGCCGTGAAGCCGAATTTGCCTTCCAAAGACGTTTTCGGCCGCGAGTTGGCCTCGACGCACTTTTTTGCCGCGAAAGGCGAAACGATCGGTTTTTCGGTCACGGGCAAGCCGCTCGTCAAAGCGCCTGATTTGAGCGTGAAGCTCTACTCGATGCCGAAAGTCGGTGGAATGCACGATCCGCTCGTGCCGGGCGAGGGCGAAGACACCTTCATCGACATCCATGTGCCGAAAGGCACGTCCGCTGGCGATTTGAAAGGCACCATCGCGGTGAACGGCACCGTGATGCCGTTCACGATCACGGTTTGGAACTTCACGCTGCCTGACCGCCTGTCGTTCCTGCCGCAGATGAACGCCTACGGCCTGCCGGGGCATGCGCGTGATTACTACCGGCTCGCGCATGAGCATCGCGTGGTGCTGAACCAGCTCCCGTATGGCTGGACGGGCAAGGTGGACGAGCCCGCGCCGAAGCCCGGCGGGGATGGGAAGTGGGACTGGACGAAGTTCGATGCCGAATTCGGCCCGCTGCTCGATGGCAGCGCCTTCGCCGACCTGCCGCGCGGTGCGGTGCCGGTGGACGCGTATTACCTGCTGCTGAACGAGAACTGGCCGATGAAGCACGACGAGCACTTCAAAGGCGGCTACTGGATCGAGAGCGCGTTCGATGACGCCTACTGGACGCAGTTCCGCGCCATGGCTGCGGAGATCGCGAAGCATCTCGAAGCGAAGGGCTGGACCGGGCCGATGTTTGAATTCTACCTCAACAACAAGGTGTACTTCAAAAAGGACGACTGGCGGAAATGCACCGCGGCCTGGATTTTCGACGAGCCGGTGCACACGCAGGACTTCTGGGCCATCCGCCACTACGGCCGCGAATTCTGGAACGCCGTCGCGCCTTATCCGAAGGTGAATCTGACCTATCGCGCCGACATTTCCCGCCCGCAGTGGCAGCGCGAGCTGCTCGATCACTGCGTGAACGTCGAAGTCGTCAGCGGCGTGCTGCGCGACTACTGGCCGCGCATTCAGCGTCGCGCCGAGGCCTGCGGCAATCTCTACTACATGTATGGCAGCGCGAACGCCATCGGCACACCGAACATCGCGAACGCCGCGTGGTGCGTCGAGGCGTGGTCGCTCGGCGCGGACGGCGTCGTGCCCTGGAATACCATCGGCAAAGACAACGCATGGCAAACGCCCGACGAACTCTCCGTGCTCTACCCCACCGGGAACGGCCCCGTGCCCAGCCTGCGCCTCAAAACCTTCCGCGCCGGCCAGCAACTCGTCGAGTATCTCACCCAATACTGCGCCGTCAGCGGCGAGAGCCGCGAGAGCGTCATGGCCGCCGTGCGTGCCACACCCGGCCTCAGCGCCACCTTGGTGAAGAAAAACGAAGAAGACGCCGGCAAATCGCAGTTCGGCAAAGACACGCAGCCTGCCTTTGAAGCACTGCGGATGCGTCTGGGTGCCTATCTCGATGCCAAAGCGCCTGCGCCGAAGGATCGCTGGCATGATCCGCGGCCTGCGCGGCCCGATTTGAAGAAGGCGCGGGAGATTGTGCCGCTGGCTCAGTGATCCTTTCCCATACTTTGATTTTACTCGCTGTTTGGGTGCGTTTCGGTAAAGTCCGCAGCCATTTTCATGTCCCAAGAAACCTCAGCCCCGCATCAACCGCCGTTTGACGTGCCCAGCGTCGAGGAGATGGCCGCGCTGTTGCCGCAGTATGCGTTTGAGAAGCTGGCGGCCTTTGGTGGCATGGGTGCTGTTTACAAAGCGCGCCAGCAGAGCTTGGACCGCCCGGTGGCGATCAAGATCCTGCCTCCGGAGTTCGGCGCAGAGCCGGAATTCGCGGAACGTTTCAAGGCCGAAGCACGAGCGATGGCGAAACTGAACCATACGAACATCGTCGCGGTGTATGATTTCGGTATCACTAAGAGCGGTCATTTTTACCTCGTGATGGAATGGGTTGAAGGCCACACGCTGCACGAGATCATCCACAAGGGCTGCGTGCCAGCGCGAAAGGCGGCACATTTCGCCGCACAACTCTGCGACGCGCTGGCATACGCGCACAGCCACAGGATCCTGCATCGCGACATCAAGCCGGGCAACATCATGGTCAACGAGGACGACCAGGTGAAGGTGGCCGACTTCGGTCTCGCACGCCCTATCACCGGCGAGGCCGAGGAGAATCCATACGGCACGCCGGATTATGCGGCACCGGAGATTCTCGGCAAAGGCGGCGTGGACCAACGTGCGGACATCTTCGCCGCTGGCATTGTGCTTTATGAAATGCTCACCGGGCGCGTGCCGCAGAAGCCACGCCGCTCGGTGACGGAACATGCGGCGCTCTCACCGAAGTGGGATGGGCTGATCGATAAGGCGACACATCCCGATCCGGAGAAGCGCTTCCAGGACGCGCGAGAGTTCCGTGCGCACATCATGATGCTGGTCAACCAGGCGGCACAGGCCGTAGCGGTGCCGGTTGAGGAGGAAAAGCCGAGGCCTAAACCGGCGCTCGCGCCACTGCACATGGTGCTGATCGGCACAGCGGTGGTCGTGTTAGGCATTGTTCTTGGCGGCATTTTCCAATCCGGGCCGGAGATGACAAAGAGCGAGGAGACAAAAACCGACCAAGCTGTGGACGAAAAGCCCAAAGGTAAGAAGCCAAAGAAGGAAACGGCGGACATCACGGGACAGAACAAGAAGGAAGCCAGTGAGAAAACCAAGTCTGTGCCAGAGCAAGAACCGAAGAAACCGGAGGAGCCCTCATCACCCACGAAAAATATGGCCGCAGTCGTGCCTGTGCCTACGGCTCCGCCGATGCCCACCACCCCGGCCACAACACCAGTCAGCCCGCCTCCAGCGCCGGAAACGGTGGCGGATATCATCCAAAAGCTAGAGGAGCGCGATCCGGAGCTGGCGAAACTAGTGGATGCGTTTGGTGACGAGTGGGCGGCCAATCCAGAGATCGAGACGGAGCCGAAGCTGCACGAACTAGACACGAAGTACATCCCTGCGTTGCAGCGCGGCCTCCCTGGACTGGCTCCGGAACAGCGCGACCATATTCTCAGCGAAATTTCCCACATCGCGAATCACGAGCCGTTAAACGAACCCGATCTGTCTTGGCCTCCTGTGTTGAGTAGCCTGCGCAAAACCTATCTCTCACAGGTGGATGCCATCCAGGCATCAGCGACTGAAGCTGCGAAAAAAATGCGTGACGCACAGTGCGAGGTGGTGTTGGCCAAGGCGCGCGAGCGTGCGGCAGCCGGCAAGACAGGCGCGGCCGGCCTTGCGGACGCCGTGGCAGCGGAGTTGGCGAAACTGCGCGATCGCCCCAGTTTGAAGGCTATCAAGCAGGGCGCGACTGGAGCAGCCAAGATTGGCACGAGCGGCACCGCCCCAGAAGCAGACCGGATGCGCTAGCCCTACACTGCGATGGTCGAGAGTTTGGCTTGCCAAACTCTCGACCATTTCATTTCATGACGATCTCATGAAGAAATACATCACTGAACTCATTGGCACCTTCTTCCTCGTTTACACCGTCGGTCACAGTGTGATCGGTGGCAGTCCGCTGGCTCCCATCGGCATCGGTTTGGCTCTCGCCGTCATGATTTACGCGGGGGGCCACATCTCAGGCGGGCACTTCAATCCCGCCGTCACCATCGGCGTCTGGCTGCGCGGCAAGTGCGAAACGAAAGATGTCGTCCCTTACATCCTCTGCCAGATCGTGGGTGCCGTGCTCGCGGCGGCAGCAGTGAGCTGGCTGCGGGGCAAGGCGGCAGCTCCGGTAGATTTGGTGCTCAGCAAGCTGATCGTCGCGGAGATCATTGGAACATTCGCGCTGGTCTGGGTGGTGTTGAACACCGCGACAACCAAGGCGAACGCGAATAACAGCTTCTATGGCGCGGCCATCGGCCTAACGGTGACGATGGGTGCCATCACGGTCGGAGACATCTCCGGCGCAGCGTTCAATCCGGCTGTCGCTGTAGGAGCCGTGGCGATGAACATGCTCAAGGGCTCACAAGTCTGGGCCTACTGGGTGTTCTGTATCATCGGAGGCGGCGCGGCGGCCTGGGTGTTCAACAAGCTGAAGGCGGACGAGTAGTGACGCCGCCGCCCCCCCCATTCTCTAGACAAAAAAAGAAGCCGCCACCCATCGCTGGGTGGCGGCGTTGTTTTCAGTTGGAGGACTTACTTGTCCTTGCAGCAGTCCTTGGTGCAGGTCTTGGTCTTGGCCTTGCAGCAGGCGGCGCAGTTCGCGCACTTCTCAGCGGCAAAAGCGCCGGTGCTGAATGCGGCGACAGATGCCGCTGTGAGGAGGGTGAGGATGGTTTTCATGATGTTGTGTCTTTCTATCTGAGTTTACCTTGGTTTGCCCGCTTGAAGGTGCCCGGCAAGTGCGGCGGGTGCGCACAGGCCGAGGTTTGCCACGGATGGCAATCGAACTGGCATCTGAGGCCAGACAACCGTGCAGGCGTCTGATGCAGCGCTGTCTGAGGCCGCATGGGGAAATGAACAATCAATGCACGGAACGTCTGACTTCGAGAGGAAGGGCGCAGGTCTTCAAAGGAGCAGGGCGCAATGACGCATGTAAGCTGGCACCGTGCTCTGCGGCGGCCCGTGATCGTGACGAGTGCCGGTTTCCTCCACAGTGGGAAGGAAGGTGATCTCCAAGCCGACGCGCTGCCAGGCAGGCACGAAGACGAGCTTCAAATCAGGGGCCGGTGTCTTCACTAGCGTGCCCACGACATCACGGGCAGCCTCATGCCTCGCGCAGGGGCAGTTCTTGTCCTTCGGGGCTTGGTCGTGCCTACCGGAGTGGTCGGCCGCCTTTGCGCTGCAACAACTGGCGGATTCGCCCGCCTTTCCAGCCATGCCCACACAGCACCAGCACATCGGCAGGGCGATGCATAGGCTGAGAATAAAGGCTGTGAGGTGCCGGATCATTGCGATGTATGCGATGGTGAGACGCCGATGGATGCCTGATATTCCAAAAAAATTTTCGCGCTACCCTTCCACCCTGCCCGTGTCGAGGTCAGCGGAAGCTCTTTGCGAAGTCGTCCGAAGTCGCCTTGGCGGCCACCTTGGTCTTCTGGAAGGTTGATTTCTCCCCCTTCTCAGTGAGGAGCCCTTCGTAGTCGGCTGCTGACATGGGCAGATCGATCGTCTTGTCCTGCCAAGTGGAAAGGAGGATGGCATTGGCGAGCTCGACGCTGCGGATGCCTTCTGCGGCGGGGGAGAGGAGCTGCTCCCCTTTCAAGATCGCGTTGGTGAAGTTTTGCAAGATTTCCACATGTTGTCCGCCGCTGGATTCCACCGGGATGTCCATGTGCCAGCTCTCCGGCATCGCGAACGCGGCCTCCGCCTCCATGCAAAATTTGCTCATCGGCACTCGATTACGCTGAAAATGGATGCGTGTGCCGTCAGTGACGGTCAGGCGCCCCTGCTCTGCGGAGATTTCGAGCTTGTTGATGCCGGGTGCCTCTCCGGTGCTGGTGACGAAGGTGGCGCTAGTGCCGTTGTTGTATTGCAGGATAGCGGTCACGTCATCCTCCACCTCGATCTCATGGAAACGGCCGAACTGGCAGAAGCCGCGCACTTTGTCAGGCATACCGAAGAGCCACTGGAAGAGGTCTAAATTGTGCGGGCACTGGTTCATGAGCACGCCACCGCCCTCCCCCTTCCAGGTGCCACGCCAGCCACCAGTGGCGTAGTAATAATTGGTGCGGAACCAGTTCGTCACCTCCCAATGCACGCGGCGCACCGCACCGATCTCGCCGCTGTCGATGAGGTCCTTCACCTTCTTGAAGCAGGCATTGGTGCGCATGTTGAACATGGCGGCGAAAATCTTGTTCTTGTCCGTGTGCGCAGCGATGAGGCGCTCGCAGTCCGCCTTGTGGACAGAAATCGGCTTCTCCACAAGCACATGCAGGCCGGCCTTCAGCGCTTCGATGCCAATGGTGGTGTGGCTGAAATGTGGCGTACAGATAAGGATCGCGTCGATGTGGCCGCTACGTATCATCTGGTTCACATCGGTGAAGGCCTTCTCGCCCTCGATGAGCTGGGGCAGGGTGCCGACACTCTCGCACAACGCGGTGACGCGCAGCCCGGGGACTTTGCCCGAGCGGATGTTCGCAAGGTGTGCCTTGCCCATGTTACCTAGCCCGACGATGCCGATTCTGACAGTTTCCATACTGGCGAGCCTAGCAGGACGCTGGGGGTGGTCAAGCGACTCAACAGTTGCGCATCTCCCCACCTCGCGGCATTTTCATGCTTCATGCGACCACCAGACAGCGCCCGGTTCTGGATCATCCTTGTCACAGGATGGTTGTCGCTTGTGTTCCACCATCCGCTCATGGCACAGGAAGAAATCCGCATCGGCATCGTCGGCCTCGACACCTCTCACTCGGAACAGTTCACGCTGCGTCTGAACGACCCTGCCAATCCGAACCACATCCCCGGCGCGCGCGTCGTCGTCGCCTACCCCGGCGGCAGTCCGGACATCGAGGAAAGCAAGGCCCGCATCGACGGTTTTACCGCTGCGGTCCGTGACAAATTCGGTGTGCGCATCGTCGGCACTGTCACAGAGGCGGTGAAGGATGTCGATGCGGTGCTGCTGCTGAGCCTCGAAGGACGCCCGCGACTGGAGCAGATGAAAACCATCATCACAGCGGGCAAACCAGTGTTCATGGACAAGCCGGTCGCCTCCTCGCTGAAGGACGTGGTGGAGATTTACAAGCTCGCTGCGACCACACAGGTGCCGGTGTTCAGCGCCTCCGCAGTGCGCTGGTATCCAGGAGTGCTTGATGTCGCCAATGCCGAGAAGACGCCCGCGCACGGTGTCATCTCCTACGGCCCAGCGCATGTGTTGCCACACCATCCCGATTTGTTCTTCTACGGCATCCACCCCACCGAGGCGCTCTTCACGGTGATGGGATCCGGCTGCCTTTCCGTCACGCGCACCACTACCGAGGCCGAGTCAGTGGTCACCGGCTTGTGGTCGGGGGATCGTATCGGCACGCTCGTCGCCATCCACGAAGGCGCGAAGGCATACAAGCTCATCCGCTTTGGCGACACCTTGGTCTCCGAGCAAAAGTCCGAGGGGGACTACACGCCAATGCTGCGCGAGATCATCAAATTCTTCCAGACCCGGCAGCCACCAGTCTCCCCGAAGCAGACACTGGAGATTTACGCCTTCATGGAGGCGGCCGAGGAAAGCAAACGCCAAGGCGGCAAGCGCGTAATGCTCCGGGATGTGATGCAAAAAGCCGGTGCTCCCGACGCCTGGCTGCCACAAGATGGCAAAGCCGCCTCGGTGAAGCACCCACAGCCTACTGTGAAGAAGGATCTGCCGAAACCGGGCGGGAAGTGACCCCCACCGGAGTCTCAGATTTCCGGCGTCAGGTCGAAGTACTCGTCATCCTCGTTCTTGCCACCGTGTCCCTTGCCGACGGACTTCTCTGTGGTGACGAGCTCAATCGACTTGATCCACTTCACCATCTTGTAACCGAGCTGGCTTTCCACACGCAACCTCAAAGGCGCACCATACACCGCAGGCAGCGGCATGGTGTTCATCTCATAAGCAAGCAGGGACCCTTCCTGCATGGCGACCGCCAGCGGCTGCGTGTCATAGTATTCACCACCATAGAGCCCCTCTCCGAATGAGCGGAACACCAGCACCTTCGCCCCAGGCAGCGGTTTCACCATTTCCAGCAGCTTGCGCAGCGGCAGTCCGCCCCATTCGGCGATACCCGACCAGCCTTGGATGCAGTGGTGCATCGTGATCTGCTCCTGCTTCCCCAGCGACTTCAAGTCCGCGAGTGAGAGCTCCTGCGGATGCTCCACCATGCCATACACCTTCAGCCGGTAATCCTGGAAATCTCCCCCGGCCAGCGCCTGCCACTCCAGACTCTCTGGCATTTTCCCATTCGGCCAGAAATACGGAGAGATGTCCTCCCTGGCATAACGGACGCTCGGCTGCCAGCGGCTGAAGGTCAGCCAGCGCAAAATCTCGTGGACATGTCTCACGCAATACTGCAACACGCGTGGACGGTTCCAAGACAGCCAATGCGCACCAACAAAGGCCAGCACCACCGCGCCGATGCCCGTGAGGCCCACCACCAGTCCGAAAAGGCTGCCGTCATTCCCTCCTCTCACGATGTAGTTCATGTTCCGCACAGCACCCGTCGTGAACACCAGAGTGACATGCACCACCAAGAACGCCAGGTATCCGTTGAGCAGCAGAAAATGGATAGAGCGTGCCCTTTGACGGCCGCCGAACAAGCGCGGATACCACCCGAACCGGTTGTCCACTGAGGGCGACATCGCCATGCCTGTCAGCATCGACAATGGAGCCATGATAAAGACCACGCCGAAATAAGACAGTTGTTGAAGGGCGTTGAAGCTGTTCAGCGGATCTGGCTCAGGCGGCAGATGGAGCGTCGCATAGTGAACAAACAACGACCACGCCTCCGGCAGGACATCCCACGATGTCGGCACCAACCGCTTCCACTCATCAGTCGCAAACAGCATCCCTATAAACACACAGCCGTTCACCACCCACCCGAGCGCCACAAAAAGATGCCAGTGCCTGGCAACGCCGATGGTGTGTCGGTAGCCCGGAAGCGCGAACAGAGGCGAGATGTAACGCGCATCATCCTTCGCCGTCCAAACCCGGTCCTTTGGCACATCGACCGGCGTGAAACAAAGCCATGACGTGTCAGGCGTGCAGTGATCATTCAGATAGAGCCGCGGGTGATCCATCAGGATGGAAAGGCCGCTGCGAGCCAGCAGCATCAGAAACATGAAGTTCACAAAGTGCGTGATTCGCAGCCAGCCTGGAAAGCTGCCGGAAGCCACCACGGGCTGCGTGGGCACTGGCGGCGGCGCGGGCAGCCCCGTGCTCAGATACTCCGCCCATGCGACCACCAGCGGGAGAAAAACAGCGACAGCAGCCAAGACGAGATACCGCGATTTGATCCGCACGCAGAACCTCCGGTCCTCAGGATAATGCACCGGGTTTTGGCGGGGATGATCAGTCTTTTCCATGCAGGGGGAGGATGGTGATGTACCTCACGCAATTGCCCCGGCCTGGCCTGCTGCCCGTACGGCGCTCTCACTGCGCACACTTGATACGGAAGACAGCAGCATTGGCAATGCCAAAGAGAGACGCAGCGTTTGGGAGGATGCCTCGGATGCCCCTGCTCACTCCGCGTTCTGCACCTGCTCGCGGATTTTCTCGAGCTCCGTCTTCGCAGTCACCACATGGTGGGCGATCTCGGCGTTGTTGCACTTCGAGCCCATCGTGTTGAACTCACGGAAAAACTCCTGCAGCAGAAAATCCAGACTGCGACCGGCCGGTGTGTCGGCGTCAAGATAGACACGGAACTGTTTCACATGGCTCGCAGCGCGTGTGAGCTCCTCAGAAATGTCCGTGCGGTCGGCAAATAGGGCGATCTCCTTCACTAGGCGCTCATCTTCGAGCGGCAGCGGCAGCCCGGCCTCCTCAAGGCGCTGACGCAGCAGCCGACGCTGGTTTTCAGGCACGCTGACCGCCTTTGCCCGCACCGAATCTAACAGCGACTCGATCGTGCGCAGCCGCGATTCGATGTCCGCACGCAAACTCGCACCCTCTGCGGCCCGCATCGTGTTCAATTGCCCCAAGGCGGCGGCCAGCGCCTCCTGAACGAAGGGCCACACATCCTCGGTGGAAATCTCAGCCTGCGCCTGGCTGATCACGCCCGGCATGCGTGTGATGTCCGTGAGCGAAATCTCCGGCGGAATGTCCAGCTTCAGCGCCAACGCATGCATGGCATGAAAATAATTCGCCGCCAACTCGTGATCGATCCGCACGGCCTCCACCGCAGCCGATCCCGCATCCCGCCGCACCGCCACGTTCACACGTCCGCGTGAGACGGCGGCGGCAACTTCGCTCCGCACTGCGGCTTCCAATTCAGAAAGCTCGCGCGGCAGATTCACAGCCACTTCGAGCTGTTTGCGGTTCACTGAGCTGCATTCCACACTCCATGTCACACCTTCGCGCTTCGCTTCACCCCGTCCAAATCCTGTCATGCTTTTCATGGCCATCAGATGACGCTGAATTTGACTTTGGCAAAGCCTTGCGTGGCGATGTTTCAGATTCGCCTAGATTCCGGTTTGCATCACCGCGCACGCTCCCTAGTCTCGCCCCTCCATGGCAAAAGCAGCACTCGGCAAAGGACTCGGCGCGCTCATCTCCGCACCTGCGGCAGTGGCTGGAGTATCGCGCCTGCCCGCGCTCGCACAGCCCGCCCCCGGAGACGTGGTGAACCGCGTCTCCCTCGACCAGATCGTCCCCAGCCCGCTCCAGCCACGCAAAGAATTCCAGGCCGACCAGCTCGCCGAGCTCATGGAGTCCATTCGCGAGCACGGTATCATCCAGCCGCTCATCGTCCGCCGCGTGAACGGCAAGATGGAGCTCATAGCCGGCGAGCGCCGCTACCGCGCCTCCCGCGAACTCGGCCTCAAGGAGCTCCCTGTCATCGTCCGCGAAGCCTCAGACAAGGACGTGCTGGAGATGGCGCTCATCGAAAACCTCCAGCGCGAAGGGTTGAACCCCATCGAGGAGGCGCAGGCATACTCCCGTCTCGCAAAAGATTTCAACATGCGGCAGGAAGACATCGCCCAGCGTGTCGGCAAGAACCGCGCCACCGTGGCCAACACGATGCGCCTGCTGGACCTGCCTCCACCCGTGCGCGAGATGCTCGCCACCGCGAAGCTTTCCACCGGCCACGCCAAGGTGCTGCTCATGCTCAAAAAGCACGACGAGCAAGAGCGCCTAGCAGATCAAATCATCTCCAAAGGCCTCACCGTCCGCGCCACCGAGAAAGCCGTGGATGCCATCCTGCATCCCCCACCCCCGCCGAAGCCAAAGCCGACGGAAAACGAGTTTTCTCGTGCCATCGAAGCTGTGGAGCAGAAACTCATCCAGCATCTCACCACGAACGTCAGCATTCACCACGCTGAGAAGAAAGGGAAGATCGAAATCGACTACTACGGCGTCGATGACCTCAACCGCATCCTCGCGTCGCTCGGCGTCGAGGAGGAACGCTTCGCTGACGACTAACGGGCCGCCATTCTGGCCGCCGCATTGACGAAATCAGAATGACGAATGACGAAACCAGGCCGTTGTTCCCCACGATGATGTACTTCGTCATTTTGGTTTCGTCTTTCATCGCCTCCTGCGGTCCCACAAACACTCCGGCGGGCGGAGATGATGCCGACATTCGCGAATTCCTCACCCGCTACTTCACCACCTGGTCCGCGCAGGACATGGATAGCTACGGCGCGTGCTTCCACGAACAGGCACGCATCAGTTTCGTGCATCAAGGCACGCCACGGACACAGGGACTCACCGATTTCCTTCACGGCCAGAAGCTCGGCCACGCCACATCACCAGTCCCGATGACTGAAGTGCCCACCGGCATGCAAATCCTCCGCGATGACCGCACCGCGCAGGCCAGCGTGCGCTGGAAACTCACCAAAGGTAGCGAGGTCACCACCGGCACCGATTGCTTCACACTCATCAAGACTCCAGCCGGTTGGAAAATCATGAGCCTTGTCTTCTACAACGACTGAGCGCCCCCCATGTCCCGTCCTTCGACCCAATCCTCCTCCCTCACTCCCGAAGCCAGCGCGCCATCCAGCAAGGGTACGCGCATCTTCCTCGGCATCTCGTGTTTCCTGGCCGGCGCAGCAATGATGGTCATCGAAATCTGCGCCTACCGCCTCCTCGCGCCGTTTTTTGGCAACAGCGTTTACACCTGGACCGCGCTCATCGGCGTCATACTCATCGCCTTCAGCGCAGGTGGTTATCTCGGCGGGCATCTCGCTGACCGCAAGATGGCGCTCGATCTGCTCGGCTGGCTACTCGCGGGCTCCGCCGTGCTCACCTTCTTCATTCCGGCCCTGCATACCGTATTCGCACTCAGCTTGAGCGCAAAGGGGCTCATCGCCGGACCAGTGATGATCTCGCTGCTGCTGTTCGCGATTCCCGGCGTGCTGCTCGGTGCCGTTTCACCAGCAGCGGTGCGGTTTTACAGCCTCACGCTCAAGGACACGCATGTCGGCGCTGCTGCGGGCACGGTCAGCATGCTCGGCTCGCTCGGCAGTTTCGTCGGCACCTTCCTCTCCGGCTTCTTCCTGCTCTCCACCTTCGGCGTGCGCAGCATTTTCTTTGGTGCGGCATTGGTTTTGCTCGCGCTTGCTGTCTTCGCGTTCTTCCTCGCCAAAAACTCACTCAAGCAGCAGACACCAGTGATCCTGAGCGGCGGCTTCGCCTTCCTGATGAGCTGGATGACCGTGCCAAAGCCCAAACCGGGAGTCATTTACGAACACGAGTCGTTTTATCATCACATCGAAGTCAGCGAGCAGCAAGACGGCAAGGTGACCCGCCGCGTACTCCAGCTCGACTCCACCATGGAAGGCGGCATGAACGCAAACACCGGCGAACTCATCCTGCCGTATCAGGAATACTGGAAGCTCGCCCTGCTGCGCGAACCGGCGAAGGTCGGCAGCGCGCTCTTCATTGGTGCGGGTGCCTTCGGCATGCCGGAGAATGTCTCACGCGATTTTTCCGACGCAGCGGTGGATGTCGTCGAAATCGACCCGCAGGTCATCGAGGTCGGGCGCAAGTTCTTCAAGCTCGACGAATACCCACGCGTCAAAGCCCATGCTGGTGATGCACGTCGTTACCTGCTGCAAAACGACGGCAAAAAGTGGGATCTCATTTTTGGCGACGCCTACAACGGCATCCGTCAAATCCCGCCGCACCTCGCCACACAGGAGTTTTACCAGCAGGTGGCTGATCATCTCGAACCGAAGGGCGTTTTCATCATGAACCTCATCGCCGCCATCACCGGGCCGAAGTCCGAGCTGACCTCCGGCATGCTCGCCACCGTACGGAAGGCGTTCCCACACGTCGAAGTCTTCTCCGTTGGCTACCGCCGCGACGACACGCAGAACGTCATTCTCATGTGCTCGCGTGAGAATCTGCGACCGCTGATCGTGGATCGTTACGTCGCGCCCGGCTCGTGGCAGGAGCGGCTCATCCACAGTCATGTCCCCGCCGGAACCGTGCCACGCTCCCAGTTCGTTTTCACCGACGATCACAATCCTGTCGATGCCATCATCGCTCGCGGGTTGCTGGAGTGAGGTAGAACGAGTTTCCCAACTCGTTTTCACCGCTCGCGGCACAGCCTGCGGCCCAACGAACTGGAAAGTTCGTCCTACGGCTTCACTTCAACGGCTTCGCCGCAGGTGCCAGCGTCGGCGCGACGAACGCATCGAACACCAGCACGCCCTTGAGCGCGTCCACCGCGCGTTCGAGCTGTTTGTCGCCCAGATTCGCCAGCTCCAGCGCCGCCGCCTCGCCGGTGCCGTGAGAGGCACGCCACTTGGCGACGCGGCTTTCCTCTTCCGTCGTCAACGCGGAGACAATGTTCGGCTCCACGCCATTTTCGTGGATCGTGCGGTGGCTCGGCGTGTAATACTTCGCCGTCGTCAGGCGCATGGCCGCGCCGTTTTTCATCGGCAGGATCGTCTGCACACTACCTTTGCCGAAGCTCGTCGTCCCCACGACAATCGCGCGCTTCAAATCCTGCAACGCACCAGCCGTCAGCTCGCTCGCGCTGGCGCTGCCATGATTGATGAGCACGGCGATGGGATATTTGCGCGGCTCCTTGCCGTTGCGCGACGGCGTGCGATACGGCGGCGGATTTTGCGAGGCCACGCGGCCCTCCGTGGTCACCACGACCGTGCTTTCCGGTAAAAATTCGCCGCAAATCGCCACCGCGCTGTCCACCAGGCCGCCGGGGTTGTTACGCAGGTCGAGCACGAAGGCCCGCATGCCCTCTTTCTCCAGGCCGTCGAGCGCCACACTCAGCTCCTTCGCCGTCGGCGCGTTGAACTGCGAAATGCGCGTGTAGCCGATCTTGTACTCTCCCGCCATTTTTGGTGGCAGCAGCATCGCGTCATGCACCGAGGCTTCGGCAAGCATCTCGTGTTTCACCTTGAACTCCAAAAACTGCTTCGTACCCGGCCTGCGCACTGTTAGACGCACCTCGTCGCCTGTTTTACCCTTGAGGAGTTGCATCGCCTCGATGACGCCGACTGAGTCGGTCAGAACGTCGTTGATGCGCACGAGCTGGTCGCCTGCGAGCACCCCCGCAGCGGACGCCGGGCCGTCCTCGCGCACAGTGATGATCGTCAGGATGTTCTGCCGCAACGCGATCGTGATACCGATGCCCTCCGACGTGTCGCGTTGCTCGCGTTGCATGTCTTCGAAGAGCGACTTGCCCATGTACTCGCAATGCGGGTCAAGACGAGCCAGCATGCCCTCCAGCGCACCTTGCACCAGCTCCTCGTAGGTGATCTTCGACTCATCCACATAATTCTGACGCACCATCTCCATCGCCCGCGTCAGCATCTCCATCTGCACATAGGCATCCTCCGGCGGCGATTTTACTGCGGGAGCGACGGGTTTTGGATTCGTTTTAGTGTCTTCCTTGGGCGCAGGTTTCGTTTCGACCGGTTTGGCCGTTGGTTTCGGTGCTGGAGCCGCCGTCGGCACAGCCGGGTTCGTGGCGGGAGAAGGAGGTGCCGCGTGGAGGAGGACGCCGAGGCTCAGAATCAGAAAAAGTGCGGGGGCGCAACGCATGGCGGCACAGTGCATGAATTTGGGGACTTGCGACAGAGGAAATTCTGCTAGCCTGAATCCATGCAATCCTCGTCCTCTCTTGCTACGCCTTACCATCGTTGGTTCGTGTGGTTGTTGCTCGCGTCTATCCTGTGTCTGCTGAATCCGTATTTCGGATCATCCGATGCCCGCTACTACTCACCTGGCATCGGAACTTATGTCGAATCGTCTGGCGGTATGACTCCAACGGCCATGAAGATTCATCTCGACGGACGGACGTATGGTGAGCTCACTGCCAGCCGATGGATCGGGTGGGGACTGGCGATTGTCGGCATCGAGGCATTGGTCTTTGTCATCAGACGACCTCGGAAGTGAAGCATCTGGCTAGAGGTGGAGCGCGAGTATGGTGAAGCCTGCTCGCCTGTTTGATGCGAGCGCATTTGGCGAATGCGAACGTCACGGACGTGCAGCGCCGGAGGAAAGGCAGGCGAGTTGAAAACTCGCCCTCCGTCACTCCAGTGTGATCCCGCCCCAGTACGCGAACTCGTAGGCCCAGCCGTTGGCGTGGACTTCGAGGCGCACGGTGGCCTCCTGGCCCTTCCATTTCGACAAATCGACCTCAATGTCCTTCCAGCGCGGCTTTTCGTGGTCGATGACGACCTTCTTGACCTCTTGACCGTTGACCACGGCTTTGAGAAGCCAGTCCCCACGATCATCAGCGGCCACGGTGAGCTTCAGCTTGGTCTTCCCAGTCTCGACCTTCATTTTGCGCTCGAAACTGGCGGGCGTTTTTTTGTCGGGGAACGGATGCATGAGCAGCACGTTCGTCTTGCCGTGGTATTCGCCGAGTTTGACGGGCGTGCGCTCAAAGTCGGGCGCGCTGACTTTCCAGTCGGGATTCCACAGGCTGACGCTTTCCCAGTCGATGGCACGCCAGTTGGTCTTTTTCGGCTGGGAGGCCGTTTCGGGCAGTTCGACGCCTTGGATGAGCAGTTTCTTCTTTTCGGGCGTGAGCGGGCCTTCTTCCGGCGGGGCGAGAATGTACCACATCATGTCGCGGAAGGCCGCGTCGGGCAGATTGCCGAAGCCCAGGGGCATGAGGCTCTGTTTTGTGTTCGTGAGGCTGGCGATCTGATCGCGCGGCACGACTTGGGCGGCTCCGCCGACTCCAAGCAGCTTCACATGGCCCGGCGTGTCTTCCACGACGCGTCCCGCGAGCGTGCGACCGTCCTTCGTACTCACAGTGAAGTTCTCGTAGCCGTTGCCGATGATTTGATTCGGATCGATCACGTTCGCGAGAAGCGCGTCCAGATTGCTGCGCCCGCTGCCGATGAGGTCGGGGCCGACTTTCTGACCGCCGCCGTGGAATTCATGGCAGGCCATGCACGTCGCGGTGAAAAGCAGTTTGCCGTTGGCGAGATCCGGCTCGCTCGTGAGACACGCCTGCTTCTTCTGCGCGATAAGTGATTTCACATCGTCGGACGAGTCCTGCCACGCACCGAGCACTTCATAAGCGAGATCGCGGATGGCTTTGTCTTTGTGCGTGGCCAGCGCACGCCGCACCGGTGCGGGGAAGCCGCTCGCGCTGACATTTTGCTCGGAGATCGCGTTCAGCAGGGCCTTTGTCCACGCATCGCGATTGGAAAGCGCCTCGATGGCCGCGTTGCGCACGTTGAAGTCCTTCGAGGCCGATTGTTGAAGCAGCGGCGCGATGAACTCATCGCCCCCGAGGTCCGCCGCCGCGCGAATCGCCGCCACGGCCAGCGCGGTGGAGGTCTGCGGCGTGAGCAGCGGCATCAAGCCGTCCTTCACCGCGTCCGTGCGCACCTTTTGCAGCGATTGCAGCACCGTGATGCGCTCCTTCTCCGGCTTCGAGCCATCGTGCAGCACCGCGATCATCTCCTTCACCGCCGTCGCATCGCCCCACATCACCGCGAGCGTCTGCGCATGCTTCCGCACATCCGCATTCGAGGACGTGCGCCACTTCGCGAGGCTTGCAGAAACATCCCTCACCGGTTTGATCACGCCGCCTTCCTGGCCTTTGACGAGTCCATCGAGCGCATGCGCGAGCAGCATGTCGTGCGCGGCGATCTTGTCGCAAAATTCAGCCGCGAGATCGAGGTTTTCCGCTTTCCGCGTGTCGCAGAGACGGCGCATGGATTTATGAGCCAGTGTATTGCTTAACGGCTCCGCTCTCGGCGCGAGTTTGGCGAGCCAGTCCATAGTCCAGTCCGCATGATGCGACAGTTCAGGCTCGATCGCCATCCAGATGGCGAATAGAAGCGTTTGGTCCTCGGCCTTCGTCGAAGCGAGAATAGCCTTGCCGAGAAAGTCTTTAGCATCGGGCCACGCCATCTGGCGCATCTTCATCTCAGTGTAAGTTTTATCGCCGATATCCTTTGTCAGCTGATTGAAGGTGAGATGCCGGGCAGCAATCGCGACAGCGTGCCGCACAGCGGGATCAGTGTCCGCAGCTAGCTTATCTAATAGTGGATAAGTGTCATATCCTCCAGTCTTACGATTCGCGTCATTAACTCTGACTAGCGCCAGTGACGGATTCTCCGCGATTAGCTTTGCGGCCACAGAGCGAAGGCTCTGTGAATCTCCACTCGCTGCTTTTGCCACAGCTTCTTTCGAAAGTTGGTCCGCTTGGAACAATGTCCAGAGCGCTTCATAGGAACTGCCTCCGGTGAGCATTAACTCGAGCAGCGGCTTCGCTTTCTCATCCTTTCGCTCCACCAAATGTCTCCTCGCCATTCTTCGCATCCAGTTGTTGGGATGCTCCAGGGTCTTCACGAGGTCGGCGGTGGAGAGTTTTTTGAGGTCGAGGTCGGCGCGGTCGCGGGTCGGCGTAGCACGAACTTCCAAGTTCGTGGGATTGGGAACGAGCTTGGAAGTTCGTTCTACGGTGACGACGCGCCAAATCCGCCCGCGGTCGCGGTCCACACCTTCGGGATTCGCCTTGGCGTTTTGGTAGCAGGGATACTTGTCGCACCAGTCCATGATCCAGAGGAAGCCGTCGGGGCCGGTTTGCGCGCTGACGGGGCGGAACCAGCCGTCGTTGGCGCGGAGGAAGTCGCGGCGCGGCTCGCATTTGAAGGTGGCGCCGACGGGCGTGAGGACTTCCTCGTGGATGGCGTTGTCGTGGATGTTGCCGATGAAGGCGTGGCCGTGCGCGTCAGCGGGATAGCGGCCACCTTGATAAATCTGCACGCCCGCATACGCGGCACGGAAGTGTTTATGTTTTACGATGCTGGGCAGCAGCTCATACGAATACGGATTCTCCGGCGCACCGCCCTGACGCACATAAATGCCGCCGGGCGCCATGTGGAAGAAGTGGTCGATGACGCAGGCGCTGACGAAGAAGTTCCCTGCGGCGTCGTAGTCGCAGCCCCAGGGATTGCTGGTGCCGTCAGCGAAGACTTCAAACTCCCAGGGTGGGGCAGTATCCGGGCCATTCTTAGCCCGTTGATCGTCTCGGGGCAGGAATGCCCCGGTTACGGGCCTCGCGCGACCGATTCCCGCATCAAACTTGAAGCCTTCGCTCTCCGGCTGGCCGGGGCGGCGGACCTTGCTGTGGGTAAAGACGCCGTGCGTCATGTAAAGCCAGCCATCGGGGCCCCAGCAGAAGCTGTTCACGAGCTCGTGCGTGTCCTCGCGGCCGAAACCTGTGAGCACGACACGCCACGCGTCCGGTTTGTCATCGCCATCGGCATCGCGGAAGTGGATCAAATGCGGCTGCTGGCCGATGTAGATGCCGTCATCGCCGCACAGGATCGCGCTGGCGAGGTTGAGGCCTTCGACGAAGACGGTGCGCTTGTCAGCCTCGCCGTTGTTGTCGGTGTCTTCGAGGATGATGACGCGGTCTCTCGGTAATTCCTGATTTGGGATTCCTGATTCCTGATTCAAGCAATGCGCAGGCACAGGGTGGTATTGATCGTCCTTCGCCTCACCGCCGAAGGGCGCGGGATGTTTTGAGCCTTCGGGATACTCGTAAGCCTCCACCACCCACAGGCGGCCGCGATGATCCCAGGTCATGGCGACGGGATTTTGCACCATCGGCTCATGCGCGAAGCAGCGGACCTCGTAGCCCTCCGGCACGGTCATTTTCTTCCGCGCCTCCTCCGGCGTGGGACACACCGTGGTCGCTGCGGCACGCTCGCCTTCGATTTCCTTGCCTGCGGCGAAAAGATGCGCGGTGAGAAGGCAGAACGAGAGCGAGAGAAGCGTGCGCATGGTCGGGAGGTGTTTTCTAGCAGGAACTACGCTCGCGCGGCAAGAACGATGTCGGACACGGTTTGGGCGGAATCGGTCACGAATTCAATCGAGGACGAGTTCGAGCAGGAGGACGAGGACGATTTGACCGCA
Organism: uncultured Prosthecobacter sp.; assembly: GCA_964421275.1. Lineage (GTDB taxonomy): Bacteria > Verrucomicrobiota > Verrucomicrobiia > Verrucomicrobiales > Verrucomicrobiaceae > Prosthecobacter. The sequence goes on from CAYQWE010000032.1 coordinate 36,168, forward strand.
GGCAATCCATCCTGTTAATCCTCTGAAATCCCGTTCATCCTGTCGAAATGGCCTCCGCAAACACTCCCCACCGCAAATCCCCCGAACAACTCCGCTCCTGGCGCTGGTATGGCCGCGATGAGCTGCGCTCCTTTGGCCATCGCTCGCGGGCGAAGCAGAATGGCTGGGGCAACGAGGACATCGTGGGCAAGCCGGTGATCGGCATCTTGAACACCTGGAGCGATCTGAACTCCTGCCACATGCATCTGCGCCTCACGGCGGATGCGGTGAAGCGCGGCGTCTTCCAGGCGGGCGGGCATCCGATGGAGATCCCGGTCATGTCGGTAGGCGAGATGCTGACGAAGCCGACGGCGATGTTTCACCGCAATTTTTTGGCGATGGAGACCGAGGAAATGCTCCGCGCAAATCCCATCGACGGCGCGGTGCTGCTCGGCGGCTGCGACAAGTCCACGCCGGGGCTGCTCATGGGTGCCTTCAGCATGGACATTCCGATCATCTACATGCCCTGCGGCCCGATGATGAAGGGCAACTGGCGCGGCGACACGCTCGGCAGCGGCAGCGATGTGTGGAAATACTGGGACGAAAAACGCGCGGGCAATCTGAGCTGGGATCAGTGGTGCGAGATCGAGGACGGCATCGCCCGCAGCCCCGGTCACTGCATGACGATGGGCACCGCGAGCACGCTCACTGCGCTGGCGGAGACGCTCGGCCTCGTCATGCCGGGCGCGTCGTCGATTCCGGCTGTGGACAGTGCGCACACGCGCATGGCGGCCGCGGCAGGCCGTCAGATCGTCGAGAACGTGTGGCTGGACCGCAAACCGTCCGGCATCGTCACCGAGCGCTCGTTTGAAAACGCCATCGCGGTCGATATGGCGCTCGGTGGCAGCACGAATGCCATCGTGCATCTCATCGCCATGGCCGGCCGTCTCGGCATTCCGCTGCCTTTGGAGAAATTTGACGAGATCAGCCGCAAAGTGCCGCTGCTGGCCAATCTGCGGCCTGCGGGCAAATATTTGATGGAGGAGTTTTTCCTCGCCGGCGGCCTCACCGCGCTGCTGAACGGCATGCGCGAGCTTTTGCACACGGATGTGGCCACCATCACCGGCAGGACGCTCGGCGAAAACATCGCCGATGCGATCATTCACGACGAAGACGTCATCCGCTCGCCGAAAAACGCGCTCCAGCCCGATGGCGGCACCGCCATTCTGCGCGGCAATCTTTGTCCGAACGGCGCGGTCATCAAACACGCCGCCGCCACGAAGGAACTCTGCACGCACACCGGCCCGGCGCTCGTCTTCGACAGCTATCCTGAGATGAAGGCCGCCATCGAGGACGTGAACCTCGACGTGACGAAGGACACCGTGCTCATCCTGCGCAATGCGGGCCCGGTCGGTGCTCCCGGCATGCCGGAGTGGGGCCAACTGCCGATTCCGAAGAAGCTGATCCTGCAAGGCATCCGCGACATGGTGCGCCTGAGCGATTGCCGCATGAGCGGCACGAGCTACGGCGCATGCGCCCTGCACATCGCGCCCGAGAGCGCCATCGGCGGCCCGCTCGCCCTCGTGAAGAACGGCGATCTCATCGAACTCGACGTGCCGAACCGCAAACTGCACCTCCACGTCAGCGACGAAGAGCTCGCCAAACGCCGCGCCGCCTGGAAACCCGCTCCGCAACGCTATCACCGCGGCTACGCGAAGCTGTTCGTCGAGCACGTCACGCAGGCGGACCAGGGGGCGGACTTCGACTTTCTCCAGCACGGCCCTGCGGTGCCCGAGCCGGACATCTTCTAGCTTGCGCCTTTGCCTCAAGAGGCTACCAATCCGTCCCGCTCGTGGCATCCCCGCGAGAAAACCGCAGATTTCGTCAGCAATGACCAAACGGCGGGCTGTGGCTCAGCCTGGTAGAGCGCTTCGTTCGGGACGAAGAGGTCGTGGGTTCGAATCCCGCCAGCCCGACCATCCTCCCTAGTAATGAAGGGACTCGGGTGTGCATAGGAGAACCTCAGGGCGGATACCTGTGGCCTAGCTCATGCCACGCAACTCCTCAAACATTGACTTCCCTCCTCATTCTCTAGCTTGGGCGCTATTTTCCCATCCGGCTGCGATGTTCACTCGGGCGCCAGCCGATCCATTTTTTGAAGGTGTTGCTGAAGACGAAGGAATTCTGGTAGCCGATCTCGTGGGAGATGGTCTCGATCTTGAGGCCCGTGGTAGAGAGCAGCTCGGCGGCCTTGCGCATGCGCAGCCAAGTAACGTGATGCATGGGCGTGCGTCCCAACGTTTTGCGACAGAGACGGCGCAGGTGCTCGGCGCTGACGTGCGCCTGCCGGGCGAGTTCGTCCAGCGTCCAGTCGTGGCCGACATTCGCGGCGACTTTTTCCCAGATGCGGTGCAAGCGGTCGTCCACCTGCCAGGGCTGCGCGAAGCGCTCAATGTAATGCTGCACCAGTTCGACCCAATGGAACATGGCGGCGGGCTTGGCCGCACGTCCAGCTTCGTCGATGAGACCTTCGATGGCGCTCCAGAGGGCTTTGCCGTCGAACGGAGCCATGAGTGGTGAACTGCTACTCAGAATCGGCTTTTGCTCTGGCTGCTGCTCGTAGCGCACCCAGCAGCAGCGCCAAGCCTTCCCCGACACGGCGTGAAATGCGTTGACCATGAAAGGCGGCAGCGCCACAGCCGTGCCCGCACCGCATTTCTTCCATGCGCCATCGACGAGCACCCGTCCCTCGCCTTCTAGGCACGCGAGGAAATAAAGCCCACCCTGATGCATGCGCACGATGCGATAGGGAGCACGCGCCGTCATGACCCCTGCGTGGGCGATGCGATGCTGCGCCAGCGTGCCGCTGACCGGGGAGCCTCGCAACCAGGCCCGCGTGTCTTTTTCAGACGCCCGCACCACACGAAACTCAGTGCCCGGCCCATGCGTGTGCGTTTCGGATAGCTCTTGGATGGCAGTTCTGGCGTGCATGTCGGGCCGTTTACGGTTGTTTGCAGTTGTTGACGGTCGTTGACCATTGTTTCCAACCACTGTCATGCACCGTCAACCATCGTAAATAACCGTCAACCTCACCCAATACCATGCCTAATCCCTGGACCGGAATCGGAAATCCCTATTCAAAGCAGGAAGTCGTCGATCGCCTCAAAGCCACGCTGGCGAAGGGCGAGCCCATCATCGCCGCAGGCGCAGGCACTGGCATCAGCGCGAAGTTCATCGAGAAAGGTGGAGCGGACTTGATCATCATCTACAACAGCGGCCGCTACCGCATGATGGGCCACGGATCGACCTGTGGGCTGATGGCATATGGGGACGCGAACGCGGTGGCGATGGAGATTGGCGAGTATGAGGTGCTCCCCGTTGTCAAAGAGATCCCGGTGGTCTGCGGCGTGCATGCCACCGACCCGCGCCGCCGTATGTGGCACTGGCTGCAGCAGGTGAAGAACATGGGCTTTAGCGGTGTGAACAACTTCCCCACCCACTGCATCGTGGACGGCCATTTTCGCGGTGTGCTGGAGGAGACCGGCATGAGTGTGAAAAAAGAGTTCGAGATGGTCGGCCTAGCCACGAAGATGGACATGTTCAGCATCGTCTATGTGGCCACACCGGACGAGGCGGTGGAGATGGTCAAAAACGGCGCGGATGCCGTGATTGCCCACGTCGGCACCACAGTTGGCGGCAGTATCGGCGTGGTGAATGCGGTGGTGGACTGGGACTTCACCATCAAGCGTACGCAAGAAATCATCGACGCGGCTCGCAGTGTGAAAAAGGATGTCTTCACCCTCACGCACGGCGGCCCGGTGAATACACCGAAGGATGTCGAGTTCGTGCTCGGGAAGACTACTGCGGACGGATTCGTGGGGGCCTCCAGCTTGGAGCGCATGGGCGTGGAGGATTCACTGACGAGTCTCACACGCGAATTCAAGGCCGTGCGGCGTTGAAAAAAGACGCCTCCACGCGCACGGAAACGCATTTTGCAAAAATATTACCGGCATGTATGCTTGGTGGCACGTTTACTAGACTGCACCCCCATACATGTCAGAAGACCCTTTCAACGACCGCAGCAACGGCCCCAACCGTCGCAATAACGACCCGCAATTCAACTGGCGGGGTTTCATGCTTTTCGCCCTAGCCATCACGCTGCTGGTCTCCGGCTTCATGATGAATAAGGGCCTCGTCTCCGGCCGGAAGGCTTTCGATTATGCCGATTTCAAGAAGACCGTGGAGGAAGACCGCATCGACCGTGCCGAGAAGCTGAAGCTGGTAAACTCGGATGCCACGACTGAACAGTTCATCAAAGGCTATTACTTCCCAACCGCCGCTCCCAAGACCTCGCATGATATCAAATCTGAAGAAAGCGTGCCGCCGCCGGACTTGAGCAAGCCCATGCCCATTGAGCCGGTCAAGGGTAAGGATGAGAATCCGAAGCCCGCCCTCAAGAACAGCGTCGCATCATCAAAGGAGTTCAGCGTGCCGGTGAATATCCAGTTTCAGAAGGATGAGATCAGGGAGCTCCTCGACAAACACGGCCTCACGTTGATCCCGGAGTATGACAACAGCCCGTGGTCGTCGCTCATCGGCTTCCTACTGCCGCTGCTGATCATTCTCGCATTTTTCTACTTCCTCGTGCGCCAACAAATCCGCAGTGCGGGTCGCGGGGCGATGAGCTTTGGCAAGAGCAAGGCCAAAATGCTCTCGCAGGACCGCAACAAAGTCACCTTTAAGGACGTGGCCGGTGTGGAAGAAGCGAAGGAGGAAGTGCAGGAGCTCGTAGAGTTCCTCAAAGATCCGAAGAAGTTCCAGCGCCTTGGCGGCAAGATTCCAAAAGGCGTGCTCATGGTCGGCCCTCCCGGCACCGGCAAGACGTTGTTGGCCAAGGCCATCGCTGGTGAGGCCGATGTGCCATTCTTCAGCATCAGCGGCTCGGATTTCGTGGAGATGTTCGTCGGCGTTGGTGCCAGCCGCGTGCGTGACATGTTTGAGCAGGGTCGCAAGAATGCCCCGTGCTTGATTTTCATTGACGAAATCGACGCCGTAGGTCGCCATCGAGGCCACGGCATGGGTGGCGGACACGATGAACGCGAACAGACACTCAATGCGTTACTCGTCGAGATGGACGGCTTCGACACGCAGGAGGGCATCATCATCATCGCCGCCACCAACCGTGCCGACGTGCTCGACCCCGCACTGTTGCGTCCGGGTCGCTTCGACCGTCAGGTGACGGTGAATCTTCCTGATGTGAAGGGCCGCGAAGAAATCCTGCGTGTTCATGCGAAGAAGGTGAAGCTCTCTGACGGGGCCGACCTAGCCAAGATCGCACGCGGCACGCCCGGATTCTCCGGAGCGGAACTGGCGAACCTTCTCAACGAGGCTGCGCTGCTCGCCGCACGCAAAAACATGAAGGCTATCACACAGCCAGAGCTCGAAGAAGCCCGTGACAAGGTGCGCTGGGGCCGCGAACGCCGCAGCCTAGCCCTCACTGAGAAGGAGAAAGAGAACACCGCCTACCACGAGGCTGGTCACGCCATCCTCATCGAAGTGCTGGAGCACACAGACCCGCTGCACAAAGTCACCATCATTCCGCGAGGCCCATCCCTCGGCTCCACCATGTGGCTGCCTGAAGAGGACAAACACAACGACCGCAAGAGCGAGCTACTCGATGATCTCATCGTCGCCATGGGAGGGCGTGTGGCGGAGGAAATCCAGTTCGGCGACGTTACCAACGGTGCCAGTGGCGACATCCGCATGGCCTCCCGCATCGCCCGCAACATGGTCTGCTCCTGGGGCATGAGCGCCGAGCTGGGCATGATCGAATACGGCGAAAACGAAAGCGCCAGCTTCATGGGGCGCGGCACGAATAACTACAGCCAGGATACCGCGAGAAAAATCGACCAGGAGGTCAAGCGCCTCATCGACGAGGCCTACGCAAAGGCGAAAGAGGTTCTCCTCGCGCACAAAGACAAGCTCGACGCGATCGCCCTCGCGCTGCTCGAATACGAGACGCTCGACGGCAGCCATATCAAGGAGATCATGGAGCACGGACGCCTGATCAACCCGCCGGAGACACGCAGCAAGCCCCCTCCCCCGCCGCCACTGCCAAAGGTCTCTGATCCTCGCCCTGCCAAACAAGAAGACGAGGACGAAGGTGGCCTAGCCCCCGGTTTGACTGGCGTCCCTGCATAACCGGGTGAAATCGAAATGAATCACAGCCGGAGTCATGCGACTCCGGCTTTTTCATTTCAAACGCAGCACCAGACGCACCGCGTCTAGGCGCAGGGTTGTCGATCCGATGGCGGAGACGAGAGAATCACGTTGCTGCTGCAGCGCGCTGATTTCCTCCGTCCGGATGTGCGGGTTGCGTGATTGCAAGTCTTCGAGGCGGGCAATCTCGCCATCGAGTTGTCTGCGCATCGCAGCGAGCCCACGTTGCTTAAGATGCTGCAATTGTGCTTCAGCATGCTGTTGTGCCTTCGCGAGCATTGTAGGCAGTAGTTTGTGGCGCACCGCTTCGTTTTGCACGGTGCGCGCAGGATCGCCTGAAGTCAGTTTGGCGCGGGCAAAGGCCGCATCGGCGGTCAAATCGTGACCTTGATGATCCACGGCGACACGGATGGGCAACGCAGGCATGAAACGTGAGGCGTGCAACACTGGCGGCGCAACGCATTCCGCGACGAAGGTAGTCTGCAGTATCAATCCTTCCGCGCCAGAGGCTTTCCAGAACGCAAAACCGGAGTTTCCGGTGTGCGAAGAGAGCAAGACATCCAAGGCGCCAGTGACAAGCGGATGATCCCAGGTGAGGAACGACTCATGGTCGCGTGAGAGGGCGCGTTCGCGATCCAGCGTGATGGTGACACCCTCCGCAGGCAGCGACGGCAACGCGTCGGTGACAAGATTGTCAGGGCGAATGAACCAGGTGCGTTGCGTCATCTCTTCCACATGCATGCCGAGGTGGTCGAGCAGCCGGATGAAGAAACGCTCGAAGTCTCCGTCAGCATCCGTCGCACTGATGCGCTCGATGATGCGTGCGGCGAGGCGTGGCTTGCATGAATTGAGTTCCAGTAGGCGGTTGTGGCCGCGTTCGAGCTTTTTGCGGACTTCGTGACGTAGTTCATGCGTGCGACGGATTAGATCGTCGAGCCTCTCGCGATTAAACTGTGCGCATAGCTCTTCGATCTCGGAGGCGAAGGTGTGGAGCAGTTGTGTGGCTCCTTGCAGGCTGTGTTCGAAAGCGTCGAGACCGTCGTGATACCAGCGGGCGAGGACTTCGCCTTCGGTGCCTTCGACACACGGCACATGGATGTGAATGACGCCTTTTTGGCCGATGCGGTCGAGGCGACCGATGCGTTGTTCGAGCAGTTCGGGATCACGCGGCAGATCAAAAAGCACGAGGTGCTGCGCGAACTGAAAATTGCGACCCTCGCTGCCAATTTCAGAGCAGATGAGCAGCCGTGCGCCGTCTGGATCGGCAAAAGTGGCGGCGTGTCGATCTCGCTGCATCAGATTGAGTCCTTCGTGGAAGAGGACAGCATGCACATTGATCTCACGCAGTAGCCGCTCATGGATGTCGGCTGCGAGTTCGCGTGTGCGGCAGATGAGTAGGACTTTGGCTTCACCGAGTTCGCGCAGCTTCGCCGCTAGCCAGCGGATGAGCGTGTCTCCCACGGTCGAATCTGCCCCCATGTCAAGCCGCTGGATTTCACATTGTCGTGGCGGGAACCCCTGGATGACGGCGCGGGTGTTGCGGAACATGACGCGACCGGTGCCGAACTCGTCGAGCAAATCGTTAACGAGGCGCTGCCGTGCGGATTCATCACCTGCGTGAAGTTCTGCGGCGTGTTTTTGTACGCGGGGGGAGTGCCTAGAGAAGAGATCGCGGGCGCTCTGTGTCATTTCGCCGCCCTGCAGGATGCAGTCCACGACACGGGCGACTTGTTCGTAGCGATCAGATTCAGCGAGGAAGGCGTCCAGATTGCTGTAGCGATCAGGATCAAGTAGGCGCAGACGGGCGAAGTGGCCTTCAGCACCGAGTTGCTGCGGCGTGGCGGTGAGCAGCAGGAGGCCGGGAGTTTTTTGCGCGATGGTTTCAACGATCTGGTAGGAAACACCTGGCGCATCGATGCTCCATTGGAGATGGTGGGCTTCATCGACGATGAGCAGATCCCAACCGGCATCTATGGCCTGCCGCGCACGTTTTGACGAGTCGCTCAGCAGTGACAGTGGGCATAGAACGAGCTGGCTGTCGAGGAAGGGATTGCCTTCGGGATCACCGGCTTCGATGGCAGTGCAGCGCTCCTCGTCGAAGAGACTGAACATGAGATTGAAGCGGCGCAGCAACTCGATGAACCACTGATGCGGCAGCGCATCGGGCACGAGGACGAGAACGCGTGAGGCGCGGCCAGTGAGATGGAGGCGATGGAGGATGAGTCCGGCTTCGATGGTTTTGCCAAGGCCGACCTCGTCAGCGAGAAGGACGCGTGGCAGCAAACGTGCGGTGACATCCGCCGCGATGGACATCTGATGCGGGATGGGATCGACTCTGCCGCCAATGAAGCCCCGCACGGGCGATGCCTGCATACGGCAACGCCATTCGATAGCCTCGGATCGCAGGGCGAATGCCTGGAGGTCGTCCACGTTCGCGGCGAGGAGACGCTCCTGCGGCCCACCGAGGGTGATGGTGTCGGCGATTTCGGATTCGGGGATGGTTTGCGTGCCGCTGATGTAGAGCAACGCGCCGTCGTCCGGCGTGATGGAAGTGACTGGATGCTTCGAGCCGTCGCGCAGCGTGATCGTATCACCCACACGAAAGGCAGCGCGGCGCAAGGGAGCGTTGTTGCGGGCGTAGCGGCGTGTCTCGCCGACGGCGGGGAAACGTAGCTCGACGAAGGCACCTTCGAACTTGCTAACAATGCCGAGGCCGAGTTCGGGTTCGCTTTGACTGAGCCAGCGCTGACCGGGTGCGGGGGATTCCATCCGTGAGAGAGGCTATTTCTTCTCCTTGGAGCCGAAGATGCGCTTCCAGATGGATTTTTTCTTCGGCGGCTCCGCCGTGGGGGCTTGTGGCTGAGCCTGCTGCGGCGTCATTTGGCCGGGGGCTGGCGTGTTCTGGGTGAAGTCGATGACGCCGGGCTTGATGGAAGGCGCGGCGCGAGGATCGACGTTCACGACCTTGGGCTGCTTTGCCTTGCCGTCGGGTCCGTATTCATAAATCACCTGTTGGTAACACCGGCCCTGGAGGTTGAAGGAGCGCATCTCCTTGGCACGACCATATTCGTCGAAATAGACCTGGGAGCGGGCGACGAGGTTGCCACGCCCGTCGTAAATGTGCCCTTGGGTGGGCAGACCGCGTTCGTTGAGGAGATAGTGCTTCTTACTGATGAGGGCACCTGAGGCATTGAAGGTGGACTCCGTGAGCTCGTTGGTGGCCTTGTCCACCACGCTTTCCGTGTGGGAATTGTCCGGGTGGTAGGTGCTGCGCGCCACGATGGGCGTGCTGACGGACGTGGCTGGCTGGGCCATCCCACTGGCAGATGCCAGCCAAAGAAGAGCAAAAAAAGCAGAGCAAGATTTCATGACAGGGCCAAAGGTAGTGAGAATACCTCCCCGTTTCCGGGCAGACAACGACAAATCCACCCTCACGCCCCACCATGTCCGCCACGAGTCCTCCTCCTGTCCAGTCCTGGGCCGAGTTTCTGACCCGTACCATCTCAGATTTCGGCTGCACCACGGGAACGCTGCATCGCCTAGATCCGGTGGACCAGCATCTCAAGCTAGTGGCTCACCAAGGTATTCCGGAACCACTCATGCCGATCATTCAGTCCATCCCCGTGGGGAAGGGCATCGCCGGCACTGCTGCTCTGAAGAAGGAGCCTGTGGAGATTTGCAATCTACAGACCGACACCTCCGGGGTGGCGAAACCCGGCGCTAAGCAAACCCAGGTGCAGGGATCGCTGGCCGTGCCGATTCTCGATGGGGAACGGTTGTGCGGCACACTGGGCATCGGCAAGCTGACCCCTTATGATTTCACCACGGAGGAAAAGGAGCGCTTGATCGGTATCGCGAGGGAAATCGCCGGTCTGCTGCTGCCGACCTGAGCCGTCCGTCTGCTCTTCGAGGTTAGAACACACACGCACGGGGGCGCCACAGCACCCGTGCGTTTTTTTGGGTGTGAACACCAGCCTCAGCAGGCACCGCCGCGACGGCGACGACGGAAGAAGAGGGCGAGCATGCCTAACATCAGCAACAGGACACGGGACGGCTCTGGAACCACGACGAGGATGCCGTTGGTCTGGAAGAGAGCCGTATTCCACGCGAGGCCGGCACCGAGTGTGGGCAGAGCCAGATCACCGAGGAGGCCATCACCACGATAGGCGCCGCCGGAACTGAAGGAACCCGCGCTGATGGAGGACCAGTCGATGAGATCAAAGACATCTCCGAGAGCGACGCTGTAAGAGCCTGGGTTGGTAATGCTGATCTGGCCGGTCGATGCCAGTGTGAGCGTGCCAGAGACGTTCAGGCGATCATGGCTGCCGGCACCGGCTTCCCATGTGGTGATGTGGCCGTCAGTGTTGTCCGTGATCCAAGTGTCGAAGGTGCCGGCACCGAGTTTCGCGGCAAAATTCGCGCTGTCATTGGCATCCGCTGCCAAGGTGCTGCCAAGCTGCATTTCGAGGCGGGTGGCCCCGCCTGTGGCAGCGGCCAGCGTGAGGTTGCCGTTGACAGTAAGGGTTCCGACCTGGTCGCCCGCGCTCGCAAGCAGCCCGCCAGTGCTGTCACCTGGTTTCAAGACGCCCACGGTGTTGATAGCACCGACGTTGCTGCCGACCGTAAGGTCTCCGGAGATCGTGCCCGAGCCACTGACGGTGGCATCTGTCGTATAGCCACCCGCAGGGGTGCCAAAGGTGGCACCGCTGTCGATGCGGATGAAGGTGGTGTCATTGACCGAGCCGCCAGTGCCAAGCTGCAGCGTGCCATTGGTGACCGCCGTCGTGCCATGGTAGGTGTCAGCCCCGGTGAGCGTGACGGTGCCAGTTCCGGTCTTCTCGATCGACAGGGTGTCGTTGGCGGCGTCCGCCTCAGAGATGACACCGGAGAAGGTGATGCCAGTGCCGGAGCCGTTTGTGGAAGAGGTCAGTGTGACCGTCTTCGTCTCGGTGCCGGTTGTGCCAGACTTCAGGTTTTCTAGGGTCACACTACCACTGAAGGTAGAAGCGCCAGTGGTCAGAGCCGTCGTGCCGCCGAGAGTCACACTGCCCGTGCCGACCGTGGCGTTCACGTCGATGTTGTTCGCGACATTGAGCGAACCCGCATTGGCCAGCAAGGCCACATTGCTCGTAGCGGCCTCCTCACGGAAGCGGATCGGGTCGAGCACCGGCAGGCAGCAAGGAGTAGCATCCGGCTCCATCATGAAGAAGGATTTCGCGGCGGAGGTGCCGTTGAGGACGGTGAACTGGCTGCCATAGGTCATCTCGCGCGGCGTATCGAAGTCTGCGTTGCGCACGAGAGTCATATTTCCGCCTGAGACGCTGGTGATCGTGAAGATCCCATTGCGGGTGGGATCCGACTCCTCGTTCTTGACTAGGATATTCGTGCCGATGTCAGATACCGTATAGGTGTGGCCGTCCACGGTGGAGGAGACATCCGCGAAGGAGCCGGACTGCGAGTCGCCACCGGTGGCGTTATAAGTCCCGCCGCTGGTGAGAAGGCTGGCAGTGGTCGCACGATCCACGACGGTGGTCATCACTGTGCGGACATCTCCGAGCTCCACATGCTTGGCTCCGAGGCCAGTGCTAGTGCCTACTTCGACGGTGCCTGCGCGAACGATCGTGCCGCCATCCACTGGGGTGCCGGTCACGCCCGCAACGCCAGTGCCATACGCATTGGCTCCATTCAGGGCGACGGTGCCGCCGTCCACCACGGTCAGACGTCCGGCGCCACTGACACTGCCACCATAGGTGAGAGACTGGCCTGTGGCCGCTCCAGTGATCAAATCACGATTGACAGCGACAGTGCCCGCGATGGAGGAATTAGCCGCTGTGGATGCCTGGATAACGCTTGCACCCTTGGTGTTGGTCGCATTGACCGTGACATTGTTGGCAAGCGTGGAGCCCTGAAGGTCGAGCACTGTCATATCATCCGCGCCGGTGACGGAAGCCACATTAAGCGTGATGTCTCCCGAACCCGGCTTCGCCCCGTTGGCGAGCGAGAGCGTGCCGTTCGCGATCTCCGTGGACCATGTGTTGCCGGAGTTGTCCACGCCAGAGAGCGTCTGCGCTCCCAGCGTGTTCACGCGGAGCACGCCGCTGCCGGTGATGGTTCCGGCAAACACGGCGTCACTGGTGTTGTCACCACCCACGGTGAGGCGATTCGCACCCAGCGAGACCAGGGCGTTGACCTGTGCGGTTCCGGTGCTGGAAAGCGAGCCGATGCTTTGGTCGAAGCCGCCGAGATCCAACGTGCCGAAGGCGGTCGGAGAGTCGCCTGTGACCACCACTCGTGCTGTCGGAGAGAGTGCAGATGCCGCGCCACCGAGCAAGGTGCCAGCGGTGAGATGCACCGTGCCGGTGAGATCACTGCCAGTGCCGGAGAGTTTCACCGTGCCAGGGCCTGAGAGCGTCAGGTCGCCAGAGCCGGTGATCGCAGAGGAGATGGTGAAGGTCGTGGCGGTCGCGGCAGAGATGGTGCCGCCGCCCGCATCCACGCGGACGCCGTTGTTCGCTTTGAGCTCTGTCGTGCCGGTGACCTCCAATGTGCCACCGGAGAAGCGCAGCGCGTCAGGGCGGAAGGACGTCGCGTCATAGCCGAGGCTGGACGCCTGCGAGACGGAGATCGTGCCCGCTTCGATCACCGTCCCACCGCGATGACTGTTCACCGCAGTGAAGGTCAGCTTGCCCGCGCCCTTCTTGCGGAAGGTAACGTTGCCGTTGATCTGGCCGCCGTAAGTGGTGTCCGAGGCTTGATTGACCGTCAGCGTGTTGTTTGCAAACGCGCCGTTGTTCACCGAGCCGCCATCCCCTTGCAGCGATGAGACCTCCTGGTTATGCCCGTTGAGATCAAAGACACCGGAGAACTTCGTGGTCAGCGCTGCGGCCACCGGCAGCACATTGTCTGCTCCGATCTGCAGCACGCCGTCCTCGACCGTGGTGCTCGCGAAGGAGTTCCCAGTGCCGGAAAGCTTGATGATGTCCTGGCCGACCTTCGTCAGGTTGAAGTTGCCGGTGATGTTCCCATCAATCTGTAGATACGAACCGCGCAATCCATTGTCGTTTGGATTGAGATTCGTCGTCGTGTTGAGCTTGCCCATGTCGTAGTAGAGGCTGTTCTGGCCGCTGGAGATGCCTGCGGGATAGTTCTGCCCGAGGTATGAATCTGCCGTCAGGTTGAGCGTCACTCCGCTGTGGATGGTCTGGATCACGGCCACCTCGTCATAGTCCAGCGGCATGTAGCCCATGACCGAACCGCCCGAGATATTGATCGTGCGCGTACCCACCAGGTCTGCGAACACCTGCAGGCTCACCCCGTCTGCCATTGTCCAACTGCCACTGCCGCGGGCGTCACTGACCGCCCAGCGCTCCAACGCGCCCCACGCCTGCTGCAAGGTCGCTGTGGGTGCCCAGTTCGACACCGCGATTTCCAGTGCTGCTGTGGGATTGATCACCGCTGTCACGGCACTGGAGCCAAAGGCTCCGTTGTCCATCACCCGCACACCGCCTTCACCGACCGTGAAGGTGCGCGCTCCGGTGAATGACGCGCTGTTGTTCCCGAGGATCAACATCCCGTCCCCTACTTTGGTGAAATCAAACTGCCCCTGATTGTTCAAGCCATTCGCGCCAGTGCCGCTGCCAAGCTGCACACCGACGGTCGAACCCGGCCCCCAACTGCCAGCCTCCACATGAATCCTGTAGTCGTCATACAGCGTCACCGTGCCGGTGCGGGTCACGGAACGCGAACTGTCCACCTGGAAGAACAATATGCCTTCTTGGCCTTGGCCGGGTGTCGTGTTCGTCGTCTTCAGGTCGATGCCTGCTGTGGCCACCTGGATCAAGCGGTCGCTGCCGGATGTCGTGTAGAGACGACCGATGTCATAGCTGGTGATCTTGCCCGTGTTCCAGGTGAAGAGGTCCGGTGTGCCCGGGTTATAGTTGAATCTGGCCTCGGAGTAATAGGACTGCAGGTAGTTGTCATTGTCATTCATGTGTCCGCCGCCCAGGATGATCTGGTTGGTGCCGTCACCCGTCGCCCCTGGTGTGAGGAATTGAACACCACCATCTTGGATGACCCAGTTGCCATGGAACTGCGATTGGTCGCTGCGGATGTTCAGGAACGACAGGCCGGATTTCGTCACCTGCGTCGCGTAAATCCTGCCGTTGATCTGCAGCGTGTTGTTGGATGCCTCGATCAGCGCCTCCCCGTCTCCCGGTGTGACGCTATATCCAAAGTACAAATCAGGATTGATCGTCGGTGTGTTCGATGCCTGGATCAAACCGCCGCTGCGGATGATGATGCTGGTGTAGAGGCCGTCAGCGCTCACGTTGATGTCGCGGTTCACCCGCAGTGCCCAGAGATCCAGGTTCGCCCCGAGTGTCGCCGGGTTGCCCGTCGCATTGAGGATGCCGGTGCCATCGGTCAGATAGGAGCTGACGCCAGCGTTCAGCGTCACCGCCGCAGTGTCGATGTAACGCCCATTGGTATTGGTGGCATTGACGACCTGGAAACCGTTGGTGGTGTCGTAAACAAGGAACTGCTGTTCCGAGCGATCCACGATCCATGGGTTGATCATGTTATTGGTGGCGTTCGCTTCCGGCGAACCTGATGACCAGGCCGTGACGATGAGCCGTTCCGCATTGGTGGTGCCTGCGACGCCGAGCAACCCTGTGTCATGGCGGATCGTGAGCGTCCCGCTGGTGGCCGTATCACGCTGGAGATCCGCCAGAGTCAGCTCTGCGTAATAGGTGCTGCGGCGGACTACTGAGATGTCCGCCCCGCGCGCGGCAGTCACCGCACCGACCGTCTCCGTGTACTGGATGGTGTTGACCACCGCTGCGGCATCGTCACCCAGCAGCTCCATGCTGCCACCATTGAGGAAGATGGCATCCGTATCACTCCAGCGTCCGTCGAGATTGGTGCCGGCATAAGGCGTGGCATTTTCAAAACGCAGACGTGTGGACGGATGCAGAATCCACTGGTTCGCATTGGCACCGCCCGTTCCCACTGCCGTGCCTGAGGCACCTTCGATGCGGACTTCACCAAAGACATCCACCTCGCCGGTGCCCAGCGGTGTCCTCGTGCCGTTGTTGCCACCCTGGAGGGAGAGGATGAAGCCGCGGTAGCCGCCATCGTAATGACGCGTGCGTGCCAGGAGGGTGCCACCGCTGTAATCGTTGTTGCTGTTGTTGCCAAAGGTCACCTGCCCGTAGGCATTGATGTCCATGCCTTCACCAATCAGCATGCGGTTCCCACCGGAGAACTGGGCTCCAACTGTGGCAGGATTCAATGTCAGGACTCCCTGGCCGCCGCCGATGCGGAATTCCGCGCCACCCACGCCCCACGAGGCCACGCTGTTGGCAGACAAGGTGCCGTTGCTGTTGCCACCGCCCAGGAACCAGAGATTGTAGAAACCGCCGTCCCGCGTCGCCATGGCCAGATCGGCGGAGACCGTGACACCGGCATCGATCGACAGGATACCTGCCCCGTTACCTTTGAAGACTCCGGCGGCGGCCACTGCGGCGGAGACGGTATCGTAGTTGGCGATGATGCTGGAGCGCACCCCCACCTGAGTCAGCGCAGTGCTGCTGCTGACCATGAGCGTCAGCCCCGTGGTGCCCAGATTGTTGGTATTGATGGTGGAAAGATAGGAACCGGAGAAGAAGCGCACACGTCCGGTTCCCAGGGTGGCGTTGGTGGCGCTCAGAAGGGTGACCCCTTGATACGCGTCATAACCGCCGCTGAAGGTATTGGCGGCATTGTTGCTCAGCACCAGGTAATTGCCCATCTTCACGATGCGCCCGCTTCCCTGGATGACGTCCTGGATGTAGGTGGTGGTGTCCGTGCGCAGGTTGAGGACGTCGTTCACGCGCACCCCAGCTTCGATGACCAAGCTGTCGCTGCCGTTGACGATCAGGAACGGGCTGTTGTTGGTGACAATCATCTGGCCCCCGTTGTTGGTACCGAGATACTTGTTGACGGGAGTGCTGGTGCCATTGCGGTCGAGCGTGATGAGGGTCAACCCATTGACCGTGATCTGCTGGTTCGCGACCGTGAAAAACGTGGTGTTCGCGACCGAGCTCGCCAGACGGATGGTGCCGTAGTTCGAGATATAGTCTCCGGAGCCGGTGGTATAACCGTTGGCGGTCACGCCGATGTTCTGGAATCTGAGTTCGCCGCGGTCCAGGGTCACATCACTGGTCATGGAAGCCATGTTGTCAGCGTCGAACCGCAGTATCCCATTGCCGGTCTTGGTGATTCCCACCGAGCTGCTCACGGCTCCCACCAGTTCCGCAGTGCCACCATTGACATGGATGCCCACCTGACTGGAACCGCCAATCGTGGTGGTGCCGCCGACGATGAGGTTGTAGCTGCTGTTGTTCTGAATCTGCAACAGAGTGCCTGCCAGAGTGTCCGTGCCTTCGATGGTGAGGTTCTGGATGGTGATGTTGCCGCTACCAGACCCGCTCGAGCGATTCGTGTCGATGCGAGCCAGAGGCACGTTTTGTGCCACGATCACGCTGTTGTTGAAGGTGCCATTCGCGCTCGCAGTGCGGAAGGCGACGACCGGCATCTGCGCGGTGCCGTTGTTCTGATTGTCCCCGTGGAGGGTGATGGACGCCGTGCCAAAAGTGCCCGGTAGATCACCGATGACCGTGCCGCCGTTGATCTGGAAGTTTCCAGTGATGTCGTTGCTGGCATTGCTCAACTGAAGCGTGGACGCCCCGGACCGAGTCAGGTTCGCCGCGCTTACCTTCCCTTGCAGCAGCAGCGTGCTGTCATTGGAATAGATGATGCCTTCCGTCTTCGTCGTCCCGTCCCCGAAGAACAGCGGAGTTGTAGAGCTCAGAGTCACATTACCGTTGGTGATCAAGCCGCCGCCCCAGATGTTGAGGCCGCCGCCGGTCAGTGTCGTAGTGCCTGTGATGCGCAGGGCATAGGTGTCGGCCACGCCGCCCATCGTCGTGTTCGCCCCGGCGTTGTACCAGCCGACGGAAGTGTTGGTCAGGCCGGAGAGGAAAGTCGCGTTGCTACCGGAACTGGTGAAGGCGGCATCCTTCATGCCCGTCACGCTGTCATAGGTGAGGAAGGCCAGATAGGAGGCATCGACCATCCAGGATGGCAGGATTCCATTGACCGTATGGCTGGAGATCCATGCCGGGTCGTTCACATAGATGCGCTGGCCCTGGAACTGGTTGAGCCCCAACTCGTTCGCATTGACACGCACACCGAAAGTCGCCTGCCCGACGCGGGTGATGCCGGAGTTAGTGACCAGCACGATGCCGCCGTTGGTGGAATTGCGCTCCAAGTAGAGTCCGGCACCGCCTTTCACTGTGATCTGGCCCACCGTCTCCGTGGTGAAGTGCTGGTAGCCAGCGACCATGTTCAGCGTGGCACCGTCGAGGGTGAGGGCCGTGCTGTCCCCCCACTTGTCCGCCAAGGCGAGATTGCTGTTGTTCAACCTGCTCACGACGAACTGGTCATTCACATCCAGTGTGTAGTCGAGACGTAGCGAACCACCGGGCAGCAGGCGGACGTTGTTGACCTGAGCGCCGGAGTCATCCGTCACACGCCCGGCCCCGCGCAAGCTGAGGCGGCCATACACATCAATCTCAGGAGAAGCGATGGAGTGGGTGACTTCGAGATAGTTTCCGATCGAGCCGAAATCCGCCCCGCGGAAGATGGTGGTCTTGCCGGTGTAATCCTGTGTCCCGTAGAGGCGGATGATCGCCACAGTGCCCGCCGGGGTGCCGCTGCCATAGTCCAGCGGGCTGCGGCCCACCTCGACCGAAGCGCTGCCGGTCAGCACGCGGTCCTGCACGATGGAGAGAGTGGCAGCATTGGTGCCCAGGAAGTGGTACACATTGTCCACACCAGCGCCCAGGGTGTCCGCCATGTAGAAGGTGTTCGCGTAAGCGGAGAGGCCCCATTTACCACTGCCCATCATGGATTCATTGAGGGCCTGAGTGTACAAGCCCGCATCTCCCAGTCCCAACGCGATGGCACCGTTCGTGGTCGAGCGCAGATTGTAGGCCGTCAGCGGCGCATCCGTGCCAAGGTCAATCCGGCTCGTCCAGTTCTTCTCACTGCCAAAGACCAGCACATCCTGCCCAGACAGCACGTTGCCCGGCGCGTTCAGCCTCAAGGCCAAGCTGACACCCGACGCGGTGTAGCCCTGCGTCACCACGATGTCTCCGCTGCCCGCATTAGCAGTGCTGCTGGCGACGAAAGTAACGCCAGGATAAAGCACATCATCCGTGCCGCGACTGCCAAACAAGAGCGTCCCGCCGCTAAGCACTAGGCCGCCGCTCCAGGTAGCGCTGTTATCTCCCGCGATGGTCAGGTCCGATCCACCGATTTTGTTGATCGTATAACCTTTTCCACTGTCCGTGATACCACCAGCGAGGACCAACTGCACATCGGTCTGGATGCGGGCATGGTTGGTCAATGTTGTGAGACCATCGAAGCGCGGGATATAGCTGTTGCCTCCTGTCGTCAGGAAACGCTGCACATCAAGGCTCAGCGTGCCGAAGGTCAGCAGCTTGTTGCTGCCCAGGCCCACGGACGGGCGGTTCACGATCAACTGGCTGTCACCACCTTGATGGACGATGTTGTTGCCCACAAAAATCCGCTGGCTGTTGCTTGTGTTGTCCCCAATCGCATAGGCCTCCCACTGGCCGCCGCGCAGGCGTATCAACGTGCTGCTCGGAATCGCGGAAGCGAAGCCAGAAGGCGTGGCCCAGGACTTGTCATTGATCCAGCTTTGCACATAACCTTGCGCGACATCCAGAGTCGCCAGCGAGTTCGGCTTCGAAGCGTCCCAGTTGTCCAGGGTGAGACGACCGCCGCCCACCTTCTGAAGGACGGAACCAGCCCCGCCGATGATCTGCCCGGAGAATGTCTGACTGCTGCCCTCACGCCCCACCACCAAGGTCGCTGTACCGAGGTCCAGCGTTCCCGCCGTGTTGAGCACCGGACTCACCACGCTCGAGCCCGCGAGATTGCCGAACTCTTGGTTGAAGTTGTTGAGCTTCACCATCGCCCCCGGCTGGATGGTGACGATCGAACCCGTCTGCGCGTTGAGGTTCCCGAACATCGGCAACACGTTGGCCGCCATCAGGCTCAGCGTCCCCGCGTTGACCTGCACGTTGCCTTGGAACTTGTTCGCTCCGCTCAACTCCAGCGTCCCGGGCCCATACTTCACCAGCACCGTGCTCAGCGTGTTGTTCGTGTTGCTGCGGAAGTTCGTCAGCGGTGCGCTGATCGTCGAAACCGCTGCGTCATCCGCATAAACCGACAACACGTTGGTGCCGAAGTTCACTTGCGAGCCCGCCACTCCGCCCACGTCCGCTCCGTTGTTCAAAATCATCCCGGCCTGTCCCAACGAAGCCGCATTGGCCGCTCCCACATGCAGTGTGTGACCCGCAAGATCGATGGCTGCGTTCGTGCGGAACGCATACACCGCACGATCCGCCGTGAGCGTTCCGCTCGTCGCGTCAAACAACTGCGTCGCCCCGCTCGCCGTATCCAAGTCTCCCGTGCCTCCATACGTCGCAGTGACAATATTCCCGCCGCTGACTGTCGCGTAGTTGCCGCTGTTGTTCCCGTTGCCCTGGATCACCGCCCAGGTGCCGATCGTCCCGTTGAGCACCGCTGGGGCGCTGGTGAAGCTCACCTTCTCATTGCCTGCCGTGCCAATATCTGTGGTCAGCCCCTTGAGGGTCAGCGTCGCGCTGCCACTGCGTGTGAGCGAGCCGAAGCTCAACTGCGTGCCCGCCCCGCTGCCGTCGTTGACCACCAAGGCCGCGTTGCCTGAATTGATCGTCAGTGCCCCAGTCGTGCTGATGTTGCGCACCGTGCTCGTGCCTTCCAACCTCAGTGTGCCGTTGCCCACCGTGAAGGCGCTGTTGACCCCAAACGGGCTGCCGCTGGCTCCCGCCTGTCCCGTCAACGTCCCCTGGCTGACCACCGTCGCTCCCGTGTAGCTGTTGATCCCGCTCAAGATCACCGTGCCATCCCCTACCTTGGTGATGCCTTGCGCTGTCCCGCTGATCACGCCGCTGAAGGTCACGTCCCCGCCGCTGGCAGCCGTCAGGTTCAGCCCACGCGTGGAGAGGTTGATGTTGCCGCTGAAGAGCTTCGCGCCTGCATCCAAACCGCCGAGCGTCTGCGTGCTGCCGGTGGCCGTGTTGATGAAATTGCGGCTGATGGTCCGCACCCCGGAAGCGAGGACTTGCGAGAAGGACGTGCTGCGGAAGGTGATGTCGGAGGAGGCGGCACCAAAGGCGTTGTCATGTCCAGCGACAAGGTAGCCGTTGGAGACATAAGTAGTGCCGAGGTAGGTGTTGTTGCCGCTGAGCCACAGCGTGCCCTGCTCCTGCTTGTTGAGGTCGTTGCCTGCGGCTCCTGCCACCACTCCGCTGACGGTCACCAGCGCCCCGCGCGTGCGCAGGTTGATGTCACGGTTGAGGTTCAGTGTCCCGGTGATCTCAAGCTGGTAGCCGTTGAAACCATCGA